>NZ_NHOU01000158.1 GCF_002179555.1 Salinicola salarius | reverse complement strand
GTTGACGCTTATGGACTACCGATTGCTTTCAGGATCACCGGAGGTGACGTACACGACAGCACTGAGGCACAGGCGCTGATTGATGAGTTGCCAATAGGTGGGGCATTAGTGGCTGACAAGGGGTATGACAGTGAGCGTATCCGTGAGCAGGTCGACGCCAAGGGGATGGACTCAGTGATCCCACGCAAGCGCAACTCAAAGACAGGAAATAGCAGTTTAGACAGAGGGTTATATCGCTATCGCCATCTTGTAGAGAATGCCTTTGCTCGGTTGAAGCCGTATCGCGCCATAGCGACGCGTTACGACAAGCTCAAGCGAAACTACGAAAGCATGGTGGCCTTAGCTTGTGGTTTTTTATGGCTGCCCATGTGAAACGTCAACAGACCCTAG
>NZ_NHOU01000157.1 GCF_002179555.1 Salinicola salarius | reverse complement strand
GATCACGCGATTAATTTTGAATAGGCACTTATCTCTTCTACCCAGCAGTTAGCGAGCACCTCCGTTCGCTACCAAGTCCCGGTTGATCGGGCTGGGAAGCTTTACTTAAGCAGCGAACACCTTGCCAGCGATTCAGGCCAATCAATGGTAATCGAAGCTGCATTATACAACTCTGCTGATCAGCTACTAGCTAGCGACACCGACAACAGTGGACACTTCATGATCACCGAGGACGTAACACCGGGGCAGTACTACCTTGAGATAAAAGGTTCTGCACTGGGCAGTGTCAACGAGTCAAACAGTCGTTACAACATACACATGGGATTTGAATAGCTGTCGGGTCCCGTGTGATTAACCACCCGCCTGGTAAATAAGTCAGGCCGTTTAGTCTGCCA
>NZ_NHOU01000156.1 GCF_002179555.1 Salinicola salarius | reverse complement strand
CTAATCCTGTTTGCTACCCACGCTTTCGAGCCTCAGTGTCAGTTACAGTCCAGAGAGCCGCTTTCGCCACCGGTGTTCCTCCATATATCTACGCATTTCACCGCTACACATGGAATTCCACTCTCCTCTACTGCACTCAAGTCTAACAGTTTCCAATGCACACAATGGTTGAGCCACTGCCTTTTACATCAGACTTATTA
>NZ_NHOU01000155.1 GCF_002179555.1 Salinicola salarius | reverse complement strand
GTGGCGGCGGACTACTGGGAAGAGCTGCGTCCTGGCAAGCGCCAGGCGCTGTGGACGCAGACCGTCTCGATCCACGACGACAACAAGACCGAATACGTCGTCCAACGCGTGATGCGCCTGGTCGAGCGCACCGCCGATCGCGATGGCCAGTTGCTGCTCGAACCGGACTATGAGTTGGAAGGCTGGTGGACCAGCCTGGACGAGGCGCCGGAGGCGGTGATCAAACGCTACCAGGCGCATGCCACCCACGAGCAATTCCACAGTGAGATCAAGACCGATCTCGACCTGGAGCGGCTGCCGTCGGGCAAGTTCGCCACCAACGATCTGATCCTGCACCTCGCCCAGCTGGCCTACAACATCCTGCGGCTGATGGGGCAGCTGGGCATGACCGGCGAGCTGAGCCCGG
>NZ_NHOU01000154.1 GCF_002179555.1 Salinicola salarius | reverse complement strand
GCCGCGGGCCAGGGCCCGCGGCGGTGGATCGACGAACGGCTTTGCGTCTTACTGCTTGAGCACGAACGGCGAGACATACTTGTCGACGTTGTCCGGGGTGATCAGGATGCAATCGAAGAGGTGCTTCTCGCCCTGGACACCGGTTTCGCCGGTGGTGATGAACTTGTCGGCCATCTGCACCGCGGCCTTGGAGAAGATCGCCACCGGCTGCAGCACGGTGTAGGCGAGCTCGCCGGACTTGACCGCGTCGACCGCGTCTGGCGAACCGTCGAAGCCACCGACCACGACATCGTCCAGCTTGCCGGCTTCCTTGAGTGCGGCGATCGCGCCCAGCGCCATCTCGTCGTTGCCGCTGATCACGCCTTGAATGTCAGGGTTGGCCTGCAACAGGCTCTGCATCTTGTTGAACCCCTG
>NZ_NHOU01000153.1 GCF_002179555.1 Salinicola salarius | reverse complement strand
GGCAGCACCCTCCAGCATCACGGATAGCGAGTTGGCCCGTCAGTATGGCGTATCCGACTCGACCATACGCCGCTGGCGATACCGCGACGATGTCCATGACCGGCCGCATACACGCCACAACCTGCTGGCCACGCTCACTACCGAGCAGGAAGACGTGCTGATCGCCGCCCGTGAATTCCTTCGTCTCGGCCTGGATGACCTCCTCGTCGTGGCACGTGAGTTCCTGAACCCTCGACTGTCCCGCTCAGGCCTGCATCGCATGCTCAAGCGCCGCGAGGTGCCAACACTGGCAGAACTGGCCCGTCAGGATGCCGGAGATGATGGCAAGCCTCGGCACAAGCCCTTCAAGGACTACGAGCCGGGGTACGTGCATATCGACATCAAGTACCTGCCCCAGATGCCTGACGAGCAGCAGAAACGCTACCTGTACGTGGCCA
>NZ_NHOU01000152.1 GCF_002179555.1 Salinicola salarius | reverse complement strand
CCTGATTCCGTGAAGCCAGCGCCGACACTTCCCCTATCACCGCCAGCGAGCATTTTCTGACCGCCGATTCCGTCTCAACCGCTGAACGCATACCGGGGAGGACCAACCATGGCGACGCTGACCGACGAGAGCAGCCCATTTTGACAGGCATTTCTACCCGCTGGACACGCTGATACTGGCTGCCGATGACCGTCAGCTCTCTGCGTGGTGCCTTTGTCCGACAGACGATCAGCATGGCGTGCCTCGGGGATAGCGCAGGCGGCTTCGCAGGGTGTTCAACACCGTCATGCGTCCGATGTCCTGCCCGAAGTCGAGGATGATCTGCCGCGCCTTTTGAACCACGAGCGCCGCACGATGCACCAGCTCTTGTAGCACGGTGCGGATCCGGCGCCGCTTGGCGGGATGGCGCACCGGGCTCAGCTCGCCGGTCATGCCCAGCT
>NZ_NHOU01000151.1 GCF_002179555.1 Salinicola salarius | reverse complement strand
ATGCCATCCGCAGCCACCTGAATAGTTACAATTTTCTTTATCTGATGCTTTCAGCAGACGATATTTCGCCATTATTGCGACCAAAATGCAACTTGCATGCCAGCTTATGCCATGGTATGGAAAATCAAGAATCTAGCCTTTCACAGCTATTTTGATAGCCATTTTTGTTGTCGGCCATGCACGGCTGTGGGCAGCGAATGTACGGCCTGAATTCCATCAGCGAATAGCGCCCTGAAGTATCGCCCAGTGTCGATCGCCAGGCGAGCGACGGAGCGCGAGTACTGCCGCTCAGCGGTGAGAAAGATATCGACTGGCTGCGTGGCACGAAAAGAAGCGGTTCGGGCCGTCATGAAACCCAGGGGCTTTTTGCTACTGCTCAGGGGTGAACCCAACCCGTGTTTTGCCTTGAGCGCTCTACGCTTTGTCTGAAAAATGATGTCTT
>NZ_NHOU01000150.1 GCF_002179555.1 Salinicola salarius | reverse complement strand
GCTCGGTGGCCAAAAGCACTTGACCACTACAGAGTCCCGCCTGCGCTGGCCGAAGAAAAACTTAAACTACTGTCCGGGATTAGTTGACCACTACTGACCTGCGATGAACCTTTTAAAGGAGCCCGCCCTAACAAGGCCGGGCTCCGATCGTTTTAGCGTCTCGTGAACGAGGCACATCACTCAACCCTAAGTTCACTTGTTACTGCAACAAAGCTAATTTAAGGTAAATAAAAAAGGGTGCGCAGCATGACGCACCGATAAATAAAAATGGTCAAGGCTATGACCCGGCCATATACGCAAGGAATCAGGGATGATCGAGAGTGCCTCTCGCGTCACGGCACAGCTCGCTCACCGAAGCGCTAACCTGAAAGAGCGGTTATGGCGTCATTCGGTGCTGCGACTATGTACCTACTTGTAGGGTCCCGGATGATCAGATCGCCTATA
>NZ_NHOU01000149.1 GCF_002179555.1 Salinicola salarius | reverse complement strand
TTTTTTTTTCAACGCCCGGCGCAGTGTCACCGTGGCGACAGACTTGCCGGTCTCTTCTTGAAAGCGAGCCTGTAAGGCGCGAATCTGATGGGGATGCTCGGCTACCAACGCTTGCAGTCGCTTGTGATCGTGTTCATCGAGGGCGGGTGTTCGTCCACTACGCGGTTTGTCGATGAGACCATCAAAACCGGACACTTCCCATTGCTTGAACCATCGTGATACGGCATCGCGGCGAACCTGAAGTATCTCACTGATTTGGTTAATAGTATGGCCTTGGTCACTCAGTAGAATGGCATGCGCCCGACGACGGAGAGCGCGCTTCTCGCCATGGTGATAGGCGGAGGTCAGCGTCTGTTGTTCAGGTTCAGTGAGAGGGGCAACGAAGCGTTTTTCCATGGTTCTGTCCGTGTCAGAAATCCTGGCATGGATATTACACGAAAACTTTAGATCAGGT
>NZ_NHOU01000015.1 GCF_002179555.1 Salinicola salarius | reverse complement strand
CATGCCATCCGCAGCCACCTGAATAGTTACAGGCGAAAAGCCGAACTGGCGGTGGTAAAGCTGACTGACGATGGAAAGTTGCGTTTAGAAAGCAAAGCGATCGTCAGCGCAGCCAGATCGCACTGGCCATCCGCCCGGTATGCCCATCATCGCGGCGATGGGAGTAGAAACGGGATTCGCACGCCGTGCAGAAATGGCCGCCACTGACCGATAGAACGCCGATGCGCTCCAGGCGCAGTCGAGCGAGCCGATAAAGGTCCGCCATGTAATGGTTCAGGCGATAAGGGCTGCGCTCGAAAGCACTCTCGGCATCGGGCTGCATGGCGACGAAGGCCTCGAAGACTTCCGGCCCGACCTCGAACTGGGCGTTGGAGATCGCCGGCCCCATCCACACCATCAGCTCTTCGGGGTCGACACCCAACGCTGCCACGCTGGCTTCCAGCACACCGCCAGCAAGACCGCGCCACCCGGCATGAGCCAAGCCGACACGCGTTCCCTGCCGATCGCAGAAAAAGACCGGTAGACAGTCCGCGGTGAGAATGACGCAGGCATGGCGACGGTCGAATGCCACCGAAGCGTCGGCTTGCGGCGGCTGCCGGCGATAACGCGACTGGTAGTGCTGGACGACGCGGGCGCCATGCACCTGATCGAGCCACAGCAGCGGCCGCTGGTCGCCGATCTCGGTCACCAGCCGATCCCGGCAGCGAACCACGGTATCGGGATCGTCGCCAACGTGAGCCGCCGGGTTGAACGCCGCGAAATCGCCCCGGCTGGGGCCGGTCTCGCGCGTGGTGACGAAGGCCCTGACCGTGCTCGGCGCGGGCCAGTCGGGCAGCAGCAGGGTCGGCGCGTCTACCGACGATGTCTCGGGTTCGTTCGCCAGTATCGACGAATCATGTTCGGAACTCATCAATCGGACTCCTGATCCTCGCGCAGCGCGTCCAGCAGTAGAAACATGTCGTCCGGCAACGGCGCCTTGCACTCGACCGGCGCCCCGCTGACCGGATGATCGAAGCGCAGCTTGTGCGCATGCAGCGCCTGGCGCGGAAATTCCCTCAGCAGCGTCTTCAGTGATTCGCCGGCACCGGCCGGCATTTTCAACCGCCCGCCATATACCGGATCACCGACCAGCGGATAGCGAACGTGCGCTAGATGCACGCGGATCTGATGCGTCCGCCCGGTTTCGAGCCGGCAGCGGACATGGGTATGGGCACGAAAGCGCTCGTTGACCCGATAGTGCGTGACCGCCGGCTTGCCCGAAGCCGTGACCGCCTGGCGCTGGCGGTCCTTGGGGTGGCGGCCGATCGGTGCGTCCACCTTGCCGCCCGCGGTCATCGCGCCGACCACGATGGCGTCATACTCCCGCGAGACGGTTCGTGCCTGCAACTGAGCCACCAGAGCCGTCTGCGCCGTCAGCGTCTTCGCCACCATCATCAGGCCGGTGGTGTCCTTGTCGAGGCGATGGACGATCCCCGCCCGGGGGATCGCCGCCAGCGGCGCATGGTGGTACAGCAGTGCGTTGAGCAGCGTGCCATCGGGGTTGCCGGCAGCGGGATGCACCACCAGGCCGGCGGGCTTGTCGATGACCATGACATCGTCATCCTCGAAGACGATGGACAGCGGAATCGCCTGAGGCTCCCACCGGACTTCCTCCTCGAGCCGGGTATCGAGCGCTAGCCGCTCGCCACCGATCACCTTATCCTTGGGTCGGGCCTTTTGCCCATCGAGTGTCAATTCGCCCTGCTGAATCCACCCCTTGAGGCGTTCTCGCGAGAATTCGGGGAACATTTCGGCTGCGGTCTGGTCAAGACGTCGCCCGGCCAAATGCTCGGGTATGCGCTCGTCACGCTTCAAGATGTCGGCCATACGTGGGGATCGATTCCGTTTCGCCGGTGTATTTCGTCGGCGCGTTTCGTCGGTGCGTTTCGCCGGCACGAGGGTTTGCTTTATAGTGAGCCGGGTTCGGCGGATTCTAGCACGGCCGCCAAGGAATGGTTGATACGAGGATAATGATGCGATTTTCTGCGCGATGTTCTGCTCTGGCCGGCATGTTGCTGGCAGGCGCCCTGCTCGCTGGCTGCGCCAGCAACGAGCCGGCTCCCGACCTGCAGGAGCAGCAGGAACTGTACCAGCAAGCCCAGAGTTCCCTCGACGCCGGCCGTTACAGCACCGCCGTGACCCAGCTGGAGGCTCTGGATACCCGTTTCCCGTTCGGTCGCTATGCCGAGCAGGCCCAGCTGGAACTGATCTACGCCTATTACGAAGTCGAGGACTGGGAGAAGACCCGGGCCGCTGCCAGCCGGTTCATCCGCCTTCACCCCGATCATCCGCAGGTCGACTACGCCTACTACATGCGCGGTCTCGGTGCCTACCAGGCAGGGCGCTTCAGCCTCGAAAGCCTGGAGCTGATCGATATCTCCAAGCGTGACCTGGGCGCCTCCCGCGATGCCTATGTCGACTTCGGCGAACTGGTACGCCGCTTCCCCGACAGCGCCTACGCGCCGGATGCCCGTCAGCGCATCATCTATCTGCGCAACGTCATGGCACGTCACGAGTTGCAGGTTGCCGACTTCTATCTGCGCAAGGGTGCCTACGTCGCGGCCGTCGAGCGTGGCCGCTGGGTCATCGAGCATTACCCGAAAGCCGAGGCGACGCGTGACGCATTGGCGGTCATGGTGGAGGGCTATCTCGGCCTGAACATGCGGGATCGCGCGCAGACCGTACTCCGGACCCTGATCGAGAACGATCCCGACAACAGCCAACTCGACGGCGACACCTTCGTGCCCAAGCACATCGATGTCGACCCGCCGCTGGCGCTCAAGGACTAGCCCCTTCGGGGAGCTGTAAGTGATAAGCGGTAAGCTGTAAGAAAAGTCAAAGACTCAGAACACCTGCTTTGACAGGTAGAGACTACTTCCAGCTTCCAGGCGCGCAGCGCCGCTCTTATAGCTTACGGCTCCTCGGCGAAGCCGGGGTCATTTCCCCGGCTTCCACCCGTTGACGATGGGGTAGCGCCGGTCGCGTCCGAATCCTCTGAGCGTCACCCGCACGCCTACCGGCGCCTGCCGTCGCTTGTATTCGCTGCGATCGACCAGTTTGACCACCTGGTAGACGTCGTCGCGCTCGAATCCTGCCTCGATGATCGCCTCGGCGCTCATGTCGCCTTCGATGTAGCGTTCGAGAATCGCATCCAGCACGTCGTAACCCGGCAACGAGTCGCTGTCCTGCTGATCCGGCGCCAGTTCGGCAGAGGGCGGACGCGTGATTACCCGCTCGGGGATCGCCGGCTCCTGGGCATTGCGCCAGTTGGCCAGGCGGTAGACCCAGGTCTTGTAGACGTCCTTGAGCGCATTGTAGCCACCGACCATGTCGCCGTAGAGCGTGGCATAGCCCACCGCCATCTCGCTCTTGTTGCCGGTGGTCTGGACCATCAGCCCCTTCTTGTTGGAGATCGCCATCAGCAGCACGCCGCGCACGCGAGACTGCAGGTTCTCCTCCGTGGTATCGGCCGCTAGCCCCGTAAAGCTTTCCGCCAGCGTGGCCGTGAAGGCTTCGACCATCGGCGCGATCGGCATCACCTCGTAGCCGACACCCAGCATCTTCGCCTGTTCGGCCGCGTCGGCCTGGGAGATCTCGGCGGTGTAATGGTACGGCATCATCACTGCATGGACCCGATCCGGCCCCAGCGCATCGACCGCAATGGCCAGCGACAGCGACGAGTCGATGCCGCCGGAAAGCCCCATCACCACGCCCTTGAAACCACTCTTGTTGACGTAGTCGCGAAGCCCGGTCACCAGCGCGCAGTAGAGGTTTTCCTCGGCGCCGAGCAGCGGCTCGCGCTCCCCCACTTGGGGAGTCCAGCTGCCGCCCTCCCGGGTGAACCGGACCGGCATCAGCCCGACCTGCCAGAACGGCGCGCGCACGGCGACGTCACCGGCAGCGTCCAGCACCAAAGAACCGCCATCGAACACCAGCTCGTCCTGGCCGCCGATGGCGTTGACGTAAACCAGCGGTCTGTCGACTTCCCGTGCGCGCTCGGCAAAAAGACGCTCGCGCTCGGCGGGCTTGTCGAGATGGAACGGCGACGCGTTGAGCGTCACCAGGATGTCGGCGCCAGCCTCGGCTGACCGACGCACCGGCGCGCCATCCCAGAGATCTTCGCAGATCAGGATGCCGAGTCTGGCGCCCCGATGTTCTATCACCAGCGGCTCGTTTCCGGGTTCGAAATAACGGTCTTCGTCGAAAACCTGATAGTTGGGCAGCGCCTGCTTGGCATACTCGCCGCGCCACTGGCCACCCAGCAATACGCCAGCCAGATTGCGGCGCGCGCCCTGGCGCATGCCCGGATAGCCGATGATGACCAGCGTCTCCGGCGCGATCCTGTCGATCTTGCGGGCCATTTCCGCCAGCGCCTCCTGCAGGCGCGGCTCCATCGCCTCGCGCAGCAGTAGATCCTCCGGCGGGTAGCCGGTCAGAAACAGCTCGCTGAAAACCACTATGTCCGCACCGTGCTCGATGCGCGCCTCGCGCACCGCCTCGATGGCCGCCGCGGTATTGCCGGCGATATCGCCCACCAGCGGGTCCAGCTGCGCCATCACCAGGGTCAGATCTTGCATCGGTCTACATTTCTCCAAACAGATGAGGTTCTCGATATCGAAGACGTCTCCCGATCGAGTGCCCTCCGACGAGTGACGGCGCGCCAGGCGCTCGGATCGCTATCGAACAACAAACCGCTGCCACGACAGCGCTTTCCGTCATTTTCGCGCATGCCATGGACCGAGGCAAAACCCGCCCATGCTCAACGAGCCGACACGTCGGGGCCGAGGAGGCGCGAGCCGGGCAGATAGGGGGCAGGGTCGACGATGGGTTCGCAGCCGATCAACTGATCGACCAGCAGCCGCGTGGCAGCCGGCGCCAGAACCAGCCCATTGCGGTAGTGGCCGGCGTTGACGTGAAGCCCCTCGAACGTCGGCACCGCACCGATCATCGGCACGCCGTCCGGCGAACCCGGCCGCAGCCCCGCCCAATGGTGTTCCACCGGACACTCGGCCAGCGCGGGCACGATGGAGAGCGCGCTGGCATGCAGCGAGTCGCGGGCCTCACGGGTCGTCTGCTTGTCGAAGCCGACCTCCTCCAGCGTCGAGCCCGCCAGCACCCGGCCGTCGCCGCGGGGAATGACATAACGCCCATCCTTGAGAACGACCCGCTCGACCAGCCCCGGCGGCGCCTTGAACAGAATCATCTGCCCCCTGACCGGCCGAACCGGCAGCTCGATGCCGAGGCCCGCCAGCAGTGCCCGAGACCAGGCACCGGCGCAGACGACGGTCTGGCCCGCCCGGATCGCACCCTGTGATGTCGCCACGCCACGAATGGCCGCCCCTTCTCGGATCAGCGCCGACACCTCGCACTGCTCGTGCAGGCTCACCCTTGGCATCTGCAAGAGGCGCGCACGCAGCGCCTGGCCCAATCGCGGGTTGCGAATGCTGCCGAGCGTCGGCATCCACAGCGCCCCCTCGAAGCCCGGCGCCGCGTTGGGCTCCTTGGCGTAGAGTGTGTCGGCGTCGATGCGGTTCAGCGGCTTGGCCATCTCCCGCGCCCAGGCGAGCGCGACATCGACATCCTCGACCCGCAGATAGAGCAGGCCTTTCTGGCGATATTCGGGATCGATGCCCGTTTCTTCGAGCAGCCGACCGGCCAGCTCCGGGTAGCGCCCTTCGGACCAGCTCGACAACGCCGAGATCGCCTTCGAGTAACGCCACGGATAGAGCGGCGAGACGATGCCGCCACCCGCCCAGGAAGCCTCCCTGCCGCACTGACCACGCTCGACCAGCGCCACCGAATGACCCGCATCCGCCAACTGCAACGCGGTCATCATGCCGATGACGCCCCCGCCAACGATCAAGAAATCCTGCATTCGGTCGATATCCTGGCAAAAGGGCGATTCTATCACTTGCCCAGCCCCCGGACGCCGCCATGGACTCTCCGCAATGGACTCTCGCGCGACATCTTCACAATCGCCTGCTGGCCGTCACGCAAAGCGGACGCGACAAGCAGGTTTTACGCTGATCGAGCTGCTGATCACACTGGCAGTCATCGGGATACTCACGGGTATCGCCTTTTCTACTAGTCACTGGTTCGAAAACAAGCGGCTCGAGACCGAAACGCAACAGTTACAGCAAAGACTGGAGGCATTGCACCAACTCTCCGTTTCGACTCGCCAGTCCTGGCAACTCTGCCCCGCCGCTGCGAGTGGCGATGGCTGCGGCGATGACTGGAGCGAGGGCTATGCGTGGAATCTCGAGGAGGGAGATGCGGGGCGCCTGTCGGGAACGCACAAAGCCGAGGGTGTCACGATCACCTGGAACACGAATTCCAACCCGGTGTTCAGCCCCATACCCTGGAAATCATTCACGCCATACGGCAGCTTCTTGGTCTGCAATAGCATTGGCGGCAATAAAATCGTTATCAGCGATGCCGGACGAATACGTGTAGAGGCCAGCGAGAGTTGCTGACGTCAGCGTGGCGAATTCCTATCTATCTCACGAGCATCGGCTGATGAAAATTCACGCCAAGTCTCGATACAGCGTTCGACCTGTTGATGCCTATCGCTCTCTTCTCGGTCGAGAAACCGCTGCAGACTATCTTTCGCCTTGTGCGCTTCAACGATGTCGATATGGCGAATTTCCAGTGAGCCGTCCGGCTGGCGAACGATGCATTTACGCTCATCGGCAAACGAAAAAGATGCCCATGCCATCAAGAGAACACACAGCCCATATTTTACCATTTTCCCATTTCCACCTCATTGGATATGCGTCCACTGTCGCCCTCGGAATCCAGCCACAGCACGCCATCCCCCTGCTGCGAGTCTCCCGCAATGGGAGTAGCGGTCATCCTGACATCCTGTCCCGTTGAATACGCCTTGCCATCGCACCCTTGTTGCGTCCCGCAGACGGCAACACGGTAATCGTCGTTTTCCAGGGTCCCATCTTCCTGACCAACGAGCGTCTCCATATCTTTGGCGTATTCCAAATATTGTCCGTAATAAGTCTCCTGACGCGCCATGGCACTTTGAAGTAAAGCCTGACCGTCGCTCCGACGTGAGCGCTCGACATACTGCTGATAACTGGGAATTGCGACTACGGCAAGAATGCCAACAATTGCAACCACTATCATCAGCTCGATCAAGGTAAATCCTCGCTGATCGATTCTCATGGATTGTCTTCCGTTTTTTCGTACCAATAAGTTCTTTTCAATCGGTAAGGAAGAATGATCCCTCCGGTATTACCCCGAGAGCTTTCATTCACTAGCTGGCCCAGTTCCGCCGTACCGACACCTTGCAAGAAAAGCTCGTCACCCTTGACGATTAGAGAAGGCCGGCCGAGCAGGTATTCCCCCGCATCGACTGCACGCTCCCCCTTGACCAGATTATCGCCATGACCGGCTATCCCCCGGGCACTGCCCGCTGTCAGCAAATCCAAGCCAAACAGGTAACTCCTACCAATCACGGGAATACAAACAGATGCGGGCTCATCCGGCACATAAGCGGAAAAGTAGACCGTGCCATTGAGCGTAACACTCTCAGAGAGCACCTTGGCCCCTGGCAACGGCAAGCTGTATCCATCATCAAGATAAAGCACCCAGCCAGCCGTATCATCGGCTTGCCAAACGGAAAGGCACCCTTCGATATCTCCAGCATCAGACTTGCGATCACACAATAATTCGTTCGTTACGTCCTTGAGTTGGTCGATATCGACAACATCGGGGTTTTTACCCGAGGCGGCGGCAACCGAAACCGGATCCCGAATCAGGAAGAACGCATCCTTGACCGTTGGCAAATCGGAACTTTCTCCGCCAGATTTGGGATTGGCTCGATCCCCGCTCCCGACCAGAAGAAGATCCTGACGGCGGGAGCCCGTATTGATACTGACGAAGTCGATGGCATTGAACAGACGCCGATTTTCGATACCGCTGCCACCGAGGCTGGCAATTTGTCGAACACGCCAATGACGGCTGTCGTCTGAGTCCAGATCCAGCCGCCAAAGATCAGCGCCCATATCACCGAGATAGATACGATCAGCCACGCCGTCGCTATTGTAATCCACCGCTTCCGACGCTGCGGGTATGGCATGCCGAAAGGTGGCCTCACCAACAAATCGCTGGGGCGTACCCACGTCTGCCCGATACACCAGAGAGCCATCAAGCGCATCGACGATATAGACTGCTCGTCCCATGCCATCAGGATCGCTTGAACCCCGGGTCGGATCATCACGGTCACTGTCGTAGCCGCCGCTGATCACGAATACCGGATTAGCGTGGCCCGGCACTCGAACCGGGATCGGAGCCGCCCAGCTCTGTCCCAACTCGGCAAACTCTCCCGCCGGGGACAGTGTCCAAGCTAGCTTGGGAGAAGTCGGCGTTGTCACATCCAGACCGTAATATTGACGTCCACCACGCCTCAGGCCAAAGGCGAGAATCATATGATCACCATCGGCCGCCCGAATCTGGCCATCGCCGTTCGAATCGATACGGACATAAGAAGCCGGACCGTCTACACCATAGGGATGCTGAAGCGTGTCATCGGAAGCCGAGGCGATATCATTTTGACGCAGAACATGGTGAAGTGGCGCCAGAACGCTCGGCGTGAACGCCCACTCCTCTTTGCCGCTATCACCGTCAACGAAGTGCAGGAAACCAGCGTTAGTACCGAAAGCAAGATACAATTTCTCATCGGCCTGGGCCTCACCACCATAATTCAATGCGATAGGATCGGAATGCAGGATATCCCCCATGATCCAGGGTCGCGCCTCCAACGTATCGTTATCGTTATCCTCGTCGTCAACATCACGCCCACGCGCCCAAGCGATTAACTGATCGATATCGCTCTGCTCCGCATTTTTCGGCAACCCCCAGGCTTCCGGTCGACTGGCCAGGCTCATGGTGATATCGAAGGGTACGAGATGGTTAGATACATCCGTATAAATGATTCTCCCGTCGCCGCTCCCCGCGTTCAACGATCTATCGACAGATTGACGCAACAATCCACCAACACCGCCAGCTTCGACATTATTGCCATCCGGCTCATTGAGTGACAGTCCATTAGCACCGCTCCACCAGGTATAGGCAGAATCGAGAATATCGCCCGTCTGTGAATTGAACGCTTCCTTGCCATTTAGGTCACGCCAACTCTGCTGAGATATGAATTGCAATCTTTTGACATTGCCACTCCAACGGGGCTCGTTGAAAGGAAGGAATCGAGGTAAATAAAGCCGATCAAAACTTTGGGCGTTGTTGGTAAAGGCAGCGGAAACGGCTGGCGCAGAAAACGTAGTGCTACGCGATAGAATGTCGTCTATTGCCACCTGAAAAGCCGAGTACAGTTGATCGGCGTTGAACGCAGTAAAATACCCGACGCAAGCCGCTTTTCCGTGATAGCGGGTATCCTGCCGGTCAACGGGACACTGCTTCGAATCTTTCGTATTGAGAGGGCTAGCCGTATCTGCCAATAGTTGTTGATCAGTATCGAAACCAATCGTGTAGGTTGTAACAGGCCCCCGCTCTATACTTTCTCCCGATTTTTTTTCATTTCCATTCCCATTATTTTTGCTTTGAATCGAAAACGTCTCCAGCTGCTGCATATAATAGGATAGCTCCGGCATACAACTCTCTTCTCCAGCACTGGAGCTAACTGAAGGATAAACCCGACACCCGTTATAAAAATCGCTTTTCCTGACCAAATTCTGAATATGATTATTAGCATCCACATCATATTGTGGAATACCATCTGTCATATAAATAACATAGAGAGGCTCGCAAGGTCTTAAAGGGGAAGCATAAGATTTTTCGCTTCGCTCATCAATAAAAGCCTTCGAAGAATATTCTGGGTTTGTATCGTACAGATACCCCCAGTATTGATATCTATTCTTGGTCCCGTATCTCGCTTTATCACCATTAAAGTAACGAAATATCTCGTAATAGGTCTCACACAAGGGAGTCGACGTCATGGCACCCAGATCATCAATGGTATTAAGCAGCTGCTGTCGATCCCAATCACTGACATTCCCCTTCTCTCCCGGCAATGGAGAGATGATTCTTCCACCATCAGGCTTCTCGCCATTATAGTTAAAAATTGCCAGACCAAAATTGACGTTCGGATTATCCGCCACCAACTGATGAATAACCCGTTGGGCAATATTGATTTTAGTCTCTTTTTTGTTTCCTTCTCCGACGACGTCTCTCATACTGCCTGACGTATCAAAGATAATCATGACCTGAGGATTCCCGCCACGACCTTCGATATCATAGAGGCTGCGGTAAATATCTGTATCGTCGGCAGACACCCCTACTGTCGTTACTGGTGTCAGTAATAGCAAGACAAGAAAAAGAACAACCGATGCAATATTCATAGAGACATTCGATTTTTAATTAAAAATACCAGCACGACTATCACCTCCAGACGACACATTAATCGTTTCGATCAACAGCCCTTGAACTTGGTGAAAGCTGACGTGAAGAAAATCTGAAGTAGATTCACCTTGAACTTCTATCGCCAGACAGCTGCCGTTGGAAAACCCGACAACTAGGCATTCATAGCCAGGCCTGAGCAGTTCCACCATAATTTTCAGGTTTTTCTCCTGTATCGACTCTACGTTTTTAAATCGTGTATTCTCCAAGGGCGGAGAAGCGTCCTGTACTTGCCATGGCTTTGGCTCGCCGGGCTGAGCCGACAACGCCATATCCCGAATTTCATTCTGCTGATGACTCACCGCCGATATCTCGCCGCTCAACTGCTGGAATTGTTCGCGGGATTGCTGCTGCATGACGCTCAAGCGATTTTGCGTGCTGACAGTTTCGAGTAGTGCAGCGGCAACGATGGAGAGAAGAAAAAGGAAAATCAGGCTCATGATCAGTGCCGCTCCAAGCTGCCTGGGACCGAGACGATAGTTATTCATCAAAGCTCCCAGCCCGGTGCATCTCGAGAGGGATCACGAAAGAGATCCTTCGGTACATTTTCCCCGG
This sequence comes from Salinicola salarius, assembly GCF_002179555.1. GTDB lineage: Bacteria > Pseudomonadota > Gammaproteobacteria > Pseudomonadales > Halomonadaceae > Salinicola > Salinicola salarius_A. Next base: position 75,249 of record NZ_NHOU01000015.1, on the reverse strand, counting down.
CTGACTCTTGATAGCCGTACCGTTACTCAAGACGTATTCTCGGGACTCTTGATAAGCGGCTAGAGTCTCAACAGACACGACAGCCTCCACCTCGACGGCAATAACCTCTGCCATCTGTGTCGGGATCAGCTTATCGGTAGAAAGTTTTGCATCAACGCTGCCATCGGCATCGCTATCGACCCACCATCGATAAGCTAACGCCTCGACACCACGCATCACTTCCTGATTTCTCAAGGAATCGCCGTACAACCACAGCCGGCGCAATGCCTTTTCGTTTTTGCTGAGGTAATAGAGACTGCCGCCGTAGCGCCAGATATCGTCTGCCCCAGCATGTTCCGGCACGGCTGGTTCACTACCGTTGACGAATGCGATATAGGGATAGAAACTCTTCAGGGAATTCGCATCATCGCATCCCCCTGCACCACAGGATTCAGCCGCGTATCTCACGGCAAGATACTCTTGGTCTTCTTGCGGGTTGGTCAGCGAACAATCGGAGGGAGGAGAGTTCGATGCCCAGATCCCCAAGGGGCGTGTACTGGGCGTTTCCGTATCTCGACCATAAGCGAACTCGCCGCCACAGTCGTTACCAATCGATATTTGCCCCTGCCTTTCGGCATCGGCGCGTACCCGACCCCAGAAATCGGCCCGTCGCAGTTCATAATTGAAGCGCTCGTGAAGCAGGCGAACCTTATCGACCAGATCGGCCCTCGCCTCCGACTCTCGGGCAGCAGTTGAGCTGGCCAAATAGACCCGAGATACCGCCAACATCATGATCAAGCCAATCGCCATGGCGATCATCAACTCGATCAGTGTCACACCAGACTGGCCTCGGCCAGAAAAATATTTGGGACCTTTCAAGCGGCCATGGATCACTTTTCACCAACCCAGGACGCCATGGTCACCCAGCGCTGATTGGATAAATTCGACCGACTACTGACGCAATCCGGCAAGGTGTCGGGAGGAACGAAACTGGTACGCGCCCGCCAGACGACTGTAACGAACGCCATCTCATTGCCGTCTTCCAACTCGGCGCAAACTTGAGGATCCGGCAACGCTCCGGCTCCAAACCAGTCTGCTGCCCAAGCTTTCAAGCTGAGGGAGGAGTCTGGATTGTCGCTCGTGATCGAGGAGCTGTCATATCGACCGAGATAGTCATCACGATGTAGCGAGTCCAACTTGATACGCTGCAGTAGATCTTCAGCCATGATCGATGCCAAGGCACGATGCCCAGTTTCCTGGCCAAGCTGGCCCTGCTCTGCCAACAACTTGGCAGCGCCCAGCAATCCAATACTGAACACCACAATGGCGATAAGCACTTCGATGAGAGACAAGCCACGCTGCAGAGCTAGCACGGTCGATTCCTTCAGGCTATAGACAGCCACGGCAAAAGTTGCATGGCACAGCTATTGTTACCCTTCAGTTATCGACCGAAAACCCAGAAGGTTTAATAAGAGTTACACCACGCTTGTAATGACCCTTTCACGCAGCTCTCGCGGCATCGAAAACGTGATGGTCTCGGCGCGTCCGGAGAGTTCTTCGGGTGCCTCGGCGCCCAGCGCCTGGAGCCTGTCGATCACGCCCTTGACCAGCACTTCCGGGGCGCTGGCGCCGGCGGTGATGCCGATGGTCTCGATGCCTTCAAGCCAGCTCGGCTCGATCTGCTCGGCATCGTCGATCAGATAGGCCGGCGTGCCGACCCGCTCGGAGAGTTCGCGCAATCGGTTGGAGTTGGAGCTGTTGACGCTGCCCACGACCAGTACCAGTTGCGAACCTGCAGCCAGTTCGCGCACCGCATCCTGCCGGTTCTGGGTGGCGTAGCAGATGTCGTCCTTGCGCGGCCCCTGAATCTCGGGAAAGTGCTCGCGCAGCGCATCGATCACCCTGGCGGTGTCGTCCATCGAAAGCGTCGTCTGGGTGACGAACGCCAACCGCGAGGGATCGCGTACCGGCAGCCTGGCGACGTCGTCCTCGTCTTCGACGAGATAGATCGACCCGCCGTGGCTGTCGTCGTAGCGCCCCATGGTGCCCTCGACTTCCGGATGGCCGGCGTGGCCGATCAGGATGCACTCCTGGCCGCGCTTGGCGTAGCGCAGCACTTCCATATGCACCTTGGTCACCAGCGGGCAGGTCGCATCGAAGATCTTGAGACCACGGCGTTCGGCTTCCACCTGTACGGCGCGGGAAACGCCGTGGGCGGAGAAGATCACGATGACGTCGTCGGGCACCTCGTCGAGCTCTTCGACGAAGATCGCCCCGCGCTCGCGCAGCGAGTCCACCACGAAACGGTTGTGCACGACTTCATGGCGAACGTAGATGGGCGGCCCGAAGACATCGAGCGCGCGATTGACGATGTCGATGGCACGATCGACGCCGGCACAGAAGCCGCGGGGATTGGCCAGCTTGATTTGCGTAGGAACCTTTGGCATAGCGACCTCGCTTGGTACGCCCGAATATCGTGGTGAAGGCGCAGTCCGGATTCAATGAGTCGTGGCTGGCTTCACGTCCAGAATTTCCACTTCGAAGGTCAGGGTACGCCCTGCCAGCGGATGATTGAAGTCGACTTCGACATGGTGCTCGTCGACGCTGGCGATCACGCCCGGCAGTTCGCCGCCGGCAGCATCGGCGAACGACATCACCGTGCCCGGTTCCACGGCTTCCTCGAAGGCATCGCGGGAGAGCCGCTGCACGTTCTGTGGATTGTGCTGGCCAAAGGCGTGCTCGGGCGAGATCTCGAACGCCCCTTCGTCGCCGGCAGCCATGCCCTTGAGTGGCGTCTCGAAGCCCGGCGGCAGATTGCCGTCACCGAGCTGGAACGTGGCCGGCTGCTTGCCGCGGGTCGAATCGACCGCTTCGCCGTCCTCGAGCTTCACCGTGAAATGCAGCGTGACTTCCATGCCGTCGTCGATGCGGTAGTCGTGATCGTCTTGATGGCCGTTCTCGCTCATGAGTCACCCCGGGTCGAAGAAGATTGATCAGTCGAAGAAGATGGACCCTTGCGGGAATCCCGGGAGCCTTTCGGCCGGCGCGAATCGGACAGCGATTGCAGCACCAGGCCGACCGCACCCAGCGTGATCGCGGTATCGGCGAGGTTGAACGCCGGGTAGTACCAGTCGCCCCAGTGGAACGACAGGTAGTCGACCACGTAACCGTGCACCAGGCGATCGTAGAGGTTGCCGATGGCGCCGCCGATCACCAGCGCCAGCGAGACCGCCGCCAGCGTCTCGCCGCGCTTGAGACGAGAGAGCCACACCGTCAGGCCGATGCTGGCGCCGATGGCGATCAGCGCGAACAGCCAGCGCTGCCAGCCCGCGTGCTCGGCCAGGAAGCTGAACGCCGCCCCGGTGTTGTGCAGAAGCGTCAGATTGAAGAACGGTAGCACTTCCAGCGGCCGACCGTACTCGAGATTCGCCGAAGCCAGCGCCTTGATGCCGAGATCGAGCACGATGACCACCAGCGACAGCCACAGCCAGCGCAGCGGACGCCGCATCGGCGCCCGCTCGACGGGTTGGTGAGAAGCGGAATCAGGCAAAACGGCGCACCTCGCCCGGACCGTCAGGCAGGTTGGCGATGGAGCGGGCCGACAGCGTCGGATGCTCTGGATTCGCGCCCACGTCCGGACGACGCTCCCAGCTGCGCTCGTCCTTCTCATAAGGGCTCATGCGTACCGCGACCTTGAGGCCATCCAGCTCGGTGGCCTTGGCATCGCCCGCTTCCGCCAGCGGCTCGAGCGTCGCCTCGGAAGTGATCAGCACGAAGCGCAGTTCGTCCTCGAAACGCGACAGCAGCGCATGCAGCGCGTCGTCGACGTAGAGCGTCACTTCGCTGTCGAGGGCGCCCTTGATGATGCCGGCGTTACGGGCATCCTCGAGCTGCTTGTTGACCGCCTGCTTGACGGCGATCACCTGCTCCCAGAACGTGCGACCCATCGTCGCGCCTTCCGGCAGCTGGCTCAGGCCTTCGTAATAGGTCTCCAGATGCACGCTCTCGCCGCGTTCACCGGGGATGTTTTCGTAGATTTCCTCGGCGGTGAACGACAGGATCGGCGCCACCCAGCGCGCCAGCGCCTCGACGATATGATACAGCGCGGTCTGGCAGCTGCGCCGCGCCAGCGAGTCGGGCTGGGTGGTGTACTGGCGATCCTTGATGATGTCGAGGTAGAAGCCGCCCATGTCCCGCGCGCAGAAGTCGTGCACCTGCTGGTAGACGTCGCGGAAGCGATAGTCGGCGTAGGCCTTCTGGATGCGCGCCTGCAGCTCGGCGGCACGATCCACGGCCCAGCGATCCAGCGCCAGCATGTCGTCGAAAGCCACGGCATCGCGGCCCGGCTCGAAGCCGGTCAGGTTGCCGAGCAGGAAGCGCGAGGTATTGCGGATCCGACGATAGACATCGGCGGTGCGCTTGAGGATCTCGTCGGACACCGCCATCTCGCCGGAGTAGTCGGTGGAAGCGACCCACAGGCGCAGGATGTCGGCACCCAGCTTGTCCATCACCTGCTGCGGCGCAACCACGTTGCCCAGCGACTTGGACATCTTGCGGCCCTTCTCGTCGACGGTGAAACCGTGGGTCAGCAGCGACTTGTAGGGCGGATGGCCGTCGATGGCGCAGCCGGTCAGCAGCGACGAGTGGAACCAGCCGCGATGCTGGTCAGACCCTTCGAGATAGATATCCGCGCGCGGCCCCTGATCGTGGCCGAGCGGATGCGATCCGCGCAGCACGTGCCAGTGGGTGGTGCCGGAGTCGAACCAGACATCGAGGGTATCGGTAACCTTCTCGTAGCTGTCCGCCTCGTCGCCCAGCAGTTCGCTCGGGTCCAGCTTGAACCAGGCCTCGATGCCTTCCTGCTCGACGCGCTTGGCCACCGCTTCCATCAGTTCGACGGTGCGCGGATGCAGCTCGCCGCTCGCCTTGTCGAGGAAGAACGGGATCGGCACGCCCCAGTTGCGCTGGCGCGAGATGCACCAATCGGGGCGGTTGGCGATCATCGAGTGCAGACGCGCCTGGCCCCAGCCGGGGATGAAATCGGTGGCGTCGACACCGGCCAGCGCCTTGTCGCGCAGCGTCCTGCCATCGCTGCCTTCGAGATCCATGCCCACGAACCACTGCGCCGTGGCGCGATAGATGACCGGCGTCTTGTGGCGCCAGCAGTGCATGTAGCTGTGGGTGATCTTCTCGTGCACCATCAACGCACCCGCCTCTTCCAGCTTGGCGACGATGTGCGGATTGGCCTTCCAGATCATCTGCCCGCCGAACAGCGGCAGATCGGCGGCATAGACACCGTTGCTCTGCACCGGATTGCGAATCTCGTCGAAGCTCATGCCGTACTGGCGGCAGGTGTAGAAGTCGTCTTCGCCATAGGCGGGCGACGAGTGGACGATCCCGGTGCCGGCACCTAGCTCGACGTAATCGGCCACGTAGATCGGCGAGACGCGATCGTAGCCTTCATCCAGGCTCGCCAGCGGATGGCGGAAGGCGAGGTTCTCGAGGCTCGCGCCCGGCGCCGTAGCGATGATTTCGCCGGTCAGACCGAAGCGCTCCAGGCTCGACTCGACCAGCGCTTCGGCGAGAACCAGCAGGCGCTCGCCGGTATCGACCAGCGCGTAGACGAACTCGGGGTGAACGTTCATCGCCTGGTTGGCCGGGATGGTCCAGGGCGTGGTGGTCCAGATCACGGCCGCCGCCGGCTTGGCCAGCGACTCCAGCCCGAACGCGGCCGCCAGCCCGGCATCGTCGACGCTGGGGAAGGCGACATCAATGGCATCGGACTGCTTGTCCTGGTACTCGACCTCGGCTTCGGCCAATGCCGAGCCGCAATCGAAGCACCAGTTGACCGGCTTGAGCCCCTTGAACACGTAGCCGCCCTTGACCATCTCGGCCAGCGCGCGGATTTCGCCCGCTTCGTTGGCGAAGTTCATGGTCAGGTACGGGTTGTCCCAGTCACCCTGGACGCCCAGGCGCACGAAACCCTCCTTCTGCACCTCGACCTGGGCGGCGGCGTACTCGCGACACAGCGCACGCGCTTCGTCCGCCGGCAGGTGCTTGCCGTGGGTGGTCTCGACCTTGTGCTCGATCGGCAGGCCATGGCAATCCCAGCCCGGCACGTAGGGCGCATCAAAGCCGGCCAGACTCTTCGACTTGACGATGAAGTCCTTGAGCAGCTTGTTGACCGCGTGCCCGATGTGAATGCTGCCGTTGGCGTACGGCGGGCCATCGTGAAGCACGAACCGCTCGCGCCCCCGACGCGCCTCACGCAGCTTGGCGTAGAGGTTCATGTCGTTCCACTGCGCAATTCGGCTCGGCTCCCGAGCCGGCAGATTGCCGCGCATGGGGAAGTCGGTCGATGGCAGATTCAGCGTGTGCTTATAGTCGCTCATGGCTTTTGGGTCCGCTCAGGGCTGTTTTCAGGTCGCTCAGGGCTGTTTCAGATCGCTCAAGGCTGTCTCGGGTCGCTCAGGGCTATTTGTCAGATCGCTCAAGGCTGTCGTCAGGTCGCTCAGGCTGTTCAGTCGTCTCGGGATTCATGCGGTGCCGGCCCCGCATGCGTACCGCCATGCGAATTCTCGGACAGCGGCGCCGATGCCAGCGGAAACTGCGCCTGGGGCAAGGTGGCGGCGCAGATCTCTTCGATGGCGTGGTTCACATCGGCGCGGGCCGCTTCGGGAACATGAGGATCGCGCTGCCCGAAATAGCGGCGGGCGTTGTCGATATCCCGATGAATCTGGGTAACCAGCGCGCCGAAATCGTCGAATTTGGTTTCGCCGCGCAGCCGGGCGCAGGGCACGACGGTCAGGGTCTGGCCGTACAGCTCGACCTCGCGATCCAGCAGATGTACCTCGAGGATCGGCCGGTCGGCACCCACCGTCGGGCGCCAACCGATGTTGGCGACGCCGGCGACCCACTCACCGCTCGGCAAGCGCGTGGCACAAGCGAACACGCCGCGCAGCGCCATGGGTCGTCGGGTCAACGGAATGTTGGCGGTGGGCACGCCGATGGTGCGTCCCAGCTGGCGATCACGGACGACTCGCCCCTGATAGCCGTAGGGCCGGCCCAGCATGCGTGCGGCCTGGAAGAAGTTACCGCTGGCCAGCAGCGTCCGTACTCGCGTGCTAGAAACGCGCTCGTCGTCGAGGGCGAAGGTCCGCGTGTGCTCGACGGCAAAGCCCCGTTCGCGTCCCACCGCCTGCAGCAGCGCGAAATCCCCGGCGCGGTCGCAGCCGAAGCGGAAATCGTCGCCGACGACCAGGTGCCTGACCTGCAGGCCTTCGATCAACACCCGTTCGACGAACTGCTGCGCGGTCAGACTGCGCAGTGCATCGTTGAACGGCAGGCACAGGATTCGATCGGCGCCGTGGGCCTTGAGCAACGCGACCTTGTCGCGCAGCCGTGTCAGCCGCGGCGGTGCCTGATCGCCAGCGAAATATTCTCTCGGCTGCGGCTCGAAGATCACCACCGTGACCGGCAGCCCCTGAGCCCGGGACAGCGTCTGCAGCTGTTCGAGAATGGCCTGGTGGCCCAGATGCACCCCATCGAAGTTGCCGATGGTCGCCACACAGCCACGCGCGGCCGTACCCTGCGCGGCATCGTTGGCGGACGGCAAATTGTGCAAGCCTCGGATCAGTTCCATGGGGTCTGTTCCCGTTTCAGCGTGAACCGCGTTTCTGCATAAAAGGCGTCATTATAACCAAAGGGCTTGCCCCGTAACCAAAAGCGGCCTGGACCTCTCAGCCCTGCAGGCGGAAGTCTCTCAACCGGACGCCGCTGAGTGCCAGCCAGCCAAAATAGAGAGCGGCGCCGCCGACCACTAGCGCGGCCAGCACCCCGGCCCGGTGCAGCGCTCCCCAGGTGACCCAGGCATGCCAGTCCGGCGAGCACCACCACAAGCCCGCGCCCATCACCAGACAGCCACCCACGACCTGCACGGCATAGCGGCCCCAGCCCGGCTGGAAGCGCAGCACGCCCTGCCGGCGCAACCCGAGCCCCAGCAGCCCCGCGTTGAGAAACGCCGACAGTGCGGTGGCCAGCGCCAGACCGGCGTGAGCCAGCGGCACGATCAGCGCCAGGTTCATGACCATGTTGGCGAACATCGCCACGATGCCGATCTTGACCGGCGTCTTGGTGTCCTGGCGCGCGAAGTAGCCCGGCGCCAGCACCTTGATCAGCATGAACGCCAACAGCCCCAGTGCATAGGCCCGCAGGCTGCGCGCGGCCATGATCACGTCGTGATCGGTCATCGCCCCGTAGTGAAACAGGCTGACCAGTAGCGGCTCGGCCAGCAGGATCAACGCCAGCGCTGCCGGCAGTCCGATCAGCAGCACCATGCGCAGCGCCCAGTCCAGCATGCGCGCGAAGTGATCCCGGGACTGATCCGCATGACGCTTGGAGAGCGCCGGCAGGATCACGGTGGCAATCGCGATCCCGAACACGCCCAGCGGCAGTTCCACCAGGCGATCGGAATAGTAGAGCCAGGACACGCTGCCCGAGACCAGAAACGAGGCCAGCACCGTATCCAGCAACAGATTGATCTGCGACACGGAGACGCCGAACAGCGCCGGGGCCATCAGGCGCAGAATGCGTCGGACGCCAGGGTGCTTGAACCGTGCCCTGGGGCGCGGCATTAGTCCCAGGCGGGCCAGAAACGGCAGCTGGAACAGCAGCTGCGCCGCCCCGGCAATCAGGACGCCCCAGGCCAGTCCCAGCGCCGGGTCACTCATCAACGGGGTCAGCCACAGCGCAGCGCCGATCAGGCAGACATTGAGCAGTACCGGCGTGAACGCCGGTATCGCAAACCGCTCCCAGGTGTTGAGTACGCTGCCGGCGAACGCCGTCAACGAGATCAGCAGCAGGTACGGGAAGGTCAGCCGCAGCATCTCCGCCGTCAGCGCCAGCTTGCCGGGATCGGCCTGGAAGCCCGGCGCGAACAGCCACACGAGCCACGGCGCGGCAGCGATGGCCAGCGCGGTGATCAATGCCAACACGACGCTGAGACTGCCGGAGACCGCATCGAGCAGCTCGCGAACTTCCGCGCGCGTACGCTGCGTGGCGTATTCCGACAGCACCGGCACGAACGCCTGGTTGAACGCCCCTTCGGCGAACAGCCGGCGCATGAAATTGGGGATCTTGAACGCCACGAAGAACGCATCGGCACCGCTGCCGGCACCCAGCAACGCGGCGATCACGACGTCCCGCGCCAGGCCGAGCACGCGCGACAGCAGCGTCATCGTGCTGACCACCATGCCGGAACGCAGCAGCCCACGGCGCGAGACCGGGGTGGCCGTCTCCGCGGCCGCCGCGTCTGCCGGCGTGTCGTCTGGCGTCTTGTCCACAGGGCCGTGCTGTTCGTTCATGACGCGGCGTCACTCGCTCCGGGGGATTCGCACGCTCCGCTACCCATGCGGCGGCCTCGACGCAATGATCTCGATACGAAGGCCATGGAAGGCAGCCACAAAAAAACCGGCCGAAGCCGGTTTTTCATCAAGCGCGTCCGGCTCAGGCAGCCAGCGCCTTAATTCGCTTGTTCAAGCGACTCTTGATGCGTGCTGCCTTCTTCTTGGACATGGCGTCCTTGTCGGCGATGCGATCGATGACCGGCTGAGCGGCCTTGAATTCGCTGTTCGCCTGCGCCTGATCGCCAGCCTGGATGGCCTTGATCACGCGCTTGATGTAGGTACGAACCATGGAACGCTGACTAGCGTTGAGCTTGCGGCGGTCTTCCGCCTGACGTGCGCGCTTACGCGCCTGCTTGGTATTCGCCACCGTCGACTCCTTGGAGATGTTGACAGTCAATTCTGTAAGTTAAATCACCCAGGCCAGCCTCGAAACCGCTTCAGGCAACCCTGAATGATTCGGCCGAATGTTCAATGACGCCCGAATTCATCACGCTTTCGGGAGCCATTTCGACTGCCATTTTCGCAGTCTTCAACGGGCCATGTCTGAGAGGATGCGGGATTCTATCACAAGGCCCAAGCACGATACCAGCGCCAACTGGCGCGGCCTGTCGTGCTCAGATAACCACCAGATTGTCCCGATGGATCAGCTCCGGCGCTTCCATATAGCCGAGAATCTCGGCGATGCGCTGGCTGGGCTGCCCCACGAGCCGGGCCGCATCGGCGCTCGAATAGTTGACCAGCCCCTTGGCAACGCGCCCGCCGTGTTCGTCGATGCAGACCACCATGTCGCCGCGCCGAAAGATGCCTTGCACCTGCTTGACACCCACCGGCAGCAGGCTCGACCCCTGGGAGCGCAGGACGTTGACCGCGCCGGCATCCAGCGTCAGCGTGCCACGCACCTGCAACTGGCCGGCAAGCCAGCGCTTGCGTGCAGCCAGCGGTGCGTGGTCGGGATGCAGCAGCGTCCCCAGCGACTCGCCCTCGAGCAGTCGGGTCAGCACCGCCGGCTGGCGCCCGCTGGCGATCGCCGTGACCGCGCCGGAGCGTGCCGCCAGCCGGGCGGCGCGCAGCTTGGTCGCCATGCCGCCGCGACCCAGCACGCCGCCACCGCCGGCAACGGCATCCAGCTTAGGGTCATCGGCCTGGCCTTCGCTGATCAGCCGGGCATCGGGATCGTGACGCGGATCGGCATCGAACAGGCCCTCCTGATCGGTCAGGATCAGCAGCGCATCGGCCTCGAGCAGGTTGGCGACCAGCGCCCCCAGGGTGTCGTTGTCGCCGAAGCGGATCTCGTCGGTGACCACGGTATCGTTCTCGTTGATCACCGGAACCACATCGAGCTGAACCAGGGTGCGTAGCGCGGAACGCGCGTTCAGGTAGCGCTTGCGATTGGAGAGATCGTCGTGGGTCAGCAGCACCTGGGCGCTGCGCAGGCCGTGGCGGGCGAAATGCGTTTCGTAACACTGGGAGAGCCCGCTCTGCCCCACGGCAGCCGCCGCCTGAAGCTCGTGCACGGCGGTCGGCCGCGAATGCCAGCCCAGGCGCACCATGCCCTCGGCGATGGAACCGGACGATACCAGCACGACTTCCACACCCCGGCGGTGCAACTCGGCCATCTGATCGACCCAGCCCCCAATCGCCGCCGCGTCGAGGCCACGGCCATCGTTGGTCAGCAGGGCGCTGCCAATCTTGACCACGACACGCTTCGCGCCCTCGAGTACGCCGCGCCCTGCTCGCTCATCCGTCGCCATCTCATTCTCCGCCCGACTGCCCGCCTGTCATGACCCGAATCACGGTTGCCCTCAACGAACGTATTCCACCTCGACGTCGTGATCGTCGTCATCGTCGTCGTCGAACTCCTCGACGATTTCGCCCCGCTTGACGCGCAGGCGGGTCTGGTGCGCCTCCACCCGCTCCACCGACTCGGTCTCCATGCGACGGCGCATGTCGCGCTCGCGTTCGGCGGCTTCTTCGTCGTCGTTTTCCAACTGACGCTGCTCGGTCAGCCAGCGGTGCGCCGCCTGCACCAATTCGCCGGTGCCGTCGCTGGAGATCGCCGAAATCTGGAAGACCGGCCCCTGCCAGCCGAGCCGGGAGACGATATCCGCCACGCGTGCCTCGCGATCTTCCGTCGGCAACAGATCGAGCTTGTTGATCACCAACCAGCGCGGCAACTCCGCCAGCGTCGGCGAGAACTGCTCCAGCTCCCGAGCGATCGCCTCGACGGCCGCGACAGGGTCGGACTCGTCGAAGGGCGCCGCATCGACCACATGCAACAGCAGCCGCGTGCGGGTCAAATGCTTGAGAAAGCGCAACCCGAGCCCGGCGCCATCGGAGGCCCCCTCGATCAGCCCAGGCACGTCCGCCATCACGAAGTGCTCGTGAGTGCCGATCTTGACCACGCCCAGATTGGGTACCAGCGTGGTGAAGGGGTAGTTAGCGACCTTCGGCTTGGCGGCGGAGACCGCGCGAATCAGCGTCGACTTGCCGGCATTGGGCAGCCCCAGCAGGCCGACGTCGGCCATCACCTTCATCTCCAGGCGCAACTTGCGCCGTTCGCCCTCGGTTCCCGGCGTGGTTCGCCGCGGCGAGCGGTTGGTCGAAGACTTGAAGTGAATGTTACCGAGCCCCCGGCGCCCACCCTGGGCCACCAGCACCACCTGGCCTTCGGCGGTGACATCGGCGATCACCTCGAGGGTGTCCTCATCGATCACCGTCGTTCCCACCGGCACCTTGACGTGCAGGTCGTCGCCGGCCTTGCCGCTCATCTGACGACCCTGACCCTGCTGGCCGCTCTGCGCCTTGTAGAAGCGCTGGAACTTGAAGTCGATCAGGGTGTTCAGCGACTCGTCGCCGATCAGATAGACATTGCCGCCGTGGCCGCCATCGCCACCGTCGGGGCCACCCTTGGGCACGTACTTTTCACGCCGGAAGCTGAGACAGCCGTTGCCGCCTCTGCCAGCTTCGACGGTGATCGAGGTTTCATCGACGAACTGCATGTCACTCTCCCGGCGGCAGGTGCCGCGCGCGTGGATGCTGCAAAATAATACGGCACAAACAAAAAAGCCCCGCCTGGGCGGGGCTTCTCATACAAGGTTCGTGACGTCTCAGGCGGAGACTACACTCACGAACTTGCGGTTTCTCGGGCCTTTCTGCTCGAACTTGATGACACCGTCATTCAGAGCGAACAGCGTATGGTCCTTACCGATACCCACACCGGTTCCCGCATGGAACTTGGTGCCGCGCTGGCGAACGATGATGTTGCCGGCCGTAGCCTTCTGTCCACCGTACAGCTTGACACCCAGGCGTTTGGATTCGGAATCGCGACCGTTACGCGTACTACCGGCGGCCTTCTTATGAGCCATGGCGAATACCTCTTTCTGGGGGAATGTTCCGCTTAAGCGGAGATTCCAGTGATCTTGACTTCAGTGAACCACTGACGGTGGCCCTGACGCTTCATGTGATGCTTGCGACGACGGAACTTGATGATCTGCACCTTATCGCCACGACCGTGCGAGACGATCTCGGCAGACACCTTGGCACCACCGACCAGCGGAGCGCCGACCTTGATGTCGTCGCCGTCGGCAACCAGCAGAACCTGGTCGAATTCCAGGGTTTCACCGGTCGGCACTTCCAGCTTCTCGAGCTTCAGTGTCTGACCTTCCTGCACGCGGTATTGCTTACCGCCACTCTTGATAACAGCGTACATAAGATTCTCCAAACACTCATCGGGGTTGGCGCTCTTTCATCGACCTGCGGCGAGTGGTGCCCCTTCCGGCAACCATCTGACAGGGAGCATGATGAGTTGGGCGGCGGATTATAACGGCTCACGCCATGCCAGGCAACCTTCTTGCGCGCCCGGCCCGCGCGCGTTCCGGCCGGCGGGCAACCGCCGAGCGCCGCGTCGGTTGACGCACCTGAGGGGGCCACCTAGCATACCCCCACACGTCGTCTCCCGGCCGAGAAGCCGAACGACCCCACCCGATTCATTGACAAGCCGACCATGCAATCCAACGCTGCATCCATCCATGCATCGGTGGCTGAGGACTTCGCCGCCGTCAATCGTACGATCCTCGATCAACTGGCGTCGCGAATTCCACTGGTCGAAACCATCGGCCAGTACATCATCGAAAGCGGTGGCAAGCGCCTGCGCCCGCTGCTGGTGCTGCTGGCGGCGCGGTCACTGGGCTACCCCGGAGACGAGAGCGTTCCCGGCGACAAGCACATCACCCTGGCGACGCTGATCGAGTTCATGCACACCTCCACGCTGCTGCATGACGATGTCGTCGATGAATCGAGCCGGCGCCGCGGCAAGGCCACCGCCAACGATACCTGGGGCAACGCCCCTTCGGTACTGGTCGGCGACTTCCTCTACTCGCGCTCGTTCCAGATGATGGTCGAGGTCGGCTCGATGCGGATCATGCAGGTGCTCTCCGGCGCTACCTGCATCATTGCCGAGGGCGAAGTCCAGCAGCTGACCAACATCGGCAACGCCGATATCGAAGAGTCGGACTACTTCGATACCATCCAGGGCAAGACCGCGATGCTGTTCGAAGCAGCCTCCCATAGCGGCGCCATCCTTGCCGGCGCCGATGCCGAGCAGGAACAGGCACTGCAACTCTACGGCCGCTATCTGGGGCTCGCCTTCCAGTTGATCGACGACCTGCTCGATTACCAGGGCGACGCCGAGACCATGGGCAAGAACGTGGGTGACGATCTTGCCGAAGGCAAACCGACGCTGCCGCTGATCCATGCGATGCGCACGGGATCGCCCGAACAGGCCGCGCTGATCCGGAAGGCGATTACCGATGGCGGCCTGGAACGCCTGGACGACGTACTCGCCATCGTGCGTGAAACGGGCGCCCTCGAATATACCCAGCAGCGCGCCGAAGAGATGGCGAGCCTGGCCCGCGCACAGCTTGAAATCCTCGCGCCCAGCCCCTATCGCGACAGCATGGAAACGCTGACGCGAGTGGCCGTCGAGCGCGACGTCTAAAAGGGTGCAAGATCAGGGTTGCACCGCGCCTTCGGATGAGTATAATTCACCCCCGTCGAGCTAGCCTGAATGGCAACGGCCCGGCAATGACATCGGAATATAGCTCAGCTTGGTAGAGCGCTGCCTTCGGGAGGCAGAGGTCGTAGGTTCGAATCCTGCTATTCCGACCAAGAATTTCGAAACGCCCGCTCAGGCCCTGCCTGGCGGGCGTTTTGCATTTCAGGGATCATGACGTGGCGGGGTCTACGTGGCGGCGGCGACTCGTGCCGGTCACCTCCCTGATCAACCGGCCACACCTATGATTAATGGCAGCCAGCCGCGGAATCTCTAGAGTAAAAAGCAACGTTACCGTTTTCGGCCGTCTCCACTCGCCTTGGCAAGCGCTTACCGGAGCGCCCCTCGAAAAGCCTCCCGAGAGCTGCCCTTCAGGAGAACCACCATGTCCCTATGGCTTCGCCTCGCCTCCATCGCGGCACTCTGCTGCGTCTTCGCCGTAGCCGCTCACGCGCAAACGCAGGATGAAGAGACGCCACCGCCGCCGTGGTCGGCGAAGGCCGTGGAAGCTTCCCGGGCGCAATGCCGGGCCAACATCACCGCCAGCGGCATCGAAGGCCCCAAGGTCGAACGCTATTGCGAGTGCGTGACGGAAGCGCTGCAGGCACGCTTCAGCGAAGCCGAGGTGCGCAAGATGCAACGGGAGTACGATCCAGGCGACGAGAACGACAGCCGGCCGCCCGAGCTCGACAAGACGCTCGATCAGTGTTCGGCGGTCCTCCAGTCGCAGTAGGTCCGGCCTGCAACGGCCCCTGCATCCATACACGCCAGGCATGCGTATATGCCAAATGGGCGCCGCTTTCTACCGGAACGGACTACCGGACACGGAGAAGCGACCTTTTCGGCGGCGGCGAGGCGGACTCGGGCAACGTAATGTAGGATTTGTACACGTTCACCGAAACATCGTGTTCGTGCGAGCGTTCGTAGCATTGCCTCACCGTCGGGACAGGGATGTCCGGACCGATACCACTCCGTATCGACGCGCACCGCAACATGGCGACAGCAGGGAAGTGACCATGACCGCTCACACCGCAGAAACGACCCCAGCCCCGCACGAGGAGCTGACGCTGCTCAAGGAGGCGCTGCAGCGGCGTCTCGAACAACTCCTGCCCGCCGGCAGTCAACGCGATCTCGTCAGCGCCGCGATGCGCGAAGGCACGCTGACGCCGGGAAAGCGCACCCGGCCGCTGCTGCTGATGCTCACCGCTCGCGACCTGGGTTGCGACGCGCATCACCCGGGCCTGCTCGACCTGGCCTGCGCGGTGGAGATGATTCATGCCGCCTCGTTGATGCTCGACGACATCCCCTGCATGGACAACGCCATGCTGCGACGCGGCCGGCCGACGATCCACCGCCAGTTCGGCGAGCATGTCGCCATTCTCGCCGCCGTGGCGCTGCTCAGTAACGCCTTCGGCGTCGTGGCCTCGGTCGAGGGGCTTTCGAGCGAATCGCGCAACCAGGCGGTTTCCGAGCTTTCCGCGGCCGTGGGTCTGCAGGGATTGGTTCAAGGCCAGTTCCTCGACCTGCACGAAGGCACCCTTCCCCGCGGGGGAAGACGACATCGTCGCCGCCAACGAACTCAAGACCAGCATGCTCTTCGGCGCCACGCTCCAGTTGGCCGCCATCGCGGCGGATGCCGCCCCCATGGTGCGGCAACGGCTGCGCTGTTTCGCGCAGGATCTGGGCCAGGCGTTCCAGCTGCTCGACGATCTGGCCGACGGTCATGACGATACCGGCAAGGACGCCGGCAAGGATCTCGGCAAATCGACACTCGTGGCGACGCTCGGCGCCGAGGCGGTGCGACAGCGCTTGCGCGACCACCTGCACAACGCCGAAGACCACTTCACCCACGCCTGTGGGCAGCAGGGTTCGACGCGCCGTTTCATGCACGCCTGGTTCGAACGGCAGCTGGCGGATTTCCAATAGTTCCCGTCCCGCTCTCGAACCCCCGCCAGCGCTGTAGAAGATCGGCAATGCCTTACGGCGTATCCATCAGGGCCATGGAGAATTCATGAAGGACGCGGAACTGCTGCAACGCAAGAACGATCATCTGGATATCGTCCTCGACCCGGAGCGGGCCAGATCCCGGACCCGGGCCGGATTCGAGCGCTTTCGCTTCGAACACTGCGCCCTGCCCGAGCTCGACCTCGATCGCATCGACCTCGGCACCACGCTCTTCGGCAAACCGCTGAAAGCCCCGCTGCTGATCAGCTCCATGACCGGCGGCGCCGAACGCGCGCTGATCATCAATCGCCATCTGGCACAGGCGGCGCAGGCCCTGGGCCTGGCGATGGGCGTGGGCTCCCAGCGCATCGCCATCGAGAGCGATGCCAACGTGGGGCTCGACCATAGCCTGCGCGAGATCGCTCCGGACGTTCCGCTGCTGGCCAACCTTGGCGCCGCCCAGCTCAAGGGGCGGCGCGGGTGCGACTATGCTCGCCGTGCAGTGGAGATGATCGACGCCGATGCCTTGATCGTTCACCTCAACCCGCTTCAGGAGGCGGTCCAGAATGGTGGTGATCGGGACTGGCGCGGCGTGCTCGACGCCATCGAGCAGATCGCCGGCGCGCTGGACGTCCCGCTGATCGCCAAGGAGGTCGGCGCCGGGCTGTCCGTCGGCGTGGCTCGACGACTGGTGGATGCCGGCGTGGCGATGCTCGACGTGGCGGGCGCCGGCGGCACCTCCTGGGCGGCGGTCGAGGGCGAACGCGCCACGGAACCGCACCAGCGCGCCGTGGCGATGGCGTTCGCGGACTGGGGCATTCCCACCGCCGAAGCCGTTCGCGACATTCGCCGGGCCCTGCCGACGACGCCGCTGATCGCCTCCGGCGGTATTGCCGATGGCATCGATGCGGCCAAGGCGTTGGCGCTGGGCGCCGATCTCGCTGGCCAGGCGGCCGCGACGCTCGCCGGCGCCACCGACTCCAGCGAGGCCGTCATTCGCCATTTCCGCGTCGTCATCGATCAGCTGCGCATCGCCTGCTTCTGCACCGGCAGCGCCGATCTCGCCGCGCTCAAGCGCGCGCCACTCCTCGACCGGGAGGGGCGGGATTGAGTCACTACGCCGTCATCGCGCCCGCCCTCTACAGCCATTTCCAGGCGCTGCAGGCGCTGGCGGGCGTGTTGATCGATCGCGGCCATCGCGTCACCTTCATCCACCAGCAGGAAGCCCGCACGCTCGTCAGTGATGCTCGCATCGGCTTCGAGCCGGTCGGCTTGCGCACGCATCCCGCCGGCAGCCTGGTACGCAGTCATCATTTGGCCGCGCATCCGACCGGGCTTTCGATACGCCGCCTCATCGCCGACATGGCCGCGACGACCGACATGCTCTGCCGGGAGCTGCCGGACGCGCTCGAACGCCTCGACGTGGACGGCGTCATCGCCGATCAGATGGAAGCAGCCGGCGGCCTCGTCGCCGAGGCGATGGCGCTGCCGTTCGTGTCGGTGGCCTGCGCACTGCCGATCAATCGCGAGCCGGGGCTGCCGCTGCCGGTGATGCCGTTTCGCTACGCCACCGACGAGCGCGCCCGGCGAGGCGATCTACGACCGATTGATGCGCCCCCACGCTCGGGTGATCGCGCATCACGCAAGCACCTTTGGCCTGTCGCATCGCACCGGGCTGCATGAATGTCTGTCGCCACTGGCCCAGATCAGTCAGACACCGGCAACGCTGGACTTCCCCCGCTACCGGCTGCCGACAAACTTCCATGCCGTCGGTCCGCTGCGCCGGACGAAAGGCGATACGGAAACGACACGAGACGCCTGGCCGACCGATCCCGGACGCCCGTTCGTCTTCGCCTCGCTGGGCACGCTACAGGGCCATCGCTACGGCCTGTTCAAAACCATCGCCCGTGCCTGTCGCCGTCTCGATGTTCAGTTGGCGATCGCGCACTGCGGCGGTTTGCCTCCCGCCCGGGCGGAGGCGCTGAAAGCCCACGGCGCCACCTTCGTCACCGATTTTGCCGACCAGCACGCAACGCTGCGCCAGGCCCAGGCAGTGATCACCCATGGCGGTTTGAATACCGTCGTCGATGCGATCGCGACCTCGACCCCGATGCTCGTCATGCCGATCGCCTTCGATCAGCCCGGCGTCGCCGCCAGGCTGGTCTGGCACGGGCTGGGTCAACGGGTTTCCCGCCGGAGCGGCAGCGCCCGCCTGGCGCGAGCGCTCGAGACGCTGCTGGCGGACGACGCCTGCCGCCAGCGCCTCGCCGACGCGGCCATTTTGCTACGGCAGGCCGGCGGCGCCGAGCGGGCGGCCGATATCGTCGAGCTGGCGCTCGGGCCGGCACCGATGAAGGTGGCGTCATGAGCCGGCCATGGGATCTCATTCTGGTAGGCGCCGGGCTGGCCAACGGCCTGATCGCATGGCGGCTGAAGCAGCGCCAGCCGGACCTCGCGATGCTGATGCTGGAAGCAGGCCCGCGCGCCGGCGGCAATCACACCTGGTCGTTTCATGGCTCCGACCTCACGCCAGATCAGCGCGACTGGCTCGCCCCGCTGGTGGCGCACCGCTGGTCCGGCTACGACGTGCGCTTTCCCGGGCTTACGCGAACGCTCCCCGGCGACTATCTCAGCATCACGTCGGAACGCTTCGCCGCGGCCCTGGCGGACACCCTCGGCGACGATCTGCGCACCAATGCCTCGGTCGAGGACGTCTCGCCGTGCAGCGTCACGCTCGCCGACGGTGAACGACTCGAGGCACGCGCCGTGGTCGACGGTCGCGGCTATCGCCCTTCCCCGCATCTGACCATCGGTTTCCAGGCCTTCGTCGGCCAGCAGTGGCGGCTCGCCATGCCGCATGGCCTCGTCAGGCCGACCCTGATGGATGCCACCGTCGACCAGCAGGGCGGCTATCGCTTCGTCTATACGCTGCCGCTATCACCGACCGAATTGCTGATCGAGGACACCTACTACGTCGACAGCGCCGGCCTCGACACCGATCGCGCCCGCACCAATCTTGCCCGCTACGCCGAGGCGCAGGGCTGGCAACGGCAGGCGCTGGTGCGGGAGGAGCAAGGCAGCCTGCCGATCACACTGGCCGGCGACTTCGAGGCGTTCCGGGCACCGCTGGCGAACCAGCCCGCCAGCGGCCTGCGTGCCGGGCTGTTTCATGCCACCACCGGTTATTCGCTGCCGGTGGCCGCGGCGCTGGCGGATCGTATCGCCGAGCGCATGCCGCTCGAGGCACCGGCGCTGTCCGCGCTGATTCATCGCTTCGCCGGCACGCAGTGGCGCGAGCAGCGCTTCTTTCGCATGCTCAACCGCATGCTGTTCCTCGCCGGTCGGCCCGATGAGCGCTTTCGCGTCATGCAGCGTTTCTACGGGCTCGACGCCGGGTTGATCGCGCGCTTCTACGCCGGCCAGTTGAAGCGTGCCGACAAGCTGCGAATTCTCGTCGGCAAACCGCCCGTCCCGGTCGTCGAAGCGGCCCGGGCGGTGCTGAAACGAACGCCGCGCCTGGATGATTTTCGATGAGTCGGCCAAGGGCTTTGCAATGAAGAAAACGATCGTGATCGGCGCCGGCTTCGGCGGCCTGGCGCTTGCCATTCGCCTGCAGGCGGCGGGCATTCCCACGCTGTTGCTGGAGAGCCGCGACAAGCCCGGCGGGCGTGCCTACGTCTACGAAGACGAAGGCTTCACCTTCGATGCCGGCCCCACGGTGATCACCGACCCCAGCGCCATCGAGTCGCTGTTCACGCTCGCCGGCAAATCGCTTTCCGACTACGTGGCGCTGTTGCCTGTCACGCCCTTCTACCGGCTCTGCTGGGAAACGGGCGAAGTGTTCGACTACGACAACGATCAGGCGAAACTGGAAGCGCAGATTCGCCAGCTCAACCCGGGGGACGTGGAAGGCTATCGGCGTTTTCTCGACTATTCCCGCGACGTGTTCCGGGAAGGCTACCTCAAGCTCGGCGCCAAGCCGTTCCTGTCGTTTCGCGACATGCTCAAGGCCGCGCCGCAGCTGACCCGATTGCAGGCGTGGCGCAGCGTCTACGGCATGGTGTCGAGCTTCGTCGAGGACGAGCACCTTCGCCAGGCGTTCTCGTTCCACTCGCTGCTGGTGGGCGGCAATCCGTTCTCGACCTCGTCGATCTACACCCTGATCCATGCTCTCGAGCGCGAATGGGGCGTATGGTTTCCACGCGGCGGCACCGGTGCGCTGGTCAGGCTGTTCGAGGACATCGGCGGCGAGCTCATGCTCGATGCCAGGGTCGAACGGCTGGAGACCGAAGGCGATCGCATCAGCGCAGTCACGCTCGCGGATGGCCGTCGGCTCGAGGCGCGTGCGGTGGCCTCCAATGCCGATGTCGTCCACACCTACGAGACGTTGCTCGGCCATCACCCACGCGGCGCGAAGGCCACCGCGAGCCTCAAGCGCAAGCGGATGAGCAATTCACTGTTCGTTCTCTATTTCGGACTCGATCACAACCACACCCAGCTGGCGCACCACACGGTCTGCTTCGGGCCGCGCTATCGCGAGCTGATCGACGAGATATTCAACAAGGACGCGCTGGCCGAGGACTTCTCGCTCTATCTGCATGCGCCCTGCGTCACCGACCCGTCGCTCGCCCCGCCGGGCTGCGGCGCCTACTACGTGCTGGCGCCGGTCCCGCACCTGGGCACCGCCGATCTCGACTGGGAAATCGAAGGCCCTCGGCTGCGCGAGCGGATCTTCGATTATCTGGAAGCGAACTACATGCCGGGCCTGCGCAGTCAGCTGGTGACGCATCGCCACATTACCCCGTTCGATTTCCGCGATACGCTGAATGCCTATCAGGGCTCGGCGTTCTCGGTCGAGCCGATCCTGACCCAGAGCGCCTGGTTCCGGCCTCACAATCGCGACAGCCGAATCGACAATCTCTACCTGGTCGGCGCGGGCACGCATCCTGGCGCGGGGATTCCCGGCGTCATCGGCTCCGCCCAGGCGACGGCCGGGCTGATGATCGAGGATCTGGGCAAGCGAGAGGCGTCAACATGAGCGAGGCGCTGCTCGACCACGCGACCCGCACCATGGCGGTGGGCTCGAAGAGCTTCGCTACCGCTTCGAAACTCTTCGAGCCGCGCACGCGGCGATCCGCGCTGATGCTCTACGCCTGGTGCCGTCACTGCGATGACGTGATCGACGGTCAAACGCTGGGCTTCGAGACGGACGCGGTGAGCCAGGACACGCCGGAGGCGCGACTCGAGCGGCTGCGGGAGTCGACTCGGCTCGCCTACGCCGGCGAGTCCATATCGGACCCGGCCTTTGCCGCGTTTCAGGAAGTCGCGCTGACCCACGAGATTCCCCAGTCGCAGGCGTTCGATCATCTGGAGGGCTACGCCATGGACGTGCGCGGCGAGACCTATCCGCATCTGTCGGACACGCTGCGCTACTGCTATCACGTCGCGGGCGTGGTGGGGCTGATGATGGCGCGCGTCATGGGCGTGCGAGGCGAAGCCGTGCTGGACCGCGCCTGCGACCTGGGCCTCGCCTTCCAGCTCACCAACATCGCCAGGGATATCGTCGACGACGCCCGGATCGGCCGCTGCTATCTGCCGCTGGCCTGGCTCGACGAAGTCGGCATACCGCTCGATGAGCTCACGGCGTTGCGCCATCGCGAACGGCTCGCCGTGCTCGCCGGCCGGCTGGTGGCCGTGGCCGAGCCCTACTACGACTCGGCGCGGGACGGCCTGCCTGCTCTGCCGCTGCGCTCGGCCTGGGCCATCGCCACGGCGCGGGGCGTCTATCGGCGGATCGGCGTCAAGGTTGCCTGCGCCGGAGAACACGCCTGGGATCGACGTCAGGGCACCGGCAAGGGAGAGAAGATCGGGTTGCTGTTGGCGGGAGCCGGTCAGGCGCTCAACGCTCGCGGGCGACGACCCGATCCTCGGCCCGCGCATCTCTGGCAGCGTCCTCGCTAACGGACGACAGCTGACGGCGACGCAGCTCGGCCTTCAGCTTGTCCGTCGGCGGTGCATAGAGAAAGCCGAAGGAGAGGCCGCGCTCGCGTTCCTTGACGGCATGATGAAGGCGGTGAGCCTGGTAGAGGCGCTGGAGATAGCCGCGCCGCGGAATGTAGCGAAACGGCCAGCGCTTGTGCACCAGCCCGTCGTGAACGATGAAGTAGAGCATCCCGTAGGCGGTCATGCCGGCACCGATCCACTGCAGCGGCCAGACGCCCTGGGTACCCAGTGCGATGAGCACGATGGCGATGGCGGCGAAGACCACGGCGTAGAGATCGTTCAGCTCGAATCGGTTCTGGTGCGGCTCGTGATGCGAGCGATGCCAGCCCCAGCCAAAGCCGTGCATGACGTAGCGATGGATCAGCGCCGACGCGATCTCCATGCCCGCAACGGTCAATATCAGGATCAGGCTGTTCAGTAGCACGGGCACGCTCCGGGCGCAGGGATAAGGCCAAGCTTAATGCATCCAGGCACGGATGCCATGGGCAGAGCCGGATCGATGGCGGTCGGGACTCGACCGGGATTGACCGGCGGCGTCAATCGTCGTCTTCGCGCTTGCGGCGCTGCTTTCGGTTACGCCGATAACGTCGCACCAGCGCTAGCCAGGCCGCGGTCACCAGCATCAACGCCAGCGTCACGCCCTGCCAGGGTCTGGCACCGTCTCCCATCACCGTCTCCAGCGTGATGATCAGAACGAATCCGATCGCCTGGCTGGCGATCGCGATCCGACGCAGACCGTCTCTTGGCCCTGCCCCCGCCATAACCTCTCCTCGTAAGGTGATTCGCGCCCGTATCCGAGTCCGCGACGCCCGGACCCACGCCGAGGCAGTGTAACGCCAATGCCGGGACACGCCGAACCGTTCAGTGCTTAAGGCCGCACGCGGTTTACGCTAGAATGCGTCGCCCATTCGATCCGTTCCCCGCAGCGTACACACGACCGAGGCACCATGAGCGATTTCTCTCCCGGCCAGCGTTGGATCAGCGACGGCGAAACCGAGCTTGGGCTCGGCACCATTCTCACCGTCGATGCACGCAGCGTCACCGTGCTGTTCACCGCCAGTCAGGAAACCCGTACCTACAGCGCCCGTCAGGCACCGCTGACCCGCGTGGTGTTCGGCCCCGGTGATCGCATCGATACCGCCGACGGCAACCAGCTGACCGTCGAGCGTATCGAAGAACGCGATGGCTGCGTGATCTACCACGGCCAGACCGATGACGGTGAATCCGTGTCGCTCAGCGAAGCCAAGCTCTCCGACAACATGCGCTTTCATCAGGCCCAGGATCGCCTGCTGACCGGCCAGGTCGACCGCAACGACTGGTTCCAGTTGCGCTATCGCTCGCTGCATCACCACCAGCGCATCGCCCGTAGCCCCGCACTGGGCCTGGCCGGGCCGCGCATCGATCTGATTCCGCACCAGCTCTATATCGCCGACGAAGTCTCCCGGCGCCATGCCCCGCGCGTTCTGCTGGCCGACGAAGTCGGCCTGGGCAAGACCATCGAGGCCGGGCTGATCCTGCATCGCCTGCTGCTGACCGGGCGCGCCAGCCGGGCGCTGATTCTGGTGCCAGCCAGCCTGACCCACCAATGGCTGATCGAATTGCTGCGCCGTTTCTCGCTCTCGGTCACGCTGCTGGACGAAGCCCAGAGCGAAGCGTTCGACGAGGACAACCCCTTCGACAGCGGCCAGTGCATCCTGGCCAGCCAGGAGTGGCTGTTCGCCAACCCGCATCGTCAGCGTCAGGCCGAGAGCGCCGAGTGGGATCTGCTAATCGTCGACGAGGCGCACCATCTCGACTGGACGCCACAGGCAGAAGGCCCGGGTTATGCCTGCGTCGAGCGCCTGTCGAAGCATATCGCCGGTCTTCTGCTGCTGACCGCGACACCGGAGCAGATGGGCCTGGAGAGCCACTTCGCCCGGCTGCGTCTGCTCGATCCCGACCGCTATCACGATCTCGAACGCTTTCGGGAAGAAGAAGCCGGCTATACCGCCGTGGCCGAAGCGATCGAAGCACTCGAGCGGCTGCCGGGCGATGCCGCCGACCGCGACCGTCTTGGCGCCATCATCGATGACGGCGACAGCCGCGCGCTGCTCGACACCCTGCTGGACGCCGAAAGCGACGAGGCCCAGCGCGACAGCGCCCGCCGCCAGCTGCGCGAACAGTTGCTGGATCGCCACGGCACCGGCCGGGTCATGTTTCGCAACAGCCGCCGTCATGTCGGCGGCTTTCCCGAACGTCACCTGCACGTCGCCTCGCTGGCGATGCCGGCGGCCTACCAAGACCAGTTCGAGGAACTCAGACAGGGCAACGATCACTTCGCCGCCCGCTTGACCGCAGCGGACCTGAGCACGCACGACGCCCGGCTCTATCCCGAGGCCGCCTATCGCGCCCTGCACGATGCCGCGATCCAGCATGACACGCCCTGGTGGCGTCTCGATCCCCGCGTCGAGTGGCTGCTCGGCCAGCTCGAGACACTGGGCAACCAGCAGAAGGTGCTGGTGATTGCCCACTGGCGTCAGACTGCCGTGGACCTGGCCGAGGCGCTGCGCGTGCGCGCCGGTATCCAGGCGCCGGTCTTCCACGAAGAGATGAGCCTGGTCGAGCGCGACCGCGCCGCCGCCGCCTTTGCCGATGACGATGACGGCTGTCAGGTGCTGATCTGCTCCGAAATCGGCTCCGAGGGGCGCAACTTCCAATTCTGCCACCATCTGGTCATGTTCGATCTGCCCTGGCACCCCGACCTGCTCGAGCAGCGTATCGGGCGACTCGACCGTATCGGCCAGCTGCATCCGATCGATATTCACGTGCCGGTGATCGAGAAAAGCCCCACCGCCACGCTGCTGCGCTGGTATCACGACGGCCTCGCCGCGTTCGAGGCGCCGCACGCGGCGGGCGGTGACGTCCTCGAGGCTTTCGGCGATGCGCTGCGTGAAAGTCTCGATGACGACGGCCTCGACGAAAGCAGCGGCCTGGACTCGCTGATCGCAGAGACCCGCACCTTCAACGATGCTCGCCTGGCCGAGCGCGAAGCGGGCCGCAATCGCCTGCTGGAGTGGAATGCCTGCCGCCCCGAGCGGGCGGATGCCGTGATCAGCGCAATCGTGGAGCAGGACAACGACAGCGCCCTGCCCCGCTATGTCGACCAGGCGCTGGACATCTTCGGCGTCGATAGCCGGGATCTCGGTAACGGCCAGATGCATCTCACGCCCGGCTCGCACATGATCGACAGCCTGCCGGGGCTGGCCCAGGGCGATGAGGGGTTCACCGTGACCTACTCGCGCACTCAGGCACTGGCGCGCGACGACATCCAGCGTCTCTCCTGGGAGCATCCGCTGGTGACCACGGTGATGGAGCGCATTCTCGACTCCAGCCTGGGCAACACCGCCCTCGCGCTGCTCAAGCATCCCAACATTCCCGGCGGACGGCTGATGCTGGAACTGATCTTCCGCACGCACTGCCCGGCACCCAAGCGGCTGCAACTGGGCCGCTTCCTGCCGGATACCGGCATTCGGGTGCTGCTCGACGAGAGCGGCGCCAACCTGTCGGACAAGGTCACCTTCAGCGGGCTCTCCCGCAACCTGCAGCGAGTCAAGAAAGGCGTCGCGCGAGAGCTGCTGAAATCCCGGCACGACGCGTTGCGCGAGCTGCTGAAGAAGGGCGAGCAGGAGGCCCAGCGCGAATTACCGTCGCTGGTCGAACGCGCCCAGCAGGAGATGCGGGAAACCCTCGACCTGGAGCTGTCGCGCCTCAAGGCCCTTGCCCAGCACAACGGCGCCATCCGCGACGACGAGCTGCAGGCCCTGAAAGACGAACGCCACGCCCTCGATAACGCCATCGAAGGCGCGTCGCTGCGCCTCGACGCGGTACGCGTGATCGTCACCGTCGACAAGGACGCACGCTAGTTCGCCAGCGCATCGAGGATCCGCGTCCGCGGCAAGCCGCGGACGCGCTCAATGGGACACGATTGCCGCCAAGGCGTCGTCCAGAGTCGGATAGCGAAAGGTGAAGCCGGCCTCCTGAAAGCGCTTGGGACGCATGCAGGCACCGGTCAGGAGCAGGCGAGACATCTCCCCCAGTCCGAGTTTCAGCAGCGGCGCGGGCACGAACAGCGCCGCCGGCCGATGCAGGTGACGCCCCAGCGCCCTGGTGAACTCGGCATTGGTCACCGGTTGCGGCGCGGAGCCGTTGAACGGGCCGCTGAGCGAGGTCTTCTCGAGCAGAAACTCGATCATGCCGACCAGATCCTCCCGATGAATCCACGGCATGTACTGGCGCCCGTCTCCCAGGCGACCGCCCAGCCCCAGCTTGAACGCCGGCATCATCTTGGCCAGGGTGCCGCCGCCAGCATCCAGCACCAGCCCGGTACGCAGACAGGCCACTCTTACCCCGAAGGCTTCGGCCTTGAGCGCCTCCGCCTCCCAGGCCTGACACAGGCGATGGGCGAATTCGTCGTGGGGTGGCGTCTCCTCGGTCACTTCGCGATCGCCCTGATCGCCGTAGTAACCCATGGCCGAACCGGAGACGAGTACTTCCGGCGGTTGGTCCCGCCGCGCCAGCTCCTCGCATAGCGCGACGACGTCGCGTGTCGCGTGGCGGCGCGATTCGACCAGCCGGGTCTTCTGCGGGTCGCTCCAGCGCCGGTCGGCAATCGGTTCCCCGGCCAGATTGACGATGGCCTCTGGTAGAGACGATGCAAAATCCATGGCATCGTCACCGATGCGCACGCTCTGCGGCAACTGCCGGCGAGCCCGTTCCGGGTCGCGAGAGATCACCATGACGTCGTGGCCGGCCGCCAGAGCCCGCTCGACCAGTCGACGTCCGACGAATCCCGTACCGCCCGTGATCAATAGACGCATGATGGATGCTCCAAGTTATACGGATATTGTACAATACGTTGAGTCTGGCCATCCGACGGCGAGCCGTCCCAGCGCGTACTTTTCATGGTCGCGTGACAACTCGACTTCGCCCCCGGCATTCAACCCCTTTTCAGGGAGCAGCATGACACAGTCCGCCATGATTCTGCTGGCCCACGGTTCCAGCGGTGCTCGCTGGCTTGCCCGTTCGAAACGCTGGAGCAGAACCTGCAGCCTAGCGTCGGCAAGCCCGTTGTTCTCGCTTTCACGGAGTTGAGCGAGCCTTCACTCGAGCCCCGGGTGGCCGAACTGGCAGCGCAAGGCATCTCGCGACTAGAGATCCTGCCGCTGTTCTTCGCGGCGGGCCGGCACCTGCGGGAAGACGTTCCCGGCCAGCTCGAGGAGATCGCTCGGCAACATCCGGTTTCGCTGCATCTGCTGGATCCGGTCGGCCAGCACTCGGCTTTCGTCGACGCCCACGCCAGTATCGTCGAATCGCAGGCGCAGGATCTGTAAAACCTGTCTACGTCTTACATGAATATTGTACAAACCACTTGAAACGTACAATATCTTCACCCATCCTTGAGGTATCGAGACGGTAGTATCCGTCTCGTCACGACTCGTCGAAGTCATCGCTTTCTAGCGATCGTTGCCGAACTGAGGTGACGTCGACAAGGCATCAGGGCACTATTCGCAGGTTACACTGGTGTGGACCGCGCCAGATGCCACAACCGATGCCCTGACACTTTCGAAGCCGTAGTGATGACTCGCAACATTGACATGAACCACCCTATTCGACGAGACGGCGCACGCAGAGACCTCGCAGGAGGACTTGCATGACTTACAAGGCAATGGATTCCAGTGCCGCGCCGCTCTACCCGATTCGTGAAGTATCGCGACTCACTGGAGTCAACTCCGTCACACTGCGCGCCTGGGAGCGCCGCTACGGTCTGATCCGCCCCCAGCGCACGCCAAAAGGTCATCGGCTCTACGGCCGTGACGATATCGAGCGCGTCGAGCGCATTCTGCAGTGGCTCAACCGCGGCGTTCCGGTCAGCCAGGTGCGGGAGCTTCTGGATCAGCCGGAGGCGGCCGAGACGCCAGCGCCGCAGATGGGAGACTGGGCCAGCCAGCGTCAGCATCTGATCCACGCCGTGGAGTCTCTCGACTCGGCCCGGCTGGAAGTACTGTTCAACCAGAGCCTGTCGCTGTATCCGGTCAGCCTGTGTATCGCGGAACTCTGGCAGCCCGTCATCTCGCAGCTGGAAGAGCGCTGGGGCGACCAGTTCGGCGCCACGCTCCAACGCCGGGTGCTGGAGACTTTCCTGCGCACGCGGATCGGCACCCGGATCTACCACGCCAACCAGTTGAGCAATGCGGGTGAAATACTGGTCGCACGCTTGCCCGACGACAGCAGCGGATTTTGGGCACTGCTGATGGGCTTGGCCGCGTCCGCCGCGGGCTATCGCGTCCAGTTGATCGATGGCGATCTTCCGCTGAGCGAGTTTCCGCTGGCCGTCGAGCGTCTCGGCGCCAAAGCGCTGCTGCTCGCCAGCAGTCACGCCGAACGCAGCGACATCATTCGACGCCAGTTGCCGCGGCTTGCCGAACAGTCCCAGGCACCGGTATGCCTGGTCGGACCCGTCGCTCGTATCCGGGCCAGCGATTTCGAGAACACCTCGGTCGCCGTGCTGGGAGAGGACATGAGCCAAGCGCTGAGCCGAATGCGGGCGACGATCGAAGCCGGCAGTTGAACCGGCCACAGGCATGGACGCACGGCGCGAGCGTCAGGCTCGCCGTGACAGCGCAACAGGGTGAATAGCCCGCGACGCAGGGACGCGTCGCTCAGTCATCGGTAACAGGGACGTGCTATGTCGCCCACGCAACTCGTCTGGTTTCGCAACGACCTGAGAACGCTCGACCACTCCGCGTTGAGCGCAGCCGCCCGCAAGGGCCCGGTGATCGGCATCTATCTCGCCTGTCGTCACCAGTGGCGCCGCCATGACCATGGTGCCAACAAGATCTCGTTTCTGCATCGTGGCGTCATCGCGCTGCAGAAAGCGCTGGCTGAACTCGATATCCCGCTGCTCTACCGTGACATCGAGGACTTCGGCGCGGCGCCCAAGGCACTGCTGGAGGCGGCCAGGCGTTATGAGGCGCAAGCGCTTCATTTCAATCGCGAGTATCCGCTGGATGAGCGGGAGCGTGACGCCAGGGTCTCCGAGGCGTTCGCCCACGAGGGGCTCGCAGTCCATGCCTACACCGACGCCATTGCCTTCGAGCCGGGCGAATTGTTGACGGGTCAGGGCGAGTACTACAAGGTCTTCACCCCGTTCGCCAAAGCCTGGCATCAGCGCGTCGGCGCAGACCAGCTGGCGTTGCGTGAGACACCTCCACGCCAGGCCAGGCTGGAGATTTCCAGCGACCCGATTCCCGAGCTACCTGAGCGGGACCGCTCCGCCGTGGTCTTCTCCGGCTCCGCCAGCGCAGAGGATTCGTCCTGGCCGGCAGGTCAGGAAGCCGCCGCCGACCGGCTGTCCCGCTTCCTGCAGCGGCGGGCGCGCCGTTACAAGGATGATCGCGACTTCCCGGCCATCGCCGGCACCAGCGAACTATCCGCCTACCTTTCGGCCGGGATGATTTCCCACAGACAGTGCCTGCAGGCCGTGATGGCCAACAACGGCGGCCATCTCGGCGATGGCGACGCCGGCCTGACGAGCTGGACCAACGAGCTGATCTGGCGCGAGTTCTACCAGCACATCGCCGTCGGTTTTCCCCGCGTCTGTCGCCATCGCCCGTTCAAGCTCGAAACCGACCGGTTGAGCTGGCGCCACAGCGACAAGGATTTCGAGGCGTGGTGCGAAGGACGCACCGGATTCCCGCTCGTCGACGCCGCCATGCGCCAGCTGGTCGCGACCGGCTGGATGCACAACCGGCTACGCATGGTGACGGCCATGTTCCTCAGCAAGCATCTGCTGCTCGACTGGCGCCGCGGCGAAGCCTTCTTCATGCAGCAACTGGTGGATGGCGATTTCGCCTCGAACAATGGCGGCTGGCAGTGGGCAGCCTCGACCGGCACCGATGCCGCCCCCTACTTCCGGATATTCAACCCGACCACCCAGTCCCGGCGTTTCGATCCGGATGCCGAATTCATCGCCCGCTGGCTGCCGGAGCTCGCCGGCCTGCCGGCCAAATCCCGCCATCAGCCCAACGCGGAGCAGCGCCGTCAAACGGGCTATCCGCCAGCGATCGTCGATCATGAGCGCGCCAGAGAGCGGGCCCTGGAGGCATTCAAGAATCTGGGTTGATGCTGACCCGACTCATGTCCGCACGGCTTCACCATGCCGTCAGCGCATTGCCGAAGTAGGCAAGGCATGCACGCTTTCGCGGCACGGCGCGAGCGGTGGCTTCAGGTCTGGGCGCTTTCCACCGCCTCGCGCAGCCGGCTTTCCACCTCGTCGGCCGGCTGGGGGCGAGCATAGAGGTAACCCTGTACGTGGCGGCAGCCTCTGGCCAGCAGGAAGTCCCGCTGCTCGGCGGTTTCCACGCCTTCAGCGATCACATCCATGTGCAATCCCTGCGCCATTGCCAGTACCGCCGAAGTGATCGCGGCGTCGGCATGATCGTGGGGCAACGCCCGGATAAACTCCCGGTCCAGCTTCAGCTTGTCGATTGGTAGACGCTTGAGATACGCCATCGACGAATAGCCCGTCCCGAAATCGTCGATCGCGATCTGCAGACCTTGCTGCCGCAGCGCTTCCAGTCGTGACGAGATATCGCCGGCACGCTCGTCGATCAAGACCGATTCGGTCAATTCCAGACCGAGCAGTTGGGCCGGCACCCGATACTGCGCCAGTGTCGAGATCAGGTGGGATTCCAGGTCGCCCTGGATCAGTTGCAGCGCCGAAAGATTGACCCAGATGGGCACCACTTCCAGCCCCAGCCCTCGCCAGGTCGCCAGCTGCGCCACGGCCTGGTCGATGACCCAGCCTCCCAGCGCCGGCATCAGGCCATAGCGTTCCGCCAGCGGAATGAACTCGCTCGGCAGGATCAGGCCATGCTCGGGGTGATGCCAGCGCAGCAACGCTTCCATCCCCACCATTTTGCCATCGTCCAGCCGGTGCTGAGTCTGGTAATGGATTTCCAGCTGCGATCCATGGGCCAGTGCCTGGCGTAGTTCGTTGAGAATGGTCAGATGGCGGTCGGTTTCGACCTCCAGGGAAGGGCGAAAGCGTCGATCATGATTGCTGCCGTGGCGTTTGGCGCTGTAAAGCGCGGATTCGAGCCGCTGGAACAGCACGTTGGGGTCGGTGCCATCTTCCGGCGCCCGGCAGCTGCCGATGGTCAACCCCAGTCGCAACGAGCTTTCGTCGATCTCGAAGGGCTCGCTCAAGTG
This sequence comes from Salinicola salarius, assembly GCF_002179555.1. GTDB lineage: Bacteria > Pseudomonadota > Gammaproteobacteria > Pseudomonadales > Halomonadaceae > Salinicola > Salinicola salarius_A. The sequence continues at coordinate 43,620 of NZ_NHOU01000015.1, read as the reverse complement.
CTGACGCAGGCTGCTCACCCATTTTTCGTGATCGTCGAACGTGGTGGTGCGAATGACCATGAATTCGTCGCCGCCCAGCCGCCCGACGATACCGCCGGCGACCTGGGCAGCCAGCCGTTGGCCGAAGCGTGACAGCAGGCGGTCTCCATTCTCGACGCCCAGGTTGTCGTTGATCGCCTTGAAGGCATCGATATCGATCAGTGCCAGGTCCAGCCCTTCTCCGGCGCGCAGGTGCTGCAGGCGAGACGCCAGCAGATCGTGCAAGCGTCGCCGATTGGGCAAACCGGTCAGTGGATCCTCGAACCCGATACGACTCAGATCCTGCTCTCGTGCCTTGTGCCGGCTGATATCGGTGAACAGCCCCACATAATGGGAAACCCGGCCCTTGTGATCCTGAAAGGCCTGAACCCGCAGCCATTCAGGATACTGGTCGCCGTACTTGCGCTGGTTCCAGACCTCGCCCTCCCAGCGGCCGGTGCTTTTCAGCGTTTTCCAGTAGAGGTCGTAGAACGCCTTGTCGTGACGCCCCGACGACAGTACGGAGGGATCATGGCCCCGGATTTCCTCCAGCGTGTAGCCGGTGATCTGAGTGAATGCGGGATTGACGGCCACGATACGATTGGCAGTATTGGTAATGATCACGCCATCCTGTGAAAGCTCGAGAGCGTGCTCGCTGAGGCGGCGACGTTGATGTTCGAGCCGGATCTGGCGCCAGCCATCGAGCATGCCGATGATCACCACCGCCAGCGCTGCCAGCCTCAGCCCCAGTATGGGCAGCACGCTGGCGGCAGCCAGAGCCGCCAGGGCCAACCAGACCAGCGGTCGATTCAGCGTAAAGAAAGGCCACATAGATTGTCGTTTGTCGTCGTCATCGTTTGACTGGCGGCTATTGCAGAGCCTCCCATTTCCGTCCGCATCATGCCCCGGGGGCATTCGCCAGGGCAAGCTTCACTCCGATCATTGCGCCATAGGTAGCACAAGACTAGGCTTTGGCTGGCGTGCAATCAGCGCGCGCAGCCATTAGACTGGCCGCGCCTTGCAGACGACGAGGCAAACTCTATTTTCGATTCTCGGAACGATCCAGTGACCAGACAGCACTCTTTCAGCCAAGACGATCTGCTGAAATGCAGCCGGGGGGAACTGTTCGGCCCCGGTAACGCCCAACTGCCCGCTCCCAACATGCTGATGCTCGACCGCATCACGCAGATCAACGAGGAAGGCGGCAAATACCAGAAGGGCGAAATCATCGCCGAGCTGGATATCCATCCGGACCTGTGGTTCTTCCAGTGTCATTTTCCTGGTGACCCGGTGATGCCCGGCTGCCTCGGCCTGGATGCCATGTGGCAGCTGGTCGGCTTCCACCTCGGCTGGCTGGGCAACCCCGGTCGTGGTCGCGCCCTGGGTTGCGGCGACGTCAAGTTCTCCGGACAGATCCTGCCGAGCGCGGGCCAGGTTACGTACCATATCGAGATCAAGCGTGTGATCACCCGGCGCCTGGTGCTGGGCATCGCCGATGGCACGCTGTCGGTCGACGGTCAGGCCATCTACGAGGCCAAGGACTTGCGTGTCGGCCTGTTCACCAATACTGAGAAATTCTGAGCGGGAGGCTTCCATGAAACGAGTGGTAGTCACCGGCCTGGGCATCGTTTCCTGCCTGGGCAACGACGCCCAACAGGTGCTCGACTCTCTGCGCCAGGGGCGCTCCGGCATTCGCTTCAAGCCGGAATATGCCGAACTTGGCTTTCGCAGCCAGGTTGCCGGTGTCGTCGATATCGACATCGAATCTCTGGTCGATCGCAAGCAATTGCGCTTCATGGGCGATGCAGCCGCCTACGCCTATATCGCCATGCAGCAGGCGGTCGACGATGCCGGGCTCGAGGCCAGCGACATCTCCAACCCGCGTACCGGCCTGATCGCAGGCTCCGGCGGTGCCTCCAGCGCCAATCAGGTCGAAGCCGCCGACGTGATGCGGGAAAAAGGCCTGCGCCGTGTCGGCCCGTACCGCGTGACCCGCACCATGGGCAGCACGGTTTCGGCCTGCCTGTCGACGCCGTTCAAGATCAAGGGCGTCAACTACTCGATCTCCTCTGCCTGCGCCACCTCGGCCCACTGCATCGGTAGTGCCGTGGAACAGATCCAGATGGGCAAGCAGGACGTGGTCTTCGCCGGTGGCGGCGAGGAAGAGCACTGGACGCTGTCCTGTCTGTTCGACGCCATGGGCGCGCTGACCACCCATTACAACGACACGCCGGAGAAGGCTTCGCGCCCCTACGACGTGGATCGTGACGGCTTCATCATCGCCGGTGGTGGCGGCATGCTGGTGATCGAAGAGCTCGAACACGCCAAGGCTCGCGGCGCCAAGATCTACGCCGAGATCACGGGCTACGGCGCGACGTCCGACGGGCACGACATGGTCGCCCCTTCCGGCGAAGGCGCGGCACGCTGCATGCGCCAGGCGCTCGCAGGACTGGAAGGCAAGGTCGACTACATCAATACCCACGGCACCTCGACGCCGGTGGGCGACGTGGCCGAACTCAAGGCCATCCGTGAGGTATTCGGCGATACCACGCCGGCAATGAGCTCGACCAAGTCGCTGACAGGTCACTCGCTGGGCGCGACCGGCGTGCAGGAAGCGATCTACGCGCTGCTGATGATGCAGAACCGGTTCATCTGCGCGTCGGCCAACATCGATACGCTCGACGAGCAGGCCAACGGTTTCGACATCGTTCGCCAGCGTCGCGACGATGTCGACGTCAAGCGCGTGCTGTCCAACAGCTTCGGCTTCGGTGGCACCAACGCCTGTCTGGTACTGGATCGCTTCGAAAGCTGATCGTCTGGCTTCATCGTTACCAATGCAAAAGGCGCCCCGCGGGGCGCCTTTTTTGGGCTCGTTTTCTGCTATCCGTCTCAGCGAATCGGGTCAGGACGGCAACTCTGCCGGCGCAGCCTTCTCCGGCAGCGGTGGACGCGGCACTTCGGATATCTCGTCGAGGGTGCGCTCGATCCAGGCTTCCAGCTCCGCCATCACCTCTTCGGGGCTGCGGCCGACAGTCTCGATCGGCTCGCCCACGACCACATTGAGCACGCCGGGCTGCTTGACCCAATGACGGCCCCAGCGCTCGCCGGCATTGTGAGCGACGGGCAGCACCGGAACGCCGGTACGACACGCGATTACCGCACCGCTCTTGTTGAAGCGACGTCGCTGTCCCGGCGGTACGCGCGTCCCCTCGGGGAAGATCAGTACCGACAACCCTTCTTCCAGACGCTGCTTGCCATGAGAAAGCACCTGACGCATGGCGGCCGACGGCTTCGAGCGATCCAGCGGGATCGGTCGCAGTAGACGCACGCCCCAGCCGAATAGCGGAATCTCGAGCAGTTCCTTCTTGAGCACGGTGCAGATCGGTGTCTTGAGCAGCTGCAGGTAGACGGTTTCCCACTCGCTCTGATGATTGGCCAGTACCACGCAGGGCCCCTCGGGAACCCGCTCACGGCCACGAATGTGGTAGCGAATGCCGCAGGTCAAGGAGAGCCATCTGATGATGAATCGGTTATGCCAATTGAACAGGCGGAACCGCGAGCGGGTCGGCAGGGCGAAACCGATGGGCAACATCAGCAGACCGGAGACGAGGATCGCCAGGAAATAACCGATATAGAAGATCACACTACGAAAGGCTTTCATGCGCGGGACGTTTCCCCCTTGCGACTGTCTCGGCTGCCATTATCGACCTCATCATGGTCGGGATAGTGCTGCTGGCACCAGGCATCCAGCATCAGTCCCAACTCCAGCCGCCAGGACTTCTGGTGGATACCGAAGACATCGAGCAGCCGACGACAGTTGAGCACTCGTCGCAGCGGCGTGTCGTGGTGTTGATTGAGCGCCAGCAATTCACCCGGCGCCGGCAAGGCTCCGACGCCTTCGAGACGCGTCGCCAGCTGTGTCCGGACCACAGAGCAGAAGGTGAAGACGCTGACGGGTTCCGTACCGCAGAGATGGTAGGTGCCCCAGGCACCAGCACCACTATCGAGCTGCAGTAGCACGCCCGTCAGCGCGCGCGCGACGGCCTTCACCGATATCGGGCAGAGCACCAGATCCTGGGCCGCACGCACCGATTCGCCGCGCATCAGCGATTCGATCAGTTCGCTCAACCAGGCGCCTTCGCCTTCGAGCCCGAACAGCGGCCCCAGACGCAGGATCAGATGCTGAGGATGGCGGCGCACGTGCTCGCCGACCGAGATCAGTCGGCGCAACGCCTCATCCCGCGGCCGTGGCAGAACGTCCTCGTCGATCGGGCCTTCCGCCCCATCCTCGTAGAGCGTGTCCGAGACGCACCAGATCAGCGGAATCCGGCGAGCCTGGCACGCTTCGAGCAGCGCTTCGACCTGACTGGCGTGGGCATAGACCACCGCCGGTTCGCAGCGACCAGGATCCGCCAGCGGCGGCACGATCACGGCATCCGGACCGATCGTGGCCAGCACATCGGCATCCACCAGCTCCGGTGCCGGCAAATATTCGATGTCGCTACGCTGCGCGGCCGTATCGCGCAGCGCCAGACTCAGACAGTGCTCTGCTTGCAACACCAGACACTTCACGATGGCACCTCGACACGTATCATCGCTTTGGAATCCTTACTCATTGGGAGAATCATATTTCCATTGTCGGTACCGGCACTATGATAATGAAAGCCGCGACAACGGAAGCACTGATAATCAGGGTATCGATAGTGACAGACATTGATATTGACGGACATCGATACCGGTACACTTCGCTAGTCCATGGAGGGTCATCATGAACAAGGACGTCACTGTGGCATGGGAGGTCGGCGCCGAACTCGGCGAAGGCCCCATCTGGTCCGATAGCCTTCAGGCTCTGCTGTTCGTCGACATCCGACAAGCCAGGCTGCATGCCTACCATCCCGACAATGGCGAGCGCCAGAGCTGGGATCTCGAAGAAGCCTGCTGCTGGCTGCTGCCCCGCGAGGATGGCGGCTTCGTTGCCGGCCTGCACTCCGGCGTGGCTGAACTCGACCTCGATGCCGATGGCCCTCGTATCGGCAAGAGACTCACGCCCATCAAATGGCTGCCGGACGGCGATCGCCTCAACGACGCCAACAGCGATACCCACGGCCGGCTATGGTTCGGTTCCATGGACGATGCCGAAGCCGAGGTTCACGGCTACCTGTTTCGTCTCGACAGCCGCGGGCTGATAGAGATGGACAGCCAATACCACGTGACCAACGGCCCTGCCATCAGCCCCGACGGTCGCACACTTTATCACAACGACAGCGCACGCCAGATCGTCTTCGCCTTCGATCTCGACGACGACGGCGAGCTGGCGAACCGCCGCGAGCATATTCGACTGCCGGAGGGCGCCGGCTATCCGGATGGCATGACCTGCGATCGCGAAGGCGGGTTATGGATCGCCCTGTGGGATGGCGGCCGCATTGCCCGCTATCACGCCGATGGCTCGCTCGATCACGAAGTCGCGCTCCCGATCTCCCAGCCCACCTCCTGCATCTTCGGCGGTGAAGCGCTGGATCGCCTGTTCGTCACTTCGGCAGCCACCGGTTGCGACGACGAACCACTGGCCGGGTCCCTGTTCGAGATCGACGTCGAGATCGGCGGCCTCGCGACCACACCCGTGGTCATGCCCAACGATTCTACGCTATGACTCGGCGGAACCCTCCGAAGCGATCGGTCATTGCGCTGCCGCACGATACCAGGACAGAAAAGCCCCGCTTGGCGGGGCTTTGGTCACTTTCCTGGACGTCATTCATCGACGCGCGTCAGAACGGAATTTCGTCGTCGAAATCGTCGAAGCTACCCGGGTTGGGGGCGCCGTAGTTGGGGTTCTGATTGGGCTGTGGCGCCGGCTGTCCCTGTTGCGGAGGACGCTGTTGCGGCTGCCCTGACTGCGGCGGGCGCTGCTGTGGCTGCGGATTGCCGCCATAGTTGCCCTGCTGCGGCTGCTGATCGTAGCCGCCCTGCGGCGCGGCGCCATACTGCCCTTGCGGCGCATAATCACCGCCGCCCTGCCCACCGGCGCGGGAATCGAGCATCTGCATGTCGTTACCGACGATTTCGGTCGAGTAGCGATCCTGACCGTCCTGCCCCTGCCATTTACGGGTCTGCAGCCGGCCTTCGATATAGATACGCGACCCTTTCTTCACGTACTGCTGGGCGATCTCCGCCAGCTTGTTGAACAGCACCACGGTGTGCCATTCCGTACGCTCCTGGCGCTGGCCGCTCTGACGGTCGGTCCAGCTATCGGTCGTAGCGATGCGCAGGTTGCACACCGGATTCCCCGAAGGCAGAAAGCGGACTTCCGGATCCTGTCCCAGGTTGCCGATCAGGATGACTTTGTTTACACCTCTGGCCATCGTTGTCTCCTCGCATTCCTGCGTTGCGACGCGCTCACGCGTCGGTTCGTTGCCATTGTTTACCTGCGATACTGGCCAGCATCTCGACATCCAGACGCTGACGGTCGACCTTGAGATAGGCGACCTGCTCTTCGGGTACCACCATGACGTCCTCGACGCCGGTCACCGAGGCAAAACGGTCGAGTAGTGTATCGAGCATGTCCATGGATTGCTTGTCGAGTGCGATGATCTCGCTCGAAAGGTGACGCGGCGCGGGCATTTTCCAGACCACGGCCAGCCAGATCGCCCCCACGACAGCCGCTCCCAGAAACACGCTCTGAACGCCAAAGCCCTGCGATAGCGCCCCGCCCAGCGTGCCGCCGAGAAAAGCTCCCAGGAACTGGCTGGTCGAGTAGACGCCCATGGCCGTCCCCTTGGCACCTGCCGGCGCCAATTTGCTGATCATCGACGGCAGTGTCGCCTCCAATAGATTGAAGACGACGAAAAAGCCCCAAAGTAGGGTAAGTAACGTGACCCGGTCGCTTGCCAGTTCACCGAAGCCTAGCAGGATCAGCGTCATCGCCGCGACGGCGCCGATGAAAATGGGCTTCATCTTGCGATACTTCTCGGCCACGATGACCAGCGGAATCATGCCGACGAAGGCCAGCGCCATCACCGGCAGGTAGACCCAGCCATGATCCGCCGGCGCGAATCCCAATGCCTCGAGTCGGAACGGCAGCGCCGTGAAGCAGGCAGTCAGAATCAGATGTAGCGCAAAAATCGAGAAATCCAGTCGTAACAGATCGCCCTGGGCGAGCGTCGCACGCAGCTGACGCCGGTCGATCCCGACATCGCGGTGCGGCATGCGCCTCGGCGCTTTCGGCACCAGTTTCCACAGGACCAGCAATCCGCAGGCGGCCAGCGCGGCGGTGAACCAGAACACGCCGGCGAGCCCACCGATATCCGCGATCAGCGGGCCTGCCACTATGGCAACGGCGAATGCCACGCCGATGGAAAGGCCGATGGTCGCCATCGCCGCAGTGCGGATCTCTTCACGGGTCTGATCGGCCAGCAGCGCCATGATCGCACCGGCAACGGCGCCGCTGCCCTGCAGGCAGCGGCCGATGATGATACCGGTGATGGAGGTAGCGTTGGCGGCGACCAGGCTACCGATGATGAAAAGCACGAGGCCGCCGCCAATGACGGCTTTACGGCCGATACGATCGGACAGCAGCCCGAAGGGAATTTGCAGGATGGCCTGGGTCAGGCCGTAGCCGCCCAGCGCCATGCCGACCAGCAGAGGAGTGGCACCATCGAGATGATCGGCATACAGCGCCAGAACCGGCAGGACCATGAACAGGCCCAGCATGCGCGAAGCATAGAGACTTGCCAGCCCGACGATGGCACGTCGTTCGGTGACGAGAAAACGAGAAGTCATGGGGGTCACAACGTTGGGTGAACTCGGCTAGAGCCGAGGATGGTTCGGAATGAGCGACACATTTTACCGCTCGCCTTCCGCCAGTGAAAGCAGCCGGCTTTGCCGGTCATTTGATCCGCGACCTATAATGGTCGTTTCCCGCGTCGCAGCACGAGGTAGTCATGGACAGCATTCTGGTCAGGGGCGCACGAACCCATAACCTGAAGAACATTGATGTCGAACTGCCGCGCGACAAGTTGATCGTGGTAACCGGTCTCTCCGGTTCGGGTAAATCTTCGCTCGCATTCGACACGCTTTACGCCGAAGGGCAACGACGCTACGTCGAATCCCTGTCGACCTACGCCCGCCAGTTCCTGTCGATGATGGAAAAGCCCGACGTCGACCATATCGAAGGACTGTCGCCGGCCATTTCCATCGAGCAGAAATCGACCTCGCACAACCCCCGCTCCACCGTCGGCACGATCACCGAGATCTACGACTATCTCCGCCTGCTGTTCGCTCGCGCCGGGACGCCGCGTTGCCCGGATCACGACGAAGAGCTCGAGGCCCAGACGGTGTCTCAGATGGTCGATCAGGTGCTGGCACTGACCGAGGGCACCCGGCTGATGCTGCTGGCGCCGGTGGTCAAGGGCCGCAAGGGCGAGCATCAGCAGTTGATCAGCGAGCTGCGAGCCCAGGGGTTCGTGCGAGCGGTGATCGACGGCGATACCGTCGAGCTGGACGACGTACCGGCGCTCGACAAGAAGCGCAAGCACGACATCAGCGTCGTCGTCGATCGCATCAAGGTGCGCGACGACCTGCAGCAGCGCTTGGCGGAATCCTTCGAGACCGCGCTCAACCTGGCCGATGGCACAGCGATCATCCACTTCATGGACGGCGAGCAGGAAGATCTGGCGTTCTCTTCACGCTTCGCCTGCCCGATCTGCGGCTACTCGCTTTCCGAGCTCGAGCCGCGGCTGTTCTCGTTCAACAACCCGGCCGGCGCCTGCCCGACCTGCGACGGCCTCGGCGTGCGCCAGTTTTTCGACCCGGACAAGCTGATCAGCCATCCGGAACTGTCGCTGGCCGAAGGCGCGATCAAGGGCTGGGATCGCCGTAGCATCTACTATTTCAGCCAGCTGCAGGCCGTCGCCGACCACTACCGCTTCACGTTGGACACGCCCTGGAACGAACTTGCCCGTCACGAGCGCGACCTGCTGCTCAACGGCAGCGGCAAGGACGAGATCGCGTTCAGCTATGTCAACGACCGGGGGCGCAAGGTCACCCGCGAACACCCTTTCGAGGGTGTGCTGCCCAACCTCGAGCGGCGCTATCGCGAGACCGAATCCTCCATGGTGCGCGACGACCTCGCCAAATACCTGGCTGTACGCCCCTGCCCGACCTGCCATGGCACCCGCCTCAAGCGGGAGGCGCGCCATGTCTTCATCGACGGTCATAATCTGCCGACGCTGACTCAAATGCCGGTGGGCGAAGCCTGGGAATACTTCGGCCAGGTGACGCTACCCGGCCGCAAGGGCGAGATCGCGGTCAAGATCGTTCATGAAATCCATGCGCGTCTGGAGTTCCTGGTCAATGTCGGGCTCGACTACCTGACGCTGGAGCGCAGTGCCGACACGCTCTCCGGCGGCGAGGCCCAGCGCATCCGCCTGGCCAGCCAGATCGGCGCCGGCCTGGTCGGGGTGATGTATATTCTGGACGAGCCCTCGATCGGCCTTCATCAGCGCGACAACGACCGCCTCCTGCGCACCTTGATTCGCCTGCGCGACCTGGGCAACACCGTGATCGTGGTCGAACACGACGAAGACGCGATTCGCGCCGCCGATCATGTCCTCGATATCGGGCCGGGGGCCGGCGTGCATGGCGGCACCATTGTGGCTCAGGGTACGCCCCAGCAGATCGAGACAACGCCGGAATCGCTGACGGGACAGTACCTTTCCGGAAAGCGCTGTATCGAAGTGCCGCCACATCGCATTCCGGTCAATCCGGACAAGCAGCTTCATCTGCGCGGCGCGAATGGCAACAATCTCCAGGATGTCGATCTGGCGCTGCCGCTGGGCCTGTTCGTCTGCGTGACCGGCGTTTCCGGTTCCGGCAAGTCCACCCTGATCAACTCGACGTTGATGCCGATCGCTGCGCGTGAACTCAATCGCGCCACGACGCTGACGGCAGCGCCCTATCGCAGCATCGAGGGTCTCGATCAGCTCGACAAGATCATCGACATCGACCAGAGCCCGATCGGCCGTACGCCGCGCTCCAACCCCGCCACGTACACCGGCATCTTCACCCCGATTCGAGAGCTCTTCTCGGGTACTCAGGAAGCCCGCGCGCGCGGCTACAAACCGGGGCGTTTCAGCTTCAACGTCAAGGGCGGCCGCTGCGAGGCGTGTCAGGGCGAAGGCATGATCAAGGTCGAGATGCACTTCCTGCCGGATATCTATGTCCCCTGCGATGTCTGCAAGGGCAAGCGCTACAATCGCGAGACGCTGGAGATCCACTACAAGGGCAAGAGCATCCATGAGGTGCTGGAGATGACCATCGAGGAGGCGCTGGAATTCTTCAGCCCGGTGCCGGCGATCGCCAGACGCCTGCAGACGCTGATGGACGTGGGCCTCTCCTACGTACGACTTGGCCAGAGCGCCACGACGCTCTCCGGCGGCGAGGCACAGCGCGTGAAGCTCGCGCGCGAACTAGCCAAGCGCGATACCGGCCAGACGCTCTATATTCTGGACGAGCCGACGACGGGGCTGCATTTCGAAGACATTCGTCAGTTACTCGGCGTGCTGCATCGGCTACGCGACCATGGCAATACCGTGGTAGTGATCGAGCATAACCTGGACGTGATCAAGACCGCGGACTGGATCATCGACCTCGGGCCGGAAGGGGGCTCCGGCGGCGGACGCATCATCGCCGAAGGAACACCGGAACAGGTTGCCGCGCTCGAACACTCTCATACGGGCCATTTTCTGGCGCCGCTACTGCCCGAGCCCAAGGCACGCAAGGCCAAACGCGCTTGAGATTGCATGGGCGGCATCCGGGTACAGGGTGTCGCCATCTCAAGCGTTTTCCTCTCCTCTTTTTACCGGGCCTTGGCCAAGACTCTGAAATCCAGCCAAAAGAAAACCGGCTGCCCAAGTGATTGGGCAGCCGGTTTTTTTGTCGTGCAAGAAGCTTGGGACTTATTCGTCGCCAGCAGCTTCTTCGACGACCGGACGATCGACCAGCTCGATGTAAGCCATCGGCGCGTTGTCGCCAGTGCGGTAGCCGCACTTGAGCACACGGACGTAACCGCCCGGGCGATTGACGTAACGCGGGCCAAGCTCGTTGAAGAGCTTGCCAACGGCTTCCTTGGAGCGGGTGCGGCTGAACGCCAGACGGCGATTCGCCACGCTATCCTGCTTGGCCAGGGTGATCAGCGGCTCGATATGACGGCGCAGTTCCTTGGCTTTGGGCAGGGTAGTCTTGATCACTTCATGCTCGACCAGCGAGATGCACATGTTCTTGAACATGGCGTGCCGATGCGAGCTGGTCCGATTCAGATGACGACCACTCTTACGATGACGCATGATTGCTATTCCTTACCAAACTGGTGATTCGAGTCGGCACACTGGATTCGACGCTAGGCGACGACACCGAAGACTGAGCCTCGGCGCTATCTTCCTCAGGCAGAAGCCTTGTCGTCTTTCAGGCTCGCCGGCGGCCAGTTTTCCAACCGCATGCCGAGTGAAAGACCGCGCGAAGCCAACACGTCCTTGATCTCGTTCAAGGACTTCTTGCCAAGGTTCGGCGTCTTGAGCAGCTCGACTTCCGTGCGCTGAATCAAATCGCCAATGTAGTAAATATTCTCGGCCTTCAAGCAGTTGGCGCTGCGAACCGTGAGTTCGAGATCATCCACGGGACGCAGAAGAATCGGATCGATCTGATCTTCCTCTTCTTCGGTTTCCTGCTCTCTGTCAGCTTCGAGGTCGACGAAGGCGGCCAGCTGTTCCTGAAGAATGGTCGCACTGCGACGAATGGCTTCTTCGGGGTCCAGAGTGCCGTCAGTTTCGAGATCGATGACCAGCTTATCGAGGTCGGTGCGCTGTTCGACACGTGCAGCCTCTACCGCATAGGAGACGCGGCGTACGGGGCTGAAAGTGGCATCCAGCTGCAGACGACCGATGGCACGGGATTCGTCCTCGTCAGAGAGTCGCGCATCCGCCGGTTCGTAACCACGACCCCGGACGACCTTGAGCTGCATTTTCAGCTCGCTGCCATCGTTGAGGTGAGCGATCACGTGGTCCGGATTGACGATCTCGACGTCATGACCGACGGCGATATCGCCTGCGGTCATCACACCGGGGCCCTGCTTGTTCAGGGTCAAGACGGCTTCGTCGCGGCCGTGCATCCTGATGGCCACGTCCTTGAGATTCAGAAGAATCTCGATGACGTCTTCCTGAACACCTTCGATGGCACTGTATTCATGCAACACGCCATCGATTTCGGCTTCGATCACGGCACAGCCGGGCATCGAAGAAAGCAGGATGCGACGCAGCGCATTCCCCAGGGTATGGCCGAAACCACGTTCGAAGGGTTCCAGCACGATCTTTGCGTGATGTGCACTGACCTCTTCGACCTTGATGTCGCGGGGACGGAGAAACTCTGTCACTGAACGCTGCATATGAACACCTTCCCAGGCTGCCAAACGAATATCGGTACCCAATGCTGGTCTCGGGCCGCAATCGCGACCCGAGCTCAGACTTACTTGGAGTACAGCTCGACGATCAGGTTTTCGTTGATGTCGGCAGACAGGTCACCGCGTTCCGGGACAGCCTTGAAAGTGCCTTCCATCTTCTTCGAATCGATGTCGATCCACGTCACGTCGCCGCGGTTGGCAGCGATGGACAGGGCCTGCTGGATACGGGCCTGGTTCTTGGCCTTCTCGCGAACAGACACGACGTCGCCGGGACGCACCTGATAGGACGCCACGTTGACAGTACGGCCATTGACCGCGATCGCCTTGTGGCTGACCAACTGACGTGATTCGTTACGCGTGGAGCCGAAGCCCATGCGATAGACCACGTTGTCCAGTCGGCATTCCAGCAACTGCAGCAGGGATTCGCCGGTCGCACCTTTCAGGCGAGCGGCTTCCTTGTAGTAGTTGCGGAACTGTTTTTCGAGCACGCCATAGATACGACGCACTTTCTGCTTCTCGCGAAGCTGCAAGCCGTAGTCGGAAAGACGCTGACGGCGCTGGCCATGCACACCCGGGATCTGCTCGGATTTGCACTTCTTCTCGAAGGGAGTGACACCGCTCTTGAGAAAGAGGTCGGTGCCTTCACGACGAGACAACTTACACTTGGGTCCAAGATAACGAGCCATGAGTCTGTCTCCTTAAACGCGGCGTTTCTTCGGCGGACGGCATCCGTTGTGCGGAATCGGCGTCGCGTCAGTAATGCTCTGTACACGGAAGCCGGCGGCATTGAGCGCGCGCACGGCAGACTCACGGCCAGGACCTGGGCCCTTGACCAGCACGTCGACGTTTTTCACACCATACTCGGCTGCAGCAGTCGCTGCACGTTCACTCGCCACTTGAGCTGCGAACGGGGTGCTCTTGCGAGAACCACGAAAACCCGAACCACCGGCTGTTGCCCAAGAAAGCGCATTGCCCTGGCGGTCTGTGATCGTCACGATCGTATTGTTAAAAGAGGCATGGATATGCGCTACCGCATCCACGACCTGCTTTTTAACCTTTTTACGGTTACTACGCGGGTTAGCCATGTTGATGTATCCTGATCTTAAACGCCGGAACGTTAATTACTTACGAATCGGTTTACGCGGTCCCTTACGGGTACGCGCATTGGTCTTGGTACGCTGACCACGCAGCGGTAGACCACGACGATGGCGCAGACCACGGTAACAACCCAAGTCCATGAGACGCTTGATGTTCAGCGTCACATCACGGCGAAGGTCGCCTTCTACGGTGTACTTGCCCACTTCGGTACGCAGAACGTCGAGCTCTTCGCCAGACAGATCCTGAACCTTGGTGGTCGGTGCGATGCCGGCAGCAGCACAGATACTCTGTGCACGCGTGCGGCCAATCCCGTAGATGTAGGTCAGCGAGATCGCCGCATGCTTGTTGTCCGGGATATTGACGCCTGCAATACGGGCCATCAGCTTACTCCGAATGTTGAGCGGCTTGCTCGTTAGTCGTCCACAAAGGGCGCAATAGCATACCCCCTAACCTCTCTCGAGGCAAGGGATATGCCACGGCCCGCTTTTACTCGCAGCTTCGGGGTAGAATCAACCCTGGCGCTGCTTGTGGCGAGGTTCCGTGCAGATAACACGAACCGCGCCGTTGCGCCGAATGATCTTGCAGTTACGGCACATTTTCTTTACAGAAGCTCGAACTTTCATCGTTCTCTCCAAATGCTCTCTCGCGGAGGCTCAGCGCGTCAGGCCGCCGCTACCGTAGCCCTTCAGGTTCGATTTCTTCATCACTGACTCATACTGGTGAGACATCAGATGAGACTGAACCTGGGCCATGAAGTCCATGATTACCACGACCACGATCAGCAGCGAGGTACCCCCGAAGTAGAACGGCACCTGCCAGGCCACCACCAGGAACTGCGGCATCAACGAGACCAGTGTGATGTAGAGCGCCCCGAACAGCGTCAGACGCGTCATCACCTTGTCGACGTAGCGAGCCGTCTGCTCTCCCGGACGAATGCCCGGCAGGAAAGCGCCGGACTTCTTCAGGTTGTCGGCGACATCCTTGGGATTGAACACCAACGCCGTGTAGAAGAAGCAGAAGAACAGCACCGCCGCGGCGAACAGAATGATGTACAGCGGCGCACCGGGAGCGAGCTGCTGCGAGGCCACTTGCAGCCATTCGAGACCGTCGCCCTGACCGAGCCACTGACCGATCGAGCCCGGGAACAGCAGAATGCTGGAGGCGAAGATCGGCGGAATGACGCCTGCCATGTTGACCTTGAGCGGCAGATAGCTGCTCTGGCCGGCGTACATCTTGTTGCCTACCTGGCGACGCGGATAGTTCACCGTGATGCGACGCTGACCACGCTCGATGAACACCACGAAAGCCACCGTGGCGATACCGAGAATCGACAGGGCCAACAGCGGAAGCACGTTCCAGGCGCCGTCATTACGCGCCAGTTCAAACGACTGACCGATTGCGCTCGGCAAACCCGCTACGATACCGGAGAAGATGATCAGCGAAATACCGTTGCCGATTCCCTTTTCGGTAATCTGCTCGCCCAGCCACATCAGGAATACGGCACCGGCCACGAACGTCACGACTGCCGTGAAGTAGAAGCTGATGTCGCCCGAATAGGCCACGCCCTGACTGACCAGACCAACTGACATGCCCGTCGCCTGGATCAGCGCCAGCAACACCGTGCCGTAGCGTGTGTACTGGTTGATCTTGCGGCGCCCGGCTTCGCCTTCCTTCTTCAGCGCTTCGAGCTGAGGCGATACCGCGGTCAGAAGCTGCATGATGATCGACGCGGAGATATACGGCATGATCCCCAGCGCGAAGATACTCATGCGCTGCAGCGCACCCCCCGAGAACATGTTGAACATGCCCAGGATGGTGCCCTGGTTCTCCCGAAACAGGGCAGCCAGCTGGTCAGGATCGATGCCGGGGACGGGGATGTGGGCACCGATGCGGTACACCACGATCGCGATGAAGACGAAACGCAGGCGTGCCCACAGCTCGCTGAGACCACTACCCATGTTCGCCGGCATGTTTCCTGACTTAGCCATTTAGTCCTCTACTTTGCCACCGGCCGCTTCGATCGCAGCACGCGCACCTTTGGTGACCTTGAGGCCACGCACGGTAACCGCCTTGCTCAGCTCGCCGGACAGAACGACCTTGGCGTACTCGGTAGCATTCTTGAGTACGTTGGCTTTCTTCAGGCTAGCGAGATCGGCGACATCGCCCTCGACCTTGGCCAGCTCGGCCAGGCGGACTTCTTCGGACACCAGCGACTTGGCCGAGGTGAAACCGAACTTCGGCAGACGGCGCTGCAAGGGCATCTGACCACCCTCGAAGCCCGGCTTGACCGAACCACCAGAGCGAGACTTCAAGCCCTTGTGACCACGACCACCGGTCTTGCCCAGACCGGAGCCGATGCCGCGCCCGACACGCTTTTCGGCGTGCTTGGAGCCCGGAGCCGGGCTTAAGCTATTGAGTTTCATGGATTACTCTCCCTCGATTCGAACAAGGTAGTTGACCTTGTTGATCATGCCGCGAACGGCGGGGGTGTCTTCCAGCTCGACCGAATGCCCGATCCGACGCAGACCGAGACCGGTCATTGTCGCCTTGTGCTTCTTCAGGACACCGATGGTGCTGCGGGTCTGAGTGATTTTGATCGTCTGTGCCATGGTCGCTTACCCCGCCAGCTCTTCGACAGACAGGCCACGCTTGGCGGCGATGTCTTCCGGAGATTGCATGGATTCAAGACCCTTGATCGTGGCGCGAACCACGTTCACCGGGTTGGTGGAACCGTAGCACTTGGCCAGAACGTCATGTACACCGGCCAGTTCCAGCACGGAGCGCATGGCGCCACCGGCGATGATGCCGGTACCTTCGGAAGCCGGCTGCATGAAGACCTTGGACGCGCCATGACGGGCGCGTACCGGGTACTGCAGCGTGCTGCCGCTGAGGCTGACCTTGACCATGTTGCGGCGAGCCTGGTCCATGGCTTTCTGGATCGCGACCGGCACTTCACGTGCCTTGCCGCGACCGAAGCCGACCCGGCCGTTGCCATCGCCAACGACGGTCAGCGCGGTGAAGCCGAAGATACGGCCACCCTTGACCACCTTGGCGACGCGGTTGACCTGCACCAACTTCTCTTGCAGATCTCCGCCCTTCTGTTCGTTATTCGCCATCGTTAAACCCTTTAGAATTGCAGACCGCCTTCGCGTGCGGCATCAGCCAATGCCTTGACACGCCCGTGGTACTGGAACCCAGCGCGGTCAAAGGCGACCTGAGAGATGCCGGCATCCTTGGCGCGCTCGGCAATCAGAGCACCCACCTTGGCAGCCGCGTCAGCGTTGCCCGTGGCACCTTCGCGCAGGCTCTTGTCCAGCGTGGAAGCGCTGGCCAGGACCTTGCCGCCGTCCGGCGAGATGATCTGCGCATAGATGTGTCGCGGGGTGCGGTTGACGCACAGGCGAAACACACCCAAATCGCGGATCTTGGCACGGGCGCGGCGGGCACGACGGAGACGAGATTCTTTCTTCGCGTTCATAACCCTGCCTTACTTCTTCTTGGCTTCTTTGCGGCGGACACGTTCGTCACTGTACCGAACCCCTTTGCCCTTGTAGGGCTCCGGCGGACGGAACGCGCGAATTTCCGCTGCCACCTGACCGAGCTTCTGCTTGTCCGCGCTTTTCAGCACGATCACGGTGTTCTTGGGCGTTTCCGCCGTGACACCTTCGGGCAGCGTGTAGTCGATCGGGTGTGAGAAACCGAGTGTTAGGTTCAGCGTCTTGCCACTAGCCTGGGCACGATAGCCGACGCCATTGATTTCCAGCGACCGAGTGAAACCCTCGGAAGCGCCGGTGACCATGTTCTGGACCAAGGCACGAGTCGTACCAACCATGGCCCATGTTTTCGCCGTTTCGCTCGGGGCGAAAACCAGCTGGCCGTCTTCCTGAGTGATCTTCACGTCGGGATGCACGGTCAGTTCAAGCGTGCCCTGGCTACCCTTGACGGACAGCTGGTCGCCGTCGAATTTCACTTCGACGCCGCTGGGCAGTTTAACCGGATACTTGGCTACGCGAGACATTACTCACTCCTAGAATACGGTGCAGATGACTTCACCACCGACACCCGCCTGGCGTGCGGCACGATCGGTCATGACACCTTGAGAGGTGGTAACGATCGCCACACCCAGACCGTCCGCGACCTTGGGCAATTCGCTCTTGCCCTTGTAGATCCGCAGTGACGGCTTGGACATACGCTGGAGGTGCTCGATAACCGGCTTGCCCTCGAAGTACTTGAGGGTCACGGTCAGCTCGGGCTTGGCGCCTTCGGTGACCGATACGTCGGTAATATAGCCTTCCTGCTTGAGTACGCGGGCCACTTCAACCTTGAGCTTGGAAGACGGCATGGTAACCGTCTCCTTGGTGGCCATCTGCGCATTGCGAATACGGGTAAACATATCCGCTAGAGTATCTTGCATGCTCATTACATTGCGCTCCTGAATTCCTCGACGTGGCTTACCAGCTGGACTTCTTCAGCCCAGGGACATCGCCACGCATGGCAGCTTCGCGCAGCTTGTTACGGGCCAGTCCGAACTTGTTGTAGTAACCGTGCGGACGACCGGTAATGCGGCAGCGGTTGCGCTGACGGACCTGACTGGAGTCACGCGGCAACTGCTGCAGCTTCAGCTGAGCGTCGAAGCGCTCTTCGTCAGAAGCGTTGACGTCATAAATGACGGCTTTGAGCGCGGCACGCTTGGCGGCGTATTTGTCGACCAGCTTTGCGCGCTTGAGCTCACGCTCAATCATGCTTTTCTTTGCCATGAATCCACCCTTATTGCTTGAACGGGAAGTTCAGCGCGCTGAGAAGCGCACGACCTTCTTCGTCGGTGATGGCGCTGGTCGTGATGGTGACATCCAGACCCCGGATCCGGTCGATCTTATCATACTCGATCTCCGGAAAGATGATCTGCTCACGTACGCCCATGGAGTAGTTGCCACGGCCATCGAAGGATTTCGGGTTCAGGCCGCGGAAGTCACGCACGCGAGGAATCGCGATGTTGACCAGGCGGTCCAGGAATTCCCACATCCTTTCGCGGCGCAGCGTCACCTTGACGCCGATCGGCCAGCCTTCGCGGACCTTGAAGCCAGCGATGGACTTGCGCGCCTTGGTTACCACCGGCTTCTGACCGGAGAGCTTCTCCAGGTCGCCGATGGCGTTGTCGATCAGCTTTTTATCGCTGGTCGCTTCGCCGATGCCCATGTTCAGCGTCACCTTGGTGATCCGGGGCACCTGCATAACGTTGGCATAGCTGAACTGCTCTTTGAGCTGAGCCATGACCTCGTTTTGATAACGTTCTTTCAAGTTCGCCATTTTGCTACCCGACTCGCGTTAGGCGTCGATCTGCTTCTGCGTCGACTTGTAGATACGTACCTTGGTACCGTCTTCCTGTAGCTGGAAGCCGACGCGATCCGCCTTGCCGGTCTCCGCATTGAAGATGGCTACGTTGGACGCATGGATCGGAGCCTCACGCTCGACGATACCCCCCGGGTTGCCAACCATAGGATTGGGCTTGGTATGGCGCTTGATCATGTTCACGCCCGAAACGACATAACGGTCGTTGTCGAGGACGCGCTTGATCGTGCCACGCTTGCCCTTGTCCTTGCCGGCGATGACGATGACTTCGTCGTCACGTTTGATCTTGTGCATATCCGCCTCGCTCCTTACAGCACTTCGGGCGCCAAGGAAATGATCTTCATGAATTTCTCGTTACGAAGTTCACGAGTTACCGGTCCGAAGATACGGGTGCCGATCGGCTGTTCGTTGGCGTTATTCAACAGAACTGCCGCATTTCCGTCGAAGCGGATCAGCGAACCGTCGTTACGACGGACACCGCTACGCGTACGCACGACCACCGCCTTGAGGACCTGGCCTTTCTTGACCTTGCCCCGCGGGATGGCTTCTTTGACCGTCACTTTGATGATGTCGCCAACGCGAGCGTAACGGCGGTGTGAACCACCCAGCACCTTGATGCACTGCACCCGGCGCGCGCCGCTGTTATCCGCGACATCCAGCATTGTCTGCGTCTGAATCATTGGTTTTCTCCAAACCTAATCTGACTGCACTGGTTCAGAAGGCGCCTGTCGGGCTCAGCCCTTGGCCTGCTCGACCACCTCGACCAACGTCCAGGCCTTCTTCTTGGACAGCGGACGGCATTCCTGAATGGAAACCAGATCGCCGGCCTTGGCCTGATTCGACTCGTCGTGGGCGTGCAGCTTGGTGGAGCGCTTCATGTACTTGCCGTAGATCGGATGGCGCTCGCGGCGCTCGATCAATACGACAATCGATTTTTCCATCTTGTCGCTCACCACCCTGCCGGTGAGCGTACGTGCTTTGCTTGCTTCAGCCATTATTGGTCACCTGACTTCTGGTTGAGCACAGTCTTGACGCGAGCGATGTCGCGACGAACCTGCTTCAGCAGATGCGTCTGGCTCAGCTGGCCGGTGGCCTTCTGCATGCGCAGGTTGAACTGCTCGCGGAGCAGTTCGAAGAGCTGCTCCTGCAGCGCATCGACTGACTTTTCACGCATTTCGTTGGCTTTCATCACATCACCGTCCGTTTCACAAAGGTGGTGGAGATGGGCATTTTCTGGGCCGCCAGGGAGAAGGCTTCACGCGCCAGCTCCTCGGAGACACCCTCGATTTCGTAAAGCACTCTGCCCGGCTGAATCTGGGCGACCCAGTACTCGACGGAACCCTTACCCTTACCCATACGAACCTCGAGAGGCTTGTTGGTAATCGGCTTGTCCGGGAATACACGGATCCAGATCTTGCCACCACGCTTGACGTGACGGGTAATGGCACGACGACCCGCTTCGATCTGACGTGCGGTGATACGGCCGCGATCGGTAGCTTTGAGACCGAAGTCCCCGAAGCTCACCTTGCTGCCGCGATGCGCCAGGCCGCGGTTACGACCTTTCTGCACCTTGCGGAACTTTGTACGCTTGGGTTGCAACATCGATCAGTCTCCCCTTACCTGGAACCTTTCTTCTTCGGTGCGGGTGCCTGAGCCTGCTGCTTCTGCTTGGCACGCACCTCTTCGATGCCCCCGAGGATTTCGCCCTTGAAGACCCAGACCTTGACGCCGATGACGCCGTAGGTGGTGTGAGCTTCATAAGTGGCGTAATCGATATCGGCACGCAGTGTATGAAGCGGCACGCGACCTTCGCGATACCACTCGGTACGTGCGATCTCGGCACCACCCAGACGACCGGAGAGCTGCACCTTGATACCGCCGGCACCCAGACGCATGGCGTTCTGAACGGCACGCTTCATGGCGCGACGGAACATCACGCGACGCTCGAGCTGACCGGCGATGTTCTGCGCGACCAGAGCGGCATCGAGTTCCGGCTTGCGGACTTCTTCGATGTTGACATGCACCGGCACACCCATCATGCGGGTGACATCCTGACGCAGACGATCGACGTCCTCGCCCTTCTTGCCAATCACGATGCCCGGACGGGCAGTGTGAATGGTGATCCGGGCGTTGTTGGCCGGACGCTCGATGGTAATGCGGCTCACGGAAGCGTTCTTCAAACGCCCCTCGAGATAGCTACGCACTTCCAGATCGCTGTTCAGCTTGTCGGCATAGGCTCCACGCTCGGCATACCAGACCGAGGTGTGATCCTTGACGATGCCCAGTCGGATACCGACTGGATTGACTTTCTGACCCATCTGGTCGACTCCTACTTCTCGGCTACCTTGACGGTGATGTGGCAGGTGCGCTTCAGAATGCGATCCGCACGGCCTTTGGCGCGCGGTTGAATGCGCTTGAGCGTCATGCCCTCATCGACACAGATGGTCGAGACACGCAGCTCGTCGATGTCCATGCCGTTGTTTTCTTCCGCATTGGCGATCGCGGACTGCAACACCTTCTTGACCAGCTTGGCGGCCTTCTTCGGTGAGAAGGTCAGCACGTCGAGCGCTTCGGCGACCGGCTTACCGCGCACCTGGTCAGCCACCAAACGGGCCTTCTGGGCGGATAAGCTCGCGCCACGCAACTTAGCAGCGACTTCCATCTCTTATTCCTCTTGGCTTACCGTTTGGCTTTCTTGTCCGCTGCGTGACCGCGATAGGTGCGGGTGGCAGCGAACTCGCCCAACTTGTGGCCGACCATTTCCTCGGAGACATGCACCGGGACATGCTGGCGACCGTTATGTACCGCAATGGTGAGCCCGACCATGTTGGGCAGGATCATCGAACGACGCGACCAGGTCTTGATCGGTTTGCGATCGTTCTTTTCCGTTGCGACTTCGACCTTCTTCAACAGATGAAGGTCGATGAAAGGACCTTTCTTCAGTGAACGTGGCACAGCCGTTACCTCTTAATGTCTGTTACTTGGACTTGCGGCGACGAACGATGAGCTTGTCGGTACGCTTGTTCTTGCGGGTCTTGTGGCCCTTGGTGGGAATCCCCCACGGGCTGACCGGGTGACGACCACCACTGGTACGGCCTTCACCGCCACCGTGCGGGTGATCCACCGGGTTCATTGCGACACCGCGAACAGTGGGGCGCACCCCTCTCCAACGTTTCGCACCGGCCTTGCCCAATTGACGCAGGCTGTGCTCAGAGTTGCCCACTTCACCCAATGTAGCGCGGCATTCGGACAGCACGCGGCGCACCTCGCCAGAACGCAGACGCAGCGTTGCGTAGTTGCCTTCACGTGCAACCAGCTGAGCGCTGGCGCCGGCGCTACGGGCAATCTGCGCACCCTTGCCCGGCTTCAGTTCGATGCAATGCACCGTAGAACCGACCGGAATGTTGCGCAGCGGCAGCGCGTTTCCGCGCTTGATGGCGGCGTTGACACCGGACTCCACCACGTCGCCGACCTTGAGGGCCTTGGGCGCGATGATGTAACGACGCTCGCCGTCCATGTACTTCAGCAGCGCGATGTTGGCGCTACGGTTCGGATCGTATTCGATACGCTCGACGGCGGCCTTGATGCCATCCTTGATGCGCTTGAAATCGATCAAACGATAATGCTGACGATGACCACCACCCACGTGACGCGTGGTGATACGGCCATTGTTGTTACGCCCACCCGACTTCGACTGCTTCTCGACAAGCGCACCATAGGCGCGGCCCTTGTAGAGCTCGTCGTTGACGACTTTGACGACGTGACGACGACCGGCGGACGTGGGTTTTGTCTTGACTACTGCCATGATCCGTACTCCTGCCTTACTCGGCGCCAGAGAAGTCTTCGAGCGTTTCGCCCGCAGCCAGGGTCACGTACGCCTTGCGGTAACCCTTGCGCAGACCAATGCCGAAGCGAGTGCGTTTGGTCTTGCCCTTGACATTGAGCACCTGAACGCCGGCAACTTTCTTGCCGAAAAGCGCTTCAACTGCCTTCTTGATTTCGGGCTTGGTCGCGTCCTGGGCCACTTTGAACAGGTACTGATTGTTCTCGGCGGCGAGAGCGGCCTTCTCGGTCATGTGAGGTCCGAGCAGAACCTTGTATACGCGTTCCTGGTTCATCCCAGCTTCTCCTCGAATTTACGCAGAGCGGAGACGGTCATCAGCACCTTGTCGAAGGCGACCAGACTGACCGGATCAGCGGCCGCAGCGTCGACGACATCGACGTTGGGGATGTTGCGCGCTGCCAGATAGAGCTTCTCGTCGAGATCTTCGGTGACGATCAGCACTTTCTCGAGCTCCAGTTCCTTGAGCTTGCCGACCAGCTGCTTGGTCTTGGAGGTCTCGACGGCGAACTCCTCGACCAATACCAGACGCTCCTGACGAACCAGCTCGGACAGGATCGAACGCATGGCCGCACGATACATCTTGCGGTTGACCTTCTGCGTGTAGTCCTGCGGGCGAGCGGCAAACGTCACGCCACCGCTACGCCACAGCGGCGAGCGAATGGTGCCGGCGCGTGCGCGACCGGTGCCCTTCTGGCGCCACGGCTTTTTGCCGCCGCCACGGACGTCGGAGCGGTTCTTCTGAGCGCGGGTACCCTGACGGCCTGCCGCCAGATAGGCGGTGACGACCTGGTGGACCAGCGCTTCGTTGAAGTCTTTGCCAAAGGTCTCTTCGGACACTTCGACGGTGCCTGCAGCACCTACGAGATTCAGATTCATCGGTCTCAGTCCCCTCAGCGAGCTTTCACGGCACTGCGCACAACGACATCACTGCCGGGTGCACCGGGCACGGCGCCCTTGATCAACAGCAGATTGCGCTCGGCATCGACACGCACCACTTCCAGCGTCTGGACAGTGACACGCTCGTTACCCAGCTGACCGGCCATCTTCTTGCCTTTGAAAACGCGACCTGGAGTCTGGCACTGACCGATGGAACCCGGCGCACGGTGAGACAGCGAGTTACCGTGGGTATTATCCTGGGTACGGAAATTCCAGCGCTTAACGGCGCCTTGGAAGCCTTTACCCTTGGAGGTACCGGTCACATCGACTTTCTGACCAGCTTCAAAGAGGGATACGGTGAAGGAACCGCCCACTTCCGGAGTCTCATCGCCTTCTGTCAGACGGAACTCCATCAGGGAACGGCCTGCCTCGACACCCGCCTTGGCGTATTGACCAGCAATCGCCTTGGAGAGGTGCTTGGCTTTGCGGGAGCCAGTTGTGACCTGTACCGCGCGATAGCCGTCAGACTCAACGGTCTTGACGCCAGCGATACGGTTAGGCTCAACCTCGATAACGGTTACGGGCACGGATGCGCCATCTTCGGTGAAGACACGGGTCATGCCCGCCTTCTTACCGACCAAACCGATAGTCATGTTCAGTCTCCTTTAGTGTACGGGGCTATCACCCGCTATGGCTGCCCTTTCCAGAGCATTCCACTAGCACATTGTGTGGCGTCTCACGACGCGGCGGAAGCTGTTGAACTCAGCGCCCGCTAGTGTCTAGTGTTGGTTTCAGTCGAGTTTAATCTGCACGTCTACGCCAGCGGCAAGATCGAGCTTCATCAGCGCATCGACGGTCTTTTCCGTCGGCTCGACGATGTCGAGAACGCGCTTGTGCGTGCGAATCTCATACTGATCGCGCGCGTCCTTGTTGACGTGCGGTGAAATCAGGATGGTGTAACGCTCGCGATTGGTCGGCAGCGGGATCGGGCCACGCACCTGAGCGCCAGTGCGCTTGGCTGTATCCACGATCTCTTGAGCCGACTGATCGATCAGCCGATGGTCAAACGCTTTCAGCCGAATGCGAATCTTCTGGTTCTGCATTTACCTTATGCTCCACTGGATGCTGACGGCGCGAGCCGTCGACCCACGCGTTCAAAGGACGCGCATTATAGGAGAGCCCCGATTGAGTGTCAAACACACCATCAATCGGGACTATCAAACCCACACAGAAAAAGGGGCGCTAACGCGCCCCTTATTTGGCGATCATCGAAAAGCTTACTCGATGATCTTGGCAACCACGCCGGCGCCTACGGTACGACCACCTTCGCGGATGGCGAAGCGCAGGCCGTCTTCCATAGCGATCGGAGCGATCAGGGTCACGACCATCTGGACGTTGTCGCCCGGCATGACCATCTCGACGCCTTCCGGCAGTTCACAGGTACCGGTAACGTCGGTGGTACGGAAGTAGAACTGCGGACGATAGCCCTTGAAGAACGGCGTGTGACGACCACCTTCTTCCTTGGACAGCACGTAGACTTCGGCTTCGAACTTGGTGTGCGGCTTGATCGTACCCGGCTTGGCCAGAACCTGACCACGCTCGACGTCATCACGCTTGGTACCACGCAGCAGTGCACCAACGTTCTCGCCGGCACGACCTTCGTCGAGCAGCTTGCGGAACATTTCGACGCCGGTAACGGTCGTCTTGGTGGTGTCGTGGATACCGACGATTTCGACTTCGTCGCCAGTCTTGACGATGCCGCGCTCGACACGACCCGTCACGACGGTACCGCGACCGGAGATGGAGAACACGTCTTCGATCGGCATCAGGAACGGCTGATCGATGGCACGCTCCGGCTCCGGAATGTACTCGTCCAGAGACTTGATCAGGTTGGCAACGGCGGTAGTACCCATGCCGTTGTCATCCTTGCCTTCCAGCGCCATCAGTGCAGAACCGATGATGATCGGGGTGTCGTCACCCGGGAAGTCGTACTCGCTCAGCAGTTCGCGAACTTCCATCTCGACCAGCTCGAGCAGTTCTTCGTCGTCGACCATGTCGGCCTTGTTCAGGAACACGACGATGTACGGAACGCCAACCTGGCGAGACAGCAGGATGTGCTCGCGAGTCTGCGGCATCGGGCCGTCGGCAGCGGAACAGACCAGGATCGCGCCGTCCATCTGGGCAGCACCAGTGATCATGTTCTTGACGTAGTCAGCGTGCCCCGGGCAGTCGACGTGCGCGTAATGGCGAACTTCGGACTGGTACTCGACGTGAGCGGTCGCGATGGTGATACCGCGCTCACGCTCTTCCGGTGCGTTGTCGATAGAGTCGAACTGACGCCATTCGCCACCGAAGACTTCGGCGGAAACACGAGTCAGCGCTGCCGTCAGAGTCGTCTTACCGTGGTCGACGTGACCGATGGTGCCGACGTTGACGTGCGGTTTGGAGCGTTCAAATTTTTCCTTAGCCACTGCTATAACCTCTTTACGTTAGCTAACGGTTAACCGTTCTGATTGATGACGGCATCAACGACGCTGGATGGCGCCTCTTCGTAATTCGCAAACTCCATGGTGTAGCTTGCGCGTCCCTGGGTCTGAGAACGCAGATCGGTCGCGTAACCGAACATCTCAGCCAACGGAACCGTGGCGCGAATGACCTTGCCAGAAGAGGAGTCATCCATGCCCTGCACAAGGCCACGACGGCGGTTAAGGTCGCCCATGACATCACCCATGAAATCCTCGGGCGTCACGACTTCGACCTTCATCACCGGCTCGAGCAACACGGCCTTAGCCTTACGAGCACCTTCTTTGATCGCCATGGAAGAGGCAACCTTGAACGCAGTCTCGTTGGAGTCCACGTCGTGGTAGGAACCGTCGAACAGCGTGACCTTGACGTCGATCATCGGGTAACCCGCGATGACGCCGTTCTTGAGCTGTTCGTAAGCCCCTTTTTCGACGGCCGGCACGTACTCTTTCGGTACGACGCCACCGACGATCTCGGACGCGAACTTGAAGGTCATCTCCTCGTCCTCGCCCTTGTCTTCGGCCGTCAGCGGCTCGATGCGCAACCAGACGTGACCGTACTGGCCGCGACCACCAGACTGACGAACGAACTTGCCTTCCTGTTCCACCGACTGGCGGATGGTCTCGCGGTAGGCAACCTGCGGCTTGCCGATGTTAGCCTCGACCTTGAACTCGCGACGCATGCGATCGACGATGATGTCGAGGTGCAACTCGCCCATGCCCGAGATGATGGTCTGGCCAGTCTCTTCGTCGGTCTGCACGCGGAAAGACGGATCTTCCTGCGCCAGCTTGCCGAGGGCGACGCCCATCTTCTCCTGGTCGGGCTTGGACTTCGGTTCGACGGCGACGGAGATGACCGGCTCCGGAAACTCCATACGCTCCAGGATGATCTTGTCGTTCAGATCACACAGCGTGTCGCCTGTCGTGACGTCCTTGAGACCGATGCACGCTGCGATATCGCCAGCGTAGACTTCCTTGATCTCTTCGCGCGAGTTGGCGTGCATCTGAACGATACGACCGACGCGCTCTTTCTTCGACTTCACGGAGTTGAAGACGCTGTCGCCAGACTTCAGAACGCCCGAGTAGACGCGCATGAAGGTCAGCGTACCGACGAACGGGTCGGTCGCGATCTTGAACGCCAACGCCGCGAACGGTGCACTGTCGTCGGCTTCACGCGTCGCGATGGTGCCGTCCTTGTCGTCGAGCTCACCCTCGATCGCCTTGACTTCGGTCGGCGACGGCAGGTACTCGATGACGCCATCCAGAACGGCCTGGACGCCCTTGTTCTTGAACGCGGAGCCACAGGTGACGAGAACGATCTCGTTGGCCAGAGTACGTGCACGCAGGCCAGCCTTGATCTCTTCGATGGACAGGTCACCTTCTTCGAGGTACTTGTCCATGAGTTCTTCGTTGGCTTCGGCGGCAGCCTCGACCATCTGCTCACGATACTTTTCGGCGGTTTCCTGCAGATCGGCCGGAATATCGACCAGATCGTAATTCATGCCGAAGTTGTCTTCGTCCCACAGAATGGCCTTCATCTGAATGAGATCGACCACGCCCTTGAACTCGTCTTCCGCACCCCAGTTGATCTGGATCGGAACGACGTTGGCGCCCAGGCGATTCTTCAGCTGGTCCAGCACCATGTAGTAATCAGCGCCGGCACGGTCCATCTTGTTGACGAACACCATGCGCGGAACTTCGTACTTGTTGGCCTGACGCCAGACGGTTTCGGTCTGCGGCTGAACGCCGGAAGAACCGCACAGTACGACGACAGCGCCATCCAGAACGCGCAAGGAACGCTCGACTTCGATGGTGAAGTCGACGTGTCCCGGCGTATCGATGATGTTGATACGGTGTTCGTCGAACTGCTTGTTCATGCCCTGCCAGAAGCAGGTAGTCGCAGCAGAGGTGATCGTGATGCCACGCTCCTGCTCCTGCTCCATCCAGTCCATGGTGGCAGCGCCCTCATGAACCTCGCCTACCTTGTGGGAAAGGCCGGTGTAGAACAGGACACGCTCGGTAGTGGTCGTCTTACCAGCGTCGACGTGGGCAACGATACCGATATTGCGATAACGCTTGAGTGGTGTCTTTCGTGCCACGATGGAAGTCCCCGTTGTTTAGAAGCGGTAGTGAGAGAAGGCCTTGTTGGCATCTGCCATGCGGTGCACGTCTTCACGCTTCTTCACAGCAGCGCCCTTGCCTTCGGCGGCATCCAGCATTTCGCCGGCGAGACGTTGCACCATGGTCTTTTCCCCGCGACCGCGCGCAGCGTCGACCAGCCAGCGCATGGCAAGCGCCTGGCGACGCGACGGGCGAACTTCGACCGGGACCTGATAAGTCGCGCCACCAACACGGCGGGACTTGACCTCGACCATCGGCTGGATGGCTTCCAGCGCTTTATCAAAGACGTCCAGCGGCGCCTCGTTGTTACGCTCGGCAACCCTGTCCAACGCACCGTAGACGATGCGCTCAGCTATGGACTTCTTGCCGCTGACCATCAGATGGTTCATGAACTTGGCCAGGCGCTCACTTCCGAACTTGGGATCGGGAAGGATCTCGCGCTTAGCGGCGACTCTTCTTCTTGGCATGATAAGCCCTCTAGTTAAGGGTCGTTCAGGTAAACCCGGCACCGCTTGTCGCTAGTGAGCGAAAAGGGCCGACCTTACTCTTATCGGACCGATAATGAATTTGAAAAGCGCCCGAATCAGGACTTGGGACGCTTGGTGCCGTATTTGGAACGGCCTTGCTTACGATTCTGGACACCGGAGGTATCAAGGGCGCCACGGACGGTGTGATAACGCACACCCGGCAAATCCTTGACGCGGCCGCCACGAATCAGGACCACGGAGTGCTCCTGCAGGTTGTGGCCTTCACCGCCGATGTAAGAACTGACTTCATAGCCGTTGGTCAGGCGCACGCGGCACACTTTACGCAGTGCCGAGTTCGGCTTCTTGGGCGTAGTCGTGTAGACGCGGGTGCAGACCCCACGGCGTTGCGGGCAAGCCTGCAGCGCCGGCACGTCGCTGGTAGCGACAGGGCGCTTGCGCGGCTTGCGCACGAGCTGGTTAATCGTTGCCATAGTGTTTAGCTGACTCCAATGGGTTGCCTTGCCTTATGCCGGGGTCGTTGTGCTTGGGCCTGTGCGTCGACCGGTTGCACCTCCCCTGCATAAAGGCTGCGCATTCTAATCAGTTGTCGTGAGACCCGTCAAGACCACCCGCCCCGAGAGGCAGGTGGTCAGGGAATCGCGACTTAGAGATCGTCGTCATCGGCATCGAGCGCGGTGAGCTGGGCACCCAGCTCCTGCTCGACATCGAACGCCGACGGCTGCAGCGTGCGCTCGGATTCCTCGCGCTTGCGACGCCGCTCGTCATGGTGGGCAAGACCAGTACCGGCCGGGATCAGACGACCCACCACCACGTTTTCTTTCAGACCGCGCAGATAGTCGCGCTTGCCGGTCACAGCGGCTTCGGTCAGCACGCGAGTCGTCTCCTGGAACGAAGCCGCGGAGATGAACGACTCGGTCGCCAACGATGCCTTGGTGATACCCAGCAGCAGACGCTCGTACTTGGCCGGGAACTTCTCTTCCTGCTCAAGACGGGCATTTTCTTCGAGCACGCGGACCAGTTCGACCTGGTCGCCCGGGATGAAGGTCGAATCGCCGGCATCGGTGATCTCGACCTTGCGCAGCATCTGACGCACGATGACCTCGATGTGCTTGTCGTTGATGCTGACGCCCTGCAGACGATAGACGTCCTGGATCTCGACGGTGATGTACTTGGCCAGCTCCGCCACGCCCAGCAGCCGCAGGATATCGTGCGGGTTGCTCGGGCCGTCGGAGATGACCTCGCCCTTCTCGACCGTTTCGCCCTCGAATACGCCGATCTGACGCCACTTCGGGATCAGCATCTCCAACGGATCGCCCTCTTCCGGCGTGATCGTCAGACGACGCTTGCCCTTGGTCTCCTTGCCGAAACTGATCGTACCGCTGATCTCGGCCAGGATGGACGGCTCCTTCGGCTTGCGCGCCTCGAACAGGTCGGCGACGCGCGGCAGACCCCCGGTGATGTCCTTGTTGCCGGACGCCTCCAGCGGGATACGGGCAATGACCTCACCGACGCCGATCTCGGCACCATTCTCGACAGAGACGATGGCGCGGCCCGGCAGCAGATACTGTACCGGCGTGTTGGAGCCCGGCAGCGTCACGTGCTGACCGTCTTCGCCGACCAGCATGATCATCGGGCGCTTGTCGCGACCAGACGCCGGACGAGCGGCCGATTCGATCACCTCGATGTTCGACAGACCCGTCATCTCATCGACGGTGCGCGTCATGGTCAGACCTTCGGTCATGTCCGTGAACTGCGCCTTGCCCTGAACTTCGGCAACGACCGGATGCGTGTGCGGATCCCACTTCGCCACGATCTGACCACCCTCGACGTGATCGCCATCCTTGACGGAGAGCTCGGCACCGTAGGGCAGCTTGTAGTATTCGCGCTCACGGCCATGATCGTCGGCAACGGCCAGGGCACTGGAGCGAGAAACCACGATCAGCTTGCCGTCGGCACGCTCGACCGACTTGATGTTATGCAGGCGCACGCTGCCGCCGTGCTTGACCTGCACGCTATCCACTGCCGAGGCACGGGATGCCGCACCACCGATGTGGAACGTACGCATGGTCAGCTGCGTGCCGGGCTCGCCGATGGACTGTGCCGCGATGACGCCGACCGCTTCGCCGATGTTGGCCTGGTGGCCACGCGCCAGGTCGCGACCATAACAGGCCGAACAGACACCATGTGCGGTTTCACAGCTGATCGGGCTGCGCACGATGATCTCGTCGACACCCATGGTATCGAGCTCTTCGCACCAGGCTTCGTCCAGCAGGGTGCCGCGGGCGATCAGCACGTCTTCGGTCTGGGGATCGATGACGTCCTGCGCCACGACGCGGCCCAGTACGCGCTGCGCCAGAGAGACGATGACGTCACCGCCCTCGATCACCGGGTGCAGCGTCAGCCCTTCCTGGGTACCGCAGTCCTCTTCGGTGATGACCAGATCCTGGGCAACATCGACGAGACGGCGCGTCAGGTAACCGGAGTTGGCCGTCTTGAGTGCCGTATCCGCCAGACCTTTACGGGCACCGTGGGTCGAGATGAAGTACTGAAGTACGTTCAGACCTTCACGGAAGTTGGCGGTGATCGGCGTTTCGATGATCGAGCCGTCCGGCTTGGCCATCAGGCCGCGCATACCAGCCAGCTGACGAATCTGGGCCGCACTACCACGAGCACCGGAGTCCGCCATGATGAAGACGCTATTGAACGAGTCCTGCTCGACTTCGTTGCCGTCACGATCGGTCACGGTCTCTTTCGAGATACCCGCCATCATCGCCTTGGCCACCTTGTCGTTGGCCTTGGACCAGATATCGATGACCTTGTTGTACTTCTCGCCCGCGGTCACCAGACCGGAGGAGAACTGGTCCTCGATTTCCTTGACCTCTTCCTCGGCCGCATCGACGATCTCCGCCTTCGCATCCGGAATGACGAAGTCGTTGACACCGATGGAAGCACCGGACCATGTCGCCAGACGGAAGCCGGTGTACATCAGCTGGTCGGCGAAGATGACCGCATCCTTCAGGCCGGTACGACGGTAGACCTCGTTGATCAGGCCGGAGATCGCCTTCTTTTTCATCGGACGATCGACGAGCTCGAACGGCATACCCTTCGGCAGAATGCGGAACAGCAACGCACGGCCGACCGTGGTGTCCTTGATCGAGGTCGTCTCGGTCAGTTCGGTAACTTCACCATCCTTCTCGTCGGACAGCCACTCGGTCAGACGAACCTTGACCCGGGCGTGCAGCGACACGTTCTGGGTCGCAAAAGCGCGATCCAGCTCGTTGAGGTTGGCAAAGGCCTTGCCTTCGCCCTTGGCGTTGATGCGCTCACGGGTCATGTAATAAAGACCCAGCACGACGTCCTGCGACGGCACAATGATCGGCTCGCCGTTGGCCGGCGACAGCACGTTGTTGGTCGACATCATCAGCGCACGCGCTTCGAGCTGGGATTCCAGCGTCAGCGGTACGTGAACGGCCATCTGGTCACCGTCGAAGTCGGCGTTGTAAGCCGCACACACCAGCGGGTGCAACTGAATCGCCTTGCCTTCGATCAGCAGCGGCTCGAATGCCTGGATACCGAGACGGTGCAGCGTCGGCGCGCGGTTGAGCAGTACCGGATGCTCGCGGATGACATCGGCGAGAATGTCCCAGACTTCCGGCAGTTCACGTTCGACCATCTTCTTGGCGGCCTTAATCGTGGACGCCTGACCGCTGCCCTGCAGCTTGGAATAGATGAACGGCTTGAACAGCTCGAGCGCCATCTTCTTCGGCAGACCGCACTGGTGCAGACGCAGCGTCGGGCCGACGGTGATGACCGAACGACCGGAGTAGTCGACACGCTTGCCCAGCAGGTTCTGACGGAAACGTCCCTGCTTGCCCTTGATCATGTCGGCCAGCGACTTCAACGGACGCTTGTTGGAACCGGTGATGGCGCGACCACGACGACCGTTGTCGAGCAGTGCATCGACCGATTCCTGCAGCATGCGCTTCTCGTTGCGCACGATGATGTCCGGCGCATTGAGGTCGAGCAGACGCTTGAGACGGTTGTTGCGGTTGATGACGCGGCGGTACAGATCGTTGAGATCCGAGGTCGCGAAGCGGCCACCGTCCAGCGGCACCAGCGGACGCAGGTCCGGCGGCAGTACCGGCAGCACTTCCATGACCATCCAGGCCGGCGCGTTGCCGGACTTGTAGAAGGCTTCCAGCAGCTTGAGGCGCTTGGAAAGCTTCTTGATCTTGGTCTCGGAGTTAGTCTGCGGAATCTCTTCGCGCAGGCGATCGATCTCTTCTTCCAGATCGATATCCTTCAGCAGCGCCTGGATCGCCTCGGCACCCATGCGCGCATCGAAATCGTCGCCGAACTCTTCGAGCGCTTCGAAATACTGCTCGTCGTTGAGCAATTGGCCACGCTCGAGCGTGGTCATGCCCGGGTCGATCACGACGAACGATTCGAAATAGAGCACGCGCTCGATGTCGCGCAGCGTCATGTCGAGGAACATGCCGATGCGTGACGGCAGCGACTTCAGAAACCAGATGTGCGCGACCGGCGAGGCCAGTTCGATATGGCCCATGCGCTCGCGGCGAACCGCCGCCTTGGTCACTTCGACGCCGCACTTCTCGCAGATGATGCCGCGATGCTTCATGCGCTTGTACTTGCCGCACAAGCACTCGTAATCCTTGACCGGCCCGAAGATCTTGGCGCAGAACAGCCCGTCACGTTCCGGTTTGAACGTACGGTAGTTGATGGTCTCCGGCTTCTTGACTTCGCCGTATGACCAGGAGCGAATCATTTCCGGCGACGCGAGCGTGATCTTGATCGCGTCGAACTCGTCAGATTGCGCCTGTGACTTGAGGACTTTCACCAAATCTTTCATGGGATCGCTCCGTTGCGGAGTTGTCATGAGCGGGGCCGCGAATCACTCGCTCGCCCCGCAAACCGTCGCTATCGATCGACTGTGCCGGTCTTAGCTTTCCAATTCGATGTCGATACCCAGCGAGCGGATTTCCTTCACCAGCACATTGAAGGATTCCGGCATACCGGCCTGCATGGTGTGGTCGCCATCCACGATGCTCTTGTACATCTTGGTACGACCTTCGACGTCATCCGACTTGACGGTGAGCATCTCCTGCAGGGTATAGGCGGCGCCGTACGCCTCGAGTGCCCACACTTCCATCTCACCGAAGCGCTGTCCGCCGAACTGCGCCTTACCGCCCAGCGGCTGCTGCGTGACCAGCGAGTAGGAGCCGGTGGAACGCGCGTGCATCTTGTCGTCGACCAGGTGGTTGAGCTTCAGCATGTACATGTAGCCCACGGTCACCGGACGATCGAAGGCTTCGCCGGTACGCCCGTCATAGAGCGTCATCTGGCCGGAGTCCGGCAGATCGGCAAGCCTCAACAGATGCTTGATCTCGTGCTCCTTCGCACCGTCGAAGACCGGTGTGGCGATCGGCACGCCGCCGCGCAGGTTCTTGGCCAGGGTGATGATCTCGTCATCGGTCAGGGAGTCGATGTCTTCCTGACGGGTTTCCTGGGTGTTGTAGACCTGCTTGAGGAAGCCGCGAATCTCGCTGACCTGCTGCTCGCGTGCATCACGCAACATCCGGTCGATCTTGACGCCGAGACCGTGGGCCGCCATGCCCAGGTGCGTCTCGAGGATCTGACCGACGTTCATGCGCGAAGGTACGCCCAACGGGTTGAGCACGACGTCGACCGGCTGACCGTTGTCGTCGAACGGCATGTCCTCGATCGGCATGATCGCGGAGATGACACCCTTGTTACCGTGACGGCCGGCCATCTTGTCACCCGGCTGGATGCGACGCTTGACCGCCAGATAGACCTTGACGATCTTGAGCACGCCCGGTGCCAGGTCGTCGCCCTGAGTGAGCTTGCGCTTCTTGTCTTCGAAACGCTCGTCCATCTCCTTGCGACGATTCTCGAGCTGTTCGTCGGCCTGGGCCAGCAGCTCGTTGAGCGCCTCGTCCTGCATGCGCAGCTTGAACCACTGCTGGCGCGGCAGCTCGTCAAGGTAATCTTCGCTCAGCACGTCGCCCTTCTTCAGCTTCGGGCCGCCGTTGACCGCCTGACCTTCCAGGGTGCGCTTGAGACGCTCGAAGGTTGCCTCCTCGGCAATCCGGTAGGTCTCCTGCAGGTCACGGCGCACTTCGTCGAGCTGCTGCTGCTCGATGGAGAGTGCACGCGAGTCCTTCTCGACGCCGTCGCGGGTGAAAACCTGGACGTCGATGACGGTACCGCGCATGCCGGTCGGCGCGCGCAGCGAGGTGTCCTTAACGTCGGACGCCTTCTCGCCGAAGATCGCGCGTAGCAGTTTCTCTTCCGGTGTCAGCTGGGTTTCGCCCTTCGGCGTGACCTTGCCCACCAGAATGTCGCCAGCGCCGACTTCGGCGCCGATGTAGACGACACCCGCTTCATCCAGCTTGCCCAGTGCCGACTCGCCCACGTTGGGAATGTCGGAAGTGATCTCTTCCGCGCCCAGCTTGGTATCGCGAGAGACACAGGTCAGTTCCTGGATATGGATGGTGGTGAAGCGGTCATCCTCGACCACGCGCTCGGAGACGAGGATGGAATCCTCGAAGTTGTAGCCGTTCCACGGCATGAACGCGAGACGCATGTTCTGGCCCAGCGCCAGGTCGCCCATGTCGACGGACGGGCCGTCGGCCAGGATGTCGCCCCGCGCCACCTTGTCACCCGGGCGCACGATCGGGCGCTGGTTCTGACAGGTGTTCTGGTTCGAACGCACGTACTTGGTCAGGTTGTAGATATCGACGCCGGCTTCACCGCCGATGATCTCGTCTTCGTCGATACGCACGACGATGCGCTTGGCGTCGACGGAATCGATCACGCCACCACGACGCGCCACGGCGCAGACGCCGGAATCGCGGGCGACGAATCGCTCCATGCCGGTACCTACGAGCGGCTTGTCGGCACGCAAGGTCGGTACCGCCTGACGCTGCATGTTCGAGCCCATCAGGGCGCGGTTGGCGTCATCGTGCTCGAGGAACGGAATCAGCGCAGCGGCGACCGATACGACCTGACGCGGCGACACGTCCATCAACGTGACCTTGTCCGGTGCCATGAAGGTGGTTTCACCCTTGTGGCGAACCTGGACCAGGTCATCAATCAGCTTGTTGCTTTCGTCGACCGTTGCCGAAGCCTGGGCGATGATGTAGTCGCCTTCTTCGATTGCCGACAGATGCACGATCTCGTCGGTCAACTGACGATCCACGACCTTGCGGTACGGCGTCTCGAGGAAACCGTAGCTGTTGGTCTTGGAGTAGGTCGCCAACGAGTTGATCAGGCCGATGTTCGGACCTTCCGGCGTCTCGATCGGGCAAAGACGACCGTAGTGCGTGGCATGAACGTCGCGCACCTCGAAGCCGGCGCGCTCACGGGTCAGGCCACCCGGCCCGAGCGCGGATACACGACGCTTGTGCGTGACCTCGGACAGCGGGTTGTTCTGGTCCATGAACTGGGACAGCTGCGAGGAGCCGAAGAACTCCTTGACCGCCGCTGCCACCGGCTTGGCATTGATCAGATCCTGCGGCATCAGACCTTCGCTCTCCGCCATGGAGAGACGCTCCTTGACCGCACGCTCGACGCGCACCAGGCCGACACGGAACTGGTTTTCCGCCATCTCGCCGACACAACGGATGCGGCGGTTGCCAAGGTGGTCGATATCGTCGACTTCACCGAAGCCGTTACGAATATTGATCAGTTCCTTCAGGACATCGAGGATATCCTGATTGTCGAGCACGCCGGAACCGGTGTCGGTATCACGACGCAGACGACGGTTGAACTTCATCCGACCGACACCAGACAGGTCATAGCGGTCTTCGGAGAAGAACAGGTTGTGGAACAGCGTCTCGGCCGCTTCCTTGGTAGGCGGCTCGCCGGGACGCATCATGCGGTAGATTTCGACCAGCGCTTCCAGACCGGAACGCGTGGAATCCACCTTCAGCGTATCGGAGATGAACGAGCCGGCATCGAGATCATTGGTGTAAAGCGTTTCCAGCTTGGTGACACCGCCCTGGCCCAGCTTCTCGATCAGCTCCGGTGTCAGTTCGGAGTTGCACTCGCAGATCAGCTCACCGGTATTGGCATCGATCTGATCCTTGGCCAGCGTCTTGCCGAACAGATAATCCAGCGGCACCTGAAGGCGGTCGAGCCCAGCGTTTTCCAGCTGACGGATGTGCTTCTGGGTGATCCGGCGGCCTTCCTCGACGACGACATTGCCATCGTTGTCCTTGATGTCGAAGGTTGCGGTTTCACCACGCAGCCGCGACGGTACCAGCTCGACGTAGATACCGTCGCTCTCGATATGGAAAGTGCTGGTATCGAAGAACGTCTCGAGAATTTCCTCGGCGTTCATGCCGAGTGCGCGCAGCAGGACGGTGGCCGGCAGCTTGCGGCGACGGTCGATACGCACGAAGACGTTGTCTTTCGGATCGAACTCGAAGTCCAGCCAGGAGCCGCGGTAAGGAATGATACGCGCGGAATAGAGCAGCTTCCCGGAGGAGTGACTCTTGCCCTTGTCGTGGTCGAAGAACACGCCTGGCGAGCGGTGGAGCTGGGAAACGATGACGCGCTCGGTACCATTGACGACGAAGGTACCGTTCTCGGTCATCAGGGGAATCTCCCCCATGTAGACTTCCTGCTCCTTGATGTCCTTGATGGCCTTGTTCGACGACTCTTTGTCGTAGATGATCAGGCGTACCTTGACGCGCAGCGGTGCAGAATAGGTCACGCCGCGGAGCTGACACTCCTTGACGTCGAAGGCCGGCGTGCCAAAGCGGTAACTGACATACTCGAGCGCCGCATTACCTGAGAAGCTCTCGATCGGAAATACGGACTTGAAAGCCGCATGGAGACCGGTCTCGAGACGCTCTTCCGGCGCCCGGTCCTGCTGGAGGAAGTCGTAATAGGAATCAAGCTGGATGGCCAGCAGGTAGGGCACATCCATTACTTGAGGCAGTTTGCCGAAATCCTTGCGGATGCGTTTTTTCTCAGTGTATGAGTAAGCCATCTGTATTCCCCAGCTTGTTCACCATGGGTGACCGGTGCGTGGTCGGCGCTCTCCTAACGCGGGCTACCCCCGTTAGGCGCTGACGGCAAGCCTCCCGAAAAAGGGAGCTCG
Organism: Salinicola salarius; assembly: GCF_002179555.1. Lineage (GTDB taxonomy): Bacteria > Pseudomonadota > Gammaproteobacteria > Pseudomonadales > Halomonadaceae > Salinicola > Salinicola salarius_A. The sequence continues at coordinate 5,708 of NZ_NHOU01000015.1, read as the reverse complement.
CCGTCGGAATTCGTCTAGTGGCTACAATCCTGAATCGGAAGATCGACCGATCTCCGGATCAGGCGTACTAACGCCAGGCTAGCAAAAACAGAAAAAGGCCGGCAGCGGGTAGGCCCGCCACCAGCCGTGGCGCTTACACAGCGCGTGAAGCCGTGAGCACAGAGTTACTTGAGCTCCACAGAAGCGCCAGCTTCTTCCAGCTTCTTCTTGGCTTCTTCAGCGTCTTCCTTGGACAGGCCTTCTTTCAGCGTGGCAGGCGCGCCGTCGACGGCACCCTTGGCTTCTTTCAGACCCAGGCCGGTGATTTCACGGACGACCTTGATGACGTTGACCTTCTTGTCGCCAGCAGCCGTCAGGACCAGAGCGAACTCGGTCTGCTCTTCGGCAGCAGCAGCTTCACCTCCACCAGGACCAGCGACGACAGCAGCCGCAGCAGAAACGCCGAACTTCTCTTCCATTGCAGAAACCAGTTCCGCAACTTCCATTACGGACATTTCGGCAACGGCGTTGATGATGTCTTCTTGAGAAAGTGCCATTTTCAGATTCCTAAGCTTTGCGGAGCCCCAGCCGGCATCGGCCAAGTGCTCGTTGATTCAATAGTCGACTCAGTCTACGCGAACAGCCACCTGTCAGGCGGCTTCTTCCTGCTTTTGGTCGCGCAGTGCTGCAAGAGTACGAACCAGCTTGCCGGCAGAAGCTTCCTTCATGACGGACATCAGCTTGGCGATCGCTTCATCGTAAGTCGGCAGCGTTGCCAGACGGTCGATATCAGCGGCCGGGATCATCTCCCCTTCGTAAGCCAGCGCCTTGACTTCAAACTCCTTCTGCGACTTGCCGAACTCCTTGAACAGCCGCGCGGCAGCGCCGGGGTGCTCATAAGAGAAGGCCAGCAGCGTAGGGCCTGTGAAAGTCTCGTTCAGGCACTCCCATGAAGTTCCTGACAGCGCACGACGTGCCAGCGTGTTGCGGACAACACGAATCTGGACGCTATTCTCGCGAGCCTGTTTGCGCAGATCAGTCATTGCGCCAACGGGCACACCACGAGAATCGGCAACTACGACGGAAAGAGCGTCCTTAGCGGCTTCACTGACCTCGGCAACAATTGCTTTTTTGCCTTCGAGTGCTAGTGGCACAGTGGTTACTCCTTCGTGCCGGGGCGACGACGTCGCGACCCGGTGGTTACCATCTCTTCCATCTGAACATCGATGGAAGTCTTGGATGATGGCTGCACACCTGAATCGGCGAGCAACACCATCTGCGCAGGCCCCCTCCAGAGGGCATTAAGTCGGCGGCTAGCACCGACACCTGCGGTCTTTGACGGTGCCCCGCCCCACTCTGCCAGGACGACCCGAGTCGTCGAGACAGCGCACGGGGACCGCAAAGTTACTGCCTAGTTGCCGGCAATCAAGCAAAAGTGCTGTGATCGACGGTCAGACCCGGGCCCATGGTGCTGGACAGGGTCAATTTCTTGAGATAGATACCCTTGGACGTGCTCGGCTTGAGACGCTTGAGGTCGTTGACCAGCGCCTCGAGATTGCCCTTGAGCGCATCGGCGGGGAAATCCACCTTGCCGATAGAGGCGTGGATGATGCCGTTCTTGTCGGTACGGAAGCGGACCTGACCCGCCTTGGCGTTCTTGACCGCTGTCGCGACGTCAGGGGTCACGGTGCCGACCTTGGGGTTCGGCATCAGGCCACGCGGCCCCAGGATTTGACCTAGCTGACCAACCACACGCATGGCGTCCGGAGCAGCAACGACGACGTCGAAGTTCATGTTGCCTTTCTTGACGTCTTCAGCCAGATCTTCCATGCCGACGATATCGGCACCGGCTTCCCTGGCGGCGTCTGCAGCAGCGCCTTGAGCGAAGACGGCAACGCGGACGTCACGACCCGTACCGTTCGGCAGCACGGTAGCACCACGCACGACCTGGTCGGATTTACGCGGATCGACACCCAGGTTGATGGAGACCTCGACAGCCTCCTTGAACTTGACCGTGGACACCTCGGAAAGCAGAGCGACGGCTTCTTCGAGGGTGTAGACCTTGCCCGGCTCGACCTTCTCGCGAATCATCTGAGCACGTTTTGAAAGCTTTGCCATGATCAGAGGCCCTCCACATTGAGGCCCATGCTGCGGGCACTACCAGCAATGGTACGAACAGCGGCTTCAAGATTGGCAGCCGTCAGATCCGGCTCCTTCGTCTTGGCGATCTCTTCGAGCTGCTCACGCGTCACGGTGCCGACCTTGGTCTTGTTCGGCACACCAGAACCGGATTTGATACCGGCGGCCTTCTTCAGCAGCACAGCTGCCGGGGGCGTCTTGGTGACGAAAGTGAAGCTGCGATCGCTGTAAACCGTGATCACGACCGGCGTCGGCAAGCCCGGCTCAATTTCTTGAGTCGCGGCGTTGAACGCCTTACAAAATTCCATGATATTGACGCCGTGCTGACCCAGCGCGGGGCCTACGGGCGGACTCGGATTGGCCTTGCCGGCTGCGACTTGCAGCTTGATATAGGCCTGAACTTTCTTAGCCATTTTTAACTCCAGTCGGGTACGGACGCCTTGCGGCTCCCCTGCTCAGCCGGCACATTGACCGGCAACGATAACGCAGCACCAGAAGGCGCTGCGGTGAATGCTGCTTCGGCGCCGGTCAGTCCTTGACTACCTGGACGAACTCCAGTTCGACCGGCGTCGAGCGCCCGAAGATCAGCACGCTGACCTGCAAGCGGCTCTTTTCATAGTTGACCTCTTCCACGACGCCGTTGAAGTCGGCGAAGGGGCCATCGACGACACGCACGGTCTCGCCTGGCTCGAAGAGTGTCTTGGGACGTGGCTTGTCGGTGCCATCCTGAACCCGACGCAAGATCGCGTCCGCTTCTTTCTGAGTGATCGCAGCGGGCTTTTCCGGCGTACCTCCGATGAATCCCATGACACGCGGTGTTTCGTTGACCAGATGCCAAGTCTGTTCGTTCATCTCCATCTCGACCAGCACGTAGCCGGGATAGAACTTGCGCTCGCTCTTGCGGCGCTTGCCGTCACGCATTTCGACGACTTCCTCGGTGGGCACCAGGATGTCACCGAACTGGTCCTCGACACCGTAAAGCTTGACGCGCTCGATCAGCGAACGCATGACCTGCTTTTCAAAACCGGAATAAGCGTGAACGACGTACCAACGCTTGGACATGAAGACTCCTAGCCAATGATTCCGGACATCGCCCAACCGAGGACGGTATCGATAAGCCACAGCAACAGACCCACGACCAGGACGGCCGCCAATACGATCAATGTCGTTTGGATAGTCTCTTGTCGAGTCGGCCAGACAACGCGCTGGATCTCGCGCTTGGAGCCACGCGCCAGCTCCATCAGCGCCCGCCCCTTGGTCGTGGTCAATGCAATCGCTGCGGCAATGCCACAAACGACGACGACACCCAGCACACGATATAGCAGGGCCTGCTCCGCGAACCAGGCATTACCGCCAACCGCGACCGCGAGCAGCAACACCACGACGATCCATTTTGGAGTGTCGTAGCGTGACTCCTGCACCTCGGCGTTGTGCTTCATGAAAACTCCTCAACTCAAGGCGCGATAACCGAACAAGACAAGGTATCAATATGAGCCAGCCTGGGGAAGACTGGCAGGCCAGGAGGGAATCGAACCCCCAACCTGCGGTTTTGGAGACCGCTGCTCTGCCAATTGAGCTACTGGCCTGCAACTACACATCCGAGAATCACCCGGAAATTAGGAGGGCGCTATGATAGCGGAGAAACGCCTGGGAAAGCAATCCCATTACCACATTTTCTTTCGCCATCAAAAAAGCGAGCCAATGCTTGCCTTCACGCATCTTTCGACAACAAAAAATGGAGCTCATGGACGGAATTGAACCGTCGACCTCACCCTTACCAAGGGTGTGCTCTACCCCTGAGCTACATGAGCTTAAATCACCATCAACAGTATGGAGCGGGTAGTGGGAATCGAACCCACACCATCAGCTTGGAAGGCTGAGGTTCTACCATTGAACTATACCCGCCTATCCGCTCTGACTCTGGTTTAGCGAGACAGACCGGTAAAACTCCGTCATAAAATCTGGTGGAGAGGGAAGGATTCGAACCTTCGAAGCTTTCGCGGCAGATTTACAGTCTGCTCCCTTTGGCCACTCGGGAACCTCTCCATACCGGCGGCAGATTTTACCCCACCACTCATCAATGTCAAGCATCTGTTTTTATTACAATAACAGAGCCACACACCGATGGCCTTGCGTTCAAAGCGGGGCGCATTGTGTCAAAGGAAGGCATCGAATGCAAGGGTGAATATGCTTTTTCGACAATGGCTTTCCGTCGCGGACTACTCCTCCAGACGAATGCTGATCTCGCCTCCAGTCAGCGCCCGTTCACCGGTGTCCGTCATCACCATCAGGTTGCCCTGCCGGTCGACTTCGATCGCCGTGGCGGTATAGGACGTACTCCCCTGGTGAATACGAATGGCATGACCAGCATAAGCATGCCTACGGTTCCACTCCGCTCGCCAGGCGCTGAAGCCTTGCCGTTCGAACTCGGGCAGCATCGTCAACAAGGATTCGATTAGAGCCGCAGCGACATGATTGCGAGAGGGAAAATCGATCACGTCTGCAAGCGCACCTATAGGTTGTCCAGCGGCTTTCCGAACGGCATCATTCAGCGAGACGTTTACTCCGATACCGATGACTACCTCACAAGGCCCTTCGACGTCGCCGGTCACCTCGAGCAGGATGCCTGCGAGCTTACGCCACTCGTCGCCGATGGCGATTAGAACATCGTTGGGCCACTTCAATGCGACATTGACACCAAGTGTCTCGATAACCTCAGCCAGCACCACGCCAACGGCTAGACTCAGCCCCTCGAGCGCTGCCACGCCAGACTCGAATCGCCAACCCAGGGAGAGAATGAGGCTACCGCCCCAACTGGTACTCCAGGCCTTGCCTCGACGACCTCGACCCGCTGTCTGACTTTCGGCCAGGCAGACTTCCCCATGGCCCGCGCCATGCCGGAAGCGATCTCGCAGGAAGGTATTGGTGGAATCGAGCACATCCTCGACGAACAGCCGCTTGAGGTGGCGCCGAGGCCCGGCAGGAAGCTGCGCAACGATACTGGCCCCATCAAGAGACTCCAGCGAGTTGACCAGGCGGTATCCGCGCCCCTTGACTGCCTCCAGTGGCAGATCCATTGCTTCCAGCTTCTTGAGCTGCTTCCAGACAGCCGTGCGCGAGACACCTAGATGTTCGCCTAGCTGCTGACCAGAGTGATAATTGCCATCGCCCAGCAGGCGTATCAGATCACCGATGCTCATGAAGGATTATTGCCCAGCGAGAAAAGCGCCATTCTAGCGAAATTCCAGCGCCACCGATAACGAGGCGGAGCCGCTCCCCTCGACTGGGTAGCGACAGACCACCCCTAGGCCGATTTTGCATTGACCAATAAAGAAAAAACCCCAGCCTTTTGGGCTGGGGTTTCGGNGGGAGACCCCACACTACCATCGGCGCTGAGCGGTTTCACTACTGAGTTCGGCATGGATCAGGTGGTTCCCACTCGCTATGGTCGTCAGGCAAAACTGACGTCGGGATGCGTGGCGTGACTGCAGTTCGCCCTCATCCCAACCGATTCGGATCATGCTGACCAAGACACGTCTCACCTGCCTGCTCTTGAAGACAGGGCGTATCCAGTCTGTCGGTGATCATCA
>NZ_NHOU01000148.1 GCF_002179555.1 Salinicola salarius | reverse complement strand
GCTTCTTGAGCCGAGACACCGTGTTGGCCGAGAGCCCCTTGGCCTGGTCGCCCAGCAGCGCCGCCAGCGCCTCCTGGTAGTCGCCGGTGGAGATCCCCTTCAGGTAGAGCCAGGGGATCAGCTCCTCGATGCTGCGGGCCCGCTTCAGGTAGGGCGGCAGCAGGCTGCTGTTGAAGCGAGCACCACCGCCGCTGCGGTCACGCACCTTGGGCACCTTCACGCTGACATCCCCAACCCCGGTCTGGACCATGCGCTCGGGCAGGTAGCCGTTGCGGACCACGGCCTGACGTCCATCGTCGAGCCGCTGATCGGTATACTGCGCCAGGAAGGTGGCCAACTCGGCCTCGACGGCCTTGGCGATCAGGTCACGGGCACCTCGTCGCAGCAGCTCGTGCAGCGGGTCAGCGACCTGGGGTTCTGGTTGTGAAAGAGCCTGGAGGGTAGAATCGGTCATGGCGTATCCACT
>NZ_NHOU01000147.1 GCF_002179555.1 Salinicola salarius | reverse complement strand
ATTCCTGGGGGCCGGTCTCACGGATTCAGGTCTTTAGCGAGCGAAGGGTTGGCGTAGATTTGAAACCGCGCAAGATGACCCGTCGAAGCTCTATCCAGCATGGTTTTGGGAGACAGTAGTTGAGACCTTCTATTTTACAGGTATTAGGCTAAATCAGTTGCTACATATTAAGGCTAAGGATGTTGATCTTAAAAGAATGATCCTGGTAACTTCGTTTGAAGGATCCAAAACCTATTCTGAGTCCGTGGTGCCGATCGCAGATGGGTTGTATCCTTACATTGCAAAACTGATGCTTGCGGCTCATCGTGAAGGTTTTAAACGTGAAGATCAGCTATTTAATGTGAACCGGTTTTCACGTAGGCATCGCCGCATGGAGATGGACATAAATCAAGTCGAACACTTTTTTAAGAGGCTGTCAGGATTCTGTGGTACGCGGATCACGCCTCATCCCGCCTCATTCACGAGGGTGCTGATT
>NZ_NHOU01000146.1 GCF_002179555.1 Salinicola salarius | reverse complement strand
GACTGCCATCCACCAGATTTGACTATAACTCTTCATACTCCTCGGGATGAGCATTCATTCACGTCTGCTGGTGGTATGCCACTGTGTTAGAGAGGGTGAAACAATTCGCATCATCTCGGCGCGTAAGGCGGACAAGCGAGAACGAAAGACATATGAAGGGTATAGACATGCGTGATCATTACGATTTTTCACACTCTATCCAGAACCCATACGCCAAAAAGCTCAAGAAGCAGGTCACGATCCGGCTCGATGAAGATACCGTGGCGTATTTCAAGAAGCTTGCCGAGGAAAAAGACCTTCCATATCAGAGCCTCATCAATCTCTATCTGCGCGATTGCGCACAGTCACATAAAGATCTCAAGATTGAGTGGCTATGAATGGCCTCGATCCAGCCTTTGCACTCGGAGGCAGCCGTGACAGCCGTAGTCTTGCCCTTGAAGATATCCACGACCACGGCGGCCTTGCGCTTCGCGGTCCAT
>NZ_NHOU01000145.1 GCF_002179555.1 Salinicola salarius | reverse complement strand
TCTGGCCATCGCCGAACATCAGATCATTCGGATCGGAATCACCCTCGCCATCGGCTGACTGACCGGCGCCCTGAGAAGCTTTAGAGGTTGATGGCAGCGAAGGTGAACCCGGCGACTTGCCGGATGACAAGCCACCCTGGGAGGTGTCCGGTTTCGGCGGGTAGAGGTGGCGCTCCTGGGGATGACGCAGGCGTTCCAGTTCGCTGTCGACCGTGGTCCAAATGTCGGCGCGCTCGTCTTCCGTCGCCGCCCGGGCGTACTTGCGCACGGTGAACCAGTTCTTCCAGGCCATGTCGATGGGGTTGAAGTGCAGTCCGGTGTGCTCGTTGAGCATGCCCTTGAGGCGATCCTCGACGATGTTCCAGCGAAACTCGGTTTGGCCCTCGTGATCGAGCTGCGCCATCTCCTCATGCCAGGCCTGGGCGAAGTTGCTGTCGACGACGTTGCTGGCCCACGGCTCGCCCTCGCCGAGATCGTCGGCGTG
>NZ_NHOU01000144.1 GCF_002179555.1 Salinicola salarius | reverse complement strand
CACCGGTAATATCCGTCACGACATGATGGAGTTGAAGATTCATCTCCATCAGCGCTTTCTGCATATGCTGGATATGGGCAGCCGCGTAGGCCAGCAGGCGCTCACGCTGGCGAAGGGTGGCACGCAGGCTCGCCAGTTCCTGAGCGGGGCGGAAACTGCCGCGTAGCAATCCGTAGGCATGCAGGCGTTGAAGCCACTGGGCATCATTGATGTCGGTCTTTCGGCCAGGGACGTTTTTGGCATCGCGAGCGTTGACCAGGACGACATCGAACCCGCGCTCTTCGAGAAGCTCATACACCGGTATCCAGTAGACGCCGGTGGACTCCATGGCGACGGTCGTTACCTTCTTTTCGCCGAGCCAATCGGCCAAGAGGCAGAGGTCGCCGGTAAAGGTGTTGAATGTACGTACTGGCAGCTCATCCTGATCGGGAGGGATGGCAACCACATGGAAACGCGAACCAACGTCGATGGCGGCCGCATGAGGGTGAACGACCTGTAACGCGTCCTTCTTGCTGCGGG
>NZ_NHOU01000143.1 GCF_002179555.1 Salinicola salarius | reverse complement strand
TTACGGGTCTATTTTTCAGACAGAGCGTAGGCCTTGAAGCGCCCTGGTTGCTTAAGGACCAGCACCTGGATACCTCCGTGTCGCCCCACCGCCTGGACCTCTATGTCGAGGCCGAGCGGGGCAGCCTCTACCCCTGCCCGGAGTGCGGCAAGGCCTGCCCGGCCCATGACTTTGCCGACAAGACTTGGCGGCACCTGAACTTCTTTCAGCACCACTGCTACCTGCACGCTCGCGTGCCTCGCACCAAGTGCCCCGAGCATGGCGTCAAGCGTATTGAAGTGCCCTGGGCGCGGCCGNAGCGACTTCACCCTGCTGTTCGAGCAAGCCGCTATGTCGTTGGTCAAGGAGATGCCGGTGCTGGCCGTCTCCCGGCAACTGGAGATCTCCGACAAACGCCTGTGGCGCATCGTGCATCACTACGTCGGCCGCATGCTGAGTGAGCTGGACCTGGCCAACGTGGCCACCGTCGGCGTCGATGAAACCGCCTCCCGACGCGGTCATCGCTACGTCACGGTATTCCTCGATATGCAGCGCAAGCAGGAACCGGT
>NZ_NHOU01000142.1 GCF_002179555.1 Salinicola salarius | reverse complement strand
CGGGCGTGGTCTCGAATACCTCGCCCATCTGCCGCTGCGTGAGCCATACAGTGTCGTGGCCTTCATCCAAACGCACGTCGACCGCCTTCTGGGCATCTTCGTAAATCAGAATTTGTGGTTGTTCGCTCATGTTGGCTTGATCCAGATGCGTTGGCGTCTAACGACCATATCACGCACTCTGCGACGAATTCTCCGTCAGAGATCAGGATCACCACGTTCCAGTCGCCTTTGGCGAAGCCAGCGTCAAGCGGGGAGAAATCGTTGGCGAGACTCAGCTCATGACGACCATCACCGCCAGCACGACCGTCAGCAGCAGCAGGTACACCCCGGCATGTATGCGATCGGGAATGCGCCCGATCCATCGCGACGCCAGGCGAATGCCAAGCCATGACCCCACCGCCAGC
>NZ_NHOU01000141.1 GCF_002179555.1 Salinicola salarius | reverse complement strand
GGATCAGGCAGCGTGACCTGAATAGTTACTTCGTTTCTTCATTAAATCAACGAACCATGCGTTATTTTAATGTACAGAGAAACCTCAGCCTCTTTCACCAAGCTTCTCCTTGTCTCCAGCATAAATAACGAGCAAAGGACCCCTTATTAACCGGTATTTGTGGGATAAATTCAGCAAACTTCAGTTCCTGGACAAACCCAGCATGCCAGAAGCACGTCTAGCTCTGTCACCCTCTCAAGATACAACAATCGTTGAAGGCGAACCTTAAGCCTAGATACCTACTGAACGATACCGGCAGACTATCAGAGCCGCCCTTGTCCGCAAGGTCGCTCAGCGCATCAGCCACGGAAGCGTGAATAGGGTGGTGCCATGACATCATAAGTTTTGATGCCACGAATTTATCGTGGGAACGAAGAAAGTTACTGTGTTTGCCGCTCCCCCAAGGTGCGGCGGGAGCTAAGTTTCTCAGGCAAGAGAGCACCAGACAGCATGCGTTTTATTCAACAGAACTGTAGCTTCAGATACCCCCGCCTCATTCACGAGGGTGCTGATTGAG
>NZ_NHOU01000140.1 GCF_002179555.1 Salinicola salarius | reverse complement strand
GATCACGCGATTAATTTTGAATAGGCACTTACCAGGTGATGAATTTCTGTGGCTGAGAAATAATTCCAGAGCGTGTGTGTTTGTTTGGTTGTTGCTCAAGACTTCGTCTAATGGCCAGCTCAATCAGCTGTCTGGCAACACTTGGCTGACTTCTATTAAGCCGGAGGAGGCTGATGGCTTTTTTGATAGCGTCTTAAGTGATGGAGGTGTTGACGTAGTGGGTACGCACTATGATGAGATAATTTTTTTCTTCGATTCATGGAATGGGCTAATTCAACACAAGAAAAAATTAATGTTAAGCATGCACTCCACATGGTCGGAAGTGTATGAGAATAGAGAGAACTTGTCTTGGTTTAACCAGCAAGATACCGAACAATGTCAATGGGTTTGGATGTATTTGAGACAAAATTTAAATGTTTGCAGTCATTTTCATCCTGAAAATTCTGATGACGAATATCGGTACGCATGTGCTGTCTTAGACTTTTGGAATCCTGTAAAAAGTGAGAAAGTGCTTTTTATGATGAGGCTTAAGAAGGCATGGAGCCAGAAGCTCTACAGAAGAACCTGAATCCGTGAGACCGGCCCCCGGAAG
>NZ_NHOU01000139.1 GCF_002179555.1 Salinicola salarius | reverse complement strand
GCCCGATCCCATCGCCTGCGAGGAATGCGGCGTGCAGGGTGAGTTCGTACGGTTCGGCAAGCGTGACGTTCCCTATCGTGATCTGCCCATCCACGGTAAGCGGGTCACTCTCTGGGTGGTCCGCCGCCGATACACCTGCCGGGCCTGCAAGACAACATTCAGGCCCCAGCTACCGGAGATGGTGGACGGATTCCGTATGACACTGCGGCTGCATGAGTACGTGGAGAAGGAATCCTTCAACCACCCCTACACCTTTGTGGCGGCACAGACCGGCCTGGACGAGAAGACGGTGCGCGACATCTTCAACGCCCGCGCCGAGTTCCTGGGGCGCTGGCACCGCTTCGAGACGCCCCGCATTCTGGGCATCGACGAGCTATACCTGAACAAGCGCTACCGCTGCATTCTGACCAACATTGAGGAGCGAACCCTGCTCGACCTGCTGGCCACCCGCCGCCAGGACGTGGTGACCAACTACCTGATGAAGCTGAAAGACCGGCAGAAGGTCGAGATCGTCAGCATGGACATGTGGAACCCCTACCGGGCAGCGGTCAAGGCTGTGCTGCCCCAGGCCCGTATCGTGGTCGATAAGTTCCATG
>NZ_NHOU01000014.1 GCF_002179555.1 Salinicola salarius | reverse complement strand
ATCTCGATGGCCAATATACGAAGGAGGCATCAATGTCAGACCACAATCATAGCCATAGTGGCGGCAAGACCTTGTTGTTTGCACTGGTCTTCACTACAGGTTTTGCAGCTGTCGAAGTATTCGGCGGCCTGATAGCTGATTCGCTTGCCCTGTTATCGGACGCAGGCCACATGCTTACCGATTCATTGTCGTTAGGGATTGGTGCCTTCGCCGCTTGGCTGGCCAAGAAGCCGGCATCGCGTCAGCATTCCTTTGGACTCAAGCGCGCCGAAATTCTCGGAGCCCTGTTTAACGTGCTGTTTATGTTCGGAGTGATTGTATTTATCGCCTATGAAGCGATCCGCCGCATGGCAGACACCCCCGCTGTTGCCGGTGGCATGGTTTTGGCGATCGGCGGGCTCGGTTTGCTGGTGAATATCGCAGTGGCTTGGGCGCTGATGCGTGGAGAGCAGACTATGAACGTTCGCGGAGCGCTCCTGCACGTAATGGGAGACTTGCTGGGCTCGGTCGCTGCGCTGGTTGCCGGGGCGGTCATTTATCTGGGCGGGCCGCCCATTGCGGACCCGATCCTGTCTCTTTTCGTCAGCCTATTGATTCTGGTATCCGCCGTTCGACTACTGCGTGAGGTGACGCAAGTGTTGATGGAAGGCGTGCCAGAAGGAATCGATGCACATGAAGTCGGCTGCGCCCTTGTCCGGGTCGACGGCGTTTTTGCTATCCATGACATGCATATCTGGAGCCTATCATCAAACAGTCAAGCTCTAGCGGCGCATATTGATGTGGAAGCGATGGGACGATGGGAAGAGATACTGCCGCAGTTGCAAACGATATTGCGGGGGCGCTTCGGTATTGAGCACACCACCTTACAACCCGAGGATGCCGCTATCCGTCACGTTTGTGATGCCGATCCTGATTGCGGGGCTGGTGATGTGAATTAGGAGACCACAGGCAGCAGAGCCCCGTCTAGGCTGCATGTAACAGCGTCAATAAAGAATAGCAAGCCCCCTAGGGGGCTTGCCTGCTTCTGAACCGCTCCTGCCGTCGTGCGGACACCTTTCGGTTGACGAGACCAGCGGCATATCCACGCCAAGATCGGGGGTGTGGAGATGTCATGGGCTCTATGCCTGGCTGGAAGTGTTTATGAATCCATTCTCGCTACGATGACCATGTGACTCTCGGCGTTCTGCCAATAGGACAGCATGAACCGTGCTGCTTTCATTGAGGCGTTTCTCTTGCTGACCAAGTTGCGACAATGCGGACGCTTCCATACCCACGCCGTCGTCCTCAATGTCAATAATCCGTTATTTCTGTGTATGCGACATGCCACGCGTCCGCGAGACCTCCGCAACCAGCCCGCCACCGAAGTTTCCCAACGCGGGAAGCAATGCCAGGCCGAACACCATCCAAATGCTATCCATGATCACCTTCCCTGGTCGATGTCTAGCTCTAGCACTCGCCTTCAAGCACTCGCCGGCGAAGCGGCCTGGCCCGAGCTTTCCGGCGGCACATTGACGGAGGCTCCACCGCCGCGTGTCGGGCCCTGTCGATTCTCGAACCGTAACAGACGCAGCGCATTCAGCGTCACTAGTACGGTGGCGCCGGTATCAGCCATGATAGCCACCCACAACCCGGTCAGACCAAACATGGTCGTCAACAGGAATACCGCCTTCAGGCCCAGCGCGATGGTGATGTTCTGGCGAATATTGTTCATGGTGGCGCGAGCCAGACGAATCATAGTCGCTATGTCGGTCACGCGATTACGCAGCAAGGCGCCATCGGCCGTTTCCAGGGCGACATCGGTGCCCGAGCCCATGGCCACGCCGACGTCGGCGGTGGCGAGTGCAGGCGCGTCGTTGATCCCGTCACCCACCATGATCACCCGGTCCTTGGCGACCATTCCCTTGATTGCCGTGACCTTGTCGTCAGGCAGCAAGCCTGCCTGGAACTCGATGCCCAGCGGATCGGCAATCGCTTTCGCGGTACGGGGGTTGTCACCGGTCAGCATCACCGAGCGGATGCCCAGTGCCTGGAGATCCTTGATGCCGTCGATGGCGTCCGTGCGCGGCTCGTCACGCATGGCAATCAGTCCGACGATCGCGCCGTCCCTAAACACCACGACGGCCGTCTTGCCCTGCTCCTCCAGCGCAGCGATCCGCGTCTTCAGAGCCTCTGTCAGTACGCCCTGGTCTTCAGCGTAGCGTGGCGAACCGACATAGCTACGATGACCGTCCACGCTTGCCTCGACACCATGGCCGGCGATGACGCGTGCGTCCGACCCTTGAGAAAACGCGATATGACGCGATTCGGCATGATTCAACACCGCCTCGGCGAGCGGGTGGCTGGAGCCGGCCTCGACACTGGCGGCTAAGGCAACGACATCAGCCTCATCGTGGTCATCGGCAGCCGCTTGCACGTCGGTAACGACTGGTTTCCCGGCGGTCAGGGTGCCGGTCTTGTCGAAGGTCACGAGGCTAGCCTTGGCGGTGGACTCGATCACCGCGCCCCCCTTCAACAATAGCCCGCGGCGTGCCCCGGTAGACAGCGACGAGGCGATCGAAGCCGGTACCGAAATTACCAGCGCACACGGGCAGCCAATCAACAGCAGCGCCAGGGCTCGATAAGTCCATTCACCCCAAGCGCCGCCGAAAAGTAGCGGAGGAATGATCGCAACGAGTAGCGCGGTACCGACCACAGCGGGCATATAGACACGGCTGAAGCGATCAATGAAACGCTCGGTGGGCGCACGGGCTTCCTGTGCTTCTTCCACCAAGCGGATGATCCGCGCGATAGCATTGTCTTCGGGCGCCTTGGTGACGCGAATACGCAGCACGGCATCATTATTGATGGACCCGGCGAAGACCGACTCGTCGAGGGTCTTGCTCTTGGGCACCGATTCACCGGTCACCGGCGATTCATCGATAGAAGACGTTCCTTCAACGATCTGCCCATCGGCAGGAATCCGGTCGCCGGGTCGCGCGACGACGATCTGACCAATCTTCAGATTCGCGGCATTGACCTTGCGAGTTGCCCTCTGTGCGTCTTCGACCAGCGCGCTCTTGGGCACTAGATCACCCAGCGCGCGAATACTCGAGCGGGCACGATCCGCGGCCACCCCTTCAAGCACTTCGCCGACGGCGAACAGGAAGACCACCAGCGCCGCCTCCTCGGCGGCACCGATGATCAGCGCGCCACCGGCAGCGATGGTCATCAGCATTTCTATCGTGAATGGCATGCCCGCTCGTGCAGCGGAAAAAGCACGTTTCGCTACGGGAACCAGCCCGACCAGACACGCCAGGATGAAGCCCCAATAAGCCAGAGACTCCGAGGCCACCAGGCGCACCGCCACGGCGGCCAGCAGGACAGCCCCGGTCATGACCACCAGCCGGCCCTTGCCATGCAGAAACCAGCGTTTCGGTGAGGCCGACACTGCCTCGGCGACGCCTTCGTCAGCTGTGGAGCTGGCGCCATTGGAGCCATTACCGGTTATGGCGGTGCGCGGCGTTACACTGTAACCGAGCCGCTTGATCGATTTCTCGACGCTGTCCGGCGAGGTTTGCTGTTCGTCGAGCTTCAGCGTGAGCGTCTCGTTCATGACCGACACTTTGACGTCGGAGACTCCCGGCAGGTTCTCCACACCGCCACGAATTTTCGCCGCGCAACTGGCGCAGTCCATGCCGCCGACCTTCCAGCTGAGCGTGCTCTCGGCGTCGGCCCGATCAGGTACCGTCACCGTTTCCGCGTCGTTGTCTTGAGCGTTACCGTCACAGCAAGGTGAATGACATTCGGATGAGTTTTCTGGACTGGCAGTATCAGAATCAGGCATGAATTGGACGGAATAGCCAAGTCGCTCGACGGTCTTCGCGACACGCTCCATCGAGGTTTGTTGCGTGTCCAGCCCAAGCCTCAGCGTCTCCTTCATCACCGAAACCTGAACGTCGGAAACGCCTTTCAAGCGTTCCACCGCACCACGGATCTTACCGGCACAGCTTGGACAGTCCATGCCTTGAACGGTCCACTGGTATGTGTTACCGGATGCTTCGGTATGTGTAGCTGGCATGAAAAGTTACCTAGTTCAATTTCTCTGCTCAAACTCTAAACCTTCTAGTGGCTATAGAGTCAAGCCGCATCGTCTTACTGGTAGTGAAGCATGCGAGGCGGGTAGAAAACGACTTGCGAACGACTGCGACGGCCAATAGAAGCATGACTTTTGAGAATGGCCATAATGTTTTTCCGAGGCGTTTTTGATAAAAGTGGCCCGTCACGTTAAGGAGCAACCCATGCGATTTTCCTGTCGCCCCTGGATGGGATGCGTGTTAGCGGTCTTCGCAGGGGCTCTAACGACGCTAACCTTCTCTCCCTTCGAGCTTTGGTGGCTGGGGCCGGTCGCCGTCGGCCTCATTTACTCAGGCCTGGATGACCTGACACCGGGTCAGGCAGCCCTGCGAGGCTGGTGTTATGGCATCGCGCTGTTCGCCACGGGAACCTCATGGGTCTACGTGTCGATCCATGAGTACGGTTACACGGGGGTGCCGCTATCGGTTTTCCTTACAGCCCTGTTTGCCGCCACCTTGGCGCTTTTCTATGCCATTCCCTTCTGGTTCTATCGGCGCTTTACTGGCTCGCGTCTAGCCTTTCTCTCCTTCGCCGGCGCGTGGGTGTTGATTGAAGTGCTACGGACATACCTTTTCACCGGTTTCCCTTGGCTATTGCTGGGGAGCGCGCACGTCGATTCTCCTTTAGCACCATTGGCCCCGGTTGGCGGGGTGCTGCTGTTGACATTGGTTACCGCCCTGACGGGCACGCTGGGGGTGGAGTTCCTGCGTCGACGCTGGTGGGCAGGGGGCACGATCGCCGCTCTATGGCTGTTCCCCTTGATGCTTCCTACTCAGTGGACCATACCCAGCAAGGAGCCCGTACAAGTGAGCCTGTTACAGGGCAATCTACCCCAGCTAAGCAAATGGACAAACGAGGGGCAGCGTAACGCAGTCAGCACCTATGCCCGATTGACCCGCAACATTGCTGAAGACATAGATCTGGTTATCTGGCCGGAAACGGCGATTCCTATGTATCAGCGTCAAGCCGAGCCGCTGTTGGAGCGGGTTAAGGCTACTTTGCCATCAGGAGCCGAACTACTCACCGGTATCGTGCAGCGCGACGACTCGGGCCGCTATTACAATGCCGTAGTCGGTGCCGGCGAGGTTACGGATGTGTACCGCAAGTCGCATCTGGTACCGTTCGGTGAATACATCCCGATGGAAAAACAGCTACGTGGCATTATCGCTTTCTTTGATCTGCCGATGTCAGACTTCACGGCAGGCAATTCCGAACAAGGCCCGATCCGAGCCGCTGGACTGCGCATCGGCACGGCGATCTGTTACGAAATTATTTTCCCGGACTTAGTGGCACAACGCGCCGATAACGCTGAGGTGTTGCTCACGGTGTCCAACGACACCTGGTTCGGTGACTCCATCGGGCCGCTTCAGCATCTGCAAATGGCCCGGCTACGCGCCCTTGAAAATGGTCGCTATGTTATGCGGGCAACGAACAATGGGGTGACGGCCATCATCGACCCGCAAGGTCGCATTATCGATCGCGCGACTCAATTCAGGATGACCACCCTCAACGGAGAAATCCGGGCCATGCGGGGAGAAACGCCATTCACACGCACCGGAAGCTGGCCAACCTGGCTATTGTCAGCAGCGCTGGTTATATCCGGGGTACGCAGGCGAAATAGCTAAAAGACACCGTTATCGACAGTTAGGCAAGCCACTACAAAATGTCATTATGCGCAGAGGCTTGCCCTGTAGGGTAGACACATCGTGTTGTTTGGGGTAAAGTGCCGCCATTTCACTTCACTTGGTCTATCATAAGCTCTCATGCTAAGAATCCTTCGCTTCCTGCCTCGCAGCCGAAAATTACTGATTTTACCTATAGCTACGCTAGTCACGTTACTAGGAGCGCAGGAAATCTTCTCTGTGTTAAAAGCTTCTAATGGAGATGATGCGCCCCTTAACGAGGCTAGTTCGCCAAGCATTGAGTTATCTACTCGCTTCCAAGCTCAAGCTGACACCATGACAGCTGTTAAAGTCAGCACCAACTACAAATATACGGGCCCCGCTCAGGCTTCCACCGGACTTACCAAGCCCACGGCAGGCTCGCCGCAAAGCCTCCTATTGGTAACAGACGAAGTTGAAACTACTCGCGTTTCTGAAACAACTGTCCAAGACAGCGTTGTTCGTGCGGCTACACCATTAAACCCCAGCGTTCCTACAACCAAGCCGGAAAGTACTAAAGACGCTAGCGAACTGGATAGCCAGGCGCTGCACATGGCGATTCGACTTACCGACTCGTCAACAGAAGCCAACGATCGCAAAGTTGGCGGGACTTCCGATGTTGGTTTATCTGTCGACCTAATACATAACGATGAAAAAGTAGACATGGAAGAAGAACTGGTAGCCAACGAAAGATTCGTCCCATCTTGGGAAACTTATACCATTCAATCCGGCGATACTTTCGCGGACATGGCCGAACGCATTCTGGGACTAGGCTATGATGAAGTTATGCAGCTTCTCGAAGAAATCCCGGACGAAAGGACATTCACTCGCTGGCGTGTCGGTGATAACTTTGACTTTAAAATTAACGAATCTGGTGAATTATTGGCACTGCGAATCATGGAGGATGCACATTCCGGCCTCCTGATTGAACGCGACCACGACAGCAAGAGCTTTGAGGTTACTCGTCTTGAAAAAACGGCTCGGAAAACGGAGCGATTGTTTTCAGGAACCGTCAATGGCAGTTTTGCTCAGTCAGCCAGCGCCACTGGCTTATCTTACTCAGAAGTGTCTGATCTGAGCGATCTACTTTCGAAAAAGATAAATTTTCGCCGTGCTGCCCGGCGAGGAGATCAATTCCGAGTTTTGGTAGAAACCGATATGATTGAGGGTCAGGCTGCTGATTCGCGCATCCTTGCTGCTCACTACAAAGGCAATAAAAGAGACCTAGCTATCGTTAGGAATCCTGCTGATGACAATTTTTATACCTCTGAAGGCTACAGCCTCTCCCCGGCATTTAACCGGAAGCCGTTTAAAGGCGACTACAGGATAAGCTCGCCTTTTAACTTGCGGCGAAAGCACCCAATCACTGGCCGAGTTAGTCCGCATCGAGGCACTGACTTTGCAGTAACCATTGGCACTTCGATTCAATCTCCAGCAAATGGACGTGTTGTCAAATCGGCCTATCAAGCAAATGGCGCTGGAAACTACGTTGTGATCCGCCATGACAACGGCTACAAGACTCGCTATATGCACCTATCCAAACGCTTGGTATCTGAAGGCGAGCGCGTTTCCAGAGGCCAGAAGATTGCACTATCCGGCAATACGGGTCGTAGCACGGGGCCTCATCTTCATTACGAATTAATGGTTAACAATAATCAAGTCGACGCCATGCGCGTCAAATTGCCGGAAGGCAAGCAGCTATCTGGACAAGCATTAGCAGCCTTTCAAAAGGAGGCCAAGCAGTTCTTAGCTCAGATTGATCACGACACAACTTTATCTATGATTGCTAGCCAATCGAAATTACCTTAGAAAAACGCATTTCCAATGAGCCTGAGTATCCACTCAAAATACTTGGACCGGAGTCTGATAACCCAGACGCTGCGGGCAGGTTGTTGAGCCTCTCTACGACCTACCGCAGCTCAGCGTCGATGACTTCTCGAAAGGCCGTACCCTTCAAAATTACTGGCGAATTAGTCCGTTGGTATTCTGTTTTCACGGCACCAAGTCGAGGCTCCATCGCGAGATCTCGTGCTATCAGAATAAACGTAGCGGGAATTTCACATTGCCGGTGGATCCGGTTTCTGGGAGGAGGTCAGGATCAAAAAAAGACCGCATAAGCGGTCTTTTTTTGTGCCTGAATGAACGATGGCGCGTTGAGATTTACTCGGCCGGTGCGTAGGAGCCGTCTTCGCGGTGAATTTCACGGCCAGTTAGCGCAGGGCTGAAGACACAGGCCACGGTCATGCCCTTTTCCTTGCCACGCAGCCAATGCTCATCGTGCTGGTCGAGCAAATACATGTCGCCGGCCTTGATGGTATGGATCTTGCCATCGGCGATGGTTTCCACTTCACCCTCACCTTCGTAGCAGAACACCGCTTCGATGTGGTTCTTGTAGTGAATGTGGGTTTCCGTACCCGGATGAATACGCGTGATGTTGAATGAAAACCCACAGCCGTCTTCAGCCAGCATCAAGCGAGTGCTGTCCCAGTTACCGTTCTCGGCTTCGACAAAACGATCGGTTTTCATACACTCTGCAAGATTACGTACGATCATCGATTACAACTCCTGGTGGGTGACTACGTGAAAAGGCGGTATGAAAGACGGCCATCGAAGGCCGCCTTTCAGCGTCATTTCCGCCTCAGGCAAAGGCTTCCTTGGCACTGCGCTCCAGAATATCCAGACCTTCGAGGAGATCTTCATCGCTGATCACCAGCGGGCACAGGCACTTCACGACTTGACCATCCTGCCCCGCGGTTTCGATGATGAGCCCGTTTTCGAAGGCTTTTGCCGTGATCTTGTCCGCCACGTCACCGTCGCGTACATCGATACCGCGCATCAGACCGCGGCCGCGTTCGCTCGCGGGATAACCCATTTCGGTCAGCATCGCGGCAATTCTGGCGAAGCGCTCTTCGACGATACGCCCTTTACGCTGGACGTCGCGCTCGAAGGTGTCATCGCTCCAGAAATGTCTGAGCGCGGCGGTCGCCGTCACGAAAGCCATGTTGAAGCCGCGGAACGTGCCGTTGTACTGGCCAGGCTTCCACTTATCCAGTTCAGGGCGCATCAGCACGTGGGCGAACGGCAGCCCGTAAGCGGATAGCGACTTCGAGTTGGTGACGATGTCCGGCACGATGCCGGCATGCTCGAAGCTGAAGAACTTGCCGGTACGGCCACAACCTGCCTGGATGTCATCGACGATCAGCAGGATGTCATGCGCGCGGCAGATGCCTTCCAGACGCTTCAGCCAATCCAGGCCTGCCGGGTTGATACCGCCCTCGCCCTGCACCGTCTCGACGATCACGCCGGCCGGCACGTCGAGCCCGCCAGACTTGTCGCTCAGCAGCTTCTCGAAATAGTCGAGTGTGTCAGTGCCTTCCCCGAGATAGCCATCGAACGGCAGGAAGCTGGCACCCTGGGTCGGGATACCACCGGTCGCTTCGCGGAACTTGCGGTTGCCGGTCGTCGCCAGTGCGCCCATGGTGACGCCATGGAAGCCATTGGTGAAGGTGACGATGTTATGACGCCCCTTCGCCACGCGAGCCAGGCGAATCGCGGCTTCGGTAGCGTTGGTGCCCGTCGGTCCCGGCAGATGAACCTTGTAGTCCAGTCCGCGCGGTTTGAAGATCACTTCTTCCAGCGTCTCGAGGTAGTCACGCTTGGCGGCGGTCCACATGTCCAGACCATGGACGATGCCGTTGGAAGTGATGTATTCGACCAGCGCTTCCTGAAGCTTCGGATGGTTATGACCGTAATTGAGCGTGCCGGCGCCAGCGAGGAAATCGATGTACTCGCGGCCGTCCTCGGCAGTGAGACGCGCGCCCTGGGCCTTGGTGAAAACAATCGGAAAGGAGCGGGAATAGGTCCGGACCTCGGACTCCATGCGTTCGAGAATTTGAGTCTGCATACAACCTCCGTAATGGGAGTGTGGATAGTCGTGGGGAGCGTGAATAAGGCGTGCTTGCATAAGACATGCGTGACAACGCAGACCTTACCCGCCCTGGATACGTTGGGGGTCGAACGGGCCGATCCGGACGAGATTTTCCGGGTCATGCTCTCCGCCCAGTTGATCGGTCGAAAAGTATTCGCGACTGATGAGGGGGGCCTGCCAGCGATCCGCTAGACGCTTGAACAAGCCCCATGAGGCCTGATTGTCCGGCGTGATTGTGGTCTCGAGATGGTTCAGCTCTGCCAACTCCGGCCGAGTCAGTACGGCTTCCACCAAGCGCCTGGCCAGGCCGGTGCCCCGCGCCTTTTCCCCGACGGCGACTTGCCACAGGAAATAGATATCGGGTGCGGCCGCTTTGACATAGCCGGACACGAATCCGACGATTTCCCCATCTTCTGTCGTCGCGACGGCGCAGCTATCGCGGAACTGCGTTGCCAGCAACAGATAGGCATAACCGGAATTGACATCAAGCGGCGGGCAGGCCTTGACCAGTTCATAGATCCCCCACCCGTCTTCCGTGGTGGGCTTGCGAATGAACAGTGGCATATCGGGCTTGCCAACGACGGCGTCGGCCACGGTAGGCCTTGCCAAGTCTGCCGACGGCGTAAATGCCGGATTGGGGTTGGTCATCGTCATCGTCGCTATGGCGAATTTAAGTTCAAGGATAACAGCGAGCGAGGCAAGCTTCAAACCGCAGGTTATTTTACTTAACCAGTTCAATAATGAATATTTATATGCTGGATGAGCATCCGGGAATTCCGGCAATCCCAGTCTAGACGAAGGCTGGCGAAGTATCGGAGGAAATATTGAAAGTTATTGCGCCCCGGTGCCCGGGGTCGTTCTGAAAAGCTTGTCCCATCATGGCAAATTCGGATCGCGCTGGTGACGAAGGCCCGACACTGAGCATAACGACACACTGACATAACGACAACGGCCGCCTCGAGGGCGGCCATTGAATGCAGCAGCGGCGGAGCCGTGATTAGCGGCGCGTCAGACTGCGCATGGTGACGAACTCTTCCGCTGCCGTCGGGTGGATGCCCACCGTGGCGTCGAAGTCCGTCTTGGTCAGTTGAGCGCGCACGGCAATCGCGATGCCCTGTATGGTCTCGCCTGCTTCGTCGCCTACCATGTGGGCGCCGACGACGCGGTCGCTGGCATCATCGACCACCAGCTTCATCAGGCAGCGCTCGTCACTACCGGACAGCGTGTGCTTCATCGGACGAAAATCCGCGCTGTAGATGCGCACCGCGCCGAATCGCTCACGCGCTTCTTCTTCGGACAGGCCGACGGTGCCGATATTGGGATGGCAGAACACGGCCGTCGCGATGTTCTGGTAGTCGAGCGGCCCCGGCGTCTTGTCACCGTAGTGATGCTGAACCAGGTGCATGGCTTCTGCCAGGGCGACCGGTGTCAGCTCGGGGCCGCCGGTCACGTCGCCGAGAGCGAGAATCGACGGTACGGAGGATTCGTAGCGCTCGTTGACCTTGAGCGTGCCATCGGTGTTGAGCTCCACGCCCAGCGAATCCAGGCCCAGCCCCTCCAGGTGCGGACGACGCCCGGTGGCGGCGAGCACGGCGTCCACCTCGAGCTGTTCACCGTTGGTCAGCGTGACTTCGAGTCCGCCTTCCACCTTGCGGATACGCTCGATATTCGCCTCGAAATGCAGGTTGACGCCCTTCTTGGCCATTTCGTCCCGGGTGAACTCGCGAACTTCCTGGTCGAATCCGCGCAGGAACAGCGCGCCACGGTAGACCAGGTGCGTATCGGCACCCAGCCCGTTGAATATGCTGGCGAACTCGACGGCGATATAGCCACCGCCCAGGACCAGGAAGCGCTTGGGGAAGTTATCGAGGTCGAATACCTGGTTGGAGTTGACGGTATATTCGCTGCCCTCGAACTGCGGCGTCCACGGCCAGCCGCCGACCGCGACCAGAATCTTCTCCGCGGTGATACGCTCGCCATTGACCTCGACCGCATGGGCATCGACAACCTTGGCCCGGCCATTGATCAGCGTGACGCCGGCCCCTTCCAGCAGGCGGTTGTAGATGCCGTTGAGACGCTTGATCTCCTCGATCTTGTTGTCGCGCAGCGTGGCCCAATCGAAACTTGGCGCCTGCGGTATGGTCCAGCCGAAACCGCTGCTGTCTTCGAAGGCATCGTGAAAATGTGCCGCGTAGGAGTACAGCTTCTTCGGCACGCAGCCGACGTTGACACAGGTACCGCCAAGATAGCGATCTTCGGCAACGGCCACTTTGACGCCCGTCGCTGCAGCCGTCCGTGCGGCACGCACGCCGCCGGAACCGGCCCCTATCACGAAAAGATCGTAATCGTAATTCGCCACAGTGAAACTCCTTGAGACATGATGCGGGGATGATACCAGCCTCGATCCGGTGTCGGAAAAGTCCGTGACTATCGAGGCGATATAAAAAAAGCTTTGCAAGGCGTGATGCTCGCGTTCGGCGCGTCAGATGGTGTGACTTCGAAAATATCGCCGGATAGCCTAGAATCGTTGTCTTGACGGCGACACAAGACGTTCGCCAGCCACGTACTCAGGTTACTGTCATGAGCGATATCCAGACTCTTCTCGAACAGAATCGGCGCTGGGCCGACGGTGTGCAGCAGCGTGCTCCGAACTTCTTCGCGGAGCTTTCCCAGCAGCAGAACCCCGACTACCTCTGGATCGGATGCTCGGATAGTCGCGTGCCTGCCAACCAGATCGTCGACCTGCCACCCGGTGAAGTTTTCGTTCACCGTAACGTCGCCAATCTGATCTACCACAACGACATGAACGCATTGTCGGTGGTTCAGTTCGCCGTCGACGTGCTCAAGGTCAAGCACATCATGGTTGTCGGACACTACGGCTGTGGCGGGGTCCGGGCTGCGATCACCGGCGGTGAGCACGGCATCGTCGACTACTGGCTCAACAGCATCAGCGAGCTCTACCAGCAGTACCGGCCGACACTCGAGTCGCTCCCGCTGGACGAGCAGGTCGACCGTATGTGCGAACACAACGTCCGCCTCCAGGTCGCCAACCTGTGCCGTACCAAGATCATCCAGCGTGCCTGGGAGCGGAAGCAGCCGCTGTCGGTACATGGCTGGGTCTATGGCCTCACGGATGGTCGTGTCAATGACCTGGGCTGCACCGTGTCTCGCGCCGATCAGATGGGCGGTATCCGTATTCTGCCGACCTTCTCCGCTCAGGAGTGAACGCCAGCCAGCAGGACTGCGTCATCCAGAGCCAAGGTCTTTCGTGAGTCGGGCGATTCACTGGGTGAATGGCGCGGTTCGAGATTTCGATTGGGTCCGTCGGTCATCCGTGGGTAAAGTGGATGACACGACGGATCTGCCGGGCATTTTCGATCTAGCCCGTCGCCAATGATCCATGCAGCACGCATTCATAACGGCACTCACTGACGATATTCCCGACGTCATGACGTGATTTTATAACAACATCGGACCCGCAATGCGTCTCACGACGATCCTGCTCGGCTTTCTGATGGGAAGCCTGTCTCTGCTGCCGTTGACCGGCGCAGCCATGGCCGACGACAAGGGCACCCTGCTCAAAGTGGCCTACGACACCGATCCGGTGTCGCTGGACATTCACGAGCAGCTTTCCATCGGCATGCTCCAGCTCTCCCACCTGGCCTTCGACCCGCTGGTCCGCTGGAACCGGGATCTTCAGTTCGAGCCTCGGCTGGCCACGGATTGGGAACGACTCGACGACACGACCATGCGATTGCACCTGCGTCACGGCGTCACCTTCCACAGCGGTAACGCTTTCACGGCCAAGGATGTCGTATGGACGGTGCAGCGCCTCAAGCGAAGCCCGGATTTCAGAGCCATTTTCGATCCCATCGAGCGAGCCCAAGCGGTCGACGACTTTACCGTCGACCTGCAGACGCGTCAGCCCTATCCGCTGCTGCTTAACCTCGCAACCTATATCTTTCCGATGGACAGCCAGTTCTATACCGGCACCTCGGTCAGAGGGCAGGACAAGAGCGAGATCGTCAAGAATGGCGATTCGTTTGCCTCGAATCACCTGTCGGGCACCGGCCCTTTCGAGATCGTGTCGCGCCAGCCGGGCGCCCGGATCGAGTTCAAGCGCTATCCGGATTACTGGGACGGCGATTCACCCGGCAATGTCGATCGTCTCGTCATGACACCGATCGCGGAGGATGCGACTCGTGTCGCCGCCCTGCTCGCCGATGATGTCGACTTCATCTCGCCGGTGCCCTTCAATGCCGTGCAGCGATTGCATCACGCGGATGGCGTCAAACTGGTCACCATGCCCGGTACGCGTATCACCATGCTGCAGCTCAACGAGCAGCGGGTACCGGCGTTTCGTGATGTACGCGTGCGGCGCGCCTTTGCCTATGCGGTCAATCAGACGGCCATTGCCGAGCGCTTGCTAAAAGGTTTTGCGACACCCGCGGCGCAGATGTCGCCCAAGGGCTACGCTGGTCACGTATCGACGCTGACACCACGCTATGACCTCGCCAAGGCCCGAGAGTTGATGCGTGACGCCGGCTACGGCGATGGATTTTCGGTCACCCTGATGGCACCCAACAATCGTTACGTGAACGATGCCCAGACCGCCCAGGTGGCGCTGGCGATTGCCGCCATGCTGGCCAGGATCAACGTCGCCGTCGAATTCGAGACGCTACCCAAGAACCAGTATTGGGCCGAATACGACAACCGTGCCGCCGACATGATGATGATGGGGTGGTATTCCGACACCGGCGATTCCGCCAATTTCTTCGAGTACCTGACCTTCTGTCCCGACCCGGATACGGGCACCGGCCGTTACAACGCCAGCGAGTACTGCAACCCGCGGATCGACGCGCTGGTCGAACGGGCGAACCTCACCACCCAGCCGGACGCTCGCGCCCAGTTGCTGAGGCAGGCCGAGCAGGCGATCCACGACGATGCCCCGTTCATTCCCCTGTACTGGCAGAATCTCGCCTGGGCGGCGGCCGACCGTGTCGATATCGCGCCCGTGTTGAACGTCATGAACATGCCTTATCTGGGCGACGTGGTTGTGCAACCTCGATGATCATGTTTCTGATGCGGCGGCTGTGCCAGGCAGTTCTGGTGATGTTCATCATCAGCGTGATCGGCTTCGCTATTCAGGGCGGACTGGGCGACCCCGTGCAGCAGAGGCTCGGGCCAGCGGCCACCGAGGCGGAAGCCACGACACTGCGCCACTCGCTTGGCCTGGACGACCCGCTGTGGGTGCAATACCTGGCTTTCGCGAATGATGCCTTGCACCTGGATTTCGGTCACTCCTACTTCTTCCACGAGCCCGCGCTCGGCGTGATCGCCCGCTATCTCCCGGCGACTCTCGAACTGGTGGCGGCCAGTGCCGTACTGACACTCCTGCTATCGGTACCGATGGGCGTTTTCTGCGCGATCCGGCCGCGCAACTGGTTGTCGCAAACGCTGATGGGGCTATCCGTGATCGGCATCTCTGTGCCAGTCTTTTTGACCGCCATGGTGCTGATCCAGATCTTCTCGATCGGCATTCAGGTGACGCTGTTTCCTGCCGACTCCGGCTGGGGCCACTGGCTCAACCAGCTTTTCTCCATCGAAGGCGGCATGCCTGCCTATGGGCGAGGCAATCCCATCCATGTCGTGGGTGTCTGGTACACCAATTTCGCCTCGTTGCAGGGCCTTCTCTATCTGCTGCTCCCCGCCCTCTCCCTGGCGCTGGTCATGCTGCCACTGTTCGTCCGCCTGATTCATGCCGAGATGCTGGAGGTACTGGAGACGGACTACGTGAAATACGCCAGAGCCAGAGGGCTGCGGCCATCACGCATCTATTTCCTGCACGCGCTGAAGAGCACGCTGCTGCCGGTGGTGACGCTGGGCGGTGTCCAGATCGGCACGCTGGTGGCCTATACCCTGCTGACGGAGACCGTCTTCCAGTGGCCGGGGGCAGGATTGATGTTCCTCGATGCCATCGAGCGTGCCGACATGCCACTGGTCGTGGCCTACCTGGTGGTGGTCGGCCTGCTTTTCGTTGTGATCAACACCCTCGTCGATCTGCTTTATCGAATGCTGAACCCGCGGGTCACGTTGAGCGGGAGAGCCGCATGAGTCTCGAAATCCGCTCATCGGCAACCGTCTGGCGCCGCTTCCGCGATTCCCACTTCCTTTATCGGCTGCGGCGAAACCGTCGCGCTCAGGTCTGTCTGGCACTCTTCGTGCTGATCATGGCAAGCGTACTGCTCACGCCCTGGATCGCCCCCAGCGACCCCTACGATCTCGCACAGATCAGCCTGCTGGATTCCGAATTGCCACCGTTCTGGATCGCGGGCAGTGAACCTGCCCATCTGCTGGGCACCGACGCGCAGGGCCGGGATCTGCTCTCGAGCATCCTTTACGGCGCACGCGTGTCGGTTGCGATCGGTTTCGGCGCGGTGCTGCTGCAATCCGTGCTAGGCACGGCGCTGGGGCTGCTCGCGGGTTACCGGGGAGGCATCGTCGATGCGTTACTGATGCGGCTGGCCGACATTCAGCTGTCGTTCTCGACCTTGATGATGGCGATCATCATCGGTGCCGTGGTCAAGGCAGCATTCGGCGGCGCATTCTACGGCGACTACAGCGTCGTGATCCTGATACTGATCATCGGTCTGAGCGAATGGCCCCAGTACGCTCGGACCGTCAGGGCGAGCGTCCTGGCGGAGAAACGGAAAGACTATGTCGACGCTGCTCGCGTGTTGGGCTTCCCGAGTTGCCGCATCATGTGGCGACACATTCTGCCCAACACCCTGTCCCCGATTTTCGTGCTCTCCACCGTCCAGGTCGCCAACGCCATCATGGCCGAAGCGGCGCTGTCGTTTCTGGGTCTGGGAATGCCGGAGACCGAACCGTCGTTGGGCTCGCTGATCAAGTCGGGATTCGACTACCTGCAGTCCGGTTCCTGGTGGATCACGTTGTTGCCGGGGCTGTTTCTGGTGACGCTGGTCCTGATCATCAACCTGCTGGGGGATTGGTTGCGCGATACGATGAATCCTCGTCTTCACAAGGGGTAATGCCATGGCGCTGCTGGAGGTCGAACACCTCGATGTGCGTTTCCCGCTGCGGCACGGCGAGATCCGCGCGGTGCGTGACGTGAGTTTCGCGCTCGAACGCGGCGAGCGTCTGGGTGTCGTGGGCGAGTCCGGCGCCGGCAAGTCGGCGCTCGCCTTCAGCCTGCTGAAACTGCTTTCCCGGCCGGGATATATCGCCGGTGGCCACGTTCGGTTCGAAGGGCGTGAACTGACGACGCTGTCGGATCGCCAACTGCGAAGGATTCGAGGCAACCGCGTGGCGATGATCTTTCAGGATCCGTTGACGACGCTCAATCCGGTCCTGACCATCGGCCGGCAGATGACCGAGAGCCTCAAGGCCCACCGCCGAGTCTCCGAGCGCCGTGCGCGGGCCATCGCGCTGCACAAGCTGCGTCAGGTGCAGGTATCGTCTCCCGAGCAACGTTTCGAGCAGTATCCGCATCAACTCTCCGGTGGGCTCTGTCAGCGGGTGGTCATCGCCATCGCGCTGCTGCTGGACCCCGATATCATCATTGCCGACGAACCCACTACCGCCCTCGATGTCACCACCCAGGCCGAAATCATCGCGCTGCTCACACAGCTATGCGACAAGCACAATGTCGGCCTGATCGTGATCTCCCATGATCTCGGCGTCATCGGCCAACTGACGCAGCGCCTGCTGGTGATGTATGCCGGCCGCATCGTCGAGCAGGGTCCGACCCGGGAGATCATCAACGATGCTCAGCACCCCTATACGCAGGGGTTGATCAACGCCCTGCCCCAGATGACGCTGCCCAGGCAGCGCCTGGCGCAGATCCCCGGCAACATGCCGAGCCTTGCCCGGGTGCCGGACGGTTGCGCCTTTCATCCCCGATGCCGTTACCGCTTCACGCCACAAGGGCGGCTGCGTCAGGCATGCGTGGAACAGGTCCCCGAGGCCGTCTCTTCCGGCGGCAGCCAGGTTGCCTGCCACTGGGTTCGTGAACTGATCACGACCGTGCCGATCGAGGAAGAAACGACATGAACCTCGCCGACTCGCTGCAGACCCTGGGACGCGCGGCCGATGTGTCCGCCCCGCTGGTCACGGTTCGTGGCTTGCACAAGCGCTTCGCGCTGCATCCCGGCCGCCTGCTGCCGTGGCGGTTCGACAAGCGTCGACGCGGCTGGCACCGCCAACGGATTCATGCGGTCAACGGCGTCGACCTGGATATTCAGCGCGGCGATGCGCTCTGTGTGGTGGGGGAATCGGGATGTGGCAAATCGACCCTGGCACGGCTGATCATGGGTTTGCTGACAGCCAGCGAAGGGGAAGTCCATTACGACGGCCAGCGCGTCGACCGTCTCGACGCGAAACAGTGGCGCCCGTTTCGTCGGCGCATGCAGATGATCTTCCAGAACCCTGATTCATCGCTGAATCCGCGTTTGACGGTGCGCCAGACCCTCGAGGAGCCCATTCGCTTCCATCATCCCGCCTGGTCGCATTCGAAGATTCACCATCGGGCCGATGCGCTGATGGCCGACGTGGGTATCGATATCGGCTGGGGCGAGCGCTTCGCCCACGAGCTCTCCGGAGGGCAGCGGCAACGTATCGCCATCGCCAGGGCGCTCAGCGTGGATCCCGAGTTCCTCGTGGCCGACGAGCCCGTCTCCGCCCTGGATGTCTCGGTGCAGGCCCAGATCATGAATCTGCTGATGGACACTCAGGCGGAACGTCGTCTGACCTACCTGTTCATCACCCATGATCTGGCGGTCGTCGAGCACTTCGCCACACGAGTCGCGGTCATGTACCGGGGAACGATCTGCGAGCTGGCGGATGCCGATACGCTCTTCGCCCAACCCCGGCATCCGTATACGCGGGCGCTGTTGGCGGCGAGCCCGCGTCTGGAAGATATCGATGCCGAGCCACTGCGTCTGAGCGACGACGCGCCGCCCCCGATCGAGACGCCGAGCGGGTGCGTGTTCCGGGAACGCTGCCCCTACGCCAACGCCCGCTGTCAGCGGGAGACGCCGACAGCACTCGTTCTCCGGGACGGCCGGCGGGTCGCGTGCCACGCCGTCGAGGAGGGGCGCATCCCGTGATCGCCTTCGATAGTCGCTCAATGGCGTATCGGGTAGGCTGGTTCGAGTCGGTTCTTGCGAGTCGGTTCTTTTTCGAGACAGTTCTTTCGAGACAGTCCTATGTCGATGAAGTGATTGGCCAACCCACCGTCCGGCGGATCGCAACCGCGTGATTTACGATAGAGAACACCATGGAACTACGTTGGCTGGAGGACTTCATCGTCCTGGCCGAAACGCGTCATTTTTCTCGTGCCGCCGATCAACAGAACGTCACCCAACCGACCTTTTCGCGGCGCATCAAACTGCTCGAGGAGTCGATGGGCGCCACGCTGATCAACCGTCAGACACTGCCGCTCAGTCTGACCCCGGCCGGCGAGGAGTTCCTCATTCTGTGCAAGCAGATTACCGAGCGGGTGCGGGTCACGCGGGAGCGATTGCAGAACCTCGCCCGGGAGGACTCGCGTCGCGTCAAGCTGGCGGCGCCCCAGAGCCTGGTGACCCACTTCGTCCCTTCATGGCTGGAAACGAATGCCATCCAGTCGCAGGTCGAACCCTATCTGCGTGCCACGAGCTGGCTGGTCGGAGAGTATTTTCAGGCGCTGGAGCGTGGCGAAGTGGATCTGGCGCTGTGTTACTGGCCGGAAGGTCGCACGGCACTCGATATCGATCTCAGTGGCGTGCGCTACCTCAAGATCGGCGAGGAGCGTCTGATCCCCGTCTGCCTGGCCGATGCCGATGGTCAACCACGTTTTGCCCTGCCCGGCCACAAGCGGGAGCCGGTACCGCATATCGCCTATCATCCCAGCGGATTGATCGCCGCAGCGCTGCAGGCCCACTGGGGGCGCTCACGCCAGGAAGTGCATCTGTCCACGCTCAACGAGAACGTCCAGACATCCAACATTCGTGAACTGGTGCAGCAGGGCTACGGGCTTGGCTGGCTACCCTGGCGCACGGTTCGTCATCTTCTCGAAACTGGCGAGCTGACGCGTGCCGGCGATCAACGCTGGGACGTGCCACTATCGTTACGCCTCTATTTCCGGCAGGACAGTCGGCATCCCACATTACCGGGCCTGCTGACCCGACTCGCTGCCGCTCGATGATAAATCCAACGACAGGAAACGCCCATGACTCCTAGCAACGACACCGTCGAAACGCTTCAACGTGCCCATCTGGAACGCCTCCAGATGGCCTACGCCGATATTCTCGCTGCCCAACGGTTCGATGCCGTTCTCATCTACAGCGGCCATGCCGGCGTCCACTTTGCCGATGATCAGGAAGCCTCTTTCAAGAGCTACGGCCATTTCGTCCACTGGACCGGGGCCAGCCATCATCAGCACGACTGGCTGCTGATNAACAGCAGCAGCCGAATCAGAATTCCGGTCCGATGGAGAAATGGAGACGCCAAGAGTCCTCCTCGTCGTCAAACGGATGGGCGATATCGAAACGGATCGGCCCGACGGGTGATATCCAGCGTACGCCGACGCCAGCGCCGGTCTTGAGTTCGTCCGGCCACCATTCGTCGAACGCGTTGCCCGTATCGACGAACGTGGCGCTCCAGAAGTTGCCGGTCAGGTGGCGTTGATACTCGATGCTGCTGGTCAGCATGTGCTGACCACCGAGAAGCTCGCCGTCCTCGTTTTCGGGCGAAAGACTCTCGTAGGAGTATCCGCGGATACTCTGGTCGCCCCCGGCGAAGAAGCGCAGCGATGGCGGGATCTTGTCGAAGGTATTGGTGGCCATGGCACCGCCACCGATACGGCCGACGAAACGGTTCTCGCTGCCGAGCATTCTCACCCACTGGGAATCGAAGGTGGTCCGCACGAAGCGAGCATCCGATCCCCAGGCCGGGTCCGACCATTCCAGTGTCAACTGTTGCCTGTCGCCCCAGCTCGGGAAGGTCTGGTTNTTCAGCCGGGTAGTTCGCCCCGCTGGTACTACTACGCGCCGGCCGATTTCTGGCACCTGGCCACGCCAGCGCCGACGGGCGTATTGGCAGAAGTCATGACGCTACAGCCGCTGCGCGATACCGGCTGGCCACCGAAGGGCGACGTGACAGCCCGTCGTCTTGCGGTGATCGGCGATCTGGAAGCGTCGTCGCTGCCGGCCGGGGCCGAGCTCAACCCGCCGGCGCTGTTGGTAGCGCTGGACGAATTGCGCATGTACAAGGACGACTACGAGCGCCATTGCCTGTTCGTTGCCAACCAGCGGGCCCTGAGGGGGCATGATGCGGCCCGCGATGCCTTTGCCGTGGGCGCCAGCGAACTGGATATCCAGCTCGCCTATCTCGCGGCGACGCGCCAGCGGGAATCTCAGGTGCCTTACCAGAACATCATCGGCATCGATCACCACGCGGGCACCCTGCACTATCAACACTATGACGTGGAGGCACCCGGCACGCCGAAGTCGCTGCTGGTCGACGCCGGCCATTCCCATGCTGGCTACGCGGCGGATATCACCCGCACCTGGGCTTCCGTTCACGCCGATCCGCTGTTCGAGCGACTCATCCAGGGCGTCGCCGACTACCAGCAGCGTCTGATTTCGCGGCTGGCTCCAGGACTGGATTTCGTCGAACTGCACCGGGAAATGCACCGCCATCTGGCCGAGCTGCTGGTCGAAACCCGACTGATCTCGATCAGCGCCGAAGCGGCCGTGGAGAGCGGCCTGACACGCGCCTTCTGTCCTCACGGGCTCGGCCATAGCCTGGGCATTCAGGTTCATGACGTGGGCGGCCGGCAGCGCGACGGACAGGGAACGCCGTTGCCGCCGCCGACCGAGGATCCTGCTCTGCGCCTGACACGCACGCTTGACGTCGGCATGGTGGTTACCATAGAACCGGGTTTGTACGTGATTCCCATGTTGCTCGAGCCGTTTCGCCAGGGCGCGCAGCGTGAAGCAGTGGACTGGGCCGCCGTCGACCGGCTTCAGGATCACGGTGGCATCCGGATCGAGGATAACGTGATCGTCACGGCCGATGGCCACGACAATCTGACCCAGGGCGGACCGATCGCCGAGGATTGAACCCATCCATGGCAAACACGATCGTATCGGCTGATTTTCGCGCGCCGCCGGGGCTGCGCAACGCGCACGTCCAGACACTGCTGCCGCGGCTGCTGCCCGGCGGTTTCCTGGCGAAAGATACCGAGATCGTGAACCTGCCGGATGGCGATTTCGTCGAGCTGGCCTGGGCCCGCCCAGCCCCGCCTCGCGACGACGCGCCGATCTTCCTGCTATTCCATGGTCTGGAAGGTTCCTTCGATTCGCCCTACGCCCGCGAACTGCTCCATGCCGCGGCGCGAATGGGCTGGCGCGCCGTGCTGATGCATTTTCGCGGCTGCGGACAGACGCTGAACCGGTTGCCGCGAGCCTATCATTCAGGGGACACCGCCGATGCCTACTGGATCATCGGCCGACTGGCACAGCGCTATCCCGAGGCACTCATGGTGGCGACAGGGGTATCTCTAGGTGCGAACATGCTGTTGAAACTGGTAGCCGAACAGGGTGGCGACGGTCTGCCGCTGGAGGGCGCCATCGCGATCAACGCCCCGCTGGATCTCGCCGCGAGTGCCGATACGCTCAATCAAGGGTTCTCACGGCTCTATCAGCGCTATCTGCTGCGCCAACTCAAGCGCAAGGTTCTGACCCGACTGCGGACGACCCCGTTGCCGTTGACGATCAGCGCGCAGCAGATTCGACAGTTGGACAGCTTCTGGGCCTACGACAATGAGGTCACCGCCCCGCTGCACGGCTTTCACTCTGCCAGCGATTACTATCGACGAGCCTCGGCGGGGCCGTTACTGGGGGAAATCGAATTGCCGACGCTGATCCTGCATGCGGATGACGACCCGTTCATGCCGCCGGATCTGTTCGCTCGCCTGCCGGCACCCTCGCCATCGGTGCGGGTGGAAATTGCCCGCCACGGCGGCCACGTCGGTTACGTGGAAAGACGCGGCGGACGCCTGGGTCCCTGGCTGACCCGGCGCATCGAAGCGCAGCTGCAGCAGTGGGCGCCGCGCAAACTTAGCCAGATGGCTCCCTCCCCTCAGCTCGATCACTGAATCGATCCTCAGGCCAGGCAGCGGAGAGAGCCGCAGACTCAAGCAATGCCTGATCGGCGATCAGGCCGGTAGCGGACAGGTAACGCCCGTTCCCTTCAGGCCACAGTAGCCATTGGGATTCTTGGCGAGATACTGCTGGTGATACTCTTCGGCGTAGTAGAACGTATCCAGCGGACGGATCTCGGTGGTGATCTCCCCCAGGCCTTGGGCTTGCAGCGCCGTCTGATACTCGTCCCGGCTCCGCTCGGCCACCGCTTGCTGCTTCTCGTTGGTGGTATAGATCGTCGAACGATATTGCGTGCCCAGGTCGTTGCCCTGCCGCATTCCCTGGGTCGGATCATGAGCTTCCCAGAAGGCGCCCAGCAGCGACTCGAGCGTGACACGGCCCGGATCGTAGACGACCAGCACGACTTCGGCATGGCCCGTCCTGCCGGTACAGGTCTCTTCATAGGTCGGATTCGGCGTGATGCCGCCGGCATAGCCCACGGCAGTGACGACGACGCCATCCAGTTCCCAGAACAGCCGCTCCGCCCCCCAGAAGCACCCCAGCCCCAATACGATCTGCTCGGTGCCGGCCGGGAAAGGCGGTTGCATCGCAGCGCCATTGATCAGGTGTTCACCGCTGATCTGAATGGGCGTATCGCGGCCCGGGAGTGCTGTCTCCGCAGTCGGTAGCGATTCGGAACGTCGTTGAAACATGGCTTACCTCCGGATGATCGAAGAGGCGCCCGGCATTGCCGGACGCCGATAATGTCGGGCGAGCCCCTTGGATGAGCGTCTCAGGTATCGCTGGCGCGGCCCAGGCTGAAGGTGTAGATCAGATCGACGGCCTGCGCGGCGCCGGAAACGGCCTGCAGATAGAGATTCTGAATCAGGCGATAACCCAGGGTCAGCTCGGCGATGGGAGAGAATATGCCGACGCCGTAGCTCACCTTCAAGTCGTCGAAGACATAACCGCTGACCACCACCTGACTGTCGTCGCCCGACCCCGACGCATCGAGACTCAGATCCTGCACGCCGAACGCCTGGCCGACCTGTCCTACGGCACTGCCGGTCTGCGACAGCGAGAGCCCGATCAACGCCGAGGTCAAGGCGTCGTCGCCGCTGCCGGAATCCTCGGGCGCTCGGCCCCGAAGAATATAGGACAGGGCGCGGCTCTCCGTCATGGCGGGTTCGGAGAAGATCGTCAGACGCGGTGACGAAGCCGAGCCGGTTACCCGCAAGCCGGCGATTACGTCGTCTTCGGTGGTATCCGGATTGCGGATGGCCTCGAACTGCAGACTCGGCTGGGACGCCGGCCCGCTGAACAATACCTGCCCCTGGCGAATGATCAGATCCTGCCCGAACGAGGTGTAGGTGCCGTCGACCAGATTGACGTCGCCATAAAGCTGGACCGGACCGGTGCCCTGACGCACCTGCAGCTCGCCGGTGAGCCCGGCTTCGAGACCGTAGGCCTCCAACTGCATGTCCGGCCCGAGATGCAGGTTGACGCGGACATCGAGCTGCATCCCCGCATCGGCCAGGGCCTGAGCCGTACCGGCGCCCTCTTCGTTTTGCCGGGCCGCAGCTGCGGCCTGCTGCTGGCGATCCTCCTCCTCGGTAATGATGACCGCATCGCTGCTGGGCGCCTGCGCCGACGAAGGAATCTGGCCAATCTCCAGACGCGCCCAGGGGACGCTGACATCGCCGCGAACCTGAAGCCGCTGCGGCATCGCCTGAATCTGCAGATCCGGGGCAACCCTCAGGCGGCCGTAGGCCGGCATCGCTACCATCAGCGGTGCTTCGGTGCCGTCGATGTCGACGTTGGCTTGCCAGTTGGCCGGATCCTGCCAGTTGGCATTCCCCGAGAGATCGAGCCGGCCCTCGTCGCTCTGCACGAAGCCCTGCAGCGTCGACGACTGGCCTTGCAGGGCCAGTGACAGCTGGGCGTCGGTGATCGCGACCGGCGATACGCCGCCCTTGACCTGGATGCCATCGATGGTGATATCGCCATTCAGCGCCGGCATGGCAAGCGTGCCGCCTAGCGCGACATCACCATTGATGGCGCCTTCCAACTGGTCGATTCCCGCCACCAGTGGTCGGTAGGGGCTGAAACGGAGATCGCTCATCTGCAGACGCCCTTCCAGCGTGCCGTCGCCCGCGGGATCGTCGATCCGAGCCTGCAGCCGAATCCGGCCCGCGTCTTCCAGTTGCAGATCGAGCTGGGTCCGGGCCCGCTGCTGATCGGCATCCAGCGACAGCGATATCGTCGCCGCCGGCACCTGCCACGGCGCGCCTCGTGCATCGACGCCGCTGACCGTCACGTCACTGTCGATATCGGCGTCGGCGGCCCAGGCCTGACCACCTCGCGACCAGCTGGCGACGATATCACCGTTGGTCTGGCCCTCGACCTGCCACTCTTCGGGCATGAAATCGTTGAGCAGCGCCATGGGAAGATCGTCAATCGACAGCGCGGCTCGCCCTTGAGCTGCCGAGGCATTCATGCGCTCGGTCAGACAGAGCGCGCCGCCCTGCTGCCGGTCGAGGCAGAACGGGGAAATCGTCGCACTGGAATCAGCGAGATTGGCCGTAAAGTCCAGGGAATCGCGAAGTGCGATATCACCATAGTCGGTCGAGGCGGACAATCTCGAGAACGCGCCCTGATAATGCTGGAAAGCGCTATCGAGGCCGCCTTGAAGGCGGATGGACGCCTGCGAAACCGGAAGGCCCTCGCCACCGCTTACATCGAGCGACAGCTGATGCCGGGACAGTCGCCCGGCGAGATCGAGCTCGACGGATCGAATCTGCTGTCCCGCCGTCTGAATGCCGCTCGCTGTCAGATCCACGTCGAACTGCGGATCCTGCGTTCCCGTGGAGTCAGCTTTCAGTGCCAGTTGGTCGAGCCGGTTCTCGGCATAGCCGACATCGCGACCCCGAAGATCGACCGCGATCTGCGGGCGGTCCAGCGTCCCGCGGCCCTGGAACTGGCCGCTCAGTGCGCCAGAGAGATCCGGCAGGATCGTGCCCAGCGCGGGCGCATCGATATGCCCCTCGATGTCGAGATTCCGGTCGACTCGCCCGCTGGCGGTGATCCGATTATCGCCCTGGCGCAAATCGAGCTCGCGGATATTCCACTGCATCTCGCTGTTGCCATCGACCTGCGCATGCAAACTGAGAGCCCGCTGCTGAAGCCGACCGTCGATCGCCAGCCGAGGTAGCGCGAGCTGCCAGCCGCCGTCGTCGCGCATCGCGAAAGCCGCCTGAGTCTGGCCATTCAGTTGCCCGGTTATGGTCTGTGAAAAAGCGCCCAGCGGCAGCTGCTGGAAATCCAGATGCACGCTGGCGGACAGTGCCGGCGCCCAGCGCACCGTACCCTGGCTTTCGAGCTTGCCTCCCTGGCTTGCCACCTGCATCGGCTGCCAGGCGAAATGGTCGAGATCGCCTTTGCCAGCGAGTTTCAGCGTGGCGGGCGGCAACCCGGCGCCCTGTCCGGCGAGGTCGAGATCGGCGCGATAGTTCGCCAGCGTGCCATCGACGTTCAGCGCCAGGTGGTCGAGCTGATATTGCGGCGCCGTCTGCTCGATGGCCTGCACGTCTTGCAGTTCGCGGGCCGCGAGGATGGCGGCCTCATCGAGGCCATCGTCCAGGTCGGTGAAAGGCGCGAATGGGCGCGATGCCAGCGGCCAACGCAGCCGATCCGCATTGAGGTTCACGGAGAACGGCAGCCCCGGTTCGAAGGCTTGAATCCGGGCATCTAGCGCTGCCTCGGCATTACCGGCCGTGCGCAGCTGGATATCCAGATCGTCGAGCGTGCCCTTGGCATCGAGTGTCATCGTCTGGCCGTAGACCGGCGCGCGGGTCACCCGTCCCTGTAACGACAGGACAAGCGGAATATCCCCCTCGAGCTCGGCACTGGCGGTAAGCTCGGCATGGCCATCCGGTGCATCCAGCATCAGCCGCTGGATCTCGATCCTGCGATCGACGGCGGAGAAAGAGAGCGCCAGTCGGTTCAACCGTTGCGGACTCGGGCCTTCGAGGCTGACGTCGCTGATCGTCACGCTCGGTGCTTCGATCTCCAGCGGCAACTGGAGACCGGGCAACTGCTCGCGAAGCGCTGCGAGACTCTGCTCGATCCGTTCGACGCGGGCGTCGGTCCGGTCGGGGTCTGCCTCGGCAACGTTGGCGGCAGCGGCCAGCGTCAGCGGCGTCAATGCCATCGTCACGGGGTTGTCGGGAAGCGTGTCGGGAAGCGCTGCCGGCGGCGTGTCGGTGATCGAGGCCGGTGGCGCGTCGGTGATCGAGGTCGATGACATCGTCGCGGTGTCGCCGACAGCATTGATGGCGACCGAGGCGTCGATGGCATCCGGACTCAGAACGCCGGTGCCGAGATCGGGCATGGCGAGCGTCTGGCCCGGACTCTCGGGCAGTCGAATACGCGTCTGTTCGAGCGACGTCGGTAACAGTTTCAGATGGTTGCCGGACATTTCGGCGCCCGTCTGGAAGTGCTGCCAATGGATATTGGTGCCATCGACCNGCGACCAGCTGATGCCCGGATAGAGCAGCAGCACGGCGTCGTTCTGGTCGGCCTGGGTAAAGTCTTCGTAGGTGGTCTGCCAGTAGAGATCCTGCGCCCAGCCATTGGAAAACTCCCAGTGACGCGCCATCTGGACCGAGCTCTCGAAGCTCTTGGTGTCCTCGTTATCGATGTTCTTGAGGCCGTAGCGAACGCGGTAACTGTCTCTCAGCGGGTTCTCGAGCGGAATCGTATATTCTCCCGAGAAGCGCTGTTCGGGCGCGGACAGATACAGCGAGTTGGTCAGGCTGTGACCGTAGCGATTCAGCCAGGGTATGGTCCAGGAAAACTGGGTGCGCGGCCCCACATCGGTAGCATAACCCACGCCGACCTCGAACTGATGGCGATCCGCCGGGGTCAGCTCCACATCGACAGGCACGACCATGGGTCGGCCGACCATGGGTCGGCTATCGGTTATTTCCCTGGCAGCATTCAGGCCCGGCCCACCCAGCACCGAATCGGGATCGGCGGTCGTGTCACGGCCGGTCGCCTCGCGCCACCACTGGCTGGGGGCTGCGGGAGACGACTCTTCGTTCACGCGCGGTCGCACTGCCACGCCACTGAACCAGTTGGTCTGCCCCAGATTCTGATTGAGCGTGGCCAGATCGCCGGCGAGATAGGGCTCTCCCGGCTCGAACGGGACCATGTTCTTCAAGCGGTGCTGCTGGATCTGACTGCCTCGAAAGTGGACATGCCCAAATCGGTAGCGTTGGCCGCTGTCGAAGTCGAGAAAGATGCGGGCGCTGCTTTCCCAGGGGCGCACTTCGATACGCTGCTGACGAAAGCGTGAATTGAAATAGCCTCGCTCCAGGGCCAGCGTCGACAGTCTGCCCTTGAAGCCGTCATAGCGGGAATGCAACAACGGGTCGCCGACCTTGAGCGGGTTCGACTGCATCGCGTTCTCGAACGCCTCGTCCTCCCTGGCATCACCGTCGAGGGAGACGTCGACCTGCGTGATTTCGGTACGCTTGCCTGGATCGATATCGATGACGACACGCTCGTTATCCTCGTCGGGATAGCGAGTGGCGAGTTCGGCGTTGTAGTAACCGAATGCCTGAAGGGCCTGCTCCGCCCGGTTTCTCACTACGCCGTCGAGGCGTTCGCGAGTAGATTGGCTGTCGGCTTCGAGCTCGGAAAGCATATTGACGACATTGTCCGCAGGCGCCCCGCTCAATCCCTGCACGGTGGCATCCAGCGCCCAGACGTGCCCCGCGGCAGGCAGCCCAAGGCAGATCAGTCCCATCCTCAAGACATTGATATGAGACGGGACCTTGACTTGAAACATCGACTCAACCTCCGCCGCGCTGTAGATCAGAGACGTTGGTGATCAGCGAGGCGACGCGTCGCGTCAGTTGGGCGCGACTGGCCTCGAGGGATCCCAGTCTTTCTTTGAGTTCGCGAATCTGAGAAGCGCTGACCCCGGCGGGTAGGTTGTCGACGCGTGACTGCAAGGATTCGAGACTGGCATTGAGAGCGGTTTGCCCCTGCCGAAGTTCCGTCAGCGAGCTGCGAATCTGTTCCAGCTCGTCCGTGGACGGTGTCTCCTGCTGCGAGAGCGTATCGACCCGGCTTTCCAACGTCGCCAGCGTGGACTGCAGGTCCGTCAGCGTGGCTTGAGTATCCGAGCCCTCGATCTCTTCGAGCTGCTTCGAGAGCGCCTGCTGATCCTGACGCAGCGTATCGAGCGAGGCGGCGAGCTGGTCCGATTGCGTCTGGCTGGCCTGCTCCAGCCGATCCAGAGCGTCGTTCACGGCGGTGATGCGCTCGTCCTGCTGCTGTTGACCGCCTTCGAGCGTGGTCAGCCTTGCCGATAGCGCGCCGCGTTCGTCCTCCCCGGTACTTTCCAGTGCCGTGAACGAGGATTGCAGCGTCGCGATCAAATCACGCAGGTCCTGGTCGGTGTGCTGGAGCGATTCGAGTTGCTGCGCGGTCTGGTCATTTTCGCCAGAATTCGCGACTCTGGTTTCCAGACTACCCACCGCCGCTCGGGTCGCCTCGAACTGATCGCGCAGCCGATCGAACTCGGCGCGCAGACTTTCCCCGGAAGCGTCCAATGTCGAACCGGTCGCATCCAGGCGCTGATTGAGCTTGGCGATCTGGGCATCCTGCGCCTGCAACCTCTGCCAGAGTTGCCAGCCTCCTGCCCCCGCCCCGGCGATCAACAGCAGGATGAGAAACCACAACGGCCACACCTTGGGCGCGCGCCGCCCGGGAGATCCCTGGTAATGGCGCGCGCCCGTTCGGGGTGTCGTCATGTCGCTGCGATCGGGAACGATGGTCGGGGGTGCGCGATGGTCGTCGGATTGTGATGGCATTGACGTCGTATACCTTGCCAATAGTGATGCTGTCGCTGATGAAACGGGCGATGCCTCGGCCTCCGCGGGTGCGGACACCGGAAATCGTCTCGCCGGCCACCTACTCGGCCACCTGCTTTCGGCGTCATCACGCCAGGGGAATCAGCGTCGGAAGCCGGCCTCGAACGGCCGAAGGATTACGTTACGTGAAAGCCGTTGCGAAGCCTAGGCTTGGCAACGCAGGGTTCGCATGATAACAGCCGCGGTGGAGATATAGGCATCGAATTGGGATCTCGGCTGGGTTCGCGGTAGCATGCCCGCGATCTGCCTCGCCCGTTTCGGCCCGTATCTGCCGCTAACCGTCTTCCAACCCTGTCGATGAGTACGATGTCCCACCTCGCGTCCCGATTCGAATTACCTGCACTTCCGTTCGAGCGCCATTCGCTGGAGCCCGAAGTGTCCAGAGCCCAGGTCGACCTGCTCTATAGCCATCACCATCGCCGTCACATCGACGCCCTCAATGCGCGACAGTCGCCAGATGACAATCTCTCCCTGGCCGCGCTGGCGAACACGGGGGACGAAACCGTGCGCCATCATGCCCAGGAAGCCTGGAACCTGGTGTTCTTCTGGCATGGACTGAGCGCACGCAGCGTGGAAATGCCCGGAGCACTGGCCCGTCGGATCGATACCGCTTTCGGCGGCATGGGAGCGCTGCAATATCAGTGGCGAGCCCGGATCGACGCGAGCGAGGCCGGGTGGTCGTGGCTGGTGATCGATGCCGAAAACACGTTGCAACTGACGACATTGGCGCCGGGGCGATTTCCCGTCGGAACGATCCCGTTATTGGCGATCACGCTGGCCGAAGATGCCTACCGAATCGACCATCGAGGTCTGCGAGGAGAGTATTTCGATGCGCTATGGCCGCATTTGAACTGGGAGTACGCGCAACTCAACAGCGAAGTGGCTGAATGAGCGCTGGCCGGACTGGCCAGCGCGGGTTTGAAGGGTGTTGCTGACGGGAACCTAGGCCCGCCGCCCGATACCGCGGTAAACGAATCCCCGCGAGGCGACATAGGCCGGATCGTAGATATTGCGACCATCCAGGATCAGCGGCGTGTTGAGCGCCTGCAGCAGGCGTCGCCAGTCCGGGTTCCAGTAACACTTCCACTCGGTCACCAGCATCAGGGCATCGGCGCCTTCGCAGGCGCTGTAGAAGTCGCCTTCGCACAATTCGAGCTGCGGGTGATCGGGGTAAAGCTGGCCCAGCGCATGCAACGCAGCCGGGTCGTGCACCTTGACCGTGACACCCTGCGCCCACAGCGCTTCCAGCAGCGTCAGCACGGGAGCATGATCGATCCGAGCGGTGCCCGGCTTGAACGCCGCCCCCCAGATAGTGACGGTACGACCTTCGAGTTCGCCCTTGAAATGGTTCCAGAGCTTGCGGAACAGCGTCTCTTTCTTGCTC
Source organism: Salinicola salarius (assembly GCF_002179555.1). Classification (GTDB taxonomy): domain Bacteria; phylum Pseudomonadota; class Gammaproteobacteria; order Pseudomonadales; family Halomonadaceae; genus Salinicola; species Salinicola salarius_A. The sequence goes on along the minus strand of NZ_NHOU01000014.1, from coordinate 64,838 downwards.
TCGTTGATGTCGAGGACATGTTCGAGCAAGTGGGACTCACGCCCCGTCGAGTGCTGGACATCGGCCAGACGCATCAGATCGCGAGAGAAGTTGGGGCCACCAAAGCCGCAGCCGGGGTAGAGATATTCGAAACCGATACGCGTATCGGCCCCCATCCCCTGGCGCACGTATTCGACATCCACTTCGAGCGAGTCGGCCAGACCGGCCAGCTCGTTCATGAAGCTGATACGCGTGGCCAGCATGCCGTTGATGGCGAGCTTGGTCAGTTCCGCGGCACGACGAGGCATCAACTGGAACACTTCGTGACGCCGATTGAAGGCGCGCAGCAGTTCGCGAATCTGCTGGGTACCCCATTCTTCTTCGCTACCCAGCAACCAGTGCGCCGGGCGCGTGAACGTCTCCCACGCGCGCCCTTCCTCGATACGGTCCGGCAGCGCGACGGCGACCTGCCCGGAGTGCCCCAGCAGTGCCTCGAGCTTCTCCGTCTGCCCTACGGGGAAGGTGGAATTGTTGACGACGACCAGGGGCGTGCTCTGGCGCCCCGGCACCTGCCTGACGTAGCTCTCGGCGGCTTCACGCTGATCCGGCGACAGGGCCAGCCAGTGGACGTCCGCATCGGTATCGGCCGGCACCTCTTCGACGATCACCAGCTGGCCGGAGTTCTGGCCGGCAAGGATCTGATCCTTGAGTCCCGGCTCGCTGATCACCCAATCGGCATTGGCCAGACTTTCCCAGGGGAAATCGGCATGCGGCATCCAGGTAACCTGATGCCCGACCGAGCATAATGCGGCTGCGGCAGTCGCCGCGGCCAGTTCGCTACCATGTACGACCACCCGCATCGATTCAGTCCTCGGCCGCGTATTGTTTGATCAATTGACGGAAGCCTTCACCCAGCGTCGGGTGCTTACGTCCCAGCGCCAGTGTCGCCTCGAGATAACCGAGCTGGCTGCCGCAATCATAGGTCTGGCCCTGCATGCGATAGGCGGCCGCGCCGCTTTTCTTGCGCAGCGTCTCGATGGCGTCGGTCAACTGGATTTCATTGCCCGCACCGGGCGGCGTTTCGGCCAGAATCGGGAAGATCTCGCCCGGCAACAGATAACGACCGATCACGGCCAGCGTCGACGGTGCCTCTTCGACCTTCGGCTTCTCGACCATGCCCGTCAACGGTGCGCTCTCGCCGGCAGCCGGCTCGTCGCCTTCCAGCGCCACGATACCGTACTTGTAGGTCAATTCCTTCGGTACGGTCTCGACCATGATCTGGGCCTTGCCGGTTTCGTCGAAGGCTTTGATCATGCCGGTGAGATCGTTGCTGGCCATGCCATCATCGTCGATGACGACGTCCGGCAACAGCACCGCGAACGGGTCGTTGCCAATGACCGGGCGCGCACAGAGGATGGCGTGACCCAGGCCGAGCGCTTCGGGTTGACGCACGCTAATGATATTGACGTCGTCCGGGATGATGTTGCGAAGCTCTTCGAGGAGTTCGTCCTTGCCCTTGGCTTCCAGCTGCGTCTCAAGTTCGAAATGCTTATCGAAATGGTTTTCGATGGCGCTCTTCGAAGAGTGCGTCACCAGCACGATCTCCTTGATGCCTGCCTTTACCGCCTCGGAGACGACATACTGGATCACCGGCTTGTCGACGATCGTGATCATCTCCTTGGGAATCGCCTTGGAGGCGGGCAGACAACGTGTGCCGAATCCGGCGACGGGCAGTACGGCCTTGCGAATCATTTTTGAGGTCCTTCCCTTCCTGGGTATGAAATCAGCGGTTTGTTGGCGTCCCGATATCGGATCCTTACTGCTAGCTTAGCGGGCAAGAAGCCGAAAGCACAGTCGCAGAATGGTGACAAAATCGTGCCGCCCTTTTACCAGCTGTTTTTGCTAACTTGGCATCCAGCCAAGCTACCGTCCATAGTAGAATATCGCAAAGCCACGCACCGCTGAACCGGCTTCGAGTCGCGGCAGCGGTCGATCGACCCATCCGACGGTGCGCCGACATCCCAGGGAAGGAAGACCTATTCATGACACCATCATCTGATAACGCCGCGCTTCACGACAACGTCGCCCTCCATGGCAACGTGGACCAGGCCGAGATCGCCAAGTTCGATGCGCTGGCCAGTCGCTGGTGGGATCGTGAGGGCGAGTTCAAGCCATTGCACGATATCAACCCGTTGCGTCTTGGCTTCATCGAATCGCACGTTTCACTGGCCGGCAAGCGGGTTCTCGACGTGGGCTGCGGTGGCGGCATTCTCAGCGAAGCCATGGCCATGCGTGGCGCTCGGGTCACGGGGATCGATCTGGGGGAAGCGCCGCTGTCGGTTGCCAGGCTGCACCAGATGGAGAGCGGTGTGGAAGTCGACTACCGTCACATCAGCGTGGAGGCGATGGCGGCTGAGCATGCCGGAGAATTCGATGTCGTGACCTGCCTCGAAATGCTCGAACACGTGCCCGATCCAAGCTCGGTCATCGAAGCCTGCGCCAGGCTGGTCAAGCCTGGCGGTCACCTGTTCTTCTCGACGATCAACCGCAACCCGAAGGCATACGCCTTTGCGATCCTCGGCGCCGAATACGTGCTGGGCCTGCTGCCGCGCGGTACGCACGAATATCGCAAGTTCATCCGTCCATCGGAGCTGTCGAGCTGGTGCCGTCAACATGGCTTGCGGCTCCAGAACCAGACCGGTCTGACCTACAATCCCGTGTCACGGCGATACCGCCTGACCGCCAATGATGTCTCGGTCAACTACATGGTGCATGTGCGCCCCGAATGGACCGGAGAAGAGCGGACCGGCGGCGGCGGGCAATGAGGTCGAGTGTCTTGCCTCAAGCCTTGCTGTTCGATCTCGACGGCACCTTGATCGATACGGCACCCGACCTGGCCGAAGCCACCAATCGCCTCCGCGAACATCATGGCCTGGCGCGGTTGCCCTACGAGGTGATTCGCGCCCAGGTTTCCAACGGCGGTAGCGCGCTGGTGACACTTGCCCTCGAACTCGCCAGTGATCACCCGGAGCATGCCGTGGCCCGCCGATATCTGCTCGAGCGTTACGCGGAAGTCGTCGCCGACAATAGCCGCGTCTACCCGGGGCTGGAAGCCGTCATCGAGCGCTGGGAAGCCGGGAAGCGCGGCTGGGGCATCGTGACCAACAAGCCCAGGCTGTACGCGGAGCCGCTGGTCGAGGCGCTCGGATTGCGACCGGGCGTGCTCGTGTGCGCCGACGACCTGCCGGTCAGAAAGCCCGATCCCGAACCCCTGCTGTTCGCTGCCAGGCAGCTCGGCGTCGATGCCGGGAAGTGCTGGTATGTGGGAGATCACCGGCGCGACATGGAAGCGGCCGACCGCGCAGGCATGACGGCGGTAGCGGTACGTTACGGCTACATTCCGGACGACGAGAACATCGATGACTGGCCGGCGGCGTGTTGGTTCGACACCTCGGAGTCGCTCGCTGAGGCTCTCTTGGCGTCGCTCGCGGAGCGCTGAGCGAATCCAGGCAAGGCGGCGGGCCCAGTCGCCCGCCTCATGTCCTCGGGGGTTGGGCGTCGAAAGCCTGACCGCTGACTGTCTCGCTGTCCGGCCCCATCAGCCAAAGGTAGGTCGGCATGATCTCTTCCGGCGTACGAAGCACTCGAGGATCCTCATCCGGATAGGCCGATTGGCGCATGGCCGTGCGTGTCGCGCCGGGATTGAGCGAATTGAAGCGAATGGCCGAGCCCTGATGCTCGTCGGCGAGAATCTGCATCAACCCTTCGGTGGCGAATTTCGAGGTCGAATAGGCGCCCCAGTTGGCGCGTCCGCGCCGCCCCACGCTGGAAGACGTGAAAATGACGGACGCGCTGGCGGACTGCCCCAGCAGCGGCAGCAGAACTTGCGTCAAACCCAGCGTGGCGGTGAAGTTGACCTGCATCACCTTCGCCCAGAGCTCCGGGTCGTAGGCGTCGACCGCCACCCTCTCCCCGAGAATGCTCGCGTTGTGGAGCAGACCATCGAGACGGCCGAACTCCTTCTCAAGCTTCGCGACGACCGCTCGATAATCCTGCGAGGTCGCGCTCTCCAGGTTGAGCGGAAATATTGCCGGTTGTGGTGCACCCATTGCCTCGATGGCGTCGTAAACCACTTCGAGACGACTGACGCTACGGCCGAGCAGTATGACCGTAGCCCCATGGCGCGCGTAGCTCATCGCTGCAGCCCGACCGATACCGGCACTGGCACCAGAGATCAACACGATCTTTCCGTCGAGCAACCCGTCAGGTGCCTGGTAATCGATATGACACGTCATAAGGATGTCCTGATCCGCGGAGCCGGAAACCAGGTGGCCGGATTCGATCAGCCACCCATCTGATTGAGAAAGTCTCCTGCCATCTGCGCGGCATTGCTGTCCGGGTAGTCACCGCGGACGCGCTCGAGCAACTGACGACTGCCGTCGGTGTCACCCTGTCGCGCTTTCAGCAAGCCCAACTTGTATAGCGCATCCGGCATCTTGTTGCTTTGCGGATAATCGCTGATGACAGTGTCGAACGCATCGGCGGCCTGATCGAGCTGGGATTGTGCGGAGTAAAGCTCGCCCAACCAGTAGTGCGCATTCGGTAGCAGGCTGGATTGCGGATAGTCACTGATGAACCCCTGGAACGCATCGATGGCCGAATCGAACTGGCGTGACTGCACCAGTTGAAACGCCGCCTGGTAGGCTTCGCGCCCATCTCCGCCACCGCTGCTCGCATTCGGCTTGCTGGACGAACGGTCATCCGCTGCTGCACCAGTTGCGCCATCGTCGGCCGGTACCGGACTGTCCGCGACATCGCTTGCGCTACTGCTGTCGACACTGCCGCTGTCGAGATCGGCGCCTTCCGAACCATTGCTGGTGTCGTTGTCACCAGCCCCCATCCCACCGCCGGAAATGCGGTCGTCGAGGTCCAGGTACTGTTGCTGGGTCTGCCGTTTGAGCTGGTCCAGCTGATAACGCAACTCTTCTACCTGACCACGAAGCTGCTGGATCTGCTGCTGATTGTCCTGCAACTGGTTGAGAATCGTCAGCGTTCCCCCGCCGCTCTGGCGAGCCTCCGTCTGACTATAGAAGCCATTCGATTGACCGGTAAGGTCATCGACGACTGGTTGCTGAGCCCATACGGACAGCGGGAGCACCAGGGCTCCCGCGCCGCACAGTCTTTTCAGACCGTGTTTCATGCTTCTCTCCGTCGGTACTTAGTACGAGAACACGACGCGACGGTTCTTGGCGTAAGCTTCTTCGGTGTGGCCCTGAACTGCCGGACGCTCTTCACCGTAGCTGACGATCTGGATCTGGGACGGAGATACGCCCTGAACGGTCAGGTAACGCTCGACAGCCTGTGCGCGGCGCTCGCCGAGGCCCAGGTTGTATTCGCGAGTACCACGTTCGTCGGCATAGCCCTGCAGAGTCACGTTGGTGTTCGGGTTGGCCATCATGTACTGGGCATGACCGCGCAGTACGGATTCGAATTCGGGGCGAATTTCTTCGCTGTCGAATGCGAAATAGATGGTGTCGACGCTAGGCATCTGCTCGCCGGCACCCATCTGGGAGCCCGAGGTGCCTTGGCCGGAGGTCATGCCCTGGCCAGACATGCTGCCAGAGGTGCCATCCATGTCCCCTTCCTGGGTGCCGCCACTGCTAGAACAGCCAGCCACTACGGCGAGTGAAAGCGCGACTGCTAACGTCTTGGCGTAGGTCTTGATTTGCATTGTCATCTCCTTGCTCGGATGTCGAATGACACAATGACTGTAGTCGTTTAGTTCAAAAACGGCGACCACGCGGGTTCGCGTACGTCACCCTGCGTCGAAGGCAGCCGGAAAGACGCGCGTCCATCCGAAGAAACTGCCCCCAACACACCTTGCGCCCCTTGCTGGGTAGCGAAGATTATCATGGTGCCATTCGGTGCGACACTGGGCGATTCGTCCCACTGTGAATCAGTCAAGACCGTGACACGATTGGTGTCCATGTCCTGCTTCGCCACGTGATAACCGCTGTCGTCACGAGTGACCATGAAGAGAGTTTTGCCGTCGGGTGAAAAGCGCCCGTCGGAGTTATAGCTGCCGGTGAACGTCACCCGCTCCGCCTGCCCGCCATTGGCCGACATGCGATATAGCTGTGGTGCACCGCTACGGTCGGAAGTAAAGATCAGGGTTCGGCCGTCCGGCGTCCAGTCCGGCTCCGTTTCGATGGCGGAGTTGTTGGTCAGCCGGGTCAATTGGCGCGTTGCCAGGTTCATTACGTAGATCTCGGGTTGGCCGTCTTTGGAGAGCGACATCGCCAACTTGCGACCGTCCGGTGACCAGGCCGGTGCGCCATTGATGCCGGGGAACGACGTCAGCCGCACGCGCTCGCCGGTGGAGGCGTTCTGGACGTAGATAGCCGAATTGCCGGATTCGAAAGAGACGTAGGCGACCTTCTGACCGTCCGGCGACCAGGCCGGCGAGAGTATCGGATCATCGGAAGAGAGAACCTGTTGCGCGTTATAGCCATCGGCATCGGCCACATAAAGGGCATAGCGAGCGTTCTCGCCCGCCCCGCTGGCCGAAACATAGACGATCCGGGTCGAGAAGGCACCACGAATGCCGGTGATCGCTTCGAAGATCTGATCGCTGATGTAATGCGCACTGGCACGCAGGTCGCCACTGGACGAGGTCAGCGTCTCGCCCAGCATCCGCTTGCCGCCGAGAACGTCCATGAGCTCGTACTGAATGCGATATTGACCGCCCTGCGGCTCGATCTTGCCAACCACGAGGTAGCGGGCGTCGACACGTTTCCAATCGTCGTAGAAAACGTCTTCACTGCTGCTGGGCAGGGAAACGAGAGAGCTGCGGCTCAATGGCGAAAACTGGCCGCTGTGCTCCAGATCGTCGCTGACGATTTGCGCCACATCCTGTGGCAACCCGCCTTGACCACCGAACTCGAACGGCACGACAGCGATTGGCGTTGCCTGATCGCTACCGCGAGTGATTTCGATGGTCAGATTCTGTGCCTGGGCCGTAGTCGTCAGGCAAAGCATTGCCGTCAGCGCTAGCAGCCAACCGCTGGCCAGGGTTTTCCATCCTTGAGACATCCATCGTTTCATCACTGTATATCCCCGGGGGTGAATTTGAGATTGAAGTCACGGAACCGCCGCTGCAACCCCGCGTCAAGCTGCTGAAGCTCACGGAATGGCGCCGCGGCTTCCACGGCCTGCGTCGCCGAGCGATCGAAGCCGGGATTGCCGCTGCTGCGAGTGATGCTGGCTGCCAGCAACTCACCCGAAGGCCCCAGTCTTACACGTACCTGGGCTACCAAACCATTGTCCGCATTGGCCGGCAAGTGCCATCGGTCCTCGACGGCACGCTTGACCAGGTTGATGAAGCTGTTCGACGCCTGGTCGGATTGCTGGGCATTGGCGATCCGCTCCTGTTCGTTGGCAATCGAGTTGTTCAGCGCTTCGGCGGCGGCCTTCTTCGCGGCCGCTTCCGCGGCCTTTTTCTTTTCTGCCTCGGCTTTTGCCTTGGCTTCGGCCTTCGCCTTTTCCTCGGCCTGGCGTTTCTTCTCCGCCTCGGCTTTTGCCTTGGCTTCGGCTTTCGCCTTTTCCTCGGCCTGACGTTTCTTTTCCGCCTCGGCTTTGGCTTCGGCTTCAGCTTTCGCCTTTTCCTCGGCCTGACGTTTCTTTTCCGCCTCGGCTTTCGCCTCGGCTTTCGCCTCGGCTTTCGCCTCGGCTTTCGCTTCGGCTTCAGCCTTCGCCTTTTCCTCAGCCTGGCGTTTCTTCTCCGCCTCGGCTTTTGCCGCCGCTTCAACCTGACGCTTCTTCTCTGCGTCCGCTCTCGCCCTGGCTTCCGCCTGGCGTTTCGCCTCGGCCGCCTGTTGCTGCTTTTCCGCCGCGGCGCGTTCGGCCGCCGCCTGCTCGGCTGCCTGCTGACGACGCTGGGCCGCCGCTTCGGCCTGTGCCGCTGCCGCTTGCCGCCCGGCTTCCTCGGCCTGAGCTTCTTCCTGCGCCGCTGCCGCTTGCCGCCCGGCTTCCTCGGCCTGAGCTTCTTCCTGCGCTTGCTGCTCGGCTGCCTGCCGGGCCGCTTCCTGCGCCTCCTGTTCGGCCGCCGCCTGGGCGGCTTCTTCGGCCTGGCGCTGTGCAGTACGCGCGCGCGCTTCCTGAGCGTACTGGGCCTGATCCGTTGCCGTCACGTCACTGACCAGTGTCGCCTGCACCACGGACGAAGAGCTCGGCGTGGGCTCGCTGTCCGGCAGGCGCAGCATCGTCATCAGTAGCGCCACCACGTGAACGGCGATCGCCAGGACGACGGGCAAGCCGTAACCCACACGGCGGTTTCGCTTCGCCATGCTGACTCCTTACCCTTTGCCACTCGAAGACGACTCGCCTTGCGGCGGCTCGGAAATCAATCCGACATTCGCCACACCTGCCATCTGCAGCGTACTCATCAGCGTCACGACCTGGCCATACGAGGCATTCTTGTCGCCTCGGACCATGACCGGCGTGTTGGGCTTGCGTTCGAGAATCGCCACCACCTGGTCGCCGACGGTCTGCAACGTAACTGGCTTGTCCTGCTCGCCCAGAGAAATGTAGTACTCACCCTGGCTGTCCACGGAGACGATGATCGGCTCCTGCTCCTCGGTGTCGATCGGCTCCGACGTGACCTGAGGCAGATCGACCTGCACCCCTTGGGTCAGCATTGGCGCGGTGATCATGAAGATCACCAGCAGTACCAGCATGACGTCGATGAACGGGACGACGTTGATTTCGCCCATCGGCTTGCGCCGATGATGGCGGCTATAGGGTCCACCCATGTCGAACCTCCGGCTCAGGCCGCCTGGTTGCCGCCGCGACCTTGCAGGTTACGGTGCAGGATCGAATGGAACTCCTCGGCGAAGTCTTCGTACTCGCCGAGCAGGCGGCTGGCAATGGATGACAGGCGGTTGTAGAAAATGACCGCCGGTATTGCCGCGAACAGCCCCATGGCCGTTGCAACCAGCGCTTCGGCAATCCACGGCGCCACGGTGGAGAGCGTGGCCTGCTGTGCCATCGAGAGACTCTGGAAGGAACCCATGATGCCCCAGACGGTGCCGAACAGGCCGATGTATGGGCTGGCCGATGCCACGGTCGCCAGCAGTGTCAGATTGGCGTTGAGGCTATCTTCTTCGCGTGACAGAGCCACGCGCTGCGAGCGCTGGACGCCGTCGAGCACCGCTTCGCTGCTGCGCGTCTTGGGCATCAGGCGATTGAACTCGCGGAAACCGGCACGGAACACATGCTCGGAGCCCTGGGCCTCGTAGTTCTCCGGGACATCACGGTAGAGCTCGTTGAGATCGACACCCGACCAGAATCGCTCGTCGAACGCTTTCTGCGCCTTTCTGGCTCGGCTCAGCGCGAAACTGCGCTGGAAGATGACGATCCAGGAGGCCACGGAAGCCGCCAACAGCAGGAGCATGACCAGCTGGACCACCAGACTGGCATTCATGATCAGATGGGGGATGGACATGGAGTCGTTCACGAAAAACCTCGAATCACTGGCTTGGAATGTCGGACGTCAGGACCGCGCGTAGTTCGCTGGGCCAACGTATCGGTTTCAGGCGTTGCGCGTCGACACAGGCAATATCGACCGTTGCTTCGCATAATGTATCCCCGTCGTACCGAACTGCCTGCTCGAATTGTAACGAACAGGCAGCAACACGACTGACGCTGGCTGTTACCTCCAGTCGATCGTCGAGTCTGGCCGGACGTGCATAGCGACAGTTCAACGAATGGACGACCAACTGCACGCCCTGCTCGATCAACCCTCGCTGACCGAAACCTAGCGCGTTGAGCCATTCGCTACGCGCACGCTCCATGAATTTCAAATAGTTAACGTAGTACACGATACCGCCGGCGTCGGTATCTTCGATGTAGACTTTCACCGGCAGGGTGAACTCACGCATTGCCGGCTCCGTCGTCGCGGGACATGCCGGCTCGGGCTGCCGGCTCGCCCAGCACATGCTCGTGCGGGACGATGCCGAAATGGGTATAGGCGGAGCGAGTCACGATCCTGCCTCGGGCGGTACGCATCATGAACCCTTGCTGGATCAGATAGGGTTCGATGACGTCCTCGATCGTGTCGCGCTCCTCGCTGATGGCCGCCGCGAGACTGTCGACCCCGACCGGTCCGCCATCGAATTTCTCGATCATCGCCAGCAGCAGCCGGCGATCCATGTGATCGAGCCCGTGACTATCGACATTGAGCATGTTCAGCGCCTGGTCGGCGACGGGAGCGCTGACCTTGCCGTCGCCCTTGACCTCCGCGAAATCGCGCACCCGCCGCAGCAGGCGGTTGGCGATCCGCGGCGTGCCACGCGCGCGGCGTGCAATCTCTCGGGCCCCAGCGACATCCGCCTGAACGCCCAGCAGTCGCGCCGAGCGGGTGACGATCTCGGTCAGCTCGTCGATGGCATAGAACTCGAGACGCTGGACGATGCCGAATCGGTCGCGCAGCGGCGAGGTCAACAGCCCGGCGCGAGTGGTCGCCCCGACCAACGTGAAACGCGGCAGATCCAGCTTGATCGATCGCGCGGCCGGACCGTCGCCGATCATGATGTCGAGCTGGAAATCCTCCATCGCCGGATAGAGCACTTCCTCCACCGCCGCGGAGAGACGATGAATCTCGTCGATGAACAGCACATCTCCCGGCTGCAGGTTGGTGAGCATGGCGGCCAGGTCGCCGGCCCGCTCCAGTACCGGACCGGAGGTCGACTTGATGTCGACCTCCATTTCGGCGGCGATGATATTGGCGAGCGTGGTCTTGCCCAGCCCGGGCGGGCCGAAAACCAGAGTGTGATCGAGACTGTCGCCCCGCTGGCGCGCGGCGGAAATGAAGATATCGAGCTGCTCGCGCACTCGCGGCTGACCGATGTAGTCACCGAGTCGGCGCGGCCGAATCGCATGGTCGACCTGCTTCTCGCCCTGTTGCGGCGGTGCCGCGATCAGACGGTCGGGTTCAATCATGGGGGCGTTATCCAGCCAGCTGGCGTGACAGCGCCGCTTTGATCAGCGCTTCGGTCGGTAGGGTCTTGTCCAGGCCGGAAAGCATGCGTGACGCTTCCGTGGGTTTGTAGCCCAGCGTGACCAGCGCAGCCTCGGCATCCGCCTGCGGATCGGACGCGCGCCTGGTCATGGCGGAGTCACCCTCGAGCAGCGACCCCTGGCCTTCCTGCCAGTGGGGGAAACGATCGCGCATTTCGACGATCAGCCGGTCCGCCGTCTTCTTGCCGACGCCGGGCAGCTTGGTCAACGCCTTGCTGTCACCTTCCATCACGCAGTGTATGAAGGCGTCGGTATCCATCCCCGACAGAATGGCCAGTGCCAGCTTGGGCCCGACACCATTGACCTTGATCAGCGCCCGGAACAGTTGTCGTTCTTCGTCGCGGGCAAAGCCGTAGAGCAGGTGGGCGTCTTCCCGCACGCTGAGATGCGTGTAGAGTCGCACCTCTTCCCCCACGCCGGGCATCGAGACCAGTGTGGTCATCGAGGTTTCGAGCTCATAACCGACACCATGCACATCGATGACGATCCAGGGGGGATGTTTCTCCAGCAGCGTGCCGTGCAAACGTCCAATCATGCCATCCGTATCCTTACTCTGACGGCGTCCACTATACGCATCGCCGATTCAACTGACTAGCTACCTTCATTGCCTCTAATCATCGGGCCTGAAGTCTCGCCACCGCCCGCCTCGCGACGTCTTTCCGCGACGCTGGGGAGACACTGCCAACAATCCCTGACAGGCATATCCGTGGGTCAGCGCAATGGCCAGCGCATCGGCGGCGTCGGCAGGCGGTGGCGCTTCCAGGGAGAGTATCGCCATCACCATATGCTGGATCTGGGCTTTCTCGGCACCGCCATTGCCCGTGACCGCCTGCTTGACCTGACGGGCGGCGTATTCATGCACCGGGAGGCCATGATTGGCGGCGCAAACGATGGCACTGCCGCGGGCCTGGCCCAGCTTGAGCGCGGAGTCCGCGTTCTTGGCCATGAATACGCGCTCGATGGCGAACTCCGCCGGCCGATAGAGGCCGATCAACTCGCTGACGCCGGCATAGACCCGCGCCAGCTTCTGGGCGAGATCCGCGCCCTCGATGCGAATGCAGCCGCTGGCGACATAGCGCGGCTTGGCGGCGACATCGATCACGCCATAGCCGGTCACCCGTGAACCGGGGTCGATACCCAGCAGAATCACGTGTTGAACTCCCCGACCCTCCGGCCGTAAATCGTCATTGCCATGCTTCTCTCCGATCGATATCGATGAACCGCTCCGATCGACACCAAGGAATACATCGCCGAGCATGCCAGGATAGAACGCGCACCCAGCAATGCCCCTCGAAACGACGCCGGCGCCCCTGGGGGCGCCGGCATCTTTGACCACGAGACTCGTTATTCGCCGGCGCTGTCCGGCTTCGCCTTCTGGCGCAGGCGGATATGCAGCTCCCGGAGCTGCTGGCTGCTGACTTCGCCGGGGGCATCGGTCATCAGGTCGGCGGCGCTCTGCGTCTTGGGGAAGGCGATGACATCGCGGATGGTACGCGAGCCGGTCATCAGCATCACCAGACGATCGAGACCGAAGGCCAGGCCGCCGTGAGGCGGCGCACCAAACTGCAGCGCGTCGAGCAGGAAGCCGAATTTCTCCTCGGCTTCCTCCTTGCCGATGCCGAGCACTTCAAAGACGGCACGCTGCATGGCCTGGTCGTGGATACGAATCGACCCGCCACCCAGTTCGGTGCCGTTCAGTACCATATCGTAGGCGCGCGATAGCGCCGTGGCCGGCGAGGCCTGCAGTTCTTCCGGCGAACACGACGGCGCGGTGAACGGATGGTGCAACGCCGAAAGCCGGCCGTTATCGTCCGCTTCGAACATCGGGAAATCGACGACCCACAACGGCGCCCACTCGGCAGTATAGAGATCGAGATCTTCGCCCAGCTTCACGCGCAGCGCGCCGATCGCCTCGTTGACGATGCGGGCCTTGTCCGCGCCGAAGAAGATGATGTCGCCATCTTCCGCCCCGACGCGATCCAGCAGCTGCTCGACGATATCTTCCATGAACTTGACGATCGGCGACTGCAGACCCTCGAGCCCCTTGGCGCGCTCGTTGACCTTGATCCAGGCTAGCCCCTTGGCGCCGTAGATGCCGACGAACTTGGTGTAGTCGTCGATCTCCTTGCGTGACAGCTTGGCGCCGCCGCTGACCTTGAGCGCGGCCACACGACCGTCTTCCGCTTTCGCCGGGCCGGAGAAGACCTTGAAGTCCACCGACTGCATCAGGTCGTCGACATCCACCAGTTCAAGCGGGATGCGCAGATCCGGCTTGTCGGAGCCATAGCGCTGCATCGCTTCGCTGTAAGGCATGCGCGGGAACGTCGGCAACGCGACGTCCAGCACTTCCTGGAACAGCTGGCGCACCATCTGCTCGGTGGTGCCCATGATGTCCTGCTCGTCGATGAACGAGGCTTCGATGTCGATCTGGGTGAACTCGGGCTGACGATCCGCACGCAGATCTTCGTCGCGGAAGCACTTGGCGATCTGATAGTAGCGATCGAAACCGGACACCATCAGCAGCTGCTTGAACAGCTGCGGAGACTGCGGCAGCGCGAAGAAGTGACCGTCGTGAGTCCGGCTCGGCACCAGGTAATCACGCGCACCTTCCGGCGTGGCGCGGGTCAGAATCGGCGTCTCGATATCGAGAAAGCCCTGCTCCTCAAGATACGCCCGCACGCTGTGGGTGATCCGCGAACGCAGGCGCAGCTTCTCGATCATCTCCGGACGGCGCAGATCGATGTAGCGATACTTGAGCCGGACTTCCTCGCCCACCTTGCCATGCTCGTCGAGCTGGAAAGGCGGCGTGGCAGCGGTGTTCAGGACATCGACCTGCTTGGCCAGCACTTCGATCATGCCGGTGGGCATGTTGGGGTTCTGGGTGCCTTCCGGGCGCAGCCGAATACGGCCAACGATACGCAGCACGTATTCGCTACGCGCGCGGTCGGCATTGGCGAACGCTTCTGCGGTATCGGGATCCACCACCACCTGAGCGACACCGTCTCGATCGCGCATATCGAGGAAAATGACACCGCCATGGTCGCGGCGGCGATGCACCCACCCGCATAGCGTGACTTCGTGATCGATCAATGACTCGTTCAATTGGCCGCAATAATGACTGCGCATGCTGGATCCTAGATTGGTAAAGACTGTAACTCAGGCTGAGGCTTTGCTGTCGCCGCTCGACTTGCTGCCGCTATCGCCTGCCGGTGCGGGGCTGGCGCTATCGCCCACGAGATTTTTCTTGCTGCCCGATTTGAAATCGGTTTCGTACCAGCCGCCCCCGGCCAGCCGGAATCCGGCTGCCGACACCAGACGGGACAGCTCCGACTGCTCGCAGGCCGGACAGTCGGTCAGCGGCGCCGCGCTGAGCTTCTGGAGTTTTTCCAGGCGATGGCCGCAGGCCTTGCACTCATATTCGTAGATGGGCATGGTTTCATCACTCTATACGGGATAGCGCCGCTTCATGCTTCGGCACTGCCCTGCTATCGACGCGCCCCGTCACCGGAGCCTCTGCGCGTTGCCCTGCCACCACGACTGATGGGGGCGCCGCGTTTCAAACCGTTCTTGAAAATCGGGGCTACTTCCGCCTTTTCAAGCACGTCTTTGGGTCGATCTCGAAGGCGACCGAGGCGGCACCTAGCGTCGCGCTTTCCAAGCCGCGTTCGAAAGCCGCATAGTATAGCGCGCAGCAGCCGGTCGCGGGCAATATTACCGGCTGATAACGCCAATGTCGTCGTTCGCACGCCAGCGATTGTCATGCCATGCGATTCGAGACAGGAAAGAGACAAGGAAAAAGAAGCATGAAAGCCGTTCTTCTGGATGCCGCCTCACTGGGTGACGATGTCGATCTCACCCCGATTCGCGCCCTCGTCGAGAATCTCGATGTCCATCAGCTCACCTCGCCCGAGCAGACGCGGAAGCGCCTGACCGGTGCCACGATCGCCCTGACCAACAAGGTCGTCATCGATGCCGAACTGATCGATGCGCTGCCGGAACTTAAGCTGATCTGCGTACTTGCGACCGGCACCAACAATATCGACATGGCAGCCGCCGAGCGACGGGGAATCGTCGTGCGCAATGTCTCTGCCTATGGTACGGCGAGCGTTGCGCAGCATACTCTGATGTTGATGCTGGCGCTGGCCGCCCGGCTCCCGCTTTACCAGAACGAGGTCAAGGCTGGCGCCTGGCAGCGTAGCGACATTTTCTGCCTGCTGGATCAGCGTACGCTGCAGCTCGCCGGCAAGCATCTGGTCATCGTCGGCAGTGGCGTCCTCGGCACCGCCGTGGCCAGGCTGGGCGAAGCGTTCGGCATGCGGGTCACGTTCAGTGCCCGCCCCGGTAACGAGGCCAACGATTCCCGCCCGGCGCTTGCCTCGCTGCTCGACACCGCCGATGTTCTCAGCCTGCACTGCCCGCTGACCGACGAGACGCGCGGCCTCGTCGACAGCGCTACGCTGGCCGCCATGAAGCCCGATGCGCTGCTGATCAACTGCGCTCGCGGCGGTATCATCGATGAAGCCGCCGCCCTGGCCGCCCTGCGGGATCAGCGTCTCGGCGGCCTGGCCGTCGACAGCCTGCCCAGCGAGCCGCCGCGCGAAGGCCATGCGCTGCTCGACGCGCTCGTCGAGCCGCTCAATCTCATCGTGACCCCTCACAATGCCTGGATCACGCCGGAAGCGCGTCAGCGCGTCGTCGAGTTGACGGCAGACAATCTGCGCGGCTGGCTGGCTTGAGGAGCAACGAAATGGCACACGAAACACCGGCGGTCTACAACTACGGCTCCATCAATATCGATCATGTCTATCGGGTTCCCCACCTGGTTCGGCCCGGCGAGACGCTTTCCAGCACCAGCCTGCATCAGGTCCTGGGGGGCAAGGGAGCCAACCAGTCGTTGGCACTGGCACGTGCCGGCGGGCGCGTCGTCCATTGGGGCCGCCTCGGCGAGGCCGACCGCTGGGCGCTGGCCCCGCTGATCGAAACGGGCGTCGAGGTGAGCGATGTCGAACTGGTTGCCGGAGCCAGCGGTCATGCGCTGATTCAGGTCGATGACGCTGCCGAAAACGCGATCATCCTCCACCCCGGCGCCAATCACGGCTTCGAGGAGAGTCGTCTGAGCGCGCTGGTCGATGCTGCCGAATCCGGCGACTGGGTCCTGATGCAGAACGAGTGCAACGCCGCTGAGCGTATGCTGCGTCTCGCGGCAGAGCGCGGACTTTCCGTCGCCTTCAATCCCGCACCGCTCTCCCCCGATGTCGTCGACCTGCCGCTGGAGCTCTGCCGGATCCTGTTTCTCAACCGTGGCGAGGCGGCAGCGCTGGTGGCGCAGGACGAAAACGCCGATGCCGACACCCTGCTGGCAGCATTGACGACACGGCTGCCGGACGTCGAGATCGTGCTGACGCTGGGTAGCGAGGGCGTTTGCCATCAGTACCGTGGCGAGCGGGTGACGCTGGCCGCTCATCGCGTGGAGGCCGTCGACACGACCGCTGCCGGCGACACCTTCATCGGCTATTTCATGGCGGCCAGGCAACGGGGCGACGGCATCGAGCAGGCTCTTCGTCTGGCGACGACCGCATCGGCGCTGTGCGTCCAGCAGGCCGGCGCCGAGCCGAGCATCCCCATCGTCGCCGCCGTCGAAGAGGCGCTGACGACGCTGCCTGCCCTCACCCTCGAGCAACGGAGCGGCTGATCGAGGGCCGTCATCGATGATCATCAACCCTTCATGGCCAGCGCCTTGGCTGGCTTGCAACAAGATCGAACCCAGGAACTAGCATGCCCATACCCATCATTTTCGACACCGATCCCGGCGTCGACGACGCGCAAGCCATCGCCATCGCGTTGGCTCACCCCGAGATCGAACTGCTGGGGCTGACGACGACTTTCGGCAACGTCACGATAGAGGTCGCGACTCACAATGCGCTGCTGCTCGCCGAGCTGGCCGGTCAATCGATCCCGGTCGCTCAGGGCGCGGCGGGCCCCATGGTCAAGCGCAAGAATCCGCCGCCGGGTCACATCCATGGAGACAACGGCCTGGGTAATATCGCGCTACCCGAAATCACGACACAGGCGCTGAAACAGAGCGCCGCCCAGTTCATCGTCGACCAGGTCAATGCCCGCCCTGGTGAAGTCGTTCTGGTGGCCGTCGGGCCGCTGGGGAATCTCGCTGCTGCGCTGCAGCTCGACCCCGGTCTGGTCGACAAGGTCAAGCGAGTGGTGGTGATGGGGGGCTCGATTCGCGAAGGCGGCAACGTGACGCCGGTCGCGGAAGCCAACATCTTCAACGATCCTCACGCTGCCGCCAGGGTCCTGCAGGCGGACTGGCCGCTTACGCTGGTCGGGCTGGACGCGACGCATCGCTGCGTGCTGGACCCGCAGAGCATGGCGCGGATCGTCGAAGCCCAAGGGGCGCTGGGAAAGGTGCTGGATGAAAGCTATGCCTTCTACCGCCAGTTCTACCAGCAGGCGCTGGGCATCGATGGCTGCTGCCCCCACGACAGTTGCGCGCTGGTCTGGCTACTTCGACCCGATCTCTTCAGCGTCGAACGAGGCCATTTGAGCGTGGTTACCGATGGGCTGGCCGAAGGCCAGACGGTGATGGCGCCGGAGCAGCGCGAGTTCGTGGACACGCGTTGGTCGCAGGGTACGGCGGCTGAGGTCTGCCTGAGCGCCAACGGCCCGGGCGTGATCGACTGGATCGTCGAAACGCTCACGACCTACCCATCTCCCTGATGCGCGCTCGCCCGGTCGCTATTCGTGGCGATCGGGCGAGTTCGTTGCCGTTCGGCTTCAGCCCGTAGTGAAGCTCGCCGGCGCCGCGAACGTGGCTTCTTCCACGGCGACGTCGGTCACGTCGGCCGCTGGCGAACCTTCCCACAGCTGATCGATCAATTCGGCGATGGCGACAGCTTCACCGCAGGCAACCACTTCGACCCGGCCATCCTCGAGGTTGATCGCATGTCCGGTGATGCCCCAGCGTTCCGCATGGCGACGCACATGCTCACGATAGCTCACGCCTTGCACTCGCCCGCTCACCCGAGCCTTGATCGTCCGATGGGTCATGAGATGAATTCTCCTTTGTAATCACTTCATGGCGTATCACTACCGCCGTGTTGCGAGGCACGATATGACCGCCCTTGGCAAGGACATGCGTCCGGGTAAACGCGGCGCCAAACAGCAGAATCAGCGATGAGTAATACACCCATAGTAGAACCAGCACGACCGAGCCGGCCGCCCCATAGGTCGATGCCGTTGCGGTATGTGCCAGATAGGCGGCGATGGCATTGCGCCCGATGATGAACAGCACCGCCGTCACCAGAGCACCCAGCAGCACATCGCGATAGGAAAGCACGACATCTGGCAACACCTTGAAAATCGCGGCAAAAAACAGCGTCACGACCACGATGGACAGGACGAACTGGGCCGTGTCCAGCAGGAATACGCTGCCCGGCACCCAGTCACCCGCGTAGTCGAAGGTCACCCGCAGGATCACGCCCAACACCAGGGACACCATCAGCACGAAGCCAATGGCCAGTACCACCGCCATGGATAGCAGGCGCTTCTTGGCAAACAGTAGAACGCTGTTTCGGTCCGGGTTGGGCGCGACGCCCCAGATGGTATTGAGCGAGAACTGCATCTGGCCGAAAACCGTGGTCGCACCAATCAGCAGCGTCACGAAGCCGATGATGGTGGGCAGAATGCCTGAAGCCTCGATACTGGACTGCGCTACGGCATCCTCGATCGCGTTGGCTGCGGAAGGCCCCAGAGTATTCTGCAACCGCGCCACGATTTCCCCGCGGGCAGCATCTTCACCCAACCACAATCCGACCACGCTGACCGCAATGATCACCGTCGGTGCCAAGGAAAAGAGCGTGTAGAACGCCAGCGAACCGGCATAGCTGAAGGCATTACGATCGAGCCACAGCTTGACGGAATCGCGGACCACGGCGACCCAGTACTTGAAGAAGGAGATGGCGTTGGAATGGAGGGCTGTCACGTTGGTTCCTTGTTGTTGGCTGTCACCCGGCGAGGTGCAGACGAACTCCGGGAATCACTGGTCATGGGCTGTTTTGTCGATACATCAACAGTCTAGACGAGATCGCGGCCGTACCCAGCCCATAAGGCAAATCCCCGACGCTGGGCGCTTTCCCGACGTGGCTCGGCCTAGGCCCGCAAGACTCAGGCCCGCAAGAAGTCGCTCGGCAGCTTCATCATCCGCCGCCACAGCTTCTCCACGCCGGGCTTGTGTACCAGCGAGCAACGATAGAGGCGAATTTCCAGCGGGATATCCCAACTGTCCCCCGCTGCACGGACCAGCTTGCCGTTGGCCAGTTCGTCACGAATGCAGAAATCGGGTATCCATGCGAGACCGACACCCTGAAGCGCCATCCCTTTGAGCCCTTCTGCCATCGCGGTTTCATAGACCGTTTTCAATCGCATGCGCCCAGGCTCGTTCTTGAGTAGCATGCGTACGCTGCGGCCAAGAAAAGCGCCCTGAGTGTAAGAGAGAAACGGTATCGCACCTTCTTCATCGAAGGAAAATTTCGGCCCGCCGGTAGCGTCCGGCACGCTCACGGGAAGCATCTTGACCTGACCAATGGAGAACGAGGGAAATATCTCCGCGTCCAGCTGCATGGTGGCATAGGGATCGTGATACGCCAGCATCAGATCGCAATTGCCCTCGCGCAGCACGTGGATGGCATCGCCGACATTCATCGCCACCAGGCGCGTCGGCAGTTCACCTACCCCCTTCTGCAAGCGTGAAATCCAGGGTGGATAGAAGGCCAGTGCCAGCGAATGCGCGGCGACGATATCCAGCGCCTCGTTGTCCATTGCCAGGCCGCGAAGATGGGCCAGGCTATCGTTGAGCTGCTCGACGATGTTGCGCGCGGTGACCAGAAAGAGCTGGCCTTCCGGTGTCAGACTGACCGGTGTCGTCGAGCGGTCCACCAGAGTGGCCCCGATCGCCTGCTCCAGCGAGCGAATCCGACGGCTGAAAGCCGGTTGCGTGACATGTCGTTGACGCGCGGATCCCGAGAAACTGCGCGTATTGGCTACGGCAACGAAGTCTTCGAGCCATTTGGTTTCAAGATTCAATGAAGCCTCCGGCATCCATTCTGCTACACGGCTGCCAAGCCGGTAGTAAAGGCTGCGTCATCATTGTACGGGTGACAGTAAGTAAGTGGCCCGCGAGAGCAGCTTGCGCCAGAGCGGACGCTCGGCAAGCTCTCGCTGGCTGACTTGGCGGCTGTTGGAGAAATCCTTCTCGAGCATATCGAATACTGCAGCGGCAAAGATCTTATCGGATATGTAAGCAGTGACCTCGAAGTTCAGCCTAAAGGACCGATTGTCGAGATTGACCGTTCCTACCATTGATGTATGGTCATCCACGAGTAGGACTTTTTGGTGTAAGAAACCTGGTTGATAACGGTATATTTTAACACCGTTACGAATCATCTCCGGCAAGAAAGCAAACGCCGAGAGAAACACCAGCAGATGGTCCGGCCGCTCGGGTATCAGTACTCGCACATCGACTCCCCGCAACGCGGCCAACGTCAGTGCATCCTGAACGCCATGATCGGGAACGAAATACGGGCTGGTCACCCAAAGACGGTGCCGGGCCCCGTGGATGGCATGCTGCACCAGCAGGCTTGCCGTTTCGCGTCCATCGGCCGGCCCGGAAGGCACGACGGCAACGTGCTGGGACACGCCCGATACGGGCTGGGGTTTCCAGCCCAGTGCCAGAATATCGCCGGTTGCCCAGTACCAGTCTTCCCAGAAGGCTTCCTGCAATGCCAGCACGCTCGGTCCCTGGAGCTTGAGGTGCGTGTCGCGCCATTTGCCGTATCGCTCGACGCGTCCCAGGTATTCGTCGGCCACGTTGAGTCCGCCGGTCCACCCTTCGCGCCCGTCGACCACCACGATCTTGCGATGGTTGCGGAAATTGATCTGGAAACGATGCCGCCAACCGCGAGACGAATTGAAGGCCGAAACGCGGACGCCCGCCTCTTCGAGATCCCGTAGATAGCCACCGGATAGCCCTCGACTACCGATCTCGTCATAGAGAAAGTAGACGTTGACGCCACGCTCGGCCTGATGGATCAGCTTCCGCTTGAAGACCATGCCGATCTCGTCGGCGCGGACGATGAAGAACTGGACCAGAATGTAGGTTTCGGCACGATCGATGCCATCGAACAGGCTTTCGAAAGTCTCGTCGCCGTCGATCAGCAGCTCGGCCCGATTGCCCCGGGTCATCGGCATCCGTGCCAGCTCCTCGACGGCGCGAATGCGCCCGCTGACGGTCTCCGGCCGGGAAATGTAAGGTTCGGTCTGCGGACGATAGCGCTGCAGCACCTGGCGAAGCACGGTATCGCGTTCGCCCCGAGCGGAGACATAGCCGTAGAACCGCGGACGACCGAAAGTCCAGAAAATGGGCACGGCGATGTAAGGGAAGCTGATCAACGTGACGATCCATGCGACGGCGCCTTGAGAAGTGCGGCTCGACATCAGCGCCACCACTGCCGTAACGATGCCCGCAACATGGGAGACGAACAGCAGCATACCGATCAGCCAGGTCATGTCCGCCATCGTTCACCATATCGCATCATGTCATCGCTCCCGCCGAAATCGTCAAGCCAACCAGCATCATACCGAAAAAAGAAGAGAGCCCCACAGGGCTCTCTTCTTTCAGCGTTTCCCTCTCCGATTGACGCTTCGGCCAGGGTCCCGCGCAACCACGATGATGCCGTGCGTAGCCGTCAAACTCGCTCGGCGATGATCTCTTTCCACTTGGCAGGTCCGGTCTGGTGGACCGATGTTCCCAGGTGATCCACGGCGACCGTAACCGGCATGTCCTCGACCTCGAACTCGTAGATCGCTTCCATACCCAGGTCATCGAAAGCGATGACTTCCGCTTTCTTGATGGCCTGTGCCACCAGGTACGCCGCACCGCCGACAGCCATCAGGTACACCGCCTGATTATCGCGAATGGCTTCGATCGCCACTGGCCCGCGCTCCGCCTTGCCGACCATGCCAAGCAGGCCGGTCTGTTCGAGCATGGTACGCGTGAACTTGTCCATGCGGGTGGCGGTGGTCGGCCCTGCCGGCCCAACCACTTCATCACCCACCGGATCGACCGGCCCGACGTAGTAGATGAACCGGTTTTTCAGATCGACCGGCAGGCTCTCCCCCTTGGCCAGCATATCGACCATTCGCTTGTGGGCAGCGTCACGCCCGGTCAGCAATTTGCCCGACAGCAGCACGGTATCGCCAGGCTGCCACTCGCGCACGGCTTCGGGAGTGATCTCGTCGAGGTTGACGCGGCGCACGCCCTCGCCCACCTCCCAGGTGATTTCCGGCCAGTCGTCGAGCTTCGGCGCCGGCAGTTCGGCAGCACCGCTGCCATCGAGAGTGAAATGGACGTGGCGCGTCGCCGCGCAGTTGGGAATGATGGCGACCGGCTTGTTGGCGGCGTGGGTCGGGTAATCCTTGACCTTGATGTCGAGCACCGTCGTCAGACCGCCCAGCCCCTGGGCACCGATACCGCTCTGATTGACCTTCTCGAACAGCTCGAGACGCAGCTCCTCGGCCCGATTGCTGGCGCCACGAGCCTGCAGTGCCTGAATATCGACGGGATCCAGCAGCGCTTCCTTCGCCAGTTCCATCGCCTTTTCCGCGGTTCCGCCAATGCCGATACCCAGCATGCCCGGCGGACACCAGCCTGCCCCCATCTTGGGCAGCTGTTCCATGACCCAGTCGACGACGCTATCCGACGGATTGAGCATGGCGAACTTGGATTTCGCTTCACTGCCGCCGCCCTTGGCGGCGACATGAATTTCCACCGTATCGCCCGGCACCAGCTTGTGATGGATGATCGCCGGCGTGTTGTCGCCGGTGTTCCGGCGCTTGCCATCGGGATCGGCCAACACTGACGCGCGAAGGACGTTATCCGGCAGTGTATAGGCACGCCGCACGCCTTCGTTGACCATGTCGTCGAGGCTCATGTCCGCTTCCCAGCGAACATTCATGCCGACGTGAACGAATACCGTGACGATGCCCGTGTCCTGGCAGATCGGACGGTGGCCGGTGGCACACATCCTCGAGTTGATCAGGATTTGTGCGATGGCATCGCGCGCGGCGGGATTCTCTTCCCGCTGGTACGCCGCGTGCATGGCATCGATGAAATCCTTGGGATGGTAATAGGAGATGTACTGCAGCGCATCGGCCACGCTTTGGATGAGATCCTCCTGGCGGATCATGGTCATCAAGGTACTCCTGGCTGGTCACGGTAACTGCCCGACGGGTTCATCGCCCGTGAGTCGGTGATTTCAAGCGCGGGAATTATACCTGAGCAACTGGAAATTGGCAGTTTGTTACAAGGTGTCAGTATAAAAGATAACGGTATAATCTTTTACTTCATCTGATTCTCTAATACGACCCCATGCGATTTCTTCAGCCCTGCTGGCAAACAGCACAATAATAGAACCGGCGAGACGCGACAGACTCACGCTGGATAGTGGCGCCGCAGGCGTGGCAAGGCTTTCCATCACGATCGAAAACGGCGAATCGCCACTGGGCGCGACGCTCACCGGCTTGCTGCATTCGCTTTCGCCAGACCGGCCGATTGGTCACGCCCGCTTCGCGATACGCCTGGTGAATCGTCGTCAGGATGCTGTTCGCGAGTTTTTCCCGCTGGGTATCAGACAGATCCTTGGGCCGCTTCATGGGCCTGAGCCCGGCATAGAACAGGATCT
Source organism: Salinicola salarius (assembly GCF_002179555.1). Lineage (GTDB taxonomy): Bacteria > Pseudomonadota > Gammaproteobacteria > Pseudomonadales > Halomonadaceae > Salinicola > Salinicola salarius_A. Next base: position 41,031 of record NZ_NHOU01000014.1, on the reverse strand, counting down.
CCGAGCGCAGGTAATTGCCGATGCCTGCGTAGAACCCTTGATCGAGCAACAAGCTGCCCAGGCCTCGGCTCGCGAACCGACGCTCGCCCAGTCTCGCGACGATATCCCCTGTCGAGACATCATGCGTCAGCAGGTCCGGGCCTAGTCGCGCCAGAAATGGCTGCCGCTCCAGGGTTTCTGTGGTCCACAACGAGATATCGGAAGCGCTGTAGAGGCTCGCCGTATGCCGAGAGGTCGACAACCGGGCGCGCAGGATGCGATTTGTCCGAGGCGGCTGGTCGCTCCGATGGAGACGCCAGACGCCATAGAGCTGGTTATGGGAATAGAGCACGTGACCGTCGGCAAATATCACAAGCAGCGCCTTGCCCCAGCAATCGACCGCGGTCACGTGAGTCTGCCGCAAGCGCCCTGCCATCGCTTCAAGCTCAGGGAAGGCAAACCAGACCTGCGTCAGCGGCACACCAACCAATACCTTGCCTAATCGATCCGCGACGCGACGGATTTCTGGGCCTTCCGGCATAAAACAACGCTACCTCGATGCAGATTCGTCTATCCCGACGTCGATTTATCCCAGTTCCAGCAGACGCGCCTTCAAGGTCTGCAACTGATCACGCAGCTTCGCGGCCTGCTCGAACTCCAGGTTCTGTGCAGCCTCGTGCATACGATCCTCGAGCTTGCCGATTTCCTTGGTCAACTGCGGCGCGTTCATCGCGCTCAGAGCTTCGCGGGTATAGTCGCCCGGGGCTTCCGCCACCAGCTGCTCGGTACGCTTGCGGCCGCCCTTGCGGCTGCCCGGCGCTTGCGCGCCTTCCATGATATCGGCGACGGACTTGGTCACCGTCATCGGCGTGATTCCGTGCCGCTCGTTGTGCTCGATCTGCTTGTTGCGGCGGCGTTCGGTTTCATCCATGGCTCGACGCATCGAGTCGGTAATGCGATCGCCATAGAGAATCGCCTTGCCATGGGCGTTACGGGCGGCGCGGCCGATCGTCTGGATCAACGAACGTTCGGCGCGCAGGAAGCCTTCCTTGTCGGCATCCAGAATCGCGACCAACGAGACTTCCGGAATATCGAGCCCCTCGCGCAGCAGGTTGATGCCGACCAGCACGTCGAACTTGCCCAGCCGAAGGTCACGGATGATCTCGACCCGTTCGACGGTATCGATATCCGAATGGAGGTAGCGGACGCGAATATCGTGCTCGTCGAAATACTCGGTCAGGTCTTCCGCCATCCGCTTGGTCAAGGTCGTCACCAGCACGCGCTCTCCGACGTCGACGCGCAACCGAATCTCCGAGAGCAGATCGTCGACTTGCGTGCTCGCCGGGCGCACCTCGATGTCGGGGTCGACCAGCCCCGTCGGACGCACCACCTGCTCGACCACCTGGCCGGCGTGCTCTGCCTCATACGGTCCGGGCGTCGCCGAGACGAATACCGTCTGCGGGACGATGCCCTCCCACTCTTCGAAGGTCATGGGGCGGTTGTCCAGCGCCGAGGGCAGGCGGAAGCCATATTCTACCAGGGTTTCCTTGCGCGAACGGTCGCCCCGATACATACCGCCGACCTGGGGCACGCTGACGTGCGATTCGTCGATGAACAGCAGCGCGTCATCCGGCAGGTAGTCGAAGAATGTCGGCGGCGCCTGCCCCGGCGCTCGCCCCGACAGATAGCGCGAGTAATTCTCGATACCGTTGCAGTAGCCCAGCTCCAGCATCATCTCGATGTCGTAGAGCGTGCGCTGCTCGAGACGCTGCGCCTCGACCAGACGTTCGTGCTTTCTGAGATATTCGAGCCGGTCCGCCAGCTCCTGCTTGATCGACTCGATCGCGCCGAGGATCGTGTCGCGGGGCGTCACGTAGTGGCTCTTAGGGTAGATCGTCATGCGCGGTACCTGCCCGCGCACTTCTCCCGTCAGCGGATCGAACAGTCGAATCGAGTCGATTTCGTCGTCGAACAGCTCGATGCGCACGCCTTCGTCCTCGGCATCCGCCGGGAAGACATCGATGACATCGCCGCGCACACGATACGTCCCGCGCCGGAAGTCCGAATCGTTACGCGTATATTGCAGCTCAGCCAGCCGGCGCAGAAAGCTGCGCTGGTCGATCTGCTCGCCCCGATTGAAATGCAGGCGCATCTTCATGTACTGCTCGGGATCGCCGAGACCGTAGATCGCGGAGACCGATACCACGATCAAGGCGTCTCGACGTTCCAGCAACGCCTTGGTCGCCGACAACCGCATCTGCTCGATGTGATCGTTGATCGAGGCGTCCTTCTCGATGAAGGTGTCGGAAGAAGGCACGTACGCTTCCGGCTGGTAGTAGTCGTAGTAGGAGACGAAATACTCGACCGCGTTGTCCGGGAAGAAGCTCTTGAATTCGCCGTAGAGCTGGGCCGCCAGCGTCTTGTTGGGCGCGAGCACGATCGTCGGCCGCTGCAGCGTCTCGACGACGTTAGCCATCGTGAAGGTCTTGCCGGAGCCGGTGACGCCGAGCAGTGTCTGGTGCGACAAGCCGGCACCGAGGCCGCGAACCAGCCCTTCGATGGCGGCCGGCTGGTCCCCGGCCGGACGATACTTGGATTGAATCTTGAAGGGTTTGTTCATGATCACTAATTAGGGGTCAAAGTATCTACGTTCAAGGGCAAGCCGGTTCATTCGACCATTGTCGCGTTGCGGACTAACGTCTCACTGCGCCGTTGAATCAATCATTGTGCGGTGAAACCCGCCTTCAACGAGGCAACGGCCTTGATCAGCGCGTCGCGGGTGACACGCCCCTCGACTTCGGCCCATTCTCTTCCGATATCGACGCTTTCGACGCCCTCCACCATCATCAGGGCCGTGGTAACGCGGTTGAGATCTTCAGGGGTGGATACCCCTTTCAGCGTCAGGTTGATCCGGGACATGCAAGGTTCTCCACTGCGGTCTTTTTACGATGGCCTTTCTACAACTCAGGTAATGAGACTCAGATAAGGTTCAGACAACTTTCAGGCCAGCAGCATAGCGTAGCACGTCGTTTTCGGGACCGACGTTGCAATGCAAGGGAATCGACGCCATCTTGACGCCAGACTTGTACCGACATCCAGGCACTGGATATCCCGGTACGCCACCAGCATTGTTACGGGAGAGTTTGGATGGACGATTGGCTGGCACATCTCACGGCCGCAGGCGGACGCCAGTTGAACGATCACGACTGGCACTTCCCGGAAGGCAGCCATCGGCTTACCGAGGGTAACGGCCTGATACCGCTGACGCATTTCCGCATTCTGGAATGCGAAGGTCCCGATGCCGCCCGCTTTCTGCAAGGCCAGACCAGTGCCAACATCGATCACGCCGATGGTGCGTTTGGCCCGCTGACGGCCTTCTGCACGCCCAAGGGCAGAATGATCGCCAATGCCGAGATACTCAAGGTCTCTGCCGAACGCTACTGGCTGCTGCTGGATGCCTCCCTGGCGGGACCGCTGGCCACACAGCTGGGAAAATACGCCCCTTTCTACAAGATGACGCTGCGCCATCGCGAGGACCTGGCAATCATCGGCATGGTCGGCGAGCCCGAGTCATGGGCCGAGGCCGATCTTCCCGATCTGCCCCGCCTCGACTGGCATATGGCACAGCAGGACGACGTTCTTGCCTTGCGTCACCCTGCCAGCCGATCACGCTTCGTATTGATCCTGCCCACGTCTCAGGCTGCTGCCCGTTGGGATACGTTGCGTCGCCATGCCGATCCCGCCGATACGGCCCTGTGGCGGCGCGCGGACATCGGTGCCGGCGTCGCCTGGCTAACCGCCGAACACAGCGATGCGTTCCTGCCGCAGATGATCAACTGGGAAGCGTTGGGCGGCATCAGTTTCCGCAAGGGCTGTTACACCGGGCAGGAGGTCGTGGCGCGGGCGCATTTTCGCGGGCAGGTCAAACGACGCTTGCAGATCGCCACCCTGGAAGGCGCTTCGGTACCGGCCATCGGCGACGAGATCCGTAGCGCGGAAGACAAGCGCGTGGGCGAAATCTTCCAGGCCACGGCCGGTGACGACACCAAACACTGCGACATCCTCGCTGTCATCAATACCAGTGTGGATGGCGAATCGGCGCTGTTCGTGGGGGATCGCAAGCTGACCCTGCGTGACTTGCCTTATCCGCTGGAGCGTCTCGACCCTGAGCGGATCGTGGGCGACTGACACACGGACCGAAGCTCACCCGTCAGCATCGAGACCGAACAGTCGATGCGTGTTGACCCACGCGTTGGCGATCACAGATTCCCGTGTCTGGCCTCGCAGACGGGCAACCGACTCGGCTGTCTCCATCAGGTGGACAGGTTCGTTACGTTGCCCCTGGCGCCCGGATAGCGGCATGTCCGGGCTGTCGCTTTCCAGCACGAAGCCGTCGTCGGGAATCGACTGCACCGCCCGATGCAGTCGTTTAGCCCGATCGTAAGTCACCGCGCCTCCCAACCCGAGACTATAGCCGAGATCCAGAAATCTCCCGGCCTGCTGCGGGCTACCTCCGAAAGCATGAATCAATCCCCGTGCCGGCAGATCGAGCTGCCTGAGCCGCTTGGCCACCTGGTCGTCGGCATGGACGCAGTGAATGATGATGGGTAGCCGATGCCGTTTGGCCAGTTGAAGCTGCGCCTCGAACAGCGACCACTGCTGCTCCAGCGTATCCTCGAATCTGGCATCGATGCCGCATTCACCGATACCGACCAGAGATTCGTGACGCCCGATTTCATCCGCCAGCGCTTCCAGATCGCTGTCGGCATGCTCGTCGGTGAAATAGGGATGCAGCCCCAGCGACGCGACGACGTCATCGCGTCGGCTCAGCTCGAGCACGTGGTTCCAGCGCTGGCGCGTCGTTCCCGGCACCATGAAACGCGAAACGCCGGCCGCATGGGCGCGGTCAAAAGCGGCCTCGCGGTCGGCGTCGAAACGGTCGAAATCCAGATGACAGTGAGCGTCGAACAGCATCGATCAGCTCGCAATGCCATTTTCCGGTGGAAGATCGGCCGTGCAGTGGCCACACTTGGTCGCTTTGATGGGTATCGTCATGAAACAGTGCGGGCACGCCTTGTCCGACGGCGCCTGGGGAGCGACCGCCTCCTCGCGCTTCAAGCGATTGATGGTGCGTACCAGCAGGAAGACGACGAAGGCAACGATGACGAAACTGATCACCGCATTCAGGAACAGCCCGTAGTCCAGCGTGACGGCGCCGGCCTCCTGCGCAGCCGACAACGTCGCATATGGTCCCGGTATGCCGCCTTCCTTGAGCACGACGAAGAAATTCGCGAAGTCGACGCCACCGATGAGCAACCCGAGCACCGGATTGAAGATATTCTTCACCAGGCTCTGCACAATCAACGTGAACGCACCACCGATGATGATGCCCACCGCCATATCGACGACGTTACCCTTGACGGCAAACTCTCGAAACTCTTTCAAGAATTTGGAAGCCATCGTCATTCTCCTTTTTCTGGTCGACCGAATAGCCGAGCACAAACCAACGGCGCCTTCTGACGCATGGAGTGAACTTCGTCAGCATGGCGCAAGCACTACGGAGCGGCAAGATCGACGCGACCGCTCCTGTCGGACGACAGCGGGTTCAGTGCTCGCGGGTGGCCCTGAACTCGATTTCCGGCCAGCGTTCCTGGGTCATCTGCAGGTTGACTCGGGTCGGCGCCAGATAGGTCAGGTAGTCCCCGCCATCCAGGGCCAGGTTAGTGCTGGCCTTTCGCTTGAACTCGTCGAGCTTCTTGGCATCCTTGCTGTAGATCCAGCGCGCCGTATTGACATTGACGGGCTCATAAATGCAGTCGACCTTGTACTCTTCCTTGAGCCGGTGCGCGACCACATCGAACTGCAACGTGCCAACCGCACCGACGATCAGGTCGTTATTGTCCAGCGGCAGGAAGACCTGCGTCGCGCCCTCCTCGGAGAGCTGCTGGAGCCCTTTCTGCAGCGCCTTCATCTTGAGCGGGTCACGGAGCCGGACGCGGCGGAACAGTTCCGGGGCAAAGTGCGGGATCCCGAGGAAGCGCATGTCCTCGCCGGCCGTGAAGGTATCCCCGATCTGGATCGTGCCGTGATTGTGCAGACCGATGATATCGCCGGGCCAGGCCTCTTCGACGTGAGACCGATCGGACGCCATGAACGTCAACGCGTCCGCGATCTTGACGTCCTTGCCGATACGCACGTGGCGCATCTTCATGTTGCGTTCGTACTTGCCGGAGCAGATGCGCAGAAACGCCACCCGGTCCCGGTGCTTGGGATCCATGTTGGCCTGGATCTTGAAAACGAAGCCGGAAAAACGCCCATCGTCGGCCACCACTTCACGGGTATCGGTCTCCCGCGCCTGGGGCGTCGGCGCGAATTCGACGAAGCCGTTGAGCATTTCGCGCACGCCGAAGTTGCCCATCGCGGTACCGAAATAGACCGGAGACAGCTCCCCGCGACGATAGGCTTCCAGGTCGAAGGGGTGGGATGCGCCACGGACCAGCTCGACCTCCATGCGCAGTTCTTCAGCTGCACTCTCGCCGAGTACCCGGTCGACCTCTTCGCTGTCCAGCCCTTCGATGCGCTTGTCTTCCGGAATCCGATTGCCCTGCCCCTGGGTGTAGAGATGGATCACATCGTCATAAAGGTGATAGACGCCCTTGAACTGTCGGCCCATGCCGATCGGCCAGGTCATCGGGGCACACTGCATGTTGAGGACCGTCTCGATCTCGTCCATTACCTCGATCGGATCGCGCGTCTCCCGATCCATCTTGTTGATGAAGGTCAGGATCGGCGTGGTTCGCAGCCGGCAGACCTCCATCAGCTTGATGGTACGGTCCTCGACGCCCTTGGCGGCATCGATGACCATCAAGGCAGAGTCCACGGCGGTGAGGGTGCGATAGGTATCTTCGGAGAAATCCTCGTGGCCAGGCGTGTCGAGCAGGTTGACGATGCGCCCGTTGTAGGGAAACTGCATCACCGAGGTAGTGACCGAGATGCCCCGCTCCTGCTCCATTTTCATCCAGTCGGAGGTCGCGTGGCGCTCGGCCCGCTTGCTCTTGACCGAACCGGCGAGCTGAATGGCGTTCCCGAACAGCAGCATTTTTTCGGTAATCGTGGTCTTGCCCGCGTCCGGGTGACTGATGATGGCAAAAGTGCGGCGAAGGGCCGCTTCCTGCGCAAGCTGAGAATCTGACATGAGTGGTTTCACTGACTGAAGGCGACTCACACGGCATCGATCGATGGTGCAGAGTTCGCGGGGACTCGAAGATGGCGGCGATTGTACGCGTTGAGCCGCAAGAGTTGTAGCCGCCTCGATGCCAGACTTCCTGAGTTCAAAAAGCGCTTAATCTCATCTTACAGCACTAAAAAAAGCGCTATTAAGCCGCCTTTTCTCGACAGGTTAGAAGCATGGCGGCGTGTTAGCCTGATTGTGAAAAGCCCCGGCATCCACGCCGAGACATTCCCAAGACTTCCTGCGCAGAGACTCCGAGATGAAGCCAATCCTAGGGCATGACGCCGACGACAAACCGCTCCGCGAGGGCGATACCGTAACGATGGATTCCCCTCAGGCTTCTCCGGACGCGCCGTCGATAGGCATCGTTGCCGGTCTGGCGCCACACAACAACCCCGACGATGCGGTACAGAGCTTGCGCATGACCGACGGCAGCGTGGTCTATGACGTTCATTGCCGCCAGACGGATGCCACCACTTCCTCTCATTGACAGCGGTAAACCATCCTCTCAGCCGTTGCTGGTCGACGAATCCTGACCAGCCGGCACCTCCTCGCCGGCTAGACCTGCCTGCGACAAACGGGCGCCCCTCTTTCTCCCTCTCGACGGCCTGAACACACTCACGCCGCCCCTCGGCATGCGTTACCATAAGGCAGGCTTGGGCAGCGATATCGAGTCAGCCGCCCCGCCCCGTCAATCGATCGCCGACTCGACTCCGGAGAGACCATGCTGCAGCCGCTTCCGCTCTCAACGCCGAACCGCAACCTGGTTCGCTTGACGATCGTCCGCGGTATCACCTGGACCGGCTTTCTCGCCGCGATCATTTTCGGTATCGAAGTACTGGGATTCCAGCTGCATGTGCTGCCGGTCATCAGCGTCATCGTCGCCATGGGATTGTTCAACGTCGCGACATGGTGGCGCCTTGGCAGACCCCGGGCGGTTACCGATACCGAATATCTGCTGCACTGGCTGGTCGACATTGCCGGACTGAGTCTGCTGTTTTACTACACTGGCGGCTCGACCAATCCTTTCATCACCTATCTGCTGGTTCCACTGGGCATCGCCGCCGCCACGCTTCCCTGGCTCTATGCCTGGATCATTGCCATGGCAGCCACCGCCAGCTACACCACGATGATGCTGGTCTACCAGCCGGTCCCACAGTTGACCAACAGCACCATCGTCTTTGGTGTGCAACTACACACCCTGGGCATGTGGCTGAACTTCATTCTGTCCGGCAGCCTGCTGACGTTCTTCATTTTCAAGATGGCGCATACGCTGCGCCGCCGCGACATGACGCTGTCTCGCACCCGTGAAGCGGCATTGCGCAACGAGCAGATCCTGGCGGTGGCCACCCAGGCCGCAGGTACCGCCCACGAGCTTGGTTCGCCGCTCTCGACGATGGCGGTGCTGCTCAATGAGATGCGCCACGAAGCCAGTGAGCAGCCGGCATTGATCGAGGATATCGACATGCTGCGCAAGCAGGTCGATACCTGCAAGCAGCGCCTGCAGACTCTCGTCGCCAATGCCGACCGCCGCCGCCTAGAAAAGCCCGAGATACGCCGGGCAACCCCCTGGCTCGAGAATTTGATCCAGCGCTGGCTGGTACTGCGACCGGACGTCCATCACCGGCTGGAAGTGCTCGGCAAGCGGGGGCAACCCAGCATTGCCGTGGACGCGACACTGGAGCAGGCATTGATCAACTTGCTCAATAACGCGGCCGATGCCAGCCCTGATGCCATCGTGACCAGTCTCGACTGGGATGCCGAAGAGGTGGTCATCGATATCCGCGATCACGGCCCGGGCGTGCCGATGTCGATCGCGGATCAGCTGGGCGACACCTTCATCTCGACCAAGAGCAAGGGCATGGGCATCGGCCTGTTTCTGACTCACGCCACCGTCAACCGATTCGGCGGCGGCGTCAGTCTCTACAACCATGAAGAAGGCGGTACGTTGACCGAGGTCAAGCTTCCCCGCGTCAAGGCTGGCGATAGCCTGTGATGCCACTTCGGTCCGCCATCCACCGATGAGGAGTCAGCGATGAGTGAACAGGAACGGACGAATCAGCAGGAACGTCTGCTGATCGTCGACGACGACGAACAGCTCTGTTTCGTCATGGAGCGCGCCATGCGCCGCCGTGGCTACGACGTGGTCGTCGCTCATACCCACGACCAAGCTCTCGCGGCAGCGCGGGAAGCACCGCCCGCGCTGGCGACGCTGGACCTCAAGCTGGAGTCCGACTCCGGCCTGAAACTGCTGCCCGCGCTACTGGAGGTGGCTCCGGCGTGTCGCATCGTCGTGCTGACCGGTTACTCGAGCATCGCTACTGCCGTGGAAGCGATGAAACTGGGCGCAGTCAACTATCTTTGCAAGCCCGCCGACGCGGACGAGATCCTGCTGTCGCTGGAGCGCGAAAGCGGCGATGTCGATGTGGAAATCGCCGACAACCCTCCATCGGTCAACCGCGTGACCTGGGAGCATATCCAGAAGGTCCTGCATGAGCACGACGGCAATATCTCGGCCACGGCCCGAGCGCTGGGCATGCACCGCCGCACCCTGCAACGTAAACTGCAGAAACGTCCGGTAAGACACTGACGACTCACTTTCCCTTCCCAACAGGAGCCCAACGTGAATCACCCCCAACGCCTCGAGCAGATGATCCGCATCGCCCGCCGGGCTGGCGACATGATCGTCCAGGCGCGTCAGAAGCAGAACTTTTCCCACGATTACAAAGGGGGAGACGAACTGGTGACCGAGGTGGATGTGGCCGTCGATCAGATGATCGCCGACGAACTCGAAGCCCTCTTCCCCGGCGAAGCCAGGCTGACCGAAGAGCTGGCGCCGGATCGCAGTCAGCTCGAGCAGCGCGGCCCGCTCTGGGTCGTCGATCCCATCGATGGCACCGTCAACTTTGCCTATGGGCACGCTCACGTTGCCGTATCGATCGCCTGGGCAGTGGATGGGGAAGTTCAGCTCGGTGTGGTTCACGCACCGTTCCTCGGCGAAACCTTCACCGCCACGCGCGGCCAGGGGGCGCAGCTCAACGAGGAATCGATGCACTGCAGTCGACCGACCACACTGGAGCGAAGTCTGGTCGCGACGGGTTTTCCGTACGCCCGCGACAAGCGTGGCCCGCTGATCAGGCGTCTCAACCACGTCGTCCATGCCTGCCGCGACGTGCGGCGTAACGGCTCCGCAGCCCTCGACCTCTGCCATGTCGGCTGCGGCCAGCTGGATGCCTACTATGAAAGCGTCTCTCCGTGGGACTTCGCCGCCGGGCTGCTCATCGCGCGGGAGGCCGGCGCCAGCACGAGCCACCTCTACGAATGTCCGGATGGACTCCCCGTCGAGCTCTACGGCGAGAACCTGCTGGTCAGCGCTCCCGATATTCACGGCGCGCTAGGGGACCTGCTGCGTGATGCCGATGCGGGGCGCCCTCTCGCACCCTGATCCCGCTGCTCAGCCATGACTCCGTGCCGGCATTGTTGAAGATATCATCTACCCTGACGATCTTCATGGCGGCGGGCACCATGAAGCTTATAGTGGCGCGCAATGATGCACGTAGAAAGACTCTATTGGGCCGACGGGGTTTAATACGAAAGAATAACCCCCATCTCGTTTTCAGGCCTTTTCATAATCCGATACAGGAGAATCACCGATGCTGACCGTCATTTTCGGCCGTCCCGGTTGCCCGTTTTGCGTTCGCGCCAAAGATCTGGCCGAAAAGCTGAAGGAAGCTCGCGAAGACTTCGATTATCGTTATATCGACATCCACGCTGAAGGCATCACCAAGGCCGACATGGAAAAGACGATCGGCAAGCCGGTGGAAACCGTGCCACAGATCTTTGTCGACCAGACGCATATCGGCGGCTTCACCGAATTCGACCAGTACGTGCAGGACAAGGCACTGATGCCGGAAAGCGCCTGATCGAGACAGGCGGAAGCGAAGATCCAAAAAAGCCGGCGCGGGCCGGCTTTTTGTCGTTCGTGGGATGTTTTTCGTTACGTTTATCGGCTGTCGTCGGCCGACATGACCGCAGCGGAACCGCGCCTTCTCTGCGGCCGTTCTCCTCAGGCCGGCTGAGCCGATGGCTCCTCGGGCACCAGGTCCGGCTCGCCCTCCAGATCCAGCTCATACTGATAAGGCCCGTGTCGTGGGTCCAGTTCGTTGATGTAGTGCGTCGACTCCACCATTGGCACCAACGGGGTGTAAGGCTCCTGCTCCTCGGGCGCCATGACCGGTTCGCGTCGCCACAACCGATAGACGATGAACAGAGCCAGGCCCAACGCCGCTGCGCCCAGGAACAGCCAGAGACCGTCCGGCCCCATCCCTTGCATCAACAGGGACGCGCTGAACGGACCGACGATCGAGCCTACCCCGTAGCACATCAGAATTTTGGCATTGGCCTGGATCGTCTCCTCGGGCTCTAGCCAGTCGTGGGTGTGCGCCAGACTCAGCGAGTAGAGCGTATGCAGCATCGCGGTGTGGAAGCTGGCCACGAAAACCAGCAGCCAGTAGCTGGATCGTGCAGCAAACACGATCAGAATGCCCGAGATGGTCATCACCAGCGCCATGCACAGGATGACCTTGCGTCTGTCGAAACGGTCCGAAATCCGCCCGAGCGTCCATTGGGCAATGAGAGCCACCAGGGTCGTGATCGACATGAACTTTGCCGTCTGCGCGGTCGTCAGTCCGATCTCCTGGCCGTAGTACGGCGTCATGGCGAAGAAGGCCTGCACCATCAGCCCCGCCACGAACGCACCGACCAGGCCCACCGGTGCGCGCGCCAGCAATGTTCGCATCGAGATCTTCGCCGACACGTCGTGGCTGCTGCGCAATGGTCCCTGGATACGGTGAATCGACAGCGGCACCAGTGACAGCGCGAACAGGATACCGGCCACCGAAAACAGCACGAATGTGCCCGGGTCGGCCATGTTGAGCATCCACTGCCCTCCCGCCAGCGACAAAGTCGAGATCACCAGATACCATCCCAGAACTCGCCCCCGGTTTTCGTTGGTCGACTCGCCGGATACCCACGACTCCATCACCATCAGCAGCCCCGCTGTCGCCGCACCGCCGAACAGTCGCCAGACCAACCATGCCCATGGATCGACCCAGAGTCCGTGCAGAATGGCCGTGGCCGCCAGCAGCGCTGCACAGGCGGCGAACACGCGGATATGGCCCACGCTACGTATGCGCTTTTCCAGCCAGTAGCTGCCGGCGACAAAACCGAGCGAGAAGCAGGACATGAGCAGACCCGCCATCTGCGACGGGAACGCCTCCAGCGACATGCGCACACCCAGCAGCGTCATGATCAACCCGTGCCCGAGAAGGAAGCTGATTTCGCAAAGAAACAGAATCGGTAGAGTCGCGGGGAGTGAACGCAACAGAGTTCTCCAGACAGCAGCGGTTGAGGAATCCGTTCGACGAATGGCACCGATCCGGGTCGATGAACGGCACCTCACAGTGAACGGAGGCGAAAGCGGCGGCAGTCTATCAATTTAGAGGCGATCTTGCCGAGATTCAGCGATATCCGTGACCATCAGATACTGACATGAATTATTCACATCTTCTGTGGATAACGCTGTGCATTTCCGGTGACGGATAGCAACGGTCGTCCTCCCTACCCATGCTGACCTTAAATTGGTCAGTTTTTCGACAATGGCAAAACCCAGTCTTTGCCTCGAGACACGTCATCGCCCACCCGCATCTTTCCCCGACCATGAACCGAAGGTCGGCGCGCTGTGCAGTCCGAGGACATTCCAGTAACATTGAGCCAAGTCATTGATGGAGAATGGCATGTCGACCCTGAAAGGGTGCATCAGCGTCCTGCTGCTGGTCATCAACACGCTTTTCTGGGGAATCCCGCTGATCGTGCTGACAGCAGTAAAACTGGTAATACCAATTCGGCGCTGGCGCCTGCGGGTACTCGGCGGACTGCACTGGGTCGCTCTCGCCTGGGTGAGAACCAACAACGTCTGCATCCGTTACTGGATTCACCCGCGGATTCGGGCCGACATTCCCGAGTCCCTCTCGCCGAACCAGTGGTGGCTGGTCATGGCCAACCATCAGAGCTGGACCGACATCATCGTCATGCTCTACGTATTGACCGGCCGCCTGGCCATGCCGAAATTCTTCCTCAAACGGGAGTTGATCCTGGTTCCCATCGTCGGTCTGGCCTGGTGGGCCCTCGAATTTCCGTTCATGCGTCGCTACAGCCGTGAAAAGCTCGCGCGCCATCCCGGGCTGGCCGAGCGGGACCGTCGAGCGACGCAACGGATGTGCGAGCATGCCCGGGAGATGCCGATGACGATCTACAACTTCGTCGAGGGGACCCGATTCACGCCGGAGAAGCAACGCCAGCAGCAAAGTCCCTATCGGCATCTGCTGCGACCCAAGGCCGGAGGGGTAGCCCAGGTCATCGGGCTGTTGGGATCGCGCCTGGACGGCATCATCGACGTGACGCTGCACTATCGTCGTGGCACGCCCAATTTCTGGGATTTCCTCTGCGGCCGCGAGCGGGATATCGCGATGGTCGCGAAACGTCTCGACAGGCCGGACTGGATGCTGGAGGGGAGCTACGACGATGCCCATTACAAGGAACGTTTCTACACATGGCTGAACGCAAGGTGGCAGGAAAAAGACACGGCGCTCTCCTCCTACTGCTGGGACTGATTCTGCTGCTCGGCGGCTGTGCGAGCGGTGGCGGAGTCAGCATCTCCGACGGAGGCGGCTGGGTGACGGTGCAGCGCGGAGATACCCTGGGCAAGATCGCCGATCAGGCCGGCATCCCGCTACTTCGCCTGCAGCGCTTCAACCCGGGCGTGGACTCACGGCGGCTGGCGATCGGTCAACGTCTGATGCTGCCATCACGGCAGGAACGTGCGCCGGGCGGTGGCCCCTACCGTTATCAGGTGAGGCGCGGCGATTCGCTCTATTCGATTGCGCGCTATTTCGGTGCCAACCCGCAGCGCGTACAGGCTGCCAACACCGGTATCGATCCCTCCCGGCTGGCCGTCGGACAGTTGATCCAGGTACCGCTCGGCGGCGGTTCGAGCGGCAACGGTGGCAGTCGTGCCGCGTCAGCGCCGGCAGCCTCGCGCTCGCTTCCGGATCCCGGCCCGCTCCCCGCTTCGGCGCGCCAATGGCAATGGCCATTGGCGAACTATGCCGTCGAGCGTCGTTTTGGCCGTGACGCCCACGGCACCCTGCAGCCCATGATGCTGACGACACCCTCCCCGGCAGTCGCCAAGGCCACCGCGCCGGGCAAGGTGCGGTTTGCCAGCGGCATGCGCCAACTGGGTCAGGTGGTCATCCTCCACCATGCCGACAACATGCAGAGCGTCTACGCCTTCTGCGACAAGCTGATGGTCTCCGAAGGAGACTCCGTCTCCAGCGGGGCACCGCTATGCGACATAGGCCAGGAAAGCGGCAGCAGCCGCTATCACCTGCTGTTCGATCTTCGTCATGGCGGAAAGCCCGTGGATCCCGCGCGCGTGCTACGCTAAACGGCGTGTCATGCATTCGTCATCGCCTTGACACATTGACGTCATCGGTACCCTGCAGGATCGGAAACCAGATCGATTACGTTCGATTACGGTTGACGGCGAGTCGGGAATCCGGACAGCTTCGCTGGCGTGGAAGGAGTCATCAAAATGCGCATAGCCCTGGTCAGTGAAACCTGGGCGCCGGAAGTCAACGGCGTCGCTCACACCCTGAGCCAACTTGCCAGCCATCTGGTCTCCAAAGGCGTCACGCTGCAGCTGATCCGACCCGATCCGGCGGGCGGCGAGCGAGACACGCTGGCGGAGCGGGATGTCCACGTCCGCGGCGTGTCGCTACCGATCTACGCCGACGTCCACGTCGGCTGGCCGTGCCGGCGTCGGCTGGTGCGGCTCTGGCGCCAGGAACGTCCCGACGCTATCTACATCGCCACCGAAGGTCCTCTCGGCTGGTCAGCCTTGAATGCGGCAAGGCACTTGCAGATACCGGTCGTCAGCGGATTCCACACCAACTTCGATCAGTACGCCAGTAATTACCACCTCGGCTGGAGCATTCCGATTGCCCGCCGCGGTCTGCGATACTTCCACAATCGCTGCGACGCGACGCTGGTGCCCACGGCGGCACAGCGTCAGGCCCTGGAGGATAGCGGCTACCGGCGCGTCTCGGTGCTGGCGCGTGGGGTGGACGCCGAGCGCTATCACCCCTCACGGCGGGATGCGGAACTGAGACGCCAATGGGGCGCCAGCCCGCACGATCCGGTGGCGCTTTATGTCGGCCGGCTCGCCAGCGAGAAGAATATCGAACTGCTGGCCACCACCATGGCGGCCATGCAGCGGGCCAACCCGTCGCTGGTACAGGTGCTGGTGGGCGACGGCCCCGCTCGCAGGAGCATTGCCCAGCGACTGCCCGACGCCGTATTCACGGGCTTCCAGAAAGGAGAAGCCTTGGCGCGCCATTACGCCAGCGCGGACATGTTCATCTTTCCTTCGCTCTCGGAAACCTTCGGCAATGTAGTGCCGGAGGCGATGGCGAGCGGACTCGCCGTGGTGGCATTCGATCATGCCGCAGCGAAGGAACTGATCACCGATGACGTCGATGGGCGGCTGGTCTCGCCGGACGATAGCGATGGCTTCATCCAGGCAGCGAGCGAGCTTTGCCAGCAGCCCGCTCTCTACGCCCGCCTGGGTCGCCAGGCACGCCAGCGCGCTTCGGGGCTGAGCTGGGCCCATATCGGCGACCGTTTTCTTGCCCATCTCATTCAGGTCCAGGGAACACAGCATGCCGCCACGCACTCAACGTCTCAGGTTTGAACAGCTGGATCGCGCCGAGAGCCGGCTCAGCCACTGGCTGGCGGAATTCTCTCGCCACGCGCCGACCCTCTGGCTATTCCGTCTGGTCAGCCGTCTCGGCGACTGGCCGGCCTGGGTCGCAGTCGCCCTGCTGCAACCTCTCCTGCTGGGCCGGGAGGGATGGCTGACCGCGGCGCACTGGGGGCTGACAGCCAGCGTTGCCGCTCTCGTGTATCGCCTGCTCAAGACCCGGCTGTGCCGGGAACGCCCCTACATCACCTTCGATACGATCCGCTGCACGATGCCGCCGGTCGACCGTTACAGCTTCCCCAGCGGCCACACCCTGCACGCGGTGATGTTCAGCTGTCTGACCGCCGCGAGCACTCCGCGGCTACTGCCGATCGTGATTCCGCTTGCCGTCCTGATCGCGATCTCGCGCGTGGTGCTGGGTCTGCACTATGTCAGCGACGTCATCGTGGGGGCGCTGCTGGGATTCGCTCTGGCCTGGGGCAGCGGCCTGGCCGCCCTGTTCTTCTGGGGCGGGTAACGCTGCCATGTCCGAGCCGGACAGCAACGATTGGCAACGCATCGAAGAGTCGCCGATGCTGGCTCTGCTACCGAATTTTCTCGACGAAGAAGAGGCTTCCCGGCTCTGTCTCGCGCTCGATCATCAAATCGAATGGACCTCCCCAACCCTTCAACTTTACGGACGCCGGCACGTCATTCCGCGCTCCCAGTGCTGGATGGGTGACCGTGATGCGCACTATCGCTACTCCGGGCGTGCGTTCCAGCCACAGCCGTGGCATCCGCAAGTCGAGAGGTTGAGGGATCGGGTCCAGCAGCTACTGCAGGCCCACGAGATGCCGTCGGCCGGTTTCAATAGCGTGCTGCTGAATCGCTACGCCAACGGCGAGCAGCGCATGGGCTGGCATAGCGACGATGAGCCGGAACTCGGCGAGGATCCGATCGTGGCTTCGGTATCGCTGGGTAGCGAGCGTCCTATTCGCTTTCGGGAGAAGACGGCCACACCTCGCCGCGCCTTCAACGTCTGGTTGCCCCACGGCAGCCTGTTACTAATGGGGCCCGGCGCCCAGGCCAGGTGGCAACACACATTAGCCCCGCGAGCGATCGACGGCGTTCGTATCAATCTCACTTTCCGACGGATTCTTTAGCGTCTCCACCCTTTCCAGCTTCAGCACCTCTGCCTGGAAACAAAAACGCCTCCCTGATTTGGGGAGGCGAATGAAGATAACGGTATAAATGGAACTCGGCGGCTTTGAATCCTGCGTCGATTATCCGCGATAGTAGTTGGCCGGCACAAATGGCATCGCGCTGAGAGTCATCGGCAACCGCTTGCCACGGACATCGGCATAGAGTGTCGTGCCTTTCTCGGCCGCCTCGATCGCCACGTACGCCATGGCGACCGGCGCCCCGATGCTGGGCCCGAAGCTTCCCGACGTGACCTGCCCGACCTCGTGGTCATCCGCGTCGAACAGCTTGGCGCCCTCTCGTACTGGGGCCCGGCCCTCGCCGATCAATCCGACGCGACGGCGACGGTGATCCTTGGCCTGCAGTTGATGCAGCACCATGTCGGCCCCGGGGAAACCGGCCTCCCGCTCGCCACCAACCCGGCGCGGCTTGCCCACAGCCCAGGAGAGGCTCGCCTCGACGGGCGTGGTCGTGGTGTCGATATCGTGACCGTAGAGGCAGAGGCCAGCCTCGAGACGCAACGAATCCCGCGCCCCCAGCCCGATGGGCTCGACTTCCGACTGTTCGAGGAACCAGCGCGCCAGCGCTTCGGTGGCCTCCGCAGGCACCGAAATCTCGAACCCATCCTCACCAGTGTACCCGCTGCGACTGATCCATAGCTCATGGCCCATCACCTCGAAACGGCCATGCTGCATGAACACCAGATCACAGGCAGCCGGACAGAGACGCTGCATGACGTCTCGAGCCTGCGGGCCTTGCACGGCCAGCAAGCCCCGATCCAGAACCTCCACATCATGGCCGGTACCGAGACCGGTACGCATCAGCGCTATGTCCTGATCCTTGCACGCCGCGTTGACGACCACGTACAGCGAATCGCCATGATTGACGATCATCAGGTCGTCCAGAATGCCGCCTTCGCTGTTGGTGAACAGGGCGTAGCGCTGCCCGCCTTCGGCCAGCCCCACGACATCGGCAGTCACCAGGGTTTCCATCGCCGCGGCGGGTGAAGGCCCGGTCACTTTTACCTGGCCCATGTGAGAGACGTCGAACAGACCACAGGCCCGACGCGTGTGCTCGTGCTCTTTCTTGACGCCCAGTGGGTACTGTACGGGCATGCTGTAGCCGGCGAACGGCACCATCTTGCCACCGAGCTCCTGATGCAGGGCGAACAGCGGGGTCTGTTTCATAGTAGACATCGAAGTCTCCAGTTAAGCGCAGAGAGAAAGTTCTTGCTTATCGATCACGGTCTTCCAGCGCCTCTCCCGGCAGGACGGTCTTGCCGGCAAAGTAATCGCGTGTCAGCTTGAATACGACCGGGGACAATAGCGCCAGGGCGATCAGGTTCGGAATCGCCATCATCGCATTGAAGGTGTCCGCCACCAGCCAGATGAAATCCAGCTTTGCCATGGCGCCGACCGGCACTGCCAGCACGAACAGAATCCGATAGAGCAGAATCGCCCGATCGCCGAACAGGTATTGAAAGCACTTCTCGCCGTAGAACGACCAGCCCAGAATCGTGGTGAAGGCGAATATCGACAGCGCGATGGCGACGATATGCTGACCGATACCCGGCAGCGCGCTATCGAACGACAGCGAGGTCAATGCCGCGCCGCTTTCGCCATCCAGCCAGTGGGCCGAAGTCAGAATGACCAGCGCGGTCATGGTGCACACGACCAGCGTATCGATGAACGTCCCCAGCATGGCGATCAACCCCTGACGGACCGGGTTACGCGTCTGCGCGGCCGCATGCGCGATCGGCGCACTGCCCAGGCCTGCCTCGTTGGAGAAGATCCCTCGCGCCACACCGAAGCGAATGGCGGCAGCGACCGCAGCACCGGCGAAACCGCCGCTGGCGGCGATGGGCTGAAATGCGTGCGCGAAGATCGTGCCCAGGGCGCTACCGATCTGATCGGCATTGATGATCAGCACGACGACACCGGCTGCGAAGTAAGCCACGGCCATCAATGGCACCAGCTTGCCGGCAACGCTGGATATACGTTTGATGCCGCCCAGAATGACCGCGCCGGCAAGCGCCATGATGATGACCCCGGTCAACCAGGCAGGCACGCCGAAGGACGTCGTCAACGCGTCCGCCACGGAGTTGGCCTGCACGGTATTGCCGATACCGAAAGCCGCCACGGCGCCGAAGAAGGCGAACATTCCGCCCAGCCACGCCCAGCGCTTGCCCAGCCCGTTACGAATGTAATACATCGGCCCACCGACATGATCGCCCCGGGAATCGGTCTGCCGATACCGCACCGCCAGCACGGCTTCGGCAAACTTCGTTGCCATCCCGACCAGCGCGGTCAGCCACATCCAGAACACCGCCCCGGGGCCACCGAGCGCAATGGCCGTGGCCACACCGGCGATGTTTCCCGTTCCTATCGTGGCTGAAAGAGCCGTCATCAGCGCGTTGAACGGTGATATCTCGCCATCGTCACGACTGTCGGCATCGCTGCGGCGGCCACCCCACAGCAAGCTGAAACCGAGCCCAAGCTTGCGAATGGGCATCAACTTGAGCCCCAGTTGCAAGTAGATACCGACCCCGAACAGCAGGATCAGCATCAACGGGCCCCAGACCACGCCGTTGATGGCGCTGAATATCGTAGTGAGTTGATCCACGTCGAACTCCATTTATTGGGTTGTTGTCGCTGTCAAACAGGCCAGAGCGTGCCGGGATAGCCATGAACGCTCATTGATGGCCAAAACGTGGCAACGATAGAGGATTCCACTACGCATCCACAATGATCCCAAAGCCTTCATTCCTCTTTGCCATGGGCCTCAGCGTGTCCTTGGCTACCTTAGCGAAAAGCCCTTTCTGTTTCCAATAAGAAACACGTTACCCCGATCTCGACGGGAAGCGCCAAGTCGCCAAAAATGCAGATGCCATCCCTCGATGCCCTTGCTGTCACCGGCGCCCGGCCAAGCGCCCTCGTCACGAGGTCGCCACCACGCCGCAAGAGGCGGGAAACACCATTCCAGGACTGGACGTTTCCCGGATCTGGGCTCAATCTAGTAACGCGATTCCTGTTCAATTGAGCGGGAAGCAGGTGGGACTATGCCAATCGACGTCACATTGATGCATAATGCCCACCAAAATCACCCGACTCGAAATTTGTTTCGTATAGGAAACTCTCATGAGCGAAATCCCCAACAACCTGCTCTATACCGACAGCCACGAATGGGTGCTGGACAACGGCGACGGCACGGTGACCGTCGGCATTACCGATCACGCTCAGGAGGCACTGGGTGACGTGGTCTTCGTCGAATTGCCGGAAGCTGGCCGCGAACTGGATGCGGGCGACGAATTCGGCGTCATCGAGTCGGTCAAGGCCGCCTCCGACCTCTACTCGCCGCTGGCGGGTGAAATCGTCGAGGTCAACGAGGCGCTGGAGGACAGCCCCGAGACCGTCAACGACTCCCCTTACGGTGAAGGGTGGATACTCAAGCTGCAATTGGCGGATCAGGGCGATCTGGAATCGCTGATGTCGGCCGAGGCCTACTCTGAACTGGTCGCCGCCGAGGAAGATCAAGACGGCTGATCGGTTCCCCCCGCGTCCTCAAGCCATGACCGTTCGGTGGTGCACCATCGAACGGTCGACTCCCTCTCCCTGCCAACCTCCCCGGATAGATCATGCCCACCGAGACTCGACCGTTAACCGACCTGACCAATCACGCCGACTTCCTTCAGCGCCACAATGGCCCTGCGCCCGGCGATATCAGCGAAATGCTCAAGACGCTCGATATGCCATCGCTGAAGACGCTGATCGACCGCGCTATTCCCAAGGGAATTCGTCTCGAAGGCGATCTGGCTCTGGATGGCCCGCGCGGAGAGGCGGAGGCGCTGGACTACCTGCGGGGGCTGGCACGGCAGAACAAGGTGTTCAAGAGCTATATCGGCCAAGGCTACTATCCGACGCACCTGCCGGCGGTGATTCAGCGCAACGTGCTGGAGAACCCGGGCTGGTATACCGCCTATACCCCGTACCAGCCGGAAATTGCCCAGGGGCGTCTCGAGGGGCTTCTCAATTTCCAGCAGATGGTGATGGACCTGACCGGCATGGCCATCGCCAACGCCTCGCTGCTCGATGAAGCGACGGCAGCTGCCGAGGCGATGGCGCTGTGTCGGCGCGCGAACAAGAAGCACAAGAGCCAGCGCTTTTTCGTGGCGGACAACGTGCTTCCGCAGACCCTGGACGTCCTGCGTACGCGAGCGGCCTATCTTGGCTTCGAGCTGGTCGTGGCGCCGGCAGCCCAACTCGCCGAAGAAGACGTGTTCGGCGCCCTGCTGCAATATCCGGGCGTCGACGGCGATATCGGTGACATCGAAGGCATCGTTGCCGAGGCGCGCTCGCGTCAGATCATGACTTGCGTAGCGGCGGATCTGATGAGCCTGGTCATGCTCAAGGAGCCAGGCGCCATGGGCGTCGATATCGTACTGGGCAACTCCCAGCGCTTCGGCGTCCCCATGGGCTATGGCGGCCCACATGCAGCCTTCTTCGCAACCAGCGAGGCGCTCAAGCGTTCGCTGCCGGGCCGCGTCATCGGTGTCTCCAAGGATAGCCGTGGACGCCCGGCGCTGCGCATGGCGATGCAGACACGCGAGCAGCATATCCGCCGCGAAAAGGCCACGTCCAACATCTGTACCGCGCAGGCGCTGCTGGCGAACATTGCGGGCTTCTACGCCGTCTACCACGGTGCCGAGGGTCTCCGCACCATCGCCGGCCGCATCCATCGCCTGACGACGCTGCTGGCGTCGGGCCTCGAACGCCATGGCATCGCCCTCAAGCACGACAGCTGGTTCGATACCCTGACATTGACCGGAGTGGACAGCCATCGCATTCAGGGGCGCGCCCTGACCCACGAGATCAATCTTCGTTACCCCGCCGACGGCGAGGTCGGCGTGAGTCTCAACGAAACCACCACCGCCGCCGACCTGGCGGCGCTGTTCGACGTGCTGATCGGCGAAGAACATGGCTTGTCGGTGAGCGAGCTCGATCGGGAAGCCATCGAGCGTGGCACCAGCGGAATTCCGACCGCCTACCGTCGCGACAGCGATTTTCTCCAGCATCCCAATTTCCAGCGCTTCCGCAGCGAGACCGAAATGCTGCGTTATCTCAAGCGGCTGGAAAATCGCGACCTGTCGCTCACGCACGCGATGATCCCGCTGGGCTCATGCACCATGAAGCTGAACGCCACCAGCGAAATGATTCCGATCACCTGGCCCGAATTCGCCAACATTCATCCGTTCGCCCCCAGCGAACAGACGTCCGGCTATCGTCAGATGATCACCGAGCTCAGCGATTTCCTGATCGAGATCACCGGCTACGACAACATCTCGATGCAGCCGAACTCCGGCGCCCAGGGCGAATATGCTGGGCTGGTCGCCATTCGTCGCTACCAGGCCGCTGTCGGCGAAGGTCATCGCGATATCTGTCTGATTCCCAGCTCGGCGCATGGTACCAACCCCGCCTCCGCCGCCATGGCGCAGATGAAAGTCGTCGTCGTCGAATGCGACCGGGACGGCAATATCGACATGGCCGATCTCGAGGCCAAGGCTGCCAAGCACCGCGACAATCTTTCCGCGATCATGCTGACCTATCCGTCGACCCATGGCGTCTTCGAGGAGAATGTCCGCCAGGCCTGTCAGCTCATCCACGACAATGGCGGCCAGGTCTACATCGACGGTGCCAACATGAACGCCCAGGTCGGCCTTTGCCGCCCGGGAGACTATGGTGGCGACGTCTCGCACCTCAACCTGCACAAGACGTTCTGCATTCCGCATGGCGGCGGCGGCCCGGGCATGGGCCCGATCGGCGTCAAGGCGCATCTGGCCCCCTACTTGCCCAACCATGTCGTGACCCCGCAGGAAGGCATCGAGAAGAACTCGGGCGCCGTCTCGGCTGCCGCCTTCGGTAGCGCTTCGATCCTGCCGATCTCCTGGGCCTACATCAAGATGATGGGCGCTCGTGGTCTGCGCGAAGCGACCGAGCTGGCTATCCTCAATGCCAACTACATCGCCAAGCGGCTGGCGCCGCACTATCCGGTGCTCTACCAGGCCGCCAACGGCACGGTCGCTCACGAGTGCATCCTAGACATGCGTCCGCTCAAGGCGACTTCGGGTGTCAGCGAGGAGGATATCGCCAAGCGCCTGATGGACTACGGCTTCCACGCTCCGACGATGTCCTTCCCGGTCGCCGGGACGCTGATGGTCGAGCCGACCGAGTCCGAATCCCGCTACGAACTCGATCGCTTCTGCGATGCGATGATCGCCATCCGTGAGGAGATCGCGCGAATCGAATCCGGCGAATGGCCGAAGGATTCGAACCCGCTGGTGATGGCGCCCCATACCATGGCGGATATCACCGAGGAAAGCTGGGAGCGCCCCTACTCCCGCGAGCAGGCGGTCTTCCCCTCGGAAGCCGTGCGCGATGCCAAGTACTGGCCGGCCGTCAATCGTGTCGACAACGTCTTCGGCGACCGCAACCTGATCTGCAGCTGCCCGCCGATCGATGCCTACCGCGATGCGTCATAGGTTGGTGCTGCATTAGCAAAAACCAGAACGGCCGCTCGATGAGCGGCCGTTCTCGATTCCAACGAGTATCCGGTAGACGACGCACCGAGTAAGCGTGTCGCGGGCTATCGGGCTTCCTCGCTTTCCGTCGTTTCCAGCGTGGGAAGCTCGCTGTAGCCGTAGAGAGCGTTGAGACGCTGCTGACGAAACGAC
This sequence comes from Salinicola salarius, assembly GCF_002179555.1. Lineage (GTDB taxonomy): Bacteria > Pseudomonadota > Gammaproteobacteria > Pseudomonadales > Halomonadaceae > Salinicola > Salinicola salarius_A. The sequence continues at coordinate 17,097 of NZ_NHOU01000014.1, read as the reverse complement.
TCCAACAACTGGCGATAGCGTTTGGGCAGCTCGACGTCCGTCCGCGATACCAGGTGCAGTGTCTCGTAGACCGGCTGCGCCAATGTCATCTCCTTGACCTGACGCTGCCATGGCGAGGTTTCCAGTACAGGCCGGGAAACCACAGTGAATCCCAGCCCGCGGGCCACCGCATCCAGCACTTGGCCCACCTCGTTGGTGAAACCCTGGCGCGGGAAATGGCTCATGCTGCGAAATTCGCTGCCGAAGTTGCTCCGCAGCAGGAGACTGGCATTGGTATTGCCGTCGTTGTAATTGACGAACCCCAGCGCCAGTAGCTCGCTGAGGGTGGTTCCCGTGAAATCCGCCGGCACCACCAGACACAGGGGTTCCTGATGCCATGCCTCGAAGGTTAGATCGGGCTGCTTGCTGATTTCGGTGACGATGCCAACGTCGTAGCGCCCCGCCACCACGTCATGCGCAATTTCATGGTTGAACGCAAAACTGTAGTTGACCGTCAGCCCAGGATGCATCTGCTGATAACCCAACAGGAACGGATAGAACATCAACCCGACACTACCCGGTGAGGCGATGCGACACTCGCCGCTGTCCGGAGAGTCGTCATCCAGCGAATGACGGAAATGTTCGTGCTCGGCAAATAGCTTGACCGCATAGTCATAGGCCCGACGGCCGGGATCGGTCAACGAGAAACGACGGCCGTGACGATTGAGCAGGGAGCGGCCGAGATACTCCTCGAGCTTGCGCACGTGCTGGCTGACGCCTGGCTGGGTCATATCGAGTTTGCGCGCGGTCTGGGTAAAGCTACCCGTCTCGACGAGCATCATGTAAGTACGGAAATACTGGGCGTTGAACATGGGAATTCGAACCACTCAAGCTGTACGGCAGTTGAAAGCGCTTCGACCCGGAATGCGCCGCAGACCGCATTTCGATAACGCCTCGTTGTCAGATACGAACGTTACAATCATAACAATTTATAGGAAAAACCGCACCTGTTAGCACCCTCAGACATGGCCCGATCAAGGCCATCGGCGCGTAGCATGGCTTGGCAGCCGCTTCCAACATATCCAGCCCCACTGCGACGACCAGCCGCTCATGTTAGCATTGGCAAGCTCTCACTCAGGATTGAAGAACCCTATGTCTGATCCCTTTGCGCAGCGCGCCAAGGCCGTGCAGCAAACGCTACTTGTGATGGAAGAAAATGCCGATGACAGCGAGCTTTTCGCCCTAGGCTACATGATTCCGCAAATCGGCCTGGTACAGGAAATGGCCGAATACGATCCGGCCGAAGTCGAGGCCGAAGATTTCGATGCGACCTACTGGCAGTGGCTGGAGAGCACGTTCGCCCAGGACAACATGAGCGATGCCGACCAAGAGCAGATCGCCTCTCTCTGGCAGACCGCCGCCGAACGCGCCGATCTTTGAATGACCGATATCTACTTCCATGAGGATGCCGTCCATGCCTGAGACGCTATCAACCATCGTTTCCCCCGAGGGTAGTCTCGAGGTGCTGTCTCAATCCGAGGTCAATCGACTGCGAGACACGTCGACGAGCGGCCTTCACGATCTGGTCAGACGCTGTGCACTGGCGATTCTCAATTGCGACACCCCCACCGACGATGGCCTGGCGGTGATGGAAGCCTATCAGGATTTCGACATCGAGGTTCTGCAGCAGGATCGCGGCATCCGACTCAAGCTATCCAATGCCCCAGCCTGCGCGTTCGTCGACGGACGCATGATTCGTGGCGTGCGGGAACAGCTTTCCGCGGTACTGAGAGACATCGTCTACGTCTACAACGAGATCCAGAACAACCCCAAGTTCGACCTGGAAACCAACGAAGGGTCGACCAACGCGGTCTTTCACATCCTCCGCAACGCCAGCACCCTGCGCACGGCGCAGGAACCGAGCATGGTGGTGTGCTGGGGCGGGCACTCGATTACCCGCGAAGAGTATGACTACACCAAGGCCGTGGGTTATCACATGGGCCTGCGCGGGCTGGATATCTGCACCGGCTGCGGCCCGGGGGCCATGAAAGGCCCGATGAAAGGCGCCAACCTCGCCCACGCCAAGCAGCGCCGCAAGGACAGCCGCTACCTGGGCATATCCGAACCCGGCATCATTGCCGCCGAATCGCCCAACCCAATCGTCAATGAACTGGTCATCATGCCGGACATCGAGAAGCGTCTCGAAGCTTTCGTGCGCATCGGCCACGGCATCGTCGTGTTTCCGGGCGGTGTGGGCACGGCGGAAGAGATCCTCTATCTGCTCGGCATTCTGATGCACCCGAAGAACCGCGATATCCCGTTCCCGGTCATCTTTACCGGCCCGGAAAGCGCACAGGCCTATTTCCAGCGTATCGACGAATTCCTGCGCTACACCTTGGGCGAAGACGTGGGCCGGTACTATCGTATCGTGATCGACGATCCGATCACGGTGTCTCGCCTGATGCGCGACGGCATTCAGGAGGTTGCCGAATTTCGTCGCGAGCAGAATGATGCGTTCTACTTCAACTGGCGGCTGAATATCGAGCGCGGATTCCAGGAGCCCTTCGAACCGACTCACGAGGCCATGGCAGCGCTGGCGCTTCACCATGACCAGCCCAACCACCTGCTGGCAGCCAATCTGCGTCGTGCGTTCTCGGGAATCGTCGCCGGCAACGTCAAGGAACCCGGCATCCGCGCCATCGCGGCCCGTGGCCCCTTCCGACTGCATGCAGAGCCTGAACTCATGTCCCGTCTGGATGCATTGTTGACGTCATTCGTCGCCCAGGGCCGCATGAAGCTGCCCGGTAGCGAATACGTGCCGTGCTATACCCTTGGCTAAGCGCAACAATTCTCTGAGCCGCCGACGCAAATCGCGACGTTCCGAACGTGGAATATCGTAGACCTTGGAGACAAAAACGGCGGACCAATTGGCCCGCCGTCTTCGTTGATCGAGAAGTCCAGAGCAAGAACGCCTGTTGGGCTTTACGCATATACCAAGCAGACGAACTTGGCATTGGACGCACTGGATTTTCAATGACGCCGCCGCCAGACCCGGCTGACCACGTGCAGCAGCAGGCCCAGCGCCGTACCTTGCGACAGAATCACGGACCAGTGATCGGCCGCGGCGTCAATCCAGTGCCAGGCGCCAATCAACAGGCAGCCGATCCACAGACATCCGCCCAGATGCTTGATCGCGGCGGGACAACGCTCCCGCTGTGCTGAAGCCATCAATCGCCAGAACGCAACCAATGCCACGGCGATCGCAATCATCAGAATCGCGAGCAAGGCCAGACGCGTCATATCGTGCTGCAACCAGTAACGTGGCAGCGATACCAGCATGACCAGCCACAAGCCCAGCAGCGTACTCCAGCGCGTGGCGGTCAACGTTCGCGCAGCAGCCAATGATTGCGGCTCCTTCACGTCGCGAGACCTTCGTCTTCGATCCATGTCTCCACCCAGGGCACGGCAGCGTCGTCGGCCATGAACGTTTCCATGGCATCGATTTCGAGACGTTCGCCAAGACGCTGCCCGCCCAGATCGGCAAGCAGCTCGTCAAGCGCTCTCCCGGAACCACAGAAGGTATCGCCGTAAGAGCTGTCTCCCAAGGCGATCAGACCGTAACGCAGAGCAACGAGACTCGGCGGTTGCGACTTCAGTTCATGCACGAAAGGGACAAAGTCACCAGGGAAATCGCCGCTCCCCGTGGTGGAGACGCAGAACAACGCCAGGTCCGGCATGTCCTCGGTCAAGTCGCTCAGACTCGGTTGCTCGATCACGGACACCTCGTAACCCGCCTGCTCGAACAACGGCGAAACCTGTTCCGCGACATCCAGCGCACCACCATAGACGGTGCCGACGAAAATCTTCAGCTTGGGCATAACACTCGGTCAGCAATGGATTTGCGCGGGAGCTTAGCACAGCTCGCCCTTCGGCCTCACGCCGCGTGGCCTCAAACGCGACCGCCTGCCAGCTTGCGCTGGCAGGCGGTCGATGGATCACGGGCTCGGCTCAGTCTTCTTGCAGCTCGCCGTCGAAGCTTTCCACCCTGGCCTTGAGCTTCTGTCCAGGGCGGAAGGTAACGACTCGTCGGGCGGAGATCGGAATCTCCTCGCCCGTCTTGGGGTTACGTCCGGGCCGCTCCCGCTTGTCCCGCAGATCGAAATTGCCGAAGCCGGACAGCTTCACCTGCTCGTTCTCGCGCAGACAGCCGCGAATTTCCTCGAAGAACGTCTCCACCATGTACTTGGCCTCCCGCTTGGAAAAACCCAGTTCGGCATGAAGATGCTCCGCAAGCTCAGCTTTCGTCAGCGCTCCCATGATCGCTCCCTTCGCGCAGGATGACAGATCAACTCCGCAGCTTGGCACCGAAGCGCACTTGCGCGACTTCCACCACGTCTGCGATTAACTGATTGATTTCTTCATCATTGAGAGTGCGCGAAGGATGCTGCCAGGTCAAGCCCAGGGCCACGCTCTTGTCACCATCGTCCACCCCTTTGCCGCGGTACACATCGAATAGCTGCCACTGTGTCAGCCAGTCGCCGGCCCGACTTCGAATGGCATCGATCAACGGGGCGATCTCGACCTCTTCCTTGACCACGAATGCCAGATCCCGACGCACCTCCGGATACCGGGACAGCGGCTTGAATTGCGGTATCGATCCCTGGACCAGCGCTGCTTGCTCCACTTCGAAGACGTAAACCTCGGGCTTGATATCGAGCTGGGCACGGATGCCGGGGTGCAAGGCCCCCAACCAGCCGACGACCTTGCCATCACGACAGAGCTGTGCGGAACGCCCCGGATGTAATGCAGGATGCGTTGCGGCGACGAAAGTCCACTCATCGGCCTGTCCACCCAACGCGATCAAGCTTTCCAGATCGCCCTTCAGATCGTAGAAATCGACCGTGTCACGATGGGCGGACCAACCTTCCACGTCTCGGGAACCGCAAATCAGGCCACCGAACATCGGCGTCTGGACCAGTTCGTCCAGCTCGCCCTGGAATACCAGTCCAGCCTCGAACAGCCGCACGCGGTGCTGCTGACGGTTGAGGTTATGCATTAGCGCCTTGAGTAACCCCGGAAACAGACTATACCGCATCACCGACATGTCGCTGGAGATCGGGTTGGCCAGCGCCGGCGAGACTGCGTCCGGCGTAATCAACGCCTGGAGATCCGGCGATACGAAGCTGTAGGTGACGGCCTCCTGATAGCCGCGAGACACCATGTGGCGGCGCAGATGTCGCAACGGCAGAGACGCTTCGTCGTCTGTCGTCAGGCCGAGACGCGCCTGCGGGCGACGTACCGGCAGCCGGTTGTAACCGTGAATGCGAGCGACTTCTTCGATCAAGTCCTCTTCGATGGAGACATCGAAACGCCAGCTCGGGATCTGCACGTGCCAGCTCTGATCCGCCGCCGTGCTGGCCATTCCCAGCGACTGAAAGATGCGATGAATCTCCTCGTCGGACAGACGGACGCCCAGGCAAGCGGACAGCCGCTCGCGACGAAGCTCGACATCCGGACGCCGAGGCAGATGCGCCGGCTGTGTTACCTCGGTAATGGGTCCCGGGGAACCTCCAACGATGGCGATCAGCAGCTCGGTGGCCCGCTCCATGGCCGAACGAGTGATCTCGGGATCCACGCCGCGCTCGAAACGGTGCGAGGCATCCGTATGCAACCCGAAATTGCGCGCCTTGCCCGCCACCGCGAGCGGTGAAAAGTAAGCGGCTTCCAAAAACAGATTACGCGTCTCGCCGGTCACCCCGGTCGCCTCGCCTCCCATCACACCCGCGATGGCCAACGCACGATCCTGGTCGGCGATGACGAGCGTATCCTCGTTCAGCACCACTTCCTGACCATCCAGCAGCGTGAGACGCTCGTCGGCATTTGCCCGGCGTACCTCAATTCCGCCCTTCAGGGCATCGAGATCGAAGGCATGCATGGGCTGCCCCAGCTCGAGCATGACGTAGTTGGTCACATCGACCGCCGGATCGATGCTGCGAATCCCGCTACGACGCAGGCGCTCCTGCATCCACAGTGGCGTACTTACCGTGACGTCGACATCACGGATGATGCGGCCCAGGTAGCGCGGGCACCGCTCTTCGTCACTCACGGCGACCGGGAACTGCGCATCATGGCCCGCCTCGACCGGGGCGATGCTCGGTTCGACGACCTCTGTTCCGGTCGCGCAACCGACTTCCCGCGCCATGCCCCGCAGGCTGAGGCAGTCGCCGCGATTGGGGGTCAGATCCACCTCGATGGTGTAGTCATCCAACTGCAACCAGGCCCGAAAATCCTCACCGACAGGTGCGTCTTGCGGCAGGACATAAATTCCCTCCGAACGCCCTTCTTCCAGACCGAGTTCGGAAGCAGAACAGATCATCCCGCGAGATTCGACGCCACGCAGCTTGGCTTTCTTGATCTTGAAATTCTCGGGGAGCACTGCACCGACGCGCGCGAAAGGCACCTTCTGGCCAATATCGACGTTAGGCGCACCGCAGACGACCTGAACCGGTTCCCCGGAACCATCTTCGACCTGGCAGACATTGAGCTTGTCCGCATCGGGATGCTGGGATTTGGCGACGACCTCGGCTACGACCACGCCCTGAAAAACCGCACCAACCGGCTCGACGGCATCGACTTCCAGGCCCGCCATGGTAATGGCGTCTGCCAGGGCCTGCGTATCGAGCGCCGGTGAAACCCATTCGCGCAGCCACGCTTCGGAAAACTTCATCTTGATACTCCTTGACTGGGCGACGGATTCAGTTGAACTGACTCAGGAAACGCAGATCGTTGTCAAAAAACAGCCGCAGGTCATTCACCCCGTAGCGCAGCATGGCCAGCCGCTCCGCCCCCATGCCGAAGGCAAAACCGGTATAACGCTCGGCATCGACGCCCGAATGGCGAAATACCGCCGGATGAACCATCCCGCATCCCATCACCTCGAGCCATCCGCTATGTGAGCAGACACGACAGCCATCGCCTTGGCACATCACGCACTGAATATCGACCTCGGCCGAGGGCTCGGTGAACGGAAAATAGGATGGCCGGAAGCGCACCTCCAGATCGTCTCGCTCGAAGAACGCCTGCAGGAAGTCGGCGATCGTCCCCTTCAGGTCGGCAAAACTGACGCCTTCGTCGACCAGCAGACCCTCGACCTGATGGAACATCGGCGTGTGGGTCAGGTCGGAATCACTGCGATAGACCCGCCCCGGGCAGACGATGCGAATAGGGGGCTCCTGCGACTGCATGGTACGCACCTGCACCGGCGAGGTGTGCGTCCGCAAAAGACGGGTGGCGTCGAAATAGAAAGTATCTGCCATGCCGCGCGCAGGATGATGCGCGGGAATGTTCAGCGCTTCGAAATTATGAAAATCGTCCTCGATTTCCGGACCGACGGCGACCTCGAAGCCAATGTGTTGAAACAGGGATTCGATACGCTCCAGCGTCTTGGTCACGGGGTGCAGGCCACCATTGGCTTCGCCCCGTCCCGGCAGGGTGACATCGATGCGCTCCGCCTCGAGCCGAGCCTGCATGGCGGCTTGTTCGATCACCTGCTTGCGATGCTCGAGCTCCTGCTGCAACGCCTGCTTGGCTTCGTTGATGCGTTCACCGGCAGCCGGTCGCTCTTCGGGTGATAATTGCCCCAGCCCCTTGAGCAACGCTGTAATCTCGCCTTTCTTGCCCAGAAAACGCACACGCACCTGGTCGAGAGCCTGGGCGTCTTCGGCCGCGGCAATGGCCGCTTTCGCCTCGTTGACCAGGGCAGGAAGATGATCCATCCGTCGAGCTCCGCTTATCGTTCGTTACGCAGCGCCGTCGGTCACGAACGACGCGGCGATGCAGTATAAAAAAACAGGGGAAGAGCAGCTGCTCTTCCCCTGGATAGGTCACATGACTCATCGCCCTCGCAGGGCAAAATGACCTGTTATGCAGCTTTGGCTTTCTCGACGATTGCGGCGAACGTCGCTTTCTCGTGAACGGCCAGATCAGCCAGCACCTTACGGTCGATTTCAATACCGGCCTTTTTCAGACCTGCCACGAAACGGCTGTAGGACATGCCATTGACACGAGCTGCCGCGTTGATACGCGTGATCCACAGAGCGCGGAACTGGCGCTTACGCTGGCGGCGGTCACGATAGGCATACTGACCGGCTTTGATGACGGCCTGCTTGGCTACGCGGAAAACACGCGAACGCGCACCATAGTAACCCTTGGCCTGCTTCATGATCTTCTTGTGACGACGACGTGCGACGACACCACGCTTGACGCGAGACATAGTACTCTCCTGACGTTAAAAACTGACGACCAAGTGTTACAGGTTGGGCAGCATGCGGGTAACGAGCTGCTTGTCGGCAGCGTGTACCTGCTTCATCCCGCGCAACTGACGCTTACGCTTGGTAGACTTTTTGGTCAGGATGTGACTACGAAAAGACTGCTTGTGCTTGAAGCCGTTACCAGTCTTCTTGAAGCGCTTGGCAGCGCCACTGTTACTCTTGATTTTCGGCATGGGAAAACTCCACTCCGCTCTTTTTTAGAAAACCCGAGGCCGAAAACGACGAGCGATGACGCTCGTCGTTTCCCGTTCGACTTGCCCGCGGATCACTTCTTCTTGGGCGCAAGAATCATGATCATCTGACGGCCTTCCATCTTGGGGAAGGACTCGACAGCAGCCAGCTCCTCCAGGTCGGCGGCAATCCGTTCCATCAGTCGGCGACCGATGTCCTGGTGTGCCATTTCACGACCACGGAAGCGCAGGGTGACCTTACCCTTGTCGCCACCTTCGAGGAAACGAATCAGGTTTTTCAACTTCACCTGATAATCGCCCTCGTCCGTGCCAGGACGGAATTTCACTTCCTTGACCTGGATCTGTTTGGTTTTCTTCTTCTGAGCAGACTTCTGCTTTTTCTGCTCGAAGAGGAACTTGCCGTAGTCCATGATTTTACAGACGATAGGATCGGCATTGGAAATCTGGACGAGATCCATACCGGCTTCCTCGGCGCGTTCGAGCGCCTCCTGCATGGGAACGACTCCCACCTGTTCACCCTCGGCATCGATAAGGCGAACTTCGTCTGCACGAATACGGTCGTTTATGGGCGCGCGCTTTTCCTGAGGGCGCCCGCGCTGATTATTACGCTTGATCGTTAGATCTCCATCTGGCGATTAACGTTGCTGCTCAGTGCTGACCCGGTTGGTCGGCCTGTTGAAGATGTCCTTTCAGATCATCGACGGACAGGGAACCCAGATCCTCGCCGGATCGAGTACGCACTGCAACGGCACCCGATTCGACTTCCTTATCGCCGACAACCAGCAGATAAGGAATCTTCTGCAGCGTATGCTCGCGAATTTTAAAGCCGATTTTCTCATTCCTCAAGTCCGACTCGACCCGGAAACCCGCTTCACGCAAGCTTTTGGAGAGATTTTCGGCATAATCACGCTGAGCATCCGTGATATTGAGCACTACAGCTTGGACCGGAGAGAGCCATAAAGGCAAGGCCCCGGCGTAATGTTCGATCAGGATGCCGATGAAACGCTCCATCGACCCCACGATCGCCCGATGCAACATCACGGGCGTCTGGCGGGATCCGTCCTCGGCGACGTACTGCGCCCCCAGACGACTGGGCATCATGAAATCGACCTGCATGGTACCGACCTGCCACTCCCGCCCCAGGCAGTCCTTCATGTGATACTCGATCTTGGGCCCGTAGAACGCCCCCTCGCCCGGCAGCTCCTGCCACTGAACATCGCAGTTGCCCAACGCAGCCCTCAGCGCCCCTTCGGCACGATCCCACGTTTCATCGCTGCCGAGGCGCTTGTCAGGCCGCAGCGCGATCTTCACGGCGATGTCCTCGAAACCGAAATCACCGTAAACCTGGAGCGCCTGACGGTGGAACGCCGTCACTTCAGATTCTATCTGCCCTTCGGTACAGAAGACGTGACCGTCATCCTGCGTGAATGCCCGGACCCGCATGATACCGTGTAGCGCGCCAGAAGGCTCGTTGCGATGACAGCCACCGAACTCCCCATAGCGAATCGGTAGCTCGCGGTAGCTGCGCAATCCGGAATTGAAGACCTGGACATGCCCCGGGCAATTCATCGGCTTTAGCGCATATTCACGCTTTTCCGACTCGGTGAAGAACATGTTCTCCGCGTAATTGTCCCAGTGCCCGGATTTTTTCCAGAGCGACACATCCATGATCTGCGGGCACTTGATCTCCTGATACCCGCTGCGCTTGTACACGTCACGCATGTACTGCTCGACAATCTGCCATAGCGTCCAGCCACGGGGATGCCAGAACACCATGCCGGGCGCTTCTTCCTGCATGTGGAAGAAGTCGAATCGCCGTGCTAATTTACGGTGATCACGCTTCTCGGCTTCCTCGAGGCGCAGCAGATATGCCTTGAGGGACTTCTTGTCAGCCCACGCCGTGCCGTAGATTCGCGTCAACATGGGCTTCGACGCATCACCACGCCAGTAGGCTCCAGCCAGCTTGGTCAGCTTGAATGCCTTGAGGTGCCGTGTATTGGGTACGTGAGGCCCGCGGCACATATCGATGTATTCCTGGTGATGGTAGAGACGAATCGCCTCTCCTTCAGGAATACCTTCGACGATCTCGCGCTTGTATGGCTCTTCCCTCGACGCAAATGTCGAGAGCGCCTTTGCCTGATCGACGTACTCGCGAACGACGTCGTACTCCTGGTCGATCAACGATTTCATTCGCGCTTCGATGGCTTCCAGATCTTCCGAAGAAATGGATTCTCCGAAGTCGACGTCGTAGTAGAAGCCATCATCGATGACCGGGCCGATCGCCATCTTGGCGTTCGGGTACAACTGCTTGATCGCGTGTCCCAGCAAATGAGCACAGGAATGGCGAATGATGGCCACCCCTTCCTCATCGCGGGCGGTCAAGATAGCCACTTCGGCGTCATGATCGATGATGTCGGCTGCGTCGACTTCAATGCCGTCTATCTTGCCGGCAACACACGCCTTGGCGAGCCCGGGTCCGATGGACTCGGCCAGTTGCATGACGGTAATAGGCTCTTCAAAGCTTCTCTGACTGCCATCAGGCAGCGTCACAATGGGCATGAAAACATCCTTACGTTCAGTGGTGGTCCACACCAAGGATCACATGAACTCGATTAATAGGCAGGAACATCTCCTTCGCGGCAGGTCTGCATACGGGCAGGCCAGCGGATGCGCATGAGATACGACCTTACGATCTCTATCGGTGATCGTGGGGGAAGTAGACTAGCAGCGAGAAAGGCACTTTGCCATCCATGGGCAGCGACTCGTGGCCGATGGCAAGCAAGTCTAAAAGACGTTCCAAGGCCACAAACAATGAGGGCGCCCGAAGGCGCCCTCATGATCACGTGAACAGCGTGTCGGGATAAAGCTTATTCCCACTCACCCAGTTCGACGCGACGGTTCTGAGCACGGCCTTCAGCGGTATCGTTGCTGGCAACCGGCTGCTCTTCACCGTAACCGATAGTGGTGATGTTATCCGCGGAGAAACCCTTGTTGACCAGGTAGGATTTCACGGAATCGGCACGACGCTGGGACAGTTCCTTATTGTAGGCAGCAGGACCGACGGAGTCGGTGTGGCCTTCAAGACGGATGCGCAGCTGGTCGTTGGTCATCAGCTTCTCGGATACGCCATCTAGGATAGCTTCGGCGTTGGCCGTCAGCTGAGCGGAGTCGAACTCAAAGTTGACGTCACGCAGGACGAGATCTTCCACGCAGCCCAAGGAGTTGACTTCGGCACCAGCCGGGGTATCCGGGCACTGGTCCTGATAGTCCGGCACGCCGTCACCGTCGGAATCCAGCGGGCAGCCCTGGGCGTTGACTTCAACACCGGCCGGCGTTCCCGGGCACTGGTCCATGTAGTCCGGCACGCCGTCACCGTCGGTGTCGAGCGGGCAGCCAACGGCATCAACCGCTACGCCAGCCGGCGTGTTCGGGCACTGGTCGCGATCGTCGGGCACGCCGTCGCCATCGCTGTCCATGACGTCCGAAGAGTAGTCGGCACACAGCAGCGCGCCGGCAGTCGCGCCAGCAACACCACCAATCGCGGCACCAGTGTCTTCATCGGAATCGCCGCTAGTAGCGTAACCGACACCACCACCGATCAGACCGCCGGCAATGCCGCAGACGAACGGAGACTGATACCAAGCCTGATCGGACGAGCTGCCAGTGGATTCCATACCGGAACTGGCACAGCCAGAAAGACCGACTACCAGAGCGGAACCCAGTAGCAAGCCAGTCGTTGATTTTTTCATGTAAGACTCCTTCTTAACACAGCGCTAGTCGTAACGGGCGTTACCCAGCGGCTTCGAGTATAGAAGCCGAATTCGTCAAGAGAAAGACGTTCCTTCTCCAACGACAAAGAAATCTCTCGGCGACCGTCATGCGCGTCGACTTGAGCAGTGGTCAATGTTCCCATTGTCCCTTTTCTTTGCAGCTCCATAACAGCATTATCGATTCCAGCCCGAGATGCAAACCCGTGTCGGGACACACTGTTCTTTTTTAGCACCATTTCCAAGATTGGCAAAGGGGATTAGCAAAAACTTCGCGTTCCTGACCCTATCCTTTAGCCAGACAAGCCTTGCCCTTTCTTCCACCCGGCGAACGACACCAGAACCTCTCAGCCCCTTCTCTCTTCTTCAATGAAAGGATGCTCGTGTTACTTCCTGGAGCTGACATGGGCGCTGGAGCTGGCACTGGTGGTCTGGGCCCAATCCAGGCAAAAGGCCTGAAGCTCGATCGCTGCGAGGTGGAGCCTGCCGTCGTGTCGCTGAGCGATCTCCTCACGAACGAGATCCTCGCGGTGGCGTTCGCGCGGCGACAGCTCACGACGCGCCTGGTGCGTATGCAGCGATTCCGCCTCGGACTGCACCTCGCCAAGCACTCGCCACGCATCCCGCTCCACCAGGCGGTTATCGATGATATCGAGCAGCACCTTGCAACGTAACGCCCCTTCCACCATATCCACCTGGCGCTCGACCATGGCCTGCGACAGAGCACTCAAGCTATCGATACAATTTTGATTGGCGCGAGCAATTTCAGCGGCCCGAAACGCCTTTCGCCGCTCGACCTCACGCCACAGGCGCCAGGCATAAGCAGCGAGAGAAACAATAATCAGGATGGCGAGGACGGAAAGCCCCGCCGCAAGAGACAACGACATGAAAGAGAAGCCGCCTTCTGGTGATGTAGAGGATGTATAGATAGCCAGGAGCTGTTGCCATTTCGGCGCAACCCGCAGGGTAACAGCATCCACGGGGCACACCTACTTTCTCGATCTCGACTGGCGTGTTTCTCGACCTCGGGCTGGCGCGGGCTCAGCATGCCCAGAAAGGTCGCCAGGCTCCGTCCAGGGAAGCGCATGCCACGAAGGCCGGGTTCAGCAAGCTGTCCTGAGTGTTGTAGCGCAGCGGTTCCCACGCTTCGCAGTCCACGAGATGACCGCCGGCCCCTTCGACGACGGCTTGGGCCGCGGCGGTATCCCACTCGCTGGTAGGGCCGAACCGGGGGTAGAGATCCGCAAGCCCTTCGGCCACGCGACAACACTTGAGCGAACTTCCCAACTCCTCGACTTCGACATCGGGCAGTGACTCGATCAGGCGACGGGTGCTCGCGCCGCGATGAAAACGGCTGACCACCAGACGCAACGGCAGGGAATCGCGAACCTGCAAGGTTTGCCAGGGCTCATCGACACCAGCCTGATACCAGGCTCCCCGAGCCGGCTCACCGATCCAGACCTCGCCAGTACGGGGCTTCTCGACGACGCCCAGCACGGGTTGGTTCCGGTCGATCAATGCCACATTGACGGTGTATTGATCGGAACCCCGAATGAATTCTTTGGTGCCGTCCAGCGGATCGACCAACCAGTAAGTGGACCAGTTCCGGCGCTCCGACCAGGGAATCGAGGCCGACTCCTCGGACAGAATTGGCCAATCGCGACAGCCGATCGATGGCAAACCCTGAACGATGACCTGATGAGCCGCCAGGTCAGCAGCCGTTACCGGGCTGTCATCCGCCTTGCGCTGGGTATCGAAGGCGTCTCGTCCGATCGCCTCGATCGCTGCCCCGGCTTCACGGGACAGCGACACGAGAGGCGCGATGAGTGAATGCAGAGATGTCGTCATGGACCTGCTCTTTACTGGGAAATTCAATGGCGAATTCGATAAACAAGCCGTCGCGCATGAGCGCGTTCAGAGGGCAAGTATCCCGCCCATGGCCCCATATTAGACCAAAGGCTAAGTCGCGGTCCTCTCAGGACGCTCTACGTCTTAAGTAGAATAGAAAGGGTTCAAGCCTCTCGAAAAAGGACGTCACGTGACGGAAACCTCGAATCAAGCGCCAAACGCGCCCTCGCTAGCCGCTCGAATCGGCCTCGTTCTCGGCCCCCTCTGGGTCATCGTGACGCAAGTCATGCCAGCGCCCGCCGGCATGGAGCCCGCCGCCTGGCACTGTGTCGGGCTCGCCCTGCTGCTGGCGACTTGGTGGGCCACCGAGGCCATTCCGATCCCGGCTACCTCGCTACTCCCCATCCCGCTGGCGCCCGCCCTCGGCATTGCCGACCTCAAGGGCACCGCTGCCAGTTATGCCAACCCGACGATCTTCCTGTTCCTGGGCGGCTTTTTACTGGGCATCGCCATGCAGCGCTGGAACCTGCATCGGCGAATTGCGCTGCGCATTCTGAACGTCGTCGGCCAGAAACCCAAGCAACAGATCGCCGGCTTCATGCTGGCAACCGGCTTCATCAGCATGTGGGTCTCCAACACCGCCACTGCCATCATGATGCTGCCCATCGGCATGTCGGTGGTTTCCCTCTTCGCCAATGCCGATTCCGGCGAGGTAAAGCGCTATGCCACTGCACTGCTGCTGGCCATCGCCTACTCGGCCAGTATCGGCGGTATCGCCACGCTCATCGGTACGCCTCCCAATGCCATTCTCGCGGGCTATCTCTCCAGCGAACAGAACATCGAGCTGGGCTTTGCGCAGTGGATGGTCGTCGGCCTGCCGGTGAGCATTGCCATGATGATCGTGGCCTGGTGGTGGCTGACGCGCGGCGGCTTCAAGCTCCGGCTCGACGACGGTAGCGGCAACGTCATCGGCGATGAGCTTGCCAAGCTTGGCAAGCTGAGCCCGGCGGAAGCACGAGTCGGAATCGTCTTCCTGCTCGCCGCCCTGGCCTGGGTAACGCGGCCTCTTCTGAACGACTGGGGAGTCGAATGGCTGTCCGACACTTCGATCGCGCTGCTCGCGGGTGTCGCGCTCTTTCTGATTCCCAGCGGCAACGAGCGGTATCGTCCGCTGCTGCTGTGGGAAGATGCTAAAGACCTGCCCTGGGGCATCCTGCTGCTGTTCGGCGGCGGTCTGGCCCTGGCCAGCACCATCAGCGGCTCCGGCCTGGCGGACTGGATCGCCAATCAGCTCAATGTCTTCGGCACGTTGCCGCTCATCCTGCTGATCGGCGCCATCGTGCTGGTCATCATCTTCCTCACCGAGCTGACCTCGAACACAGCGACCGCAGCAGCATTCCTGCCGCTACTCGGTGCACTGGCCATGTCACTCGGCGTCGACCCGTTACTGATTACCGTGCCGGCCGCGATTGCCGCCAGCTGCGCCTTCATGATGCCGGTGGCCACGCCGCCCAACGCCATTGTCTTCGCGACGGGCCACATGAATATCCAGTCGATGATTCGCGCCGGCTTCTTCCTCAACCTCACCGGCACGATCCTGGTCACGCTGATCTGCCTTGGATTGATCAAGCTGCTGTGGCTATAACAGCCCAGTCGGATCGACAGCCCCGCTGGCATCGGGACAACACTCTCACGCCAGCGCGCTTCGATGACGGTCTGGGGTTCCGCTTGGCAGCGGCATCGGTAGGCTTTCGCAAGCGATTGAAAAAAAAGCCTTAAGAAGCGCTTTTCATTTATCGAACTGCAAGGTAGTATACGCAGCGTTTCACAGGGACTGTCACTGACAGACCAGTGGGAACCGGAGCGTGGCGCAGCTTGGTAGCGCGCTGCAATGGGGTTGCAGAGGTCGCAGGTTCGAATCCTGTCGCTCCGACCAGAAAGATTAAGAAAAACCGCCACTTACGGATCATGCCGGGTGGCGGTTTTTCGTTGTGCCTTGCTTTAGGTAGCAAATAGGTAGCAAGCGTCAGCAACAAGCAGTCATTTCCATCCATCGTCATCCAACTTTTCTTACTCTACTGCCCACCCCATGCCCCCAAGCTGTAGACGCTTCCTGTAGTGGTCAACTAATTCCGGACAGTGAATTGAGTGTTGCTTCCGCTCGTGCGGGCGACATGCCGCCGTTGTACTGATGGGGTCGCTGTCGGTTGTAGCGCTCCATCAGATAGAAGCTGATATCTCGTAAAGCCTCTTGTGCTGACAGATAGCCGATCGCGGGCATCCACTCGCTCTTGTAGCTGCGGAACAGCCGCTCCATCGGTGCGTTATCCCAGCAGTTTCCACGACGGCTCATGCTCTGTTGTATCCGGTAGCGCCACAGTCGCTGACGGAAGACTCGGCTCGCATATTGACCGCCCTGATCTGAATGGAACAGCAGCCCCGGCGGCCTGCCTCGCTGCTCGAAGGCCCTGTCCAGCGCATTGATGACCAGGGCCGCGTCGGGGCGATTAGATAATGCCCATCCGACGACGCGTCGTGCATACAGATCCAGCACGACGGCCAGATAGTGCCAACGGTTCTGTACCCACACGTAGGTGATATCGCCACACCACACCTGATTGGGCGCGGTGACAGTAAACTGACGGTTCAGGCGGTTGGGAATATCGGGTCGCTCGACCGTCGCCCGTCGGTAGGCCGGTGGTCGCGGCTGTTGGCATATCAGATCCATCTCCTGCATCAGACGTCGGACCTTGAATCGTCCCACGTCGGCCCCGGATTCCCGCATCTGCATCATGATCGTTCGGCTACCCGCGGAACGCCGGCTCTGGTTGAACAGCTCTCTAACGGTTGCGCGCAACGTCAACCGCTCGATATCGACGCGAGATCGGCGAAGGCGATGTTCGTAATAGCTCGAACGTGCAATGCCAAAGGCGCTACAGACCATATTCACAGGCTCCTGCTCACTCAACTGGTCTATCAGCG
>NZ_NHOU01000138.1 GCF_002179555.1 Salinicola salarius | reverse complement strand
GGTCATCGGGGCGTTCCTGCACCACCAGCACTACGCGCCGCGGTGCCGACCAGGAGCCGGCTTGGTACTCCAGATCGTGGCACCACTCGCGAGGCTGCTCGGGTGGCCGGCCGGGTGGCCGCTTCAGGAGCGGTGCTGCCAGCTTCTGTAGACCGGTGTGACTGCGCAACCGGCCCAGGTATTCGATCTCCCGATCCTCCAGGGCCTCCAGCGTCGCGTTATCGGTAAAACCGGCGTCGATGCGCACACGAACCTGTGCCCCGGTGCTCTCGTTGAGTCGTCGTACCAGATGCGGGATCCAGGTGTCGGCGTTCTCTGCCGGGCCGGCGTTGCCCTCGCGCAGCAGGCCGCCCACCATGTCGCCGGTCTCCGCCAACGATGCGACCAGCGGCGAGTAGATGCGGGCCCCGTAAAGGCCATGATAGGCCGACCCGCCCTGATGGCCATGCACCTCGATCGGCAGGCCATCAATGTCCAGCGTCAGCTGTTTGGGACGTTCACCGTTCTGCAGCGAGGTCAGGCGCCAGACCACCAGCCGCAACAGGCCTTCGTGCACGGCATCGATATTGTCGTTACGACCGAGGCAGCTCAGCAGCCGCGACAGCGTGGCTT
>NZ_NHOU01000137.1 GCF_002179555.1 Salinicola salarius | reverse complement strand
TAAATAAATAAGGTAATCCCCCGGCTTTGCCGGGGGACTACCCGAGGTTTGACCGTGTGATGCGGTCAAAGGGAACCTCCAATCTCGGCCAAGAGATAGGAAGTTCCCAATGAGAGAGTACCAGAGTCTTGCTCACACAACATGGAACTGCAGGTATCATGTCGTGTTCATCCCCAAAAAGCGAAAGAAGGCGATCTTTGGTGGTATCCGAAAACACCTTGGTGAGGTGTTCCATGAGCTGGCAAGACAGAAGGAGTGCCAGATCGTAGAGGGGCACCTGATGCGTGATCACGTTCACATGTGTATCAGCATCCCTCCGAAGCACTCGGTGTCACATGTGGTTGGCTACATCAAAGGTAAGAGTGCGATATCTATAGCCAGAAATTTCATGGGCAGATCGCGAAATTTCTCTGGTGAAAGCTTCTGGGCGAGAGGTTATTTCGTCTCGACAGTAGGGCTTGATGAAGGAATGGTAAGGGCCTATATCCGGAATCAGGAAAAGGTGGATGAGCATTATGATCAGCTCAAGTTTGGAATGTGAGGCAGCCGCCTTCAGGCGGCTCAGATTCTTGCCCCTTTGAGGGGCTAACAATATAAAGCCCCCGGCTTTGCCGGGGGATACTTACT
>NZ_NHOU01000136.1 GCF_002179555.1 Salinicola salarius | reverse complement strand
TAAGTGCCTATTCAAAATTAATCGCGTGATCAGTTCCGTAACCACCGAGTAAGCGGTGTACCTCTTCACGTAGACGTTCAAACGAGAGATAGGCACTCAAGGGCAGCCAGGTGTACTTCATCTGCCGCCACAGAATCTCTATCAGATTCAGCTCTGGTGAGTAGGCAGACAGATAGATCAGATGCACACGTTGCGACATCCACTCCACCCTCTTGCGCCTAAAGGCCTTGGAGCGATGCATGCTGGCATTGTCGAGCACCACAACAGCGAAGGTGTCTGGATCCTTCTGGATCACAAACTGGTCAAACGCTTCTATGACCGTTTCCGTGGTCACTGTCTCGGTTGTCGTGTGATAGACCAGTTTTCCGGCTCGGCTTAAGAATCCCAGCACGTTTAGCCTTCGGCTGCGGGAGTAGGCAGTGACTTCCCAGGGCTTGCCGATAGGGCTCCACGCATACGGCACCGACGACGCTTGTGAAAAACCTGATTCATCAAAGTAATAGAGCTCGTGCTCGCCTTGGTCCTCTTGCTCGTGAAGCGCTTTCATCAGGCCTTGCGTTTTGCGAAAGTCCGTTTCGTCACGCTGGGGCTTGAGTGAATGCCGAATGCGCTTGAAGCTATGACCATTTTTTTTT
>NZ_NHOU01000135.1 GCF_002179555.1 Salinicola salarius | reverse complement strand
GTGTCGGCGCTGGCTTCACGGAATCAGGTAATAGTCTCGCACATGACCATTAAAGCGATCACTATCCACCTGAACAATAAAGCGCTTATTTCCTTGGCAATCAAAGCAATGAATCTTATAATCTTTAGATATCTCTCCATTCTCATCCAGCATTAGTTTTTCAACAACTATAAAAGGGGATATGTTGCAATACTGAGTCTCTCTCGAACCCATATAGAAATTACGAGTCAGCCAACAGTTTCTTTCTTCAAGTTTTTATAGTTAACATCCCTTTTGTTACGAACGATCTTGTTCATGGCACTGCCATGATTAGCTTTTATGACAAACTGAGGCGGCAACAGATCGAACATATCACGCGTCAATGTGGTACCACTTGCAAGCAAAGGAATCAGGTGTTCGTTACCAATTCGCTCGGTCACGAACCGCCTAACCGTAAGCTTGTCCGCTAGATCGCGAAAAATTGGTTTATCCGCATCCAGCTTGTAACAAGTGAGCTTCTCATTCCAAGTACTGGGACAAGTCGGGCGGATGGCCAAAGCGTTTCTCGAATTGGCGAATTGCCTCTTGGCGGTCGCTACGCTTCAAGCGACGATACGCTTCTAATAAGCGCCTAGCTGTCGGGTCCCGCGTGATTGACAACCCGTT
>NZ_NHOU01000134.1 GCF_002179555.1 Salinicola salarius | reverse complement strand
AGCGCAAGAGCAGCAATGGCCCCTTCTGGTCTTGCTCCCGCTATCCGGATTGCACTGGGGCTAGGGCCATCTCCAAACCAATCGCGAAAAGGACTTCTCGAAGTTCGAATAAAACAGGCGGAAGCCGTAAACCGAAACCTTGAAGTAATTTCCTGAGCCACTTAAGGAATTTCAACCTTGCAGATAAAATCTGCCTTTGCCGTTATAATGTTCTGCTGACCATAGCTTAAAAAGCGAAGATTTAATCTGTGTCATTGCTAAGTGAATACGCAAAGAAAGAGCAACTCCTGAAGCAGCTCTCCGAAGAGCTCAAGGCATTGGAGAGTGACCAGCGCCTACAAAGCGAGATCGAATTTAAAACCAAGCTTGAAGCTCTGATGAATGAGTACGGCAAGAAGGCCAAGGATGTTATCGAGCTGCTTTCGCCCAGCGATTCGAGCAACGCTTCGAATGTCTCGACCGCGAGTCGTCGGCGGAAAAGAAAACTCAAAATCTACAAAAACCCTAACACCGGTGAGGTCATCGAAACCCGGGGTGGGAACCACAAGGTGCTTAAGTCTTGGAAAGACGAGCACGGTGCGGATACCGTCGAAGGGTGGGTCGTGCGGGAAGAAGACTGATCCCGCCTCATTCACGAGGGTGCTGAT
>NZ_NHOU01000133.1 GCF_002179555.1 Salinicola salarius | reverse complement strand
CCCCAATCGATAGATCAGCGCTTCCTCCAGCGCGGCCTCAGCGGTCTTGCTGCTGCCATTGTCCGATAATCGCCAGCCGAGGATCTCTCGCGTACAGCAATCGATGATCACCGCCAGGCTGGCCCGCCGATCCTTGCCGCACCACACGTGCGTAAGATCCGTTGCCCAGCGTTCATCAGGCCGTGACGCGACAGACGGAAGGCTCTTGGCACGCGGGCGGAAGCCCTGTGGCCGCTTGCGCACCTGCCAGCCTTTCAACTGCAGGATGCGCTGTATTGGCTTGCGGTTCTCACCCAGAACACACGCCAGGCGGCGATAGCCGTAGGTGGGGAACCGCTCCAGGGTCAGCTTCACCCGTGCCGCCAGATCGGCATTGATGACACGCTGCCGCAGCTTGGGCCGGTAATACAGGCTCCGCCGGGGGAACCCCAGCCAGCGGCAGAGCTTGACGAGCGATACCACATGGCCTTCCTCGGCCAGTTGCGCCTGCAGCGACCTTATGAGTTCTCGTCCTCGTCGAGCAGGCGCTTGAATTTTTTTAGCGCATGGATCTGCAGATGGGCTTCGCCCAGTGCCTCCTTGGTCTCTCGGATCTCGGACTCGTACTGCTCACGGATGTCCTTAGGGCGGGCCTTGAACCCGTTCTCCATGCTGC
>NZ_NHOU01000132.1 GCF_002179555.1 Salinicola salarius | reverse complement strand
ATGGATATTACACGAAAACTTTAGATCAGGTGCTTACCTTCTTGTAATATCTTGTTCGCTGTATCTTGATGTCCCGGAGCGGCAAAGGCGGGGGCAGTGATAGCCACGGCAAGCGCTAAGGTCAATGCTTGAATTCCACGGTTCATGACAATCTCCTAAAAGTTGGTACAGCCTAAGTATGTGCGACGAATCTGAACTGGAGCTGAAAACGATACGAATATTGATGGATAAACTTGAAAAGCGAATCCGGTAATGGGATGGCGTAAGTCAATTGCACTAAGTGAATGTTTTCTTTGCGGTTCTGCTTGTTCTATCACATTGCAATCCTTTCACCAAATTAGATAGATCTTCAGATGTTCATGCCACGACACCTCGTCCGACCTATGATAGCACCACTTATGTTAAACTCTGTTTCTTTATAGCCTCTCTGTATTTCGAACGTTTCTCGAATCTGCTCGAAGATTCAGACCACTAACGGTGTTTAAAATGACTGAAAAGGTTTGGTGCATAGGAAATGATATTTCTA
>NZ_NHOU01000131.1 GCF_002179555.1 Salinicola salarius | reverse complement strand
GTCAGCGGCAGGGTCGGCAGAAAGTGCTCAATGCTATAGAGCATCTTCGAGATATTGCTTTGGCTGATTGTGTAACCCAGTGCGCGCAGCCGCTTGGTCAACTCACGCTGGGAGATGGTCTCGCCAGCGTCCTCCTCGATCATGCGCTTGGCCTCGTAGATGCCACGTGCCCGCTCGATCCAACTGAGCTGGCCCCGGTTATCGTTCTCGGCCAAGTGCCCGGCTAGCACGTTGATCTCGCCCTGCCACGGGATGAAGTGGCAATCCTGGTGGTAGAACTGTTTGTCGTCAGTCTCCTGGTACAGCTCGTTGAGGATCATCAGGCGGGTATTGCCGCCGTCGGAGATCATATAGCGATCATCGCCCGGTCGTTGAGTGACGGTCAGTTTCTGCTTGAGCCCAACGGCACGGATCGAATCCTTGATCTCCTCGTACTTCGGATTGTGGTGAGTACGCGGGTTGCGGTCATAGGGACGCAGCTGATCCAACGTCAACGACATAGCCTGCTCGCGGGTCGGCGCCGGCAGCCGGTCGGTGGGCTGACTCCTGAGCGCCGGTCCTGGCTGGTTCAGCTTCGCCGTGATCTGATCAGGGGTAACGGATGGTTTACTCATGAGGTTCACTCCGGCTGCCGCGAGTCGCAGCCTTCAGAATCGAA
>NZ_NHOU01000130.1 GCF_002179555.1 Salinicola salarius | reverse complement strand
AGGAGAGCGGCGGCGATATCGAGGTGCTGGTGGCCGGCGAGAACGTCGGCGCCATCGCCGAGGCGGCCGCCAGGCTCGACGGGGTGAACAAGGTGCGCGTTGCCGATGCCGCCGTCTATGCCCACCAGCTGGCCGAGCCGCTGGGCGAGCTGCTGGTGGCGCTGGCCGACGACTATTCCCACGTGCTGGCGGCGGCCTCGACCACCGGCAAGAACGTGCTGCCGCGCCTCGCCGCGCTCAAGGACGTGGCGCAGATTTCCGAGATCATCGCGGTGGAGGGCGCCGACACCTTCAAGCGCCCGATCTACGCCGGCAACGCCATCGCCACCGTGCAGAGCGCTGACGCCCTGAAGGTGATCACCGTGCGCGCCACCGCCTTCGATGCGGTCGGCGGCTCTTCACAAGATCAGGGCAGCGCCCCCGTCGAGGCGATCGACACCGTGGTGGACAACGCCCTGTCGTCCTTTGTCGGCGAGCAGCTGGCCGAAAGCGACCGGCCGGAGCTGGGTGCCGCCAAGGTGGTGATCTCCGGCGGGCGCGGCATGGGCAGCGGCGAGAACTTCGCGCTGCTCGACGGCATCGCCGACAAGCTCGGCGCGGCGATCGGCGCCTCGCGGGCGGCGGTGGACGCCGGCTTCGTGCCCAACGACATGCAGGTGGGGCAGA
>NZ_NHOU01000129.1 GCF_002179555.1 Salinicola salarius | reverse complement strand
TATCGCCATTCACCCAGACAGTGCCATGCCCAACGTCAAATTCCGCGCCAGTCGCCGCACCCTCACCAGCCACGCCGGGCTGTCCATCATCGGGCAATGCTTCGAGATCGCTGGCGTCGACAGCATCGACAGCCGCTTCCCCACCACGCTGGGCATGCGCACCAGTGACGTGATCAAGAGCTACCTGGGCCTGCTGTGTCTGGGCATGAGCGACTATGACGCTGTCGAGAACTTCCGCCGCGACAAGCCCTTCCAACAACTGCTGACCCTGCAGAAGGTGCCGAGCGCGGCGACGCTGCGACAGCGGCTGGAGAAACTTGCCGCCAACGACCTGCAGGCGCGCACCGCCACCTGGTCCACGACCCTGCTGTCACTGATCGAAGCACCGATCACCGCCGAGACGACGCACGTCTGCCTGGACATCGACACCTTCGTCATGGACAACAGCAACTCGAAGAAGGAAGGCGTCTCGCGGACCTACCAGAAGGTCGATGGCTACACCCCGATCGCCGCCTATCTGGGCAACGAAGGGTGGTGCCTGGGTCTGGAACTGCGGCCTGGCAAGCAGCACACCATGAAGGAGAGCAACGCCTTCCTGGAGCGGGTACTGCCTCGCGCCCAATGCCTGACCAAGCAACCGATCCTGTTACGCGAGGACAGCGGCTTCGACAGCCAGGCGC
>NZ_NHOU01000013.1 GCF_002179555.1 Salinicola salarius | reverse complement strand
GCAAGACATCATTTTTCAGACAAAGCGTAGACGTTTTCGCCTTCCGACTTGATGTACACACGGTTGACGTCACCGCCGTACCAGCCTTGAAAATCCCATACAACGGTATCCAGGCCTTTATCAGGCATGCTGTATTCAAGCCTGTCGAACAGCGCCATGCCCATGTTGTGTTCCTGCATGGGCGAGGGCCAACTCTCTGGAGCGTCGTAGCCGTCATCGGCGTTGGCCGTTGCCGTGGTGACCACCATGAACGCCGCGCTGGCAGCGGTCAGGAAATGCTTGGTCTGCATGAAAGCCTCCTCAAGAAACCTGAACAACGCGGAACATGCCGGCATCCATGTGGTAAAGCAGATGACAATGGAAGGCCCAACTGCCTTCGGCATCCGCCGTGATCAGCGCCGAAACCCGCTCGCCAGGCTTCACGTTCAGGGTGTGCTTGCGTGGAATCAGCTCGCCTTGACCGTTTTCCAGCTCCATCCACATGCCATGCAGGTGAACGGGGTGCTCCATCATGGTGTCATTAATCAGGATCAGGCGTAGGCGCTCATTCTTTTCGAAGTGAATGGGGCCTGAGACTTCGCTGAACTTCTTGCCGTCGAACGACCACATGTAGCGCTCCATGTTGCCGGTGAGGTGAAGCTCCAGCTCACGGCCGGGTTCGCGGCGGTCGGGCCAGGGCGTGAAAGATTTCAGGTCGCGGTAAACCAGCACGCGGCGCTCATCGGGATCAATGCCAATGCCGGGCTGGCCAAAGCGCGACCCCGGCTGTGCTTCACCAGCAGCCAGCATGCCGTTCTCCCGGATTTTGGCCTGTTCACTCTCCATGCCCTGCATTTCACTATCAGACATGCCTGAGTGATCCATGCCCTTCATATCGCCGTGGTCCATGCCCTCCATATTGCCGTGGTCCATGCCCTCCATCCCACTCGCGGACATGTTGGAATGATCCATACCGTCCATGTGGACGCTCATAGCCTCCATGCCGCGGTCGGCAATCTGGCGGCGCTCAGGGATCTTCGCCTGCATACCTTCGCGTGGGGCCAACGTGGCGCGGGCGTAGCCGCTACGGTCCATGGATTCGGCGAAAATCGTATACGCCTGATCGTCTTCGGGTGACACCAGAACGTCGTAAGTCTCGGCAACGCCAATAAGGAATTCATCCACGGGCACAGGTTGAACCGGCTGGCCGTCGGCGGCCACCACGGTCATTTTGAGGCCAGGGATGCGAACGTCGAAGTAGGACATCGCCGAGCCGTTAATCACCCGCAACCGCACGCGCTCACCCGCCTTTGCGTGATCGCGTACGCCGCTTCGCGTTTCAGACGCTCGCCCAGGAAGTCCTTGGCCAGGCTTTCCAGAAACACGCCGTGCAACAGCCACGTCAGGCCGACCACGAGCAACGCGACGCCCCCTAGCCAGGTCAGCAGACGCACCCGCAAGCTGCGTCGGTCAACGTGAAACAAAGATATAACCTTGGCCGCGGCGAGTCTGGATGACCGACTTGCCCAGGTAGCGACGCAGGCGTGCCACGTAAACCTCGACCAGGTTGGGGGCGGCGGCGTCTTGCTCCAGGGCGTAGAGTTGCTCCAGCAAGCGTTCCTTGGAGTGTATGCGGTCTGGGTGATGCATCAGGTAGCGCAGCAGCCGATACTCGGTGGCGGTCAACGAGCGCCATGCCGCGCCTGCACTGCAGACTCGCTGGCCCGCTTCATCCAGCGACACGCCATTCAGCGTGACGACTTGGGAGACTTGCCCGGACCGCCGGCGCAACAGGGCCTTCAGGCGCGCCATCAGTTCGGCTTCGTGGAAGGGTTTGGTGAGATAGTCATCGGCCCCGGCCTCCAGGCCGACCACTTTGTCTTCCCAGGTATCGCGCGCAGTGAGTATCAGAATCGGCATGGTGCGCTTTTGCTTGCGCCATTGCACCAGCAGATCCAGTCCCGAGCCATCGGGCAGGCCCAGGTCCACGATGGCGAGCACGTATTCTTCGGTGGCCATGAAAGACGCAGCCGCCTGGACAGAGGCGGCCACATCGACCAGGTAACCGTTGTCTTTCAGACTCTCCGCCAGGCTTTCCGCCAGCAGGTCATCGTCTTCCAACAGCAACAGTTTCATCGCGCTACGTCACAGGTTGATATCGCCATACATGCCGGATTCGTAATGCCCTGGAATGTTGCAGGCATATTCGAGGTGCTCGACACCGGTGGGTGCCGTCCACACCAGTGTTCTGGTTTCCCCCGCGCCGATGGTAACCGACGGCATCCGTCCGCCGTGCTCGCCTTCCGCCATGTCATGACCGCCGTGACCGCCGTGACCACCGTCGCCGTGGCTGCCCATCTCTTGCATCATTTCGCGGTGGGCTTCCTGGGCGGATTCGTCACCGATCACGAACTCATGCTCGATGCTACCGGTATTGGTGATCTCGAACTTGACGGTCTCGCCCGGGGCAATGTTCATTTCCTCGGGATCGAACCACATATCGCCAGCTTCAACGCTGATCGTACGTTCCACTTCGGCATTGCCGTTCGCCCCGTGGCCGCCCTCGTGCTCGCCTTCGGCCCAGGCTGTTACGGTCATGCCGCTCATGATGGCAAGCGTCAATGTCAGGGATGTCTTCTTCATACTCGGTACCTCATCGCGTGCAAGTATCAAACTACTGACTGGGCATTTATAAGATACCAGCCTGAAACGAGCCTGAACCCTTTGATGAGTCATGTCTGGTCGGCCTTGCGTCTTCCCCCGCCAGTTGACCGATCCATGGGTATTTTCCTGGCGGACGGCATGGCACGCTTGACATGAAGGCAAACCATAGGTTGTAAGCTTGAAAAGGCTATTCAACATCACACTACCATCAAGAGGCCCCTATGAATGCCGACTGCTTCGCATTAATGGGTTCCATGGGGTGGCTAGGCTGGCTCATGCCCCTCACACTTTTATTACTCGTCGGGTTGAGCATTGCCTCGCTTACCAAATATCTATTCCACCGCTCTTAGTGGTTGTCAACGCCACCCAATCAGGAAAACACCATGAAAGGAACTTCGCTCTCGTTATGGATCTCGGGCGTGTTGTTGCTGGGCACCTCAGCGGCCCAGGCAGCCCTGCCCGATGAAGCGACAATTTACAAGGATCCACAGTGTGGTTGCTGTGATGGCTACGTGCGCCATCTGGAAGAACAGGGCGTCAACGTCACCAACGTGCATGACGCCGAGCTGGGTAAAATCAAGCAACAAGCGGGCATCCCCCATGGCCTGGGCTCATGCCACACTATTGCAATGGGGGGGTACTGGATCGAGGGCCACGTGCCGATGGAGGCCGTAAAGGCACTGTTCGAAGAACGGCCCGAGGTGGACGGCATCGGATTGGCGGGAATGCCGACGGGGACACCGGGCATGCCCGGCGAACAAAGCGCACCTTACGATATCTACTCGTTCAGCGATCAAGAACATGCACCATTCATGACGCTGGAACCATAACCGACCTGGCCTGGCGAGTCATGCCCGCCAGGCCACGGCAGCCGGCTTCCCTCAGGTGTTCGCTTTCCCCACCATGCGCTTTAGCGTGCCGTCTCGACGGATCAGATGGTGAAACAGCACCATGAACACGTGTCCCATCACCAGTGCCGTCAGCACATAGGCAAACAGGCCATGGAGCGCCTGAGCCGCTTCCGCCAGCGGGGTGTCGAGCCCCTTGGTCACCAGATGACCGAAAAGTTGCACGCCGTAGCCTTGCAGCAAACCGCTCAACGGTACCATGAGCAGGACCACATAGAGGAAGACATGCCCCAGCAGTGCCGCTTTGCTCTGATGCGGCGGCCGGTGGCGCATTTGGCGGCAAAGCCAGAGCAGGCGTACCACGACAAGCGCCAACACCGTCACGCCAATCGTCATGTGCCATGGCTGCACGTATTGGCTCAGCCAATTGCCCGGTTGCCAGCGACTCATGTAGACACTGGTGAGTTGCAGCGTGACCAGCAGAGCGGTTGCCCAGTGCAGCAAGCGGCTAATCGCGCCGTAGCGTTCACGTGAATCCGTCATGGCCATTGGCGTTTCCTCCTCCTGGTTTCTTGTTCTTGTCTCCATGATCCATAAAAGAAGGCAAATGGCTCGGCCGCGCGCAACGTACCGCGGCTGAACGGCAGCGCAGTACCGTCGAGACCTTGGGGTAGCATGGCATAAGCCTCTCCCGGTTCAGGAACACGGCAGGTTATACGCCATGAAACTGAAACGACGCTTAATAAATACGCCATCACGGACGCTCGATACCATGTGGCGAGTCACGGGGAGGTGGGAAGCGGGAAGCGGGAAGTGGGGAGTGCCTGGGTGTCGCCTGCCATCCGGACAGGCGACACACATGACCATCGCTTAGTGCTTCGCCTTGTGCACCGCGCGCCAGTGGTGCAGCAACGGCTCGGTGTAGCCGGAGGGCTGCTCGCGTCCCTTGAAGATCAAATCCGAGGCGGCCTGGAAGGCGGTGGAGTCCGTCAAGTGCGAAGTCATCGGCGTATAGCCGGGGTCGCCGGCATTCTGTTCGTCCACGACCTTGGCCATGCGCTCCAGCGTCTCGCGCACCTGCGCTTCATCCACGATGCCGTGGTGCAGCCAGTTGGCGATGTGCTGGCTGGAGATACGCAGCGTGGCACGGTCTTCCATCAGCCCGACATCGTGGATATCCGGCACCTTGGAACAGCCGACGCCATGTTCGACCCAACGCACCACGTAGCCGAGAATGCCCTGGCAGTTGTTGTCGAGTTCCTGCTGGATCTCTTCGGCGCTCCAGGCGGCCTTGGGATCGACCGGCACGGTCAGCAGGTCGTCGAGCAGGTCGGTTTCGCCCTGATCTTCCAGGTCGCGCTGAATGGCGTCCACATCGATCTGGTGATAATGCAGCGCATGCAGCGCCGCCGCCGTCGGTGACGGCACCCAGGCAGTGTTGGCGCCGGCCTTCGGATGCCCCACTTTCTGCTCGAGCATCGCCGCCATCAGATCCGGCATTGCCCACATGCCTTTGCCGATCTGGGCCCTTCCGCGCAGCCCGCAGGCCAGCCCGATTTGTACGTTGCTGCGCTCATAGGCGGCGATCCACTTGCTGCCTTTCATGTCGCCCTTGCGCAGCATCGGTCCCGCGTTCATGGCGGTATGCATCTCGTCGCCGGTACGATCGAGGAAGCCGGTATTGATGAAGGCGACCCGCGAGGAGGCCGCGTCGATGCAGGCCTTGAGGTTGACGGAGGTGCGGCGCTCCTCGTCCATGATGCCCATCTTCAACGTGTTCGCAGGCAGCCCGAGCAGTTGCTCGACACGCCCGAAAAGCTCGTCGGCAAAGGCGACTTCCTTGGGGCCGTGCATCTTGGGCTTGACGATATAGAGCGATCCGGCACGCGAGTTGCCACGCTCCTGCTTCAGATCATGCAGGCCGATCAGCGAGGTCATCACCGCATCCAGAATGCCCTCGGGAATCTCGCTGCCCTCGCCATCGAGAATGGCCGGCGTGGTCATCAGGTGGCCGACGTTGCGCACGAACATCAGCGAGCGGCCCGGCAGCGTCAGCGAGCCACCATCCGGCAGGGTATAGTCGCGATCCGGATTGAGACGCCGGGTCACGGTCTTGCCGCCTTTCTCGAAGCGCTCCTCGAGATCGCCCTTCATCAGGCCGAGCCAGTTGCGATAGACCAACGTCTTGTCTTCGGCGTCGACGGCGGCGACGGAGTCCTCGCAATCCATGATCGTGGTGACCGCCGCCTCGACCAGCAGATCCTTCACGTGCGCCGGATCCGTCTTGCCGATCGGATGCTCGGCATCGAACTGGATCTCGAGATGCAGGCCATGGTTGGAGAGCAGGATCGCCTCGGGCGATGCCGCGTCGCCGCGGAAGCCGACGAACTGGCCGGGATTCTTCAGGCCGGTGTCGCGCCCGCCTTCGAGCGTGACCGACAGCCGGTTGTCGCGAACGGCATAGCCAACCGCTTCCCGATGCGACCCGGTAGCCAGCGGTGCCGCCATATCGAGCACGTTGCGCGCGTAGCCGATCACTTTGGCGCCCCGCTTGGGGTTGTAGTCACTGCCCTTCTCGGCGCCATCGGCCTCGCTGATCACGTCGGTGCCGTAGAGCGCATCGTAGAGGCTGCCCCAACGCGCATTGGCCGCGTTGAGCGCATAACGCGCGTTATTGACCGGCACCACCAGCTGCGGCCCGGCCTGGCGCGCGATCTCGGCATCGACGTTGGTCGTGGTGGCCTGCACGTTGGCCGGCGCCTCGACCAGATAACCGATCTCCTTCAGGAAGGCGCGGTAGGCCGACATGTCCTTGATCTCGCCCGGATTGGCCCGGTGCCATTCATCGAGCCTGGCCTGGAGGCGATCGCGCTCGGCCAGCAGTTCCCGGTTGCGGGGGGCCAGATCGTGAACCAGCGCATCGAAGCCGGCCCAGAACGCCTCGGCCTCGACGCCGGTGCCCGGCAGGACTTCGTCGATGATGAAGCGTTCGAGCTCGGCGGCTACCTGTAGCCGGTGATGAGTGGTACGTTTTGTCGTATCGGATGTCATGTCAGCCTCCAGATCGGCGGTCGCTCGGGCCACGGCTATCTACTTGCAATGCCATCGATCCCGAAAAAGCGTTTGTGGAAAATATTTCCATAACCGTTCGACATCATAATCAGCCCGGCGGGCGTTGTCTCCTTCGACCTTCGTTACCACCATCGTTACCCACCAGCCCGCCTAGGGCCTGTCATGGTCTAGACAGCACACGGCGAGTAGCATAGAAGGACCAGGAGACACACGCATGCTCGACTTTTCGCCACTGAAGGCCGTTGGCACCGTCCGCCATATCGAAGCGCCCGCCGATTCGCCGCTGGCGAGCTATCTCGACCACTACCGGCTGGCGGCACTACTGCAAGCCGATGACGATATCCGGCTCCATGCCGGTTTTCTGCAGGCCGAGGGAGAGGGAGGCCGAACCTTCGAACTGTGGACCCAGGTATGGGCCCCGCCCGCGCCTCGCGGAACGATCTTCGTGGTTCACGGTTACTTCGATCATCTCGGTCTTTATGGCCATCTGCTCGAGCGCCTGCTGGCACAGAACTGGCAGGTCGTGATGTGGGATCTGCCCGGACACGGGCTCTCCAGCGGCGCCCGAGCGACCATCGATGACTTTACCGATTACGTGAAGTGCTTCAACCACATCGAACGGCAGATAGCGGATTTGTCTCTCGCCCCGGGGCCGTGGCTGGCGATCGGACAGAGCACCGGCGCCTCGATCGTGGCCACCGATGCGCTGGCTCGCGGCGAACAGGCGCCCTGGCAAGGCCTGGTACTGCTGGCGCCGCTGGTCCGCCCCTGGGGCTGGAACCAGTCGCGCTGGCTCCACCGTATCGCCAGCCCCTTCGTGGATACCATTCCCCGCAAGTATCGCGCCAACACCACCAACCTCGATTTCGCCGATTTCCTGCGTCTTCACGACCCGCTACAGGACGATCATCTGGCCTTGACCTGGGTCACCGCCATGCGCCGCTGGATGCCGACACTGCTCAAGCGCCCGCCCAGCGGGCTGCCCGTGCTGATTCTGCAGGGGGAACAGGATCTGACCGTCGACTGGAGCTGGAACCTGAAGGCACTGCGCAGGAAGTTTCCGCAGGCCCAGGTGGTGCGCCACCCTGAGGCTCGACATCACCTGGTCAACGAGGCGGAGCCGATTCGCCGCGTCCTGTTCGCGGCGCTCGACGACTTCCTGACGCGCTTCGCCGCGACGCACCCACCCGCTCCCCTGACCAAGCCGGTGCCATGAAATCACTGTTCGACACGCTCCTGCTCGGCGCGCTGCTGGTCATGCTTCCCGTCATATTAGGCGGCTGCGCGGGACTGGCTCCGGGCCCGCCGGACGCTCGCGAAGCGCTGCAGGGGCTGGCGGACAACGCGGCGCACGGATTGCTCGAGGCTCCGCCCTGGGCGCCCGCCGACCCTGCTGCCGTCACGATCCTGCTGCAGCCGGCGGAGGTCGACGCCACCTTGCCGATCACGCCCGACGCGCTCAATGAAGCGTTGGCACGCGGGCTGCTGAGCCAGGAAAATTCCCCCCATGTCCTGGACTGGATGCCCGCCTCGATGTCGCGGAGCAGCAGCGAACAGTGGCTGCTGCAGGCTCGTCTGAGCGCCGAGGCACCGCCACTGCGCTTGAGCGACCGCGTCCTGCAACCCTATCGGCTGCAGTTCGACCTTTCCCGGCCGGGAGACGAGCGCTCCCACTGGCAGTGGCAAGCCAGCGGTGCGGTGGATCTCGATGCGCTGCCGGAGACCGAACCCATGCCGGCACCGTGAGCCTCGCCGGCAATCACCCGCTATCCTTGTCCGCCATCGCCAACTGTTACTCTCAACCACGACCGCCATTCACATCGCCAACGTCATCACCGAGATGCCCATGTCACGCTTTGCTCGTCACCTCGTCGACCAGGACGGCCCCCACAACCCGTTCCCCGGGCTGCAGGCGCTGGAACGCCGCCTAGGTCATTCACTCCCCCACCGCATCGGCTCCAATGAGGGGCTCGACATGCCCCACCGCGCACTGACGGCGCGATTCGGCAGCGAGTTCGCCGATCTCGCCCGCACCTACGGCGACGCCGAAGCGTGGCAGGTTCGCCGGCTGCTGGCCGAAAGCCTGACGCTGCCGGAAGATGCCCTGCTGGTGGACGCAGGCGCGGACAGTCTGATGGCGCTGACGCTGCGCGCCCTGTGCGAACCGGGCGACACGGTCATCACCAGCGCGGGTACCTACCCGACCTGGAGCTACTTCGTGCGCGGGCAGGGCTGCCGTCAGGTGGAAGTCGAGTATGCCGCCGGCCCAAAATATCTGGCGCCGGATCTCGGCGCGCTGGCGGCCGCGGCCAACCGCGAGAACGCCCGCGTCGTCTATCTCGCCAACCCGGACAACCCAAGCGGCCACCTCCACAGCGACGCCGACGTGCTGGCGCTGCGCGAGAGTCTTCCCGACGACTGCACGCTGGTGCTGGACGAGGCCTACCATGACTTCCGCGACGATGCGTGGTCGCCGGCCGCCAGCGCGGTATGGCCCGGCGTGATCCGGCTCCGTACCTTCTCCAAGGCTCATGGGCTCGCCGGCCTGCGCGTCGGTTATGCCATCGCCACGCCGGAAACCCACGCCATGCTGTCGAAGGTGAGGATTCACTACGCCGTGTCGTCGCTGGCGCTGGCGGCCGCGGAGACCGTGCTGATGCATCCCGACGAAACTCGCGAGCACGTGGCGGCGGTCGTGAACCGGCGCGAGGCGCTGAGCCAGTGGCTGCGCGACTGCAGCGCCGAAGTGCTGCCCAGCACGACCAATTTCGTCGCGCTGCGACTGAACGATGCCGAA
This sequence comes from Salinicola salarius, assembly GCF_002179555.1. Classification (GTDB taxonomy): domain Bacteria; phylum Pseudomonadota; class Gammaproteobacteria; order Pseudomonadales; family Halomonadaceae; genus Salinicola; species Salinicola salarius_A. Next base: position 89,507 of record NZ_NHOU01000013.1, on the reverse strand, counting down.
CAGGCCAAGAGGGTTCACCAGCGGCTACTGACGGAGGGCACGCTGATTCATCGGCCGGCACACCCGGCATTGGGTCACGTGCTGCGTATCAGCGCGCTCGATGACGCGCTGGTGCCAGGAAGACTCGAGACGCTGGCCTCGGCGCTGCCAGACGGGATTTGAGCAGCCCGGATCAGGCGCGCGTGGGGTCGTTGGCCTTCAACATGCGATCCAGCTGGCGATAGCCGATCGCCTCCATCAGTTGCGCCTTGCCGACTCGCGCTTCACCGCCGAGGTCGGCCAGGGTCAAGGCCACGCGCAGCACGCGATGGTAGGCCCGAGCCGAGAGGTTGAGGCGGTCCAGCACGCTGGCGAACCACTGACGTTCATCCGAGGATAGCGCGCATGCCGCTTCCAGCTCGGGGCCCGGCAGATGGGCATTGAGTGATCCTCGCGCCTGCTGGCGCTCGCGGGCGGCAAGCACCCGCTCCATCACGCTGGCGGAAGACTCGCCGGGCGTCTGGTCGGTGAGCTGCGTCGCGGGTAGCGCCGGCACTTCGACCTGCAGATCGATGCGATCCAGCAGCGGCCCGGATAGCCGCGACTGGTAGCGCTGGATCTGCGCCGGGCTGCAGTGGCAGCGCTGACGCGGATCCCCGAGATGGCCGCAGGGGCACGGGTTCATCGCGGCAACGAGCTGGAATCGGGCCGGAAAGCGGCGCTGGTGATTAGCGCGCGAGATCAGGATCTGGGCGGATTCCATCGGCTCCCGCAGGACCTCCAGCACATGGCGGTCGAACTCCGGCAGTTCGTCCAGGAACAACACGCCCTGGTGCGCCAGCGATATTTCGCCGGGCCGCGGCCGTGAACCCCCGCCCACCAGTGCGACACTGCTCGAGGTGTGGTGCGGGTTGCGAAACGGCCGCTGCCCCCAGCGCTCCATGATCGGCAGACCGCAGACCGAGCGCACGGCCGCGACCTCGAGCGATTCGTCCTGGGTCAGTGGCGGCAGGATGCCGGCCAGGCGGCTCGCCAGCATGGTCTTGCCGGTGCCTGGAGGCCCCGCCAGCAGCAGGTTGTGGCCACCCGCCGCCGCGACTTCCAGCGCGCGGCGCGCCTGATGCTGGCCTTTGACGTCCGCCATGTCGGGCTGCGCCACGCGAGCGCGAACTGGCGCGCCAAATTGGTGCGGGGTGAGTTTCTCGCGACCCAGCAGGTGACTGACCACGTCGAGGAGATGCCCTGCCGCAAAGACTTCGACGCCATCGGCCAGCGCGGCTTCGTCGGCATTGGCGTGCGGAACGATAAGGCCGCGGCTCGCCCGGCGCGCTGCCAGCGCCGTGGGCAGAACACCGGTAACGGGACGTAGCGCCCCGTCCAGCGCCAGTTCGCCGACGACTTCGAGTTTCTCGGCCGCTTCGACAGGGACCTGGCCCGATGCCATCAGGATGCCAAGTGCAATGGGCAGGTCGAAACGCCCGCCATCCTTGGGCAAGTCCGCAGGCGCCAGGTTGAGCGTGATACGGCGGGAGGGGAATTCGAACCCGGCATTGATGAGCGCACTGCGAACCCGCTCGCGACTCTCCTTGACCGCCGTCTCCGGCAGCCCGACCAGCGTCAGCCCCGGCAGGCCGTTACTGAGATGCACTTCGATCAGGACTTCCGGGGCCTCGAGCCCGAGGCTGGCGCGAGCGCGCACGATGGCAAGGGTCATGTCGTCTCCCAGGTCGGCACCTGGGCTGTCGCCGCAGGCCAATAGCATGCCAGAGCGGCATGCCCTTCAGCCTATACAACTACATTCTGTTACCCGCTATCGCAACTGTTTGTAACTAAAGGAAGCGGCTATTCCGCAATATAGATTTCAGCGGGTCCGCCCCCAAAGGCAAATCCCCGACCGGGACTCGACCGCGATCAGGGCTTCGTGCCATCCGCGCTGCCATCCACGTCATCGGCGGGCGGCGCATGGGGCTCGATCTTGGGCTGGGACGCCTGCTCGCTCTGGAGCGTGTTTTCCAGCGCGGCGACCTGCTCCTCCAGCGCCTCGACGCGCTCCCGCGTGCGCTGCAGGACTTCCATCATGATGTCGAAATCTTCCCGGGAGACGATTTCCATGCGCTCCAGCGCCCCGCGCAACACGCCCTGCACGTTACGCTGAATATCCCCCGGCGCCTGAGACGCGCCATGCAACCTGTCACCCAGTTGTCTGGTCAAGCGTTCGAATCGATCCTGTGCCGACATGACGTTCTCTCCTTGCTGCCTGGTGCGTTGATAACCCGGACCTTGATGATAGTGCCTCGAGATAGAGCCTTGAGATAGCCTCGATGGCTGGCCATTCAGCATACGCAAAGTCGCGCCATCTCGCTTGCGCATAAAAGGTGCAGACGCAAAACCCGAATGCATTTCTTTGGTGCATTTGCCCGGAACGCTAGTGACGAATCGACACGTCGCCTCGCCGAACCCTTACTCAAGTCATTGATTTTGAAACAACCTGGTGCGAGTGGCATGTGTCCTGCCTGTAACCTGAAGGCGCAAGCCGACTACGGGAGAGATAAGGGATGAAACTCATCACCGCCATCATTAAACCCTTCAAGCTCGACGATGTGCGTGAAGCACTGGCCGACAACGGCGTGCAGGGCATCACCGTCACAGAAGTGAAAGGGTTTGGTCGTCAGAAAGGCCATACCGAGCTGTACCGCGGCGCGGAGTATGTCGTCGACTTCCTGCCGAAGGTGAAGGTCGAAGTCGCTGTCGAAGACGATCGTGTCGATGGTGTGCTGGATTCGATCCGCAATGCCGCCAACAGCGGCAAGATCGGCGACGGCAAGTTGTTCGTCACGCCACTCGAAGATGTGATCCGGATTCGCACCGGGGAACGCGGGGCCGACGCCGTTTGACGGCGCGGAACGAGGAGACAAAAGAATGAATGATCAAGTAGTTCAACTTTCCTATGCGCTCGACACCTTCTACTTTCTGGTGACGGGTGCTCTGGTGATGTGGATGGCGGCCGGTTTCGCCATGCTCGAGGCGGGTCTGGTACGCGCCAAGAACACCACCGAAATCCTGACCAAGAACGTTGTCCTCTACGCCATTGCCTGCACCATGTATCTGCTGGTCGGCTACCACATCATGTACTCCAGCGAGAGCGGCGGTTTCTTCCCGAACCTCGGCTTCCTGATCGGTGCAGAAAACAGCGTCGACGATGTGATGTCCAGCGGTGGCGATGTCTACTACTCTGCGCGTTCCGATTTCTTCTTCCAGGTCGTCTTCGTCGCTACGGCCATGTCGATCGTTTCCGGTGCCGTTGCCGAGCGCATGAAGCTGTGGGCGTTCATGCTCTTTGCCGTCGTCATGACCGGCTTCATCTACCCCATCCAGGGCTACTGGAAGTGGGGCGGCGGTTTCCTCGACGCAGCCGGTTTCCAGGATTTCGCCGGTTCCGGCGTCGTCCACCTGTGTGGCGCGACTGCCGCTCTGGCCGGGGTTCTGCTGCTGGGCGCACGCAAGGGCAAGTACGGCAAGAACGGCGCGATCTACGCCATCCCGGGCGCCAACCTGCCGCTGGCCACGCTGGGTACCTTCATTCTGTGGCTGGGCTGGTTCGGCTTCAACGGTGGCTCCGAGCTGATGGTTTCCAATGTCGATGAAGCCAACGCCGTCGCTCAGGTCTTCGTCAATACCAATGCAGCCGCAGCCGGTGGTGTCATCGCCGCGATCATCCTGGCCAAGCTCTGGTTCCGCAAGGCGGACCTGACCATGGCATTGAACGGTGCCCTGGCCGGCCTGGTCGCCATCACTGCCGAGCCGCTGGCCCCGACCGCTTTCGGCGCCACGCTGATCGGCGCAGTGGGCGGCCTGCTCGTGGTCATCGCCATCGTGACCCTCGACAAGGTCAAGGTCGACGACCCGGTCGGTGCGATCTCCGTCCACGGTGTGGTTGGCATCTGGGGCTTGATCGCCGTTCCCCTCTCCAACGGTGACGCCACCTTCGGTGCACAGCTGCTGGGTATCGTGACCATCTTCGCCTGGACCTTCATCGCCAGCCTGATCGTTTGGGGCATCATCAAGGCGGTCATGGGCATCCGGGTCTCCGAAGAGGAAGAATACGAAGGCGTCGACATCGCGGAATGCGGTATGGAAGCCTATCCTGAATTCAACGTCGGCAAGAAGTGAGCCGATACACCGAGTGAGCTGGCGTGCTCCCCTGGCCCCCTTCGGGGGGCCTTTTTTAATTCCCGCGATTGGCGGTGTATGCTTAAACTAGCAATCGTCGAGTATTCATAACGGCTACTCAAAGACTTGAGCGCACATCATCCGCCTATCGCACGCGAGGAGAACTTCCATGAAACTGGTTACCGCCATTATCAAACCGTTCAAGCTGGACGACGTGCGTGAGTCTCTATCCGAGATCGGCGTACAAGGCGTTACCGTGACCGAGGTCAAGGGTTTCGGGCGTCAGAAAGGTCACACCGAGCTCTACCGTGGTGCCGAGTACGTGGTCGATTTTCTCCCCAAGATCAAGCTCGAAGTCGCCGTCGACGACAACATGAGCGACCAGGTGATCGACGCCATCACCAAGGTGGCCAACACCGGCAAGATCGGCGATGGCAAGATCTTCGTCTCTCCGCTGGAGCAGGTGATCCGGATTCGGACGGGCGAGACCGGCAAGGACGCGGTCTGAAAACTGGCTGCGCTCGGTCATACGGCGTTAAAAATCAGCTTAAAATGCTCATTTACATCTCGTAAACTCCGCTTTTGCGCTGATTTTTGCCTTGTCTGACCATTCGCTCGCCGACTTTTCAAACTCAAACTTGCCTCGAAATCAGCCCGAAAAAAACCGCCTCCACGGTCCTGCCGTGGAGGCGGTTTTTATTTCCGCTTCAAGCTTACGTCATCACCCGCTCGGCGAGTCGGATCACTTCTCGACCTTATTTTTCAACAAAGGCGCGCTCGATGACGTAATCCCCCGGCTCGCCCATGCGCGGCGAGATGGCGAAACCCAGTTCGTCGAGCAGCCCGCTGGTTTCCTCGAGCATCGCCGGGCTGCCGCAGATCATGGCCCGATCCTGCTTCGGATCCAGCGGCGGCAATCCGGTATCCTCGAACAGCTTGCCGCTGCGGATATGGTCGGTCAGACGCCCCGTGGTGTGGAACTCTTCGCGAGTCACCGTCGGGTAGTAGACCAGCTTCTCACGGATCTCGTCACCCAGGTATTCATGCGCCGGCAGCTCCTTGGAGATGAAATCGGCATAGGCCAGCTCGCTGACGGTCCGCACGCCATGGATCAACACGACCTTCTCGAAGCGTTCGTAGACTTCGGGATCCTGGATCAGGCTCATGAAAGGGGCAAGGCCCGTACCCGTGGAGAGCATATACAGGTTGCGCCCCGGCAGCAGATCGTCGCAGACCAGCGTGCCGGTGGGCTTGCGGCTGACCATGATCTGATCGCCGACCTTGAGATGCTGCAGACGCGACGTCAACGGGCCGTCCTGCACCTTGATGCTAAAGAACTCGAGATGATCTTCGTAGTTGGGGCTGGCAACAGAGTAGGCACGCACCAGCGGCTTGCTGTCGACTTCCAGGCCGATCATGACGAACTGACCATTCTTGAACCGCAGGCTACGCTCGCGCGTCGTCCGGAAGCTGAACAGCGTATCGTTCCAGTGATGAACGCTCAGCACCTCTTCCAAGGCAAACTTGCTCATGACCCGCTCCTTAATCTCTTAACACGGACAGTAATAACGAAAAAGAATAAACTGGTTTCAGAATAGATAGATTAAGTATAAGAAAAGGCCGGTATTCTGTTAAGTGGGTTATTTGGATAACCTATATCCATAAAATCGATAACGGACGCTCCCCATGCGCTATACCCTGCGTCAACTCGAGGTTTTCGTGGCGATCGCCCAGCACCAGAGCGTTTCCCGGGCCGCTCGGGTATTGTCGATGTCGCAATCGGCGACAAGCACGGCACTGGCGGAGCTGGAGCGTCAGTTCGACTGCCAGTTGCTGGATCGCCTCGGCAAGCGCCTCAAGCTGAACGCGCTGGGTTTTCAGCTACTGCCCAAGGCGGTCGCCTTGCTGGATCGGGGAGAAGAGATCGAAGAGCTGCTGCAGGGCCAGAGCGGCATCGGCTCGCTGGAGGTAGGCGCCACGCTGACGATCGGCAACTATCTGGCGACGCTGCTGATCAGCGACTTCATGCAGCGCTATCCGGAAAGCCGGGTCAGGCTGCAGGTTCGCAATACCGCCTCCATCGTCGAACGCATCGCCTTGCATGAGCTGGATCTCGGTCTGATCGAGGGCGACTGCCAGCATGACGATATCGTCATCCAACCCTGGATCGAGGACGACCTGACCGTGTTCTGCTCGCCTCGGCATCCGCTGGCCAGCGAAGGCACCGCCGATGTCGAAAGGCTGCTGCGCGAAGCCTGGATCATGCGCGAGGTGGGCTCCGGCACGCGCCGCACGCTGGAACACGCCATGCGGCATCGGCGCGGACGTTTCAATATTCTGCTGGAACTGGAGCATACCGAAGGAATAAAACGCGCCGTGGAATCGGGTCTGGGAATCGGCTGCGTATCGCGCCTGGCGCTGAGAGACGCCTTCCGCCGGGGAAGCCTGGTGCCGATCGCGACGCCCGAGCTGGACCTGACGCGCCGGTTCGCGTTCATCTGGCATCGTCAGAAGTACCTGACGACCGGCATGCGGGAATTCCTGCGGCTGTGTCGGGAGATGACCGCCGGTATTCAGCGCAGCGATCAGATCGACTTGCCGCCGATTCCCTGAATCGGCGGCAGGCCACGAAAGAACGCCTCATGACCAGCCCAGCCTCTGGGCAATCTCCTCTTCGCTGGCTTTCGAGAGATCCTTGTCGATCGTCTGGGTCACGCACTTCATCGTCGTCTTGTCGAGCTTATCGCGCAGATGGCCGAGAAACCTGGGCTCGGCAATCAAGATGATCTCGTCCGCCTTGCCCTGGGTCCGGGCGTCGCGCAGATAGGTTGCAACTTCCTTGGCGAAGAACTCGGCTTCCTTCTCCGAAGTCGCCTGGTCATTGCCGGTATGACGCTGGCTGGCGCCAGGGCCGGAGAACGCCTCGCCTTGACCACCGGTTCGCAGATCGCCGGCATGCAAACGCCCCTCGGGATGCGTCAGCGTATGCACTTCGTGCAGTACTCTCGCTTCGCGGGCGAAGATACGGGCGCGTGACGCATCGGCGGCCACGACATAAGTCTTTTCCATGATCGATTCTCCTGTTCCGTGGATCGTGATCCCAGCTTGGTAGAGATTTCTCCATCGCTCAACCTGCATTGCTCAACCTTGATGACCACGCCGAAACGACGACGCCCCGTGGAAAGCGGGGCGCCGTCGACATCGTCGGGACTCGACCGATCGTTATGCGGGCGGGATCCACGCGATCATATCCACTTCGACATCGGCACCACCGGCCAGCCCCGTGACGCCGACGCAGGTACGCGTCGGCAGCGGGTCATCGAAGTAACTCGCGTAGACGCCATTCACTTCCTCGAAGTGCCCCATGTTGGTGATGAAGACTCGGCTCTGGACCACGTGCTCGAAGCCGCTGCCCACGGCATCCAGCACGATAGCCAGATTCTGCATCACCCGATGCGTCTGCTCCGTGAACGTGCCCAGCAGCATTTCGTTGGTTTCCGGCACGGTCGGCATCTGACCGGTGATGAAGACCAGGTTGCCGACCTTGCAGGCGTGGGAGAACGGTGCGATCGGCTGCGGCGCGCCGTCGACGAAGAGCTTTTCGATACCCATCTCGATGACCTCCCTCAATGACCCAGGATCTGGCTGAGGAACAATTGGGTACGTTCCGAGCGCGGATTGTTGAAGAACTCGGTGGGCGGCGCTTCCTCGATGATCTGGCCCTGGTCCATGAAGATCACTCGGTCGGCCACGGTCTTGGCGAAGCCCATCTCGTGGGTCACGCAGAGCATGGTCATGCCTTCATGGGCCAGCTCGATCATGACGTCGAGCACTTCCTTGATCATCTCCGGGTCGAGCGCCGACGTCGGCTCGTCGAACAGCATCACCTCGGGGCGCATGCAGAGCGCGCGGGCGATCGCCACGCGCTGCTGCTGGCCGCCGGATAGCTGGCCGGGGTATTTCTGCGCCTGATCGGCGATCTGCACCCGCTCGAGATACTCCATCGCGGTCTTCTCCGCCTCGGCCCGTGGCTTCTTCTGCACCCAGATCTGGGACAGACAGCAGTTCTCCAACACGGTGATATGCGGGAACAGGTTGAAGTGCTGGAAGACCATGCCGACATTGCGGCGAATCTGCTCGATCCGCTTGACGTCGTTGGTCATCGGCACCCCGTTGACCACGATCGAGCCCTGCTGGTGCTCTTCCAGGTGATTGATGCAACGGATCATCGTCGACTTGCCGGAACCGGAAGGCCCGCAGATGACGATGCGTTCGCCCTTGGTCACGGTCAGGTTGATGTCGCGCAGCACATGGAAGTTGCCATACCACTTGTTGAGATGATCGATCTCGATCATCGGTCGGTCGCTGCCGGGCTCGGTTGTCGGAGACGCTGTCACTTCGCTCATGGCAATGATTTCCTGATCACGATCTTGTTGTGTGAGGGCATGAATGCGGAGACGTTCATCGCTCTCATCGTTTATGTCCGGTATTCAGACGACGCTCGATGTACTGGCTGTAGCGGGACATGCTGAAACAGAAGACCCAGTAGACCGCCGCCGCGAACACGTAGCCCTCGGTGGAGAAGCCGAGCCAGTTCGAGTCGGTCAGCCCCGCGCGGATGATCGCCAGCATGTCGAACAGGCCGATGATCAATACCAGGGAGGTGTCCTTGAACAGGGCAATGAAGGTGTTGACGATGCCCGGGATGACCATCTTGAGCGCCTGCGGCAGGATGATGAGTCCCGTTCGCTGCCAGTAGCCCAATCCCAGCGCCTGCCCGGCCTCGTTCTGCCCCTTGCCGATCGCCTGCAGCCCACTGCGAATCACCTCCGCCATGTAGGCACTCCAGAAGAACATGATGCCGATCAAGGCTCGCACCAGCTTGTCGAAATCGATGTTACCCGGCACGAACAGCGGCAGCATGACCGAAGCCATGAACAGCACCGTGATCAAAGGCACGCCACGCCAGAACTCGATGAAGATCACGCAGACGCCCTTGACGAAAGGCATCTTCGAGCGCCGCCCCAGCGCCAGGATGATACCCAGCGGTAGCGATCCCACTATGCCTACGACCGCGATCGTCAGCGTCAGCATCAGCCCGCCCCAGGCGCGAGTAGGCACGTGCTGGAGACCGAACATGCCGCCTACCAGCAGGACGAAGGCGATGATCGGAAAGCCGATCAACGTGAACAGCGCGACCCACTTCTTGCGTGGCATTTTCGGGATCGCCAGCCACGCGACCAGGATCGCCAGCAGCGCAAAGACGATATCGACCCGCCAGCGCGCCGCTTCTGGATAGAAGCCATAGACGATGGATTCGAAGCGCGCCGAGATGAACACCCAGCAAGCCCCCTCGCCGGTACAGGCATCACGCGTGGTACCGATCCAGTCGGCGTCGATCACCGCCCATTCGAGGAACGGCCAGACCAATCGCGCCAGTAGCAATATGACCACGATCGAGATGATGCTGTTGATCGGCCCGTTGAACAGATTGGCACGGAACCAGCCGATCACGCCCCGGCTCTGGTCCGGCGCCTCGCGCGCCTCGATCATTTCGGTGCGGAAGGTAGAGTCAGTCATCTCAACGCTCCTTCAGCAGCGTGCGCGCATTGTAGAGGTTCATCAAAAACGACACCGTCAGGCTGATGACCAGATAGACCGCCATGGTCATGGCGATGATCTCGATCGCCTGTCCGGTCTGGTTGAGCGTAGTGCCGGCAAAGACGGCCACCAGATCCGGGTAGCCGATGGCCGTGGCCAGAGACGAGTTCTTGATCAGGTTGAGATACTGGCTGGTCATCTGCGGAACGATGACGCGCATCGCCTGCGGAATGACGATCTTGCGCAGGGTGATGGCCTCCGGCAGGCTCAGCGAGCGCGCCGCTTCGGTCTGGCCATGAGAGACCGACAGAATGCCCGAGCGCACGATCTCGGCGATGAACGCCGCCGTGTAGATCGACAGTGCCAGCCACAGCGCCAGCAGCTCCGGCAGAATATTGATGCCACCACGGAAGTTGAAGCCGGCCATTTCCGGCAGCGCCCACTCGAGCGGCGATCCGGTGGCCAGGAATACGATCAGCGGCAAACCGATGATGATGGCCGCACCGATCCAGTAGACGGGCAGCGCTTGCCCAGTGCGCGCCTGACGCCGCTTGGCGAGCAGCCCGAACACGATCGCGGCGACGATGGCGACCAGCAACGCCCACGGCGTGGCAGAGAACCCGTCCAGCGGCTGAGGGTCGGGCATCACCATGCCACGCACGTTGAAGAAGAAGGCATCGAACAGCGACAGGCTCTGTCGCGGCGATGGCAGTGCCCGCAGCACGGCGTAATACCAGAACAGGATCTGAACCAGCAGCGGGATATTGCGGAAAGCCTCGACGTAGATGGTCGCCAGGCGCGCCAGCAGCCAATTGGGCGACAGGCGTGCGATACCGACCAGGAAACCGATGATCGTTGCCGCCACGATCCCCAGTGCCGATACCAGTAGCGTATTGAGCAGCCCGATGACGAACGTTTTGCCGTAGGTGCTATCGCTGGTGTAGTCGATCAGCGTCTGCGGAATCGAGAAGCCGGCGCGCCCGTCCAGAAATCCGAAGCCGGTGTGGATACCGCGGGCTTCGAGGTTGAGCAGCGTATTGTGAACCAGATAGCCGATAAAAATCGCCAGGGCCAGAAACAGCACGGCCTGGATAATCAAGGCACGAACGGCGGGATTTCGCCACAAAGGGCCCCGCCCCCGTCGCGGGAGGGTCGTGGATGGACGCAGCATGAGCTGTCTCTACTCGAGCGTTGAGAGGCACCGCGCCCCGGCGCTCAGACCGAAAGGGCGCGGTGTCGAGAGGACGATTTGACGCTTAGCGAACCGGCGGGGCGTACTGAATGCCGCCATCGTTCCACAGCGCGTTGATGCCGCGGTCGATCTTCAGCGGAGAGTCAGCGCCGACGTTGCGTGCGTAGATTTCACCGTAGTTGCCGACCTGCTTGACGATGTTGTAAGCCCAGGCATTGTCCAGCCCCAGTTGCTCGCCGTACTTGCCATCCTTGCCCAGCAGACGTGCCACGCCGGGATTCGGCGGGTTGTCGCGCATCTCATCGACATTGTCACTGGTCACGCCCAGTTCTTCGGCGTTGAGCATGGCGAACAGCGTCCATTTGGCGATGTCGAACCACTGATCGTCCCCTTGGCGCACGACCGGACCCAGCGGCTCCTTGGAAATACGCTCGGGCAGAATGGTGACGCTGTCCGGATCCTTGAGCTGCAGGCGCAGCGCCGCCAGTTGCGAGGAGTCGGAAGTCAGCACGTCGCAGCGGCCGCTATCGAAGCCCTGGGCGGTCTGGTCGGGCGTGTCGAACGTCACCAGTTGATAGTCGAGATTGTTGGCCGGGAAGTAGTCGGCGATGTTGAGCTCGTGAGTCGTGCCCGACTGGATGCAGATCGTTGCACCATTGAGCTCCTTGAGGCTACTCACACCGAGATCCTTCGAGACCATGAAAGCCTGGCCGTCGTAGAACGTCACGCCGGTGAAGTTCAGCCCCAGGGCGTTGTCCCGCATGGCTGTCCAGGTGGTGTTGCGTGATAGCACGTCCACCTCACCGGACTGCAGCGCCGTGAAACGCTCTTTGGCCGTCAGCGGGGTAAACGCGACCGATTCGGATTTGCCCAGTGTGGCAGCGGCCATCGCCCGGCAGAAATCGGCATCGATGCCGGTCCAGTGCCCGTCCTGATCCGGTGCAGAAAACCCGGTCAGGCCCGCGTTGACACCGCAGCGGAGAGTACCATTGCTCTTGACGTCATCCAGCGTGGCGGCCTGAACTTGCGTCACGGCCAATGTTCCCAGAGCGGCGATGGAGAGCAGGGACAAGCTTTTGTTCTTGTGGCGCATAATGAAATCAACTCCCTAGCGTTATCGTATAAGTGCATGCCGAGCATGCTCGTACGACAGTAGCAAAGTCCATTCCACATCTGTCTTATTGTGCTTAAAAGTCTATTTTGAATGTCTTTTCGAGGCGGATGCCCCGTCATGACGCCCGGCATCGACATCCCGGCGGCAATAAATTGTTTCAAAACAGTGCTCAAAAAACACAGACGCACCAAAAAGGTGCCTGAGTCGAAGCGCGAGTCAACGTGGCATACATTGGAGATGGGTTATCGATCTTTCCGGCCATTGTCCAGAACGGCTTTCGTCCAGACCGGCTATTGTCCAGACAGACGACGGCGCCGCTTCGACTTCCCGCGTTGAACCAGAGCCAGCAATAGCAGGCCCGCGCCAGCGCCTAGTGCATTCGCGAGAATATCGCCCCAGTCGCCGCCGTGACGCCCCGGCACCCGGACCTGCAGATATTCGATGCCGATACTGAAGGCGACTGTCACGCCACAGGCGACCGACCACCGGCAACCCGTGAGACGCAGACCTGCTGCCAGGCCAGCGTAGGCGACGAAGTGATTGAACTTGTCCCACGGCAGATGCTGCGGCAGGTCGGTAGCCGGGCTCAAGCTGCCCCAGGCGATCCCCGCCGCCCAGATCAACGTGACCAGCGCGCACCCTTTTTGCCATAGGCTCATGGGCATGGGCTCTCTCCTGGTTCGCTGTCTCGCCTGCCGGGGCATTCACTGCACCGAGGTCGAGGCTCAACTTTCATCGGCGAGATTGGGCGGCAAGCCGCAGCGCCGACAGAGTGCCGGCGTCAGCGATGTCAGCCAGCGCTCATGGCTCTCGAGACGGTCGGCGCCGAGGAAGGCCAATCGATGGCGGTGATCGCCGATGAATCGATAGGTGCGTTCACGCAACGCTCGCGGCACCCGGCGCAGCGCACTGATACGCTGCCACTCTCCCTGCAGTCGAGTCGCGAGGCGCCAGGCGGCATCGCTATTGCGGCTGAGTTCGCCATCGGCGATGTACCAGATGCTGTCGGTGCCCGAAAAGTCGATCTGAAAGTGCTCGCCCAGCCGGCGGGACACCGGGCTTTTCAGCCCGGCAATGCGCAGCCGGCTCTCGGGCCGCTCGTGCGCCAGCAGCCAGCGCACCGAACGCCGGCAGAACGGGCAGTCGGCATCGAACAGCAGCAGGCCGTCTCCGGTCTCGCTGCTGACAAGCTCATCGGTGGTAAGCGGGGCTGAGTTCATGCAAGGCGTCCATGAAAGCGGTGACATGGCCCGGGTCGGTGAACTGGCTGATGCCGTGTCCCAGGTTGAACACGTGGCCTTCGCCAGGCCCGAAGCTCTCGAGGATGCGCGCCACTTCTTCGCGAATCCGCTGCGGCGGCGCGAACAGCACGTTGGGATCGAGGTTGCCCTGCAGCGCGACCCGCTCGCCGACACGGCGCCGGGCATCGCTCAGCTCCGTGGTCCAGTCCAGGCCCACCGCGTCGCAGCCGCTGTCGGCGATCGACTCGAGCCACTGCCCGCCGTTCTTGGTGAACAGGATCACCGGCACGCGACGGCCATCATGCTCGCGAATCAGGCCATCCACGATGCGCTGCATGTAGGCCAGGGAGAACTCACGATAGGCCGGCGTCGATAGCGCCCCGCCCCAGGTATCGAAAATCTGCACGACCTGGGCGCCGGCGCGAATCTGGGCGTTGAGGTAGTCGGTGACGGCGGTTGCGAGAATACCCAGCAGCGCATGCAGGGTTTGCGGATCGCCGTAGAGCATCGCCTTGAGATGGCGGAAATCCTTGCTCGAGCCGCCTTCGACCATATAGGTCGCCAGCGTCCACGGGCTGCCGGAGAAGCCGATCAACGGCACGCGGCCATTGAGCTCGCGGCGAATCGTGCCGACGGCGTTCATGACGTAGTCGAGATCCCGCTCCGCATTCGGCGCGGTCAGCGTGGCGACGTCCGCGGCGGAGCGTACCGTCTTGCGGAACTTGGGACCTTCGCCGGTCTCGAAGTAGAGCCCGAGCCCCATGGCATCCGGAATGGTCAGGATGTCCGAAAACAGGATCGCCGCATCCAGCGGGTAGCGTTCGAGCGGCTGCAGCGTCACCTCGCAGGCCAGATCGGCGTTGCGACACAGATCCATGAAACTGCCGGCCTGGGCCCGGGTCTGGCGGTATTCCGGCAGGTAGCGGCCGGCCTGACGCATCATCCAGACCGGCGTGCGGTCCACCGGTTGACGAGCCAGCGCCCGCAGCAGGCGATCGTTGTGCAGCGTCTGCGGCTGGGTATCCTGGGAAAGTGTCATGGCAGCCTTCATAGTCGAGGGGGTTTAAGCAAGAGCCTCCGCATTGTAACGGATCGCCCGAACATGCAGTAAAACCTTCGGATGTCAAAATTGATGTCAGCTATCGGCACGATTTGCAGCCTTGTAACGGATCGACCGGCAAGCCTGTTATAATGCCGCCCCTTTAATTATCGGCGCCCTTGGCCACGCTTTTTGACTTCCGGGCCTCCGAGCGCCTTTCCACATCGCGAGGTCATCGTGACGATCCGCTTCATCGCCGCATCGCAACTGCCGACTCCCTGGGCGACGTTCATGCTGCACGGCTTCCAGGAAGAGTCCACCGGCAAGGAACACGTCGTGCTGACGCTCGGCGACATCACCACGCCTGAGCCGGTTCTCGCCCGGGTGCACTCGGAGTGCCTGACCGGCGATGCCCTGTTCTCGATGCGCTGCGACTGCGGCTACCAGCTGCAGGAAGCCCTCAAGCGGATCGCCGACGAAGGGCGCGGCGCGCTGCTCTATCTGCGCCAGGAAGGCCGGGGGATCGGCCTGCTCAACAAGATCCGCGCCTACGCGCTTCAGGATGACGGCGCCGATACCGTCGAGGCCAACGAACGGCTCGGGTTCGGCGCCGACCAGCGCCGCTACGATATCTGCGTGCCCATGCTCGAGCATCTCGGCATCCAGTCGCTGCGGTTGATGACCAACAACCCGCGCAAGGTCGAGGCCCTGAGCCAGGATGGCGTGACGATCCACGAGCGCCTGCCGATCACCACCGGTCGCAATCCGTTCAACGAGCACTACCTGACCACCAAGGTCGGCAAGCTCAATCACATGATGAATCTGGACGATTTCACCCCGGCCAGCGACGTCGACATCGAACGCGACGCCTGAATCTTCTCGCACCCTGCGCTCGCGGGCTTTTCTCGGCGTCAACTCGGCGTCAACTCGGCGTCATGATGAGCTTATAGACTGAACCCGGGCCGCAACGGCCTGTCCAATCGGACAGCGCCTTGCATCCTGCACGCCCTGATCGTCGAGGGGGTTCGAATATCATGTCAGACGTTCAACCGGATTACCCGACCCAACGATCGGCTCCCTCGGGCAGCCGGCCCAGCGCCGATGAATCCGGTGCAGAGTTCTCGAGACTCGAGGAGTGGCTGCACAGCATCAGCCACGGTATCGGCGCCGCCTTGAGCCTCGCCGGCATGATCGTGCTCATCGTGCTGGCCAGCATCGCCGCCCATGTCGATCCGTGGAAGATCGTCAGCGTTTCGCTCTATGGCAGTTGCCTGCTGCTGCTCTACACCGCCTCGACGCTCTATCACGGTTTCCGCCGCCAGCGTCTGAAGCGCGTGTTCCAGGCTTTCGACCACTGCGCCATCTACCTGCTGATCGCCGGCACCTATACGCCCTTTCTGCTGGTCAACCTGCGCGGCCCGATGGGCTGGGCGCTGTTCGCCGTCGTCTGGAGCCTCGCCCTCGGCGGCATTGCCCTGCGCCTGATCTGGCCGCATCGGTTCAGCGTGCTGCGGGTGTTCATCTATCTGATCATGGGCTGGCTGATCCTGATCGCCTCCGGCGATATGGCGGACCATCTGCCCGACACCGGTATCGCGCTGCTGGTCGCCGGCGGCATCACCTACACCGTGGGCGTGATCTTCTACGCCGTTCGCGCGATTCCCTTCCATCACGCCATCTGGCATCTGTTCGTGATCGGCGGCAGCGTCTGCCACTTCTTTGCCGTCTACACCGCCGTGCTGCCCTTTCAGGCCTGACGCCCGCGACGGCCGATTTCGACACGCGGATTGCCAAAGCGCCCGAGGCGGCTATGATCGTTAGCGGCTGGCAAGTGCCCCGCAGTGGAAACACGTCAGCCCGTCGCGCTTACCTTCAAGGATTGCCATGTTTCGCTGGTTCGAAAACCGTCTCGACCCTTTCCCGCCGCAGGAACCGCAACGTCCACCGGACACGCTGATCGCCTTCTGCCTGCATTACACTCGCGGTGCCTGGCCGTACCTGATGGCGGCGACGGTGCTGATGGCGCTGATCGCCGGCATCGAAGTATGGATGTTCGGGTTTCTCGGCAACATCGTCGACTGGCTGGCGGCCCAGGATCGCGAGACGTTTCTCGCCGAGCAGGGCTGGAAACTGGCCGGCATGGCGTTCGTCGTGCTGCTCCTGCTACCCGGCATGGTATGGCTGCATTCGCTATTCCAGCAGCAGACCCTGATGGCCAACTTCCCCATGCGCATCCGCTGGCTGGCGCATCGCTACCTGTTGCGGCAATCGATGGGCTTCTATCAGGACGAATTCGCCGGTCGCATCGCCACCAAGGTGATGCAGACGGCGCTTGCCGTGCGAGAGTGCGTGATCAAGCTGTTCGACGTCCTCAACTACGTCAGTGTCTATTTTCTCGGCACGCTGCTGCTGGTGGGCAACGCCGACTGGCGCCTGGCGCTTCCCCTGGTGGCGTGGCTGGCCGGTTATCTCGTTCTGCTGCGCATCTTCGTGCCGCTCATGGGCCGGGTATCGAAATCCCAGGCCGACGCGCGCTCGCGCATGACCGGCCGTATCGTCGACAGCTACAGCAACATCCAGACGGTCAAGCTGTTCTCCCATGCCAGCCGCGAAGCGACTTTCGCCAAGGAGAGCATGGATGGCTTCCTGGTTACCGTGCATCGCCAGATGCGACTGGTCACCGGCCTCTATGGACTGCTCTACCTGCTCAACGCGCTGCTGCTGTTCAGCATCGGCTGGCTATCGATTCACCTGTGGCTGACAGAAGCCGTCAGCGTGGGGGCGGTCGCCGTGGCGTTGGGGCTAGTCATGCGGCTGTGGGGGATGTCGCAGTGGATCATGTGGGAAGTCTCCGCACTGTTCGAAAACATCGGCACGGTGCAGGATGGCATGGCGACACTCTCCCTGCCCCGCCAGATCGAGGACGAGCCCGAGGCGAAGCCGCTCGCCATCGATCGCGGCGAGATCGTGTTCGACCATATCCGCTTTCACTACGGCAAGGGCAGCGGCGTCATCGACGACCTTTCGCTCCACATTCGCCCCGGCGAGAAGATCGGGCTGATCGGCCCTTCGGGCGCGGGCAAGTCGACCCTGGTCAACCTGCTGCTGCGCTTTTTCGAGCTGGAAGGCGGCGCGATCCGCATCGACGGGCAGAACATCGCCGACGTCACCCAGGAAAGCCTGCGCGCGAAGATCGGCATGGTGACGCAGGATACCTCGCTACTGCATCGCTCGGTACGCGACAACCTGCTCTACGGCCGGCCCGACGCCACCGACGAGATGGCGTGGCAGGCGGCGAAGCAGGCTCACGTTTCGGAATTCATCGAGTCGCTGCGGGACATTCATGGCCGGCAGGGCTTCGACGCCCATGTCGGCGAGCGCGGCGTCAAGCTCTCCGGCGGCCAGCGCCAGCGCCTGGCCATCGCCCGCGTCATGCTCAAGGACGCGCCGATCCTGATTCTCGACGAGGCCACCTCGGCGCTGGATTCCGATGTCGAGGCCGCGATCCAGGAGAACCTCGACCAGCTGATGCAGGGCAAGACGGTGATCGCCATCGCCCACCGCCTCTCCACCATCGCTGCCATGGATCGTCTGGTGGTCATGGAGCAGGGTCGCATCGTCGAACAAGGCAGCCACGCCGAGCTGATTCGTCAGAACGGCCTCTATGCCCGACTATGGCGACGCCAATCGGGCGGCTTCCTGGAAGCGGAACCCGCACAGCCCACGGCGGACGAGACGCGCTGACAGATGCGCTGGGCGTCTTCACGCCCGATGCGGCGACAGCCCCGCGACGCCCTGCAGCGCCGAATCGCTGCCGCCGGCGTCGGGAATGACGCTGAAGGTGCCGTCGGTTTCCAGCACCACGGCATGCACGCGCTCGACATCGGCGATACCGTTCTCGCGGATCGCCGCACGCACCTCGGCCTCCACGACCCGCTCCTGCGCCATCGCCTCCTGCCGGAACTGGCCCTGAAAGAGCAATAGCGTCGGCTGCGACTTGATCAGGTTCTTGATCGCGCGGGAGCGCACCGAGGAAAACGTGATCACGAACTGCAGCGCGACGATGACCAGAAACGCCGTGATGCTCTGCGCCAGCGAGACCTGGGTCGAGACCAGCGCCGTCGACAGCGTCGACCCCAGCGCGATGGTGACCACGAAATCGAAGGCGTTCCACTTCGACAGCGTGCGCTTGCCGGAGAGCCGGATGATGGCGATCAGGACCAGATAGCTGATGATCCCGACGACGATCGTATGGACGATCGGATGCATGGATAGACTCCTGATCGAGCGGTGATAGAGGAGCTGTCAGCGTAGGTGCCGTGGCGAGATGCGGCCAGCGGAACGGCATTCAGGTGCGTGACGCCAAGTATTGATCTACCAGTTCGATGAGGCGCTGGCGGCCGAAACTCGGATCGTGTCCTCCGTGGACGATGTTGACCGGCAGGCGGCGCAGGCGCTGCATCGTCTCAATGTATCGGGTGGGATCGGCCCCGGCGATAGCATCAAGCAGGGGACCGTCGTAGATGGCGTCCCCCGAGAACAGCGTGCCGGTAGCAGGCTCCCAGAGTCCGATACTGCCAGGAGAATGCCCTGGTATATGAATCACTTCGAAGGCGGTGTCACCGAGATCCAGCACATCGCCTTCGTCGATGAGGCGTGTCGGCTCGGCGCCTTGGGTACGAAACGCCAAGGGGTCGAATCCGGCATGAGGATAGGCATCAATCAAAAGATCCGGCACATCGTAACCTTGGCGTTCAATGGCAGCGCGCATGCCATCGGGCCAGTGCGTGCTGCATAGCACTGGAAAGGCCTCCGGGGTTCGCATCTGTTCCGCCTCTAGCGGATGCACGAGCCTAGTGTCGAACTCATGCAGGCTGCCGACGTGATCCATGTGGGTATGGGTTGCCACGACGATCAGCGGCTTGTCCAGCAACTCGGCCATGGCCGGTTTGAGCTGTCCAATGCCCATGCCGGCGTCGATCAGCAGATCGGCGTCCCGGCCTCGGACATGCCACATGTTGCACTGTTCGAGCCGCGCCACGTGGGGCTCCCACAGTCGCGTGATGCGGTGATCGATGCGCTCCATGGCAAACCAGCGTTCGGCGATTCTCATAGCGTCTCACCTGTAGTAATAAACGGCTCAGCGTCCTGCCAGACTTGTCTGAGGCTGGCCTGGTCCGATACGGCGCCGAAAATGCCGCCTTCATTCATCATCATGGCCAGCGCAGCCCGATGCAGCGCCGGGTCACCTGCACCACAGCAATCCTCCAGCACTAGACAGTCATAGCCGCGATCGTTGGCTTCACGAAGCGTCGAATGGACACAGACATCAGTGGTAACGCCAGTCAGCAGAAGATGGCGGATTCCTTTAGCTCGTAGTATCTGATCGAGGTCGGTGGCATGGAAGGCGCCGTTGCCAGACTTGTCGATGGTTACTTCCGGCGGTATGGGCATAAGTTCGGGGATGGTTTCGCAACCCGCTTCGCCCCTAACCAGAAAACGTCCCATAGGCCCTGGCTCGCCGATGGGCGTCCCCATGGTCTTGGCTCTGGCCCGTTTGGTGGCGTGAAGGTCGCTCAGGTCCGGGCGGTGAGATTCCCGGGTGTGGATTACCAGCATGTCCTGCCGGCGTGCGGCCGACAATAGTTGCCGGAGTGGCTCGATCGCGGCCCGAGTGTGTTCCAGTGAATATCCCATCTGACCGAAGTAGCCCTGTGGATCGAGAAAGTCGTTCTGCATGTCGATGACCAATAGGGCTGTGTCCCGAGCCGACCAGCTACCGCTGAGTGGCCAGCGGTAAGGGCGAGAGTTTGTAAGCGCTGACCAGTTCATTGCGTGTACCGTTCCATGTAGGAGGTCGGAAAGCGCAGGTTGACGTTTTGTTCGTTGCCCAGCACATGAGCCTCTCCAAATTGCACACCGACCGCGTCGGGTCCGGTGGCGCCCTGGCCGAGGAGTCCCTTGTCCCAAGCGAAGTGGGTAATGCTTTCCAGCGTGTCGGCAAAGTCCTGGCTAGTAACCAGCTGTGTCGCTTCTTCCGGGGTAAAGAAGTGGATCGTGTCGATCTGCTTCTGGAAACCCGCTGGATCGGTACCGACGGCGTCGGCCATAAAGGCCATCACCTCGGTGCGGTCGGGATAGTCCGCCTGAAGGCGCGACATCACCTCATACCAGGCACCGGCAAGCGCGTAGCCCAGCTCGGGATGCTCTTCAAGAGTATCTGTATGCACCAGCAATACGTCGGTGATCTCGTTGGGAATGTCTGCGCTGTCGAAGATTACGGTGGAGTCCGGGTTCTGCTCCAGAATGACGCTAAGCTGCGGTTTCCAGGTCGCCACGGCATCGCTGTCCGAGCTTTGGAATGCAGTAATGATGTCGGCGTCCGAGGTGTTGACCAGCGACAGGTCCCGCTCGCTCATGCCATGCTGATCCAGGGCGCGCACCAGCAAGTAATGGGAGCCGGAGAATTCCATCAGGTTGATGCGAGCCCCTTTCAGGTCCTCGACACTCTTGTCCTTTCCCTTCATGACGATGCCGTCGCTACCAGCAGAGGCACTCAGCGGCATGACCACGGTGGAGTCGACACCGATGGCAGCAGGGATAGTCAGGGCGTCGAGGGCGATGGCGATTACGCCGTCGAATTGCCCAGCGGTATACTGGTTCTGGGCTTCGATGTAATCGTTGAGCTGTACCGCCTGGATGTCGACGCCGTAACGGTCGGCCCACTTATCGAGAATACCCACCTGTTCGGCGTAGCCGAGGGGCATGCTCCCGGCATAGATAGTCCAAGCGATCTGGAAAGAAGGTGTTTCTTCAGCGTGGGCGGCGGCGGCTACTCCCAAGGTCAAAGCAATGGCTGTAGTCAGGCGTTTGGCGATGTGCATAGGCACCTCCGGTGGGGTCGGTTCGATGATGCCTTGCAGTGTTGCCCAGCAAAACCGCTACGAAAATGAACGTGTCTGCAGGTTTACCTGAATTTTGCTGCAGGTTTGCCGTGCAGTAGCAGCGTGCCGAAAAGGTCCTCGCGGAAGGCGGCCACGGCCGGGCGGTGGGTATCGCGTGTGGTTCTGAAAGCTGCTTCGATCGGGGAGCTGCGACGGAAATGATCCGGACGCACCGCCACCATTTGGCCTCGTTCGATCCAGTAGCGGACATAATGCGTCGGCAGGAAGCCGACATGCGTGCCGGCCAGCACCAGCAGGGCGGCGGCTTCAACGTTGGAGACCCAGGCGGTAACGTGTCGGGGGTCGTCGCCCAGTATGCTTGTATCCTGGGCATTCAGGAACTGTCGGGCCACCTTGGCACTGGTCGCCAGGATGCATTTGACGTCCTGAAGCGTTTCGGCCGATGCCAACGGATGATAAGGGGAACACACCAGCCAATCATTCTCCCGGTACAGCGATTCGTAGTGCAACTCTTCCAGGTGCGTGGGAAAGATGCCGATGCCGAGGTCAACACGATGATCGAGCAGGGCGCGTTCGATCTGCGCCGGGGCCATGACTTCTAGATGGAGGTGCACACCGTTTTCATCACGCGCGCCATAACGGGCCAAGACATGTCGCAGCGGGCAGTTCGGGTCGAAGACCAAGTTGTCGATCATTGCCAGGCGCACCTGCCCCGACAAATGGCCTTTCAAACTTTCGGCACCGTCCTCGAAATGGCGCAAGGCCCGACTCAGTTCGAGCGTGTGTCGATAGACCTGCCCACCGTCGGAAGTGAGCGTAAAGCCACTGCGCCCCCGCTCGCATAGACGCAACCCTAGCCGTTCTTCCAGTTGCCGTAGTTGGCGGCTGATGGTAGATGCATCGCGATTCAGCAGGGTCTGGGCGTTGGCAATACCCTGGCACTCAACCACGGCGATGAAAACGTCCAGCAAACGGAGGTCGATATCAGCCAGTCGCATGGTTGTGCTCCATCCGCTATCGATCTTGACTAAGGGGTGGCACCGATAAAAGGCTCGGGCCTGACATTCACGGGCCTGTGGTATTTCAGTCAGACTTGACGTTTGAGAACGGAAGGATTTGCTCTTCTCGCCAAGGATGCGTTGATAGCACGATCTTCCACCCGTCGCCTGTACGCTGGGCGTAGCTGATCTCCAACCCGGTGCGCAGGCGCAGTGCGGATGTCTTGAGCGACCCCGGCGTGGCAAGCAGGTCGTGCGTCTCCGGCATGGCGGGGCGCGGCATGATGGACATGGCGTGATCGCCGAATTGCAGCCAGCGTGGCAGGCCGTCCGGCCCCAGGCGTACCTGTTCGTCGCCGCTGCCTGCCGGCTGTTGTTCCCAGTGCTCGATATAGTGCCCTTGGGGGTGGCGCTCCTCCAGCGTGCCGTCGTCCAGCCAGATCATCTCGCCGATATCCTTCTCCAGCCCGGGGCGGAGGTCGAGCAGACGATGCCAGGTGCAGAAGTGCCCCTCGATCCGGGTCAACCCGACAAACGCTGTCTGGCTGGCAAGCCAGACGAGTTGTTCGCGGTTGCACTCTTCCAGTGACATGACCCCGACGAAATCGGGTCGGTCCGCTGGCACGCGCAGATCGGCGTGCCAATGGGCGGTCTGCAGCCAGATCACTCGGGTCGTGCGATCCTCGATATGGCGACCTTCGTCTCCTGCACCGGCATAGAGCGTGCGTTGCCATACCCCGTGATAGACGGGCGGCATGCCATCTTGTGGTGTGCTCATGCCCGCTCCGTCCCCTTGTGTCGGGCGTGCTGGCCCAGCGTAGCGGTATCGCGAGCCCCTTCCGGCAGGCGAATCTCGCCGCGTTCGAGCCGTTGCTGCAGGTAAGCGAAGGTGTGGATGGTCTGGGCGTAGAGATGGTCGCCGGCCTTGAGCGGCTCGTAACGCGCCTGTCCGTCGCGCTCGACCAGTTGCGGCAACGGTGTCACCGTGGTGGCGTAATCGCAGGCGAAGAACAGCGGGAACGAATAGCGCTCCTCCTTCACCTTGCGTACCCGGTGCGAGGTGGCCACGAATTCGCCGTTGGTCCAGACCTCCAGCATGTCGCCGATGTTGATGACCAGTGCATCGTCGCGGTAGGGCACGTCGATCCACTCGCCGCGGCCGTTCATGACCTCTAGCCCTGGCGCTGTGGGCAAAAGCAGCGTGAAGCACTCGTAGTCGGTGTGCGCGCCGATGCCTTGGGCGTCACGGGCGTCGGGATCGAAGGGGTAGTGGATCAGTCGAAGCTGGCTGGGTGGCTTGGTCACGTCCTCGAGGAAGTGCTCCTCAGGCAGCCCCAGGGCGAGGGCGAAGCCGCGCATCAAGGCGCAGCCTACTTCATAAGTGGCCTGGTAATAGGCGTAGACCTGCTCGCGGAATCCAGGCAGCTCGGGCCACACGTTGGGTCCCATCATCGGTGTGCCGGCCAGTACATCGGGATCGTCGGCGGGCAGCTCGAAGGCGAGATCGAACGCCTCCTTGAGGTCGCGCTTGCCCTTCTCTGGCATCTCTTCGCCCTGGGGGACGTAGCCGCGATGGCGTGTGGTGCCATGTCCGGCGGACAGCCCGATGTAGTGCTGCATCTTGTCTTCATGCGGCTGTTCGAAGAAGCGTCGGGCCTGGCTAAGCAGCCTCAGGCGAAGTTCCTCGCCGATGCCGTGGCCGACGATATGGAAGAAGCCGACGTTGCGGGCGGCGTCGCCGAGCCGTTCGGCGACGGCCTTACGCTCCGCCGCCTCGGCGCTGAACAGTCCGCCGATGTCGATGACCGGCAGGGACTGGAAGTCGCCGGGCTGACGCTGTGCTTTCGTGCTCATAATCGCTCTCCCGAAACTCTTCAATGCCGACTGGTGGCCCAGCCCCGCCAACCGCCGAAATGGGTCACGTCCTCGGCCTTGCCGTCGCGCTCCAGCGCGCCGGCGGCGCAGATGAACCCGCACTTCCACTCGCCGTCTTCCAGTTCCACCTGGCCCAGCCCCAGCGGAGCGGGAATGCCGGCCAGGAAGCTGCCGACGGTGTCGATGGGCAGACGCCACACTTCCACCTCGATGGCCGCGCCGTTGACGTCGTCTCGCACCATCGCCGGACGCGCCGGCGGGCCACCGGCCAGGGCATAGAGGCGGTAGTTCGGGCTGCTGCGGGTGCTGGCGACACGCACGCCGCCGCGGCTGGTGAGCTGGTGGTTGAGAGGCAGCCCGGCAAGGTGTGCGCCGCATACCACCAGTTCCAGCGTGCCGTCCTTTGCCGGGGGCAGCGCCGGCAGCTGGGGGCGGGCGATGCCGGTGGCGCCCAGCGGCAGAGCGAGCCGGCGCTCCAGCGCCCGGCCGAGACTCAACAGCGACAGATCGTCGAAAGCGGGGCCGAACAGCGTGACACCGAACGGCAGGCCGGTATCGGTGAAGCCGGTGGGCACGGCCAGGGCGCTGTAGTCGAGCAGGTTCATGAAATTGGTCCAGGTGCCCAGTCGCGAGTTGACGACAATGGGTTCCGCGGCCACCTCGGCCTTGGTGGGATGTTCCACCGTAGTCGGGGCGAGCATCACGTCGACCTGGGCGAGCAGGGCATCGGCCTGGCGCTTGAATTCGGCCAGCTTGTAGCGGGCGTCGAAGGCGTCCACCGCCTTGGGGGCGCCGCCGCCTTCGATGACCTGGCGGGTGGCCGGGTGCAGGACGTCGGGCTGGCTTTCGATCAGCTCGCGCACGGCGTGGTAGCGCTCGGCGACCCACGGGCCCTCGTAGAGCAGGCGTGCCGCGGCCAACAGCGGTGTGCAGTCGAGTTCGAACCTGACGCCACCCAGTGCCTCGAGTTGGGCAATGGCCTGGCGCATGCCGGCGCTGTAGGCCTCGTCGGTATGCCACTGCGACTCGGGGGGCACGCCGAAGCGAAAGCGCTTCGGCATCTCGCCGTAGGTCTGGCCGGCCACGGCGAAATCGTGACGCCGCGACCAGGCGCACTCCGGATCGTGCCTGCCGGCGACGTCGAGCACGGCAGCGGCATCGTCGGCGCTCAAGGTGAAGAGGCTGATAGTGTCCAGGGTGGCACAGGCCGGTATCACGCCCGCGGTGCTCAGCAGGCCCAGCGTCGGCTTGACGCCGAACAGATTGTTGAAGCACGCCGGCACGCGCCCGGAGCCGGCGGTGTCGGTACCCAGCGCGAAGCTGACCTGGCCCTGGGCGGCGGTCACCGCCGAGCCGCTGCTGGAGCCGCCGGGAATGCGCTCGGCATCGAAGGCATTGCCGGGCACGCCATAGACGTCCAGCGCACGTTCGCCGACCAGCCCGGTGGCGAACTGGTCGAGATTGGTCTTGCCCATGGGGATGGCCCCGGCCTCGATCAGCTGGCGCACCACGAAGGCGGACTCATTGGGCGTATAGGCATAGACGGGACTGCCCGCCGTGGTCGGCACACCGGCGAGATCGATGTTGTCCTTGATCGCGAACGGGATGCCGTAGAGCGGCAGGCTCTGCGGGTCGGCAGAGTCGAGACGTTCGAGATAGGGCTCGAGCTGCTCGCGGGAGAGCCGGGTGATCCAGGCGGCATCCTTGCCGCGCGCGTCGGCGTTCGCCAGCAGCGTGTCGATCAGCCCGCGCGGGGTCAGCTCATTGGCACGATAGCGCGCCAAAAGGGAAGTAATGGTCATGCCGATGGCGCTCATGCTGACTCCTTGGATGATTCAAGAATGACGATTGGCTGGCCGGGTGCCACGGCGGCACCCTCGGCCATCGGCAGGCGGGCCACGCGGCCGGCTTCGTGGGCGAGAATCTCGACTTCCATCTTCATCGACTCGACCAGCGCCACGACCTGGCCGGCCTCGACGCTGTCGCCCTCGGCGACCGTCAGCTTCCACAGGCTGCCGGTCACCGGGCTGTCGATGCCCAGTTCGTCGCTACCCAATTCCGTAGCCTCGGCGGCTTCGGGGGCCTGATCCTCGAAGGTGAACTGACCGTTGGCCCGCCAGTCGGCCATCTCCTGCTGGAAGGCGGCCTCGCGACGCTCGCGGAATTCGGCGATCCGTTCGGCGTGGGCGTCGATGTCGGCCTGGTAGTCGGCAAGCTTGAAGCGCGTGGTCTCGACCTCGAGCGGGTAGCGTCCGTGGGGGAAGTCGCGACGGATCCGCATCAGCTCGTCATGGCTGACCTCGAAGAAGCGCAACTGGTCGAAGAAGCGCAGCAGCCAGGGGTTGTCGAAGTATTCGGTCTGGCGGTAGCGGTTCCACATCTGCAGGGTACGGCCGACGAACTGGTAGCCTCCGGGGCCCTCCATGCCGTAGACGCACAGGTAGGCGCCGCCGATACCCACCGAGTTCTCGGCGGTCCAGGTACGCGCCGGGTTGTACTTGGTGGTGACCAGGCGCTGGGTGGGATCGAGCGGCGTGGCCACCGGCGCGCCGAGGTAGACGTCGCCCAGGCCCATCACCAGGTAACGGGCGTTGAAGACGATGTCGCGCACCTGCTCGATGGCGTCGAGTCCGTTGATGCGGCGGATGAACTCCAGATTGCTCGGGCACCACGGCGCGTCCGGGCGCACGCTGCGCTGATACTTGTCGATGGCCTCCTGACAGGCCGGGTCGTCCCAGGAGAGCGGCAGATGCACGGTGCGCGCCTCGACCTCGAGCGATTCCACGTCGCGCAGCTCATGCTCGGCCCGCACCAGATGGGCGAGCAGCTCGTCGAGGGCGAGCTCGTCGGGCTCGTAGTGGATCTGCAGTGAGCGAATGCCCGGCGTCAGCTCGCGCAGGCCAGGCAGGGTGTTGTTCTGCAGCCACAGCATCCAGGCATGCGCACGGAAGCGCAGCGCGATATCCAGCTCCATGGCGCCGAACTCGACCAGCAGGAAGTCGTCGCCGGCGCGGCGGTAGACGATGCGCTCGCCGGCGGTCTCGGCCGGTACGTCGCGCAGCACCGGGCTGCCGCAATTCTCTTCGAGAGCCACGGCCGGCTGCTCGCTCAGCGACGCGAGCTGGGCCTGCTGGCGCGCTTCCAGGTGCCGGGCGGTGGTCAGATCCACCGGCACGAAGCGGATACGATCGCCGGCCGTGAGCTGACCGAGCTTCCAGCGCTCGGCGCGTACCACCGTGGCTGGGCAGACGAAGCCGCCCAGCGAGGGGCCGTCGGGGCCGAGAATCACCGGCATGTCGCCGGTAAAGTCGATGGTGCCGAAGGCGTAGGCGTTGTCGTGGATGTTCGACGGGTGCAGGCCGGCCTCGCCACCGTCGGCGCGGGCCCACTCGGGGCGCGGGCCGATCAGGCGCACGCCGGTGCGGCTCGAGTTGTAGTGCACCTCCCACTCGTGAGCGAAGAAAATGTCGATGTCGTCCCCGGTGAAGAAGTCCGGTGCGCCATGCGGGCCGTAGAGCACGGCGACCTGCCAGACGTGGCCGTCCTCGCCGCCGAGCTCGGGCCTGAGCGCCTCGGGCAGGGCGCGTGATGCGGTGGCGTCGAGTTCGGGCAGCGAGAGCATGTCGCCGGTGCGCAGGGCGCGCCCGCCGTGGCCGCCGAACTGACCGAGGGTGAAGGTGGCTCTGGAGCCGAGATAGTGCGGGCAGTCGATGCCGCCGCGTACCAGCAGGTAGGCGCGCGCCCCGGCACTGGCCTTGCCCAGCGTCAGCGTGGCGCCGGCGGGAATGTCCAGCACCTGCCAGAAAGCCACGGGCTTACCGTCGACCTCGGCGGGCAGTTGGCTGCCGGCGAGCACGATCTGGGTGGTGCGGTGGAAACGCAGCGTGGGGCCAGTAAGGGTGATCTCGAGTCCGGCGGCATCAGCCGGGTTGTCGAGCAGGCGGTTGCCAAGGCGGAACGACCAGTCGTCGAACGGCCCGGAGGGTGGCACGCCCACGTCCCAGTGCCCCTGGCGGCCGGGATGATCTTGGATGGTGGTCAGGGTGCCGGCGCTGAGCACCTCGATGGCCGGCGGCGCCCAGGCGAGATCGGCCAGCCAGCGGGTATGCATGTCGGCGTCGCGGAAGCGTGCATCGCGCAGCACATGCGACAGCCAGGTGCGGTTGGTCTCGAAGCCGTAGACGCTGGACTTCTCGAGCACTGCGGCCAGACGTTCGATGGCCGTGTCGCGGTCGTCGGCGTGAACGATCACCTTGGCCAGCATGGGGTCGAACAGCGCCGAGACTTCCAGGCCCGCCTCGATGGCGTGGTCGACGCGCAGGCCGGGCGCTTCGGGGAAGGCCACCTCGGTGAGCAGCCCGGCGCTGGGGCGGAAGTCATGGCTGGGGTCCTCGGCGTAGAGACGCGCCTGGATGGCGTGGCCTTTCGGGGCGAGATTTTGGGTCAGCTCGTCGAGGTCGGGCAGTTCACCCGCGCCGAGGCGGATCATCCACTCGACGATGTCCACGCTCCAGACTTCTTCGGTGACGCCGTGTTCCACCTGCAGGCGGGTGTTGACCTCGAGGAAGTAGAAGGCTTCGCGCTCGGCATCGTAGATGAACTCCACGGTGCCGGCATTGCGGTAATCGACGGCTTTGCCCAGGCGCACGGCGGTGGCGTGCAACTCCTGGCGCACGCTCTCGGGCAGGTTGGGCGCCGGGCACTCCTCGACCACCTTCTGGTGGCGGCGCTGGGTGGAGCAGTCGCGCTCGCCGAGCGCCACGACCTTGCCTCGGCCGTCACCGAACAGTTGCACCTCGAGGTGACGGGCGCGGGCGATGTAGGCTTCGAGAAACACGCCGGCGTCACCGAAGTTGCGCTCGCCGAGCCCGCGCACCGAGTCGAAGGCGCGCTGCAAAGCGGCTTCGTCGTTACAGACCTGCATGCCGATGCCGCCACCGCCAGCAGTGGACTTGAGCATCACCGGATAGCCGATGCGCGCAGCCTCCCTGACAGCGTCCTCGACGCTGTCGAGCAGGCCGGAGCCCGGCACCAAGGGCACGCCGGCTCGCTCGGCCAGGGCGCGCGCCTCGTGCTTCAAGCCGAAGTCGCGGATCTGTTCGGGTGTCGGGCCGAGGAAGACCAGCCCGGCCTCCTCGCAGGCCTGAATGAACTTCGTGTTCTCGGAGAGAAAGCCGTAGCCGGGGTGCACCGCCTCGGCGCCACTCTGTCTGGCGATGGCGATCAGCTTGTCGATGTCAAGATAGGTAGCAGCGGCGGCGCCTTCGCCCAGCGACCAGGCTTCATCGGCAGCGAAGACGTAGGGGGCGTCGCGGTCGGCCTCGGCGTATACCACCACCGAGCCGATACCTAAACGTTTAAGAGTGCGCTGGATGCGCGCGGCGATGGCGCCGCGATTGGCGATCAAGACCTTGTTGAACATGAGGATCTGCTCGACCGGGGGCGGGTCGTCCCGCCTACTTTAGATGTTCGCGAGGTCGTCCTCGCGTCACCTGGACGTTATCTGAAAAAACACCAGAGATGAGATTCAGTCCCAAACCAGCACTTCCAGCGGCGTCGGATTAAAGCCGCTGCAAGGGTTGTTGAGCTGTGGGCAGTTGGAAATCAGCACCACTACGTCCATGGCAGCTTCCATTTCCACGTACTTGCCCGGTCCGGAAAGCCCGTCGGCAAACGACAGCCCCCCTTCCGGCGTCACCGGAACATTCATGAAGAAGTTAATGTTGTGAGTGATGTCACGCTTGGTCAGGCCGAATTCTGGATAGTTGGCAATGGCCTGCATCCAGTTGTCTCGGCAGGAGTGCATGTGGCGTTTCTCGAGATCGTAGCGCACAGTGTTGCTCTCGCTGGCGCAGGCACCACCCAAGGTATCGTGGCGACCGCAGGTGTCGGCGGTGATCGTCAGCATCAGGTTGCCCTCGCCGGAGAGCAGCCGGGAGCCTGTGCCGAGATAGACTTGGCCCTGCTCGCGTACGGTATCCATGGCGCTGTAGCGCTCCGCCGTATCGTGGGCATTGAAGAACAGCGTGTCCGCCGCCTCGTTGCCCTCGACATCGACCAGCCGCAGCGTCTGGCCGGCGCGGACAATGCCGATGTAGTGGTCGCCAGCCTCGATGAGATGACGGATGGCGGCATTCTCCACGCGCAAGGGGCTTTCCAGCAGCGGCGTGATCGTCGTGGTCGTACTCGTGGTCTCAGTCAGACGCATGTCAGGCTCCCTGCAGGCCGAGGTGATAAAGACGGTTGTTGGCGAAGCCGCGGGCGTTTTCCGGGCAGGCGCGCCAGCAGATATCCTCCTCATCCGGCGCCGGGGCAGTGCCGAGGGCAATATCGACGCCGCGGTGCGGATAGCACGCGCTCGGATCCAGCGGATGAGGGCAGGTGTGCAGCAGCACCAGCGTGTCCATGTCGAAACGCAGCATCACACGCTGCCCCGGCTGACAGTGGCCAGGCACGTAGCGCAGGCGCCCCGCCTCGTCGCTCTCTACCTTGCTGAAGAGATTGAGGTTGGCGGCCATGTCGCGTCGCCCCAATCCGTACTTGGCCAGCTCGACCAGGAAGCTGTCGTGGCCAGTCTGGGTCCTGTCGTTGAGCGCCTGCTGGAAACTCACCGGCTGCCAGCCTTTGGTGATCATGTGCGCCCGGTTGAGGTTGCCGCCGACGCTGTCGTGCCAGCCGAGATCGTCCTCGACGATCGAGGCGAAGACTCGCCCCATGTCGGAGTAGAGGCAGTTCCCCCGAGTCAGCTTGAAGGTGTGCTGACACTTGAGGGTATCCGGCAGGTTCAACCGTTCGAGCAGATTCTCCGGGTTGTAGCAGAGCAGCCCGACGTTGGTGTCGGCCTCACGCGCGGTCAGCGACAGCGTGGTACCGCGGCGCAGGCGCAGCGACCAGTGCTGGCCGCCGGGGAGGTGAGTGGTATAGGCGTCGGGCGCGTCGTCCCGCGCGCTCAGCGAGTTTGTCATATCGGCGTCTCCTGAAATGTCTGTGTCCATCCTTCGTTCATCGCGTCGACGGTCCTGCCAAGGTCTTCCGGTGGGCGGCGGTTCTCGCCGATGGCCAGGTCGTAGGTGATGGTGGCGCCATAGGCCTCGGGGGCCTGCGGATCGTGGCGGATCTTGTCGAACACCCACAGCCGCGTGCCGAGGGCGAAGGCTTCCTTGACGTCGTGGGTAATCATGAAGATGGTCAGCTGCTGCTCCCGCCACAGCCGGGTGATCAGTGCGTGCATGTCCTGGCGAATGCCGGGATCGAGCGCGCCGAAGGGCTCGTCGAGCAGCAGAATCCTCGGCCTCATCATCAGCGCCTGCGCGATGGCGAGACGCTGCTGCATGCCGCCGGAAAGTTCGTGGGGATACTTGTGCAGGGCGTGGGCGAGACCGACCTCCTCGAGACGCGCCCTGGCGGTCTCGACGGCCCGGCGACGCGCGGCGCCGAACAGCTTGCCGAGCCAGCGCGAACCGGCCAGTTCCTCGGCCATCATCACGTTACAGAGCACGGTCAGGTGCGGGAAGACCGAGTATCTCTGGAACACCACGCCGCGATCCGGCCCCGGCTCGTCCGGCAGCGGACGGTCGTCAAGCGTCAGCGCGCCACGCGAGATCCGCTCGGTGCCCAGCAGTAGCTTGAGGAAGGTCGTCTTGCCACAGCCGGAAGCGCCGACCAGGGTCACGAACTCCCCGGTCTCGACACGAAAACCGATGCGTTCCAGCACGATCTGATCGCCGTAGCGCTTCTCCAGATGCCTTGCTTCGAGCAGGCTCATGACTTGCCCCCTTCTTCGGCATGGAACCAGGGGAAGAGTCGCTGCGAGGTCAGCGCCAGCACCCGATCGATCACGAAGGCCAGCAGCGTGATCCAGACCACGTAGGGCAGAATCACGTCCATCGCCAGATAGCGACGCACGAGGAATATGCGGTAGCCGAGACCTTCCTGCGCCGCGATCGCCTCGGCGGCAATCAGGAACAGCCAAGCACTGCCGAGCGCCAGCCGAGTCGAGGCCATGAGCCGCGGCATCAGTTGCGGCAACAGCACCCGCAGCAAAACCTGCCAGGAGCTGGCGCCGAGCGTCTGCGCCTTGATCAGCTGCTCATCCGGCAGGCGCATCGCATGGCTCTGGAGATCGCGAACCAGAAACGGCGCCACGCCGATGACGATCAGCGCCACCTTGGCCATCTCTCCGGTGCCGAAGGCGATAAACAGCACCGGCAGGATCGCCATGGGTGGGATCAGCGAGACGACCGTGACCAATGGCGACAACTTGGCCCGCATCAGCGGTAGACCGCCGTTCAGCACGCCCACGACCAGACCGATCAGTGCGCTGATGGCGATACCAAGGCCAAGCCGCTCGAGGCTGGCAAAGGTGTCGTCCCATAGCGGGATGGTCCCGGTGCGCACGCTGGCCTGCGTCGCCAGTTGGGTGAAAGTCTCGACCATCGTCGCCGGCGA
This sequence comes from Salinicola salarius, assembly GCF_002179555.1. Taxonomy (GTDB): domain Bacteria; phylum Pseudomonadota; class Gammaproteobacteria; order Pseudomonadales; family Halomonadaceae; genus Salinicola; species Salinicola salarius_A. The sequence goes on along the minus strand of NZ_NHOU01000013.1, from coordinate 56,945 downwards.
CGGCAGCAGGCGATCGTTGGGATTTCCCGCCAGTCTCGCATTGGACAGCACCAGGTAAGCCAGCGCGATGATCCCGAAAGGTACCAGACCGATCAGCCAGCGGCTTCCGCGAGAGGGGGTGTAGTTGATGAGTCGCTTCATGCATTCTCCGTCGTGAGTTGGGCGTGCGCCCCGGGCTCGCCTCTGCGAGCGGGCCCGGCGGCCTGACGGTGAGTTACGGTTGTGAAGCGATGTAGTCCTGGGTGTAGGTCGGGTCGAAGCGCAGCCGGATATTGCTTTCGTCTCCATAGACACCCTGCGGCGTCTCGATGCCGATGAAGCTAGCGTTCGGCGCCATCTCGCCCAGCAGGCCGTGCTGGTAGCTGAATTCCGCCACGCGCTGCATGGTGGTCAGAAGCCCTTGGCCTTGCATCAGGCTGGCCGCCTCGGCTGGATCGGTATAGAGATGGGTTGCGGCCAACTGATTCTTGTACCCTCGGAGATCGGTTCCTGCGGCTTCAGCCATCTGACCGAGCGCGTCTTCGTCACCGGCAGCAACCTTATCCATGACCTCGTACCAGGCACCGACCAAGGCACGCCCGAAGTCGGGGTTGTCGGCCAGGGTGTCGGTGTTGACCACCATCATGTCGAGAATTTCGGCAGGCAACTGGTGCGAGGTGAACACCACGTTGGCGTCGTCCATATCGGCAATTGCGCTGAGCTGGGGATTCCAGGTCACGATGGCCTGAGTCTGGTCGTCCGGATAGATCGCGACCATGTCGGCATCCGAGGTGTTGACTGTCTCGACGTCCCGCTCGGTCAAGCCGACGGTCTCTAGCGCCCGGGCCAGGAAGTAGTGGGAAACGCTGAACTGAACGAGGTTGACCTGACGGCCCTTGATGTCCGCAAGGTTATCGCTGCCTTTCAGCACGATACCGTCGTTACCGTCGGAGTAGTCGTTGACGATCAGGGCGGTGGAATCGACACCGCTAGCCGCTGGCAGGGTCAGCGCATCCATGTTGGTCATGGCGCAACCATCTACGTTGCCCGACGTGTACTGGTTGATGGATTCGATGTAGTCGTTGACCTGCACCAAGTCGATATCGATACCGTACTTGTCGGCCCACTTGTCGAGAATGCCTGACGCGTCAGCATAGGACCAAGGCATCCACCCGGCATAGATCGACCAGCAGACGCTGAAATGGTCGCGGGACTGAGCAAACGCGGGAGCTGTGGTCGCCAGCAGCGTGGCGGAGAGAACAGCGGTCAGAATTCGGCTTGGGCGCATGTTAAGCCTCCAATGATTTGGCGGAGCGGTCGGGGGCATCGGTACGTATCGCACCTTATCCTCCCGGGCTTTTATCCCGCCGTGTAACCTTCGCCGCTGGCTTTTGGAACCAGTTGGCGCAGGTCGACAGCTCTCGGACCAGACACTACATCGGGGGTAGTGATGATGCAGTCGGAACCCTAGCTATCCATTGAAGACCAAGTTGTTTGGCAGACGCGCTGCCGATACCCCAATCGTTTCTATCCCTCCAACCTATTCAAAAAACCTGCCATTCAAAAAAAAACAACTCCTTATCAATAATTTAAGTTTCTCTTCGATTGGCCTTAACAGCTTGCTCGGGAATCGATGCACACCAATAAAGCACAATTGGCGCTCGATGCACCATATTGATCAGCCTTTTTCCGGCTTGCGATACGCCTGATAGCAGTGCTGGTTGCGTTCGAGGGCGACCAGCGAGTGTATCTCCAGGCCGGGAATGTTGGCGGCTTCGAGCCTGCCGAGTGCGGAGATGGACTCCGGCGGACAGTGATTGCGCGGCGGTATGTCGTTCCAGCCCAACAGAAAGAGACCGCCGGGCTTCAGACAGACAACCGCGCCGGCGAAGGCGGCTTCCACCGCATCGGGCTCGTCCAGGCCCCAGCCCAGCACGCCGTTGCAGATCACGCCATCCAGGCTCTCCGGAGGCAGGCGCTCGGTAATATCGGTCATGTTGGCCACGATGTGCGAATCGCCGCCGAAGGCTGCCTTGGCCGGGTCGATTTCCATGGTCGTGACGCGTTTGCGCGGCAGCAGTTGGGGATAGTGCCGGGTATACCAGGCGCAGCCGACCAGCAGCAGGGTTTCGACGCCGGGATCGCGGTTCAGGGCGGGCAGCACGACGTCCTCGAGCAGACGCCGGTCGCCGTAGCGATAGCGAAGCACCCAACCACTCTTGTCGATCGTGCCCAGCATCCGGGCGGCAGTGCGGTAGAGATCGGCCTTCGCTGGCATGCAGTCACATCCTTGTTGCGGCTGTCTCGACGGGCGAACCTCTATCTAAGCGTGTTAATCGATGAGAGACAATAGCGATCGCTGCCCGCGCAAGACGGCTTCAGCCCCCGCGCTGTTCCCGCGTTTTCTTGATCAGATCGTAGGCATTGCTGATCTCGCTGGTACGCTCCTTGGCCATCTCGCGCATGCTCTCCGGCAACCCCTTGCCGGCCAGCTTGTCGGGGTGGTTTTCGCTCATCAGCCTGCGATAGGCGCGCTTGAGCTCGGCATCGGAGACATCCTCGGACACACCGAGCACCCGATAGGCATCCTCCAGCGACTGGCCGCTGGTCGCACCGCCCGCCCCCTGATGGGCACCGCCGCGCAGCATCGCTTCGATCTGCTGGATCTCGGCTTCGGAGAAGCCCAGGCCGCGCGCCACGCGCAGCAGCATGTCGTGTTCGGCGGGATGCATCTGGCCGTCGGCGGCGATCGCTGCCAGCTGCACCTGCAGAAATACCTGCAGCAGCGCACGCTGGCCGCCAGTGACGCGGCGGATCGTCTCGACCTCGGCATCGAGATCGAACTCCGGCGACTTGCCGCGATTGAAGGCAGCCTTGGCGCGTTCGCGCATCTCCCCGCTCAGGTTGAGACGATCGAACAGCATCTCCGCCGTGCGGATCTCGTCCTGGGTGATGTGGCCGTCGACCTTGCACACGCAGCCCATCACCGCGAAGGTCGACTCCAGGAACTGGTGCTGGATATTGACCACGCGCCCCAGCAGCGTGCTGCGCAGCTTTCGGCTGACCCACCAGCCGATGGCGGCGCCGATCAGAAGGCCCGGCAACTTGCCGAAGAGATAGCCGATGACGGCGCCGATCAGAATGGCAATTGACATGAAGATCCTATCAGTCGTTGTTGATGTTCAGGCGACGACGGATGGCCGCTTCGATGCCATCGGCATCCAGCCCGCAATCGCGCAGTAGTTCGGCCGGCTTGCCGTGTTCGACGAAAATGTCGGGAATGCCCAGATTGAGCACCGGCACCTGCACGCCCTCGGCCGCCAGCAGTTCGATGACGCCACTGCCGGCGCCACCGGCCACGACATTCTCCTCGAGCGTGACCAACAGATCGTGGTCCCTGGCCGCCGCCAGAATCGCCTCGCGGTCCAGCGGCTTCACCGAACGCATGTTGAGGTGCGTCGCGTCGAGCCGCTCGGCGACCTCGGCCGCCGGCGTATTGAGGCTGCCGAATGCCAGCAGCGCAATACGCGCCTTGCCCTGTTCCGCCGTCGCTTCACGACGCCGCTCGGCCTTGCCGATCGGCACTCGCGCCTCGAGATCCGCCGGGATCTCGCTGCCCGGGCCGGTGCCGCGCGGATAGCGCACCGCCGCCGGGCCATCGTGGTGATAGGCGGTGGAGAGCATCGCCCGGCATTCCGCCTCGTCCGCCGGAGCCAGAATGATCATGTCCGGTACGCAACGCAGATACGAAAGATCCATCGCCCCGTGATGCGTCGGGCCGTCCTCGCCGACGAGGCCGGCGCGATCGATGGCGAAGGTGACATCGAGATGCTGCACGGCAACGTCGTGGATCAACTGGTCGTAGCCGCGCTGCAGGAACGTCGAGTAGATCGCCACCACCGGCTTCATCGCCTCGCAGGCCATTCCCGCCGCCAGCGTTACTGCGTGCTGCTCGGCAATCGCCACATCGTAGTAACGCTCGGGATAGACCTGCGAGAAGCGGATCAGATCGGAGCCCTCGCGCATGGCCGGTGTGATGCCGATCAGCCGCGAATCCGCTGCGGCCATGTCGCACAGCCAGTCGCCGAACACGTTGCAATATTTGCGCGGCTTTGGGCGCTGAATGTCTTCGGTGCGCGGCTTAGGCTTCGGTTCGAGCTTCGGCACCTCAGGCGGTGCCCGCTCGGCGTCGTGCGGCTTCGGGCACGATGAATCGCGTGGCGTCTTTTCCAGTTTGGTGATGGCGTGGAAGCCGATCGGGTCGGCTTCCGCCGGCCGAAAGCCGCGCCCCTTGCGGGTACGGACATGGAGGAACTGCGGCCCATCGAGATCGCGCACGGCCTCCAGCGCCTGATTCAGTGCGGCCAGGTCATGGCCGTCGATCGGCCCGAGATAGTTGAAGCCCATCTCCTCGAACAGCGTCGCCGGGCTGATCATGCCCTTGACGTGCTCTTCGGTGCGCCGCGCGAACTCCAGCGCGCCCGGCAGGTGCGACAGCACACGCTTGCCGTTCTCGCGCATGGCGGTATATGGCTTGCTGGTGAGAATCCGCGTCAGGTAACTCGCCATACCGCCGACGTTTTCCGAGATCGACATCTCGTTGTCGTTGAGCACGACCAGCAGGTTGGCATTGACGTGCCCCGCATGGGCCAGTGCCTCGAAGGCCATGCCGGCGGTCAGCGCGCCATCGCCGATCACCGCGCAGACACGGCGCTGCTCGCCCTTGGTCCGGGCGCTCAGCGCCATGCCCAGCGCCGCCGAAATCGAGGTGCTCGAATGGCCGACGCCGAAGGTGTCGTAAGGCGATTCCTCGCGCCGCGGGAACGCGGCAAGACCGCCGTACTGCCGGATGCTCGACAGCGCTTCGCGCCGGCCGGTGAGAATCTTGTGCGGATAGGCCTGGTGGCCGACGTCCCACAGCAGGCGGTCGTGGGGGGTATTCAGGGCGCGGTGGAGCGCTACGGTCAACTCGACCACGCCGAGCCCGGCACCGAAATGGCCGCCGCTGCAGCCCACGCTATAGAGCAGGTAGGCGCGCAGCTCATCCGCGACCTGCCGCTGCTGGGACAGTGACAGGTGGCGCAACCCCGCCGGCGACTCGAGCGTATTGAGCAACGGCGTCAGGGGGCGCTGAGTAGGAATCTCGTCGAACAGCTTCATAGACATGTCGTTACCGGTCAGTGATCGCGATCGATCATGAAACGAGCCAGCGCCGCCAGCGGCTGGCCGGCCTCGCCCAGCGGCTCGAGAGCGGCGAGCGCCTCGTCGAGCAGATCGCGGGCGCGGCGCTGCGCCTGCGCAACGCCAAGTAGGGCGGGATAGGTAGGTTTGTCGCGGCGCGCGTCGGCGCCGGAGGTCTTGCCCAGCGTCTGGGTGTCGCCGGTGATGTCGAGAACATCGTCGTGAATCTGGAACGCCAGGCCCATCGCGGCGGCATAATGATCTAGTGCGGCGATCCGCGGGTCAGAAGCGTCGACCGCCACCAGCGCGCCCAGGCGGACCGCGGCCCGAATTAGCGCGCCGGTCTTGTGCTGATGCATCGCCTGCAGCGCCGCGAGATCCATCGGCGCCCCGACGGCGCCCAGATCGATCGCCTGCCCCGCGGCCATGCCGTCACGGCCCGCCGCCTGTGCGAGCGTCGTGATCAAGGCGCCCAGACGCGGATGCGGCCGGGATGCCAGTGCCTCGAAGGCGAGCGTCTGCAGCGCATCGCCCGCCAGGATCGCCAGCGGCTCGTCGAAGGCGCGATGAACCGTCGGCCGGCCGCGGCGCAGGTCGTCATCGTCCATGGCCGGCAGATCGTCATGGACCAGCGAATAGGCGTGGATCATCTCGATCGCCGCCGCCGGCGCGTCCAGCGCCTCGTCATCGGCGCCCAGCGCGCGCCCGGCCAGATAGACCAGCACCGGTCTCAGACGCTTGCCGGTCCCCAGCACGCTGTAACGCATGGCATCGTCGAGCGACGCGCTGGCGCCATCCGCACGATTGAGCCATGCCGCCAGCACATGCTCGCTGCGCGACCGCGCGGCGTCGATCAGCCCCGCGGCGTTAGGCGTCTCAACGTTCATGGTTCGGCTCCTGGTCGAACGGCTCCGGGTCATCGAACGGAACCGCCTGCAGCGAGCCGTCGCTCTGCTCGAGCAGCGCCTGCACCTTGAGTTCGGCGCTGTCGAGGCGGTGCTGGGCATCCCGCGTCAAACGGATACCGCGCTCGAACGCGGTCAACGACGCTTCCAGCGTCAGTTCGCCGGATTCGAGCTGGGCAACCAATGTCTCGAGCTGATCCAGCGTCGCGGCAAAATCCTTGGCAACGTCAGCGTCCTGGGAGGCGTCGACGTCCTGTGAAACGTCCTTGTCGGCCATCTTGTCGGGCATGGGGCTCTCATGTCATCGCTCGAGGACGCCCCAATGGCGCCGAGAGCGTTCTTCGAGGCACGGGCGTCGAAACGCTGCCGCACCGGTTCGGAAATGGCTCCTCAGTATACACCGCCGCCCCCCGGGGTCGTCTGCCCTTGGCGGCAAATCCGACGGCCTCGCGACGTTATTGAAAAGGACACACTTCCTGATCCGGCCGAATTCCGCCTTCATTGTTAACCCAGATCAAATTGAAAGCCGTTAACCATCCGAGATGCGCTGGAAGAGAGCCGGCATGCTTTCTAACTTCAGGTGGGCGCAAGCGGCCGTTGTGTCGTCACGGAAGCCAAAATCATCGCAAGGAGCCACCTGCATGAAAGCACTGGTCTATCAGGGTAGCCACGACGTGCGCGTCGAAAACGTTCCCGAACCGAAAATCGAGCAGGACGACGATATCGTCCTGCGGGTCACCGCCACTGCCATCTGCGGCTCCGACCTCCACCTCTACCGGGGGTCGATGCCAGCCACCGAACCGGGCGACATCTTCGGCCACGAGTTCATGGGCATCGTCGAAGAAGCCGGCCCGGCGGTCACCCGCGTCAAGAAAGGCGATCGCGTCGTGGTGCCCTTCGTCATCGCCTGCGGCAGTTGCTTCTTCTGCCAGCACGCGCTCTATGCGGCGTGCGAGACCACCAATCCCGACGAGGGCGGCGCCCTCAACAAGAAATCGATCCCCGCGCCGGCCGCGCTGTTCGGGTTCTCCCACATGTACGGCGGCATCCCCGGCGGGCAGGCCGAATACGTGCGCGTTCCCCAGGCGAATACCGGCCCGTTCCCCATCGCCGACGGGCTCGACGATGAACAGGTGCTGTTCCTGTCCGACATCCTGCCGACCGCCTATCAGGCGGTGCTGAACGCCGGCATCACGCCCGGCTCGAGCGTGGCGATCTTCGGTGCCGGTCCGGTGGGGCTGCTGTCGGCAGCGTGCGCGCGAATGGAAGGCGCCGAACGGATCCTCATGGTCGACAATCAGCGCTATCGTCTCGACTTCGCCAAGCAGGCCTACGGCGTCGAAACGCTCAATTTCGATGAGGTCGATGATGTGGCTGAAGCGATCATCCAGATGACCGACGGCTACCGAGGCGTGGATGCGGTGATCGATGCCGTGGGCTACGAGGCCAAGGGGCACGGCGGCAAACTGCCGGCGATGGACAACTTCGAGGTCGAGAGCAGCGACATCGCTCTCCATCAGTGCCTGGCAGCGGTGCGCCGCGGCGGCAATATCAGCGTCCCGGGCGTCTATGCCGGCGCCGTCGATGGCTTCCTGATCGGCGATTTCTTCGACAAGGGCCTGACCATGAAAGGCGGCCAGACCCACGTTCATCACTATCTGCCCAAGCTGCTGGAAGCCATCGAGCAGGGCAAGCTCAAGCCCGAGGCGATCATCAGCCACCGCATGACGCTGGATCAGGCTGCCGACGGCTACCGCATGTTCGAAGACAAGCAGGACGACTGCCGCAAGATCGTGCTGACGCCCTGAACCGCCGCGCTGTCGGCAGGCTTCACTGCTGTCGACCGTCCCTCCAATAAGCCGCCCCCTCCCAACAAAACAAAACGGCATTTCGGACGCCCCCATGCGGGGCGTTTCGCGTCCGTCATTGGCTGCCTTGCCGCCAGCCCTCGCCGCCTATCGCGGCCGATCTTGAATGCACGGGGTTCATGTCGAAGCCGCGTCATTTTCATCCCGCCCGGCAGTGTCTGTGTTAAGCTGTGCGCCCGCTGGCGCCGCTGAGGCGGAGATTTCTGCCCCAGTCCCGCCAGGTCTTCCCCCCATGACCGCGACGCGGCTTTCATGCCACCGTCGCCACAAGCCGATGAAGAAGGGTTGATCCACCAATGGCCAAGACGTCTCTGGACAAGAGCAAGATCAAGATCCTCCTGCTCGAGGGCATTCACCAGTCCGCCGTGGATACGCTGCTGAACGCGGGTTACACCAATATCGAGACGCTCTCCACGTCGCTGGCCGAAGACGATCTGATCGAAAAGATCCGCGACGTGCACTTCATCGGCATTCGCTCCCGGACCCAGCTGAACGAGCGGGTCTTCGCCGCGGCGGAAAAGCTGACTGCCGTCGGCTGCTTCTGCATCGGCACCAACCAGGTCGATCTCGATGCGGCGCTCAAACGCGCCATCCCGGTGTTCAACGCGCCCTACTCCAATACCCGTTCGGTGGCGGAGCTGGTGCTGGCCGAAACGATCATGCTGCTGCGCGGCATCCCCGAGAAGAACGCTCGCGCGCACCAGGGCGGCTGGCTGAAATCCGCCAAGAACTCGCATGAAACCCGCGGCAAGACGCTGGGCATCATCGGTTACGGCAGCATCGGCGCCCAGCTCTCCGTACTCGCCGAATCGCTCGGCCTCGACGTGCTCTACTACGACGTGGTGACCAAGCTGGCGATGGGGAATGCGCGCCAGGTAGGCAGCCTCGAGGAGCTGCTGGCCCGCGCCGACGTGGTCAGCCTCCATGTGCCGGATCTGCCGTCGACGCGCTGGATGATCGGCGCCGAGCAGATCGCGCTGATGAAGCAGGGCGGCATCCTGATCAACGCTTCTCGCGGTTCGGTCGTGGATATCGAGGCCCTGGCCGAAGCGCTCAAGAGCGGCAAGCTGCTGGGCGCGGCGATCGATGTCTTCCCGGTCGAGCCCAAGGGCGCCGACGAGGAGTTCACCTCGCCGCTGCGCGGTCTCGAGAACGTGATTCTGACCCCGCATATCGGCGGTTCCACGCTGGAAGCGCAGCAGAACATCGGCATCGAAGTCGCCGAGAAGCTGGTGACCTACTCCGACAACGGCACCACCATCACCTCGGTCAACTTCCCCGAGGTGGCGCTGCCGTCGCATCCGGACAAGCATCGCCTGCTGCACATCCACGAGAACGTGCCCGGCGTGCTCTCCGAGATCAACCGCGTGCTGTCCGAAAACGGCATCAACATCGCCGGCCAGTTCCTGCAGACCAACGACAAGGTCGGCTATGTTGTCATCGACGTCGACAAGGCCTACGGCAAGCAGGCGCTGGAAGCGCTCAAGCAGGTCGACCACACCCTGCGCCTGCGCGTGCTCTACTCCGAGAGCGATTATCAGGCCTGAAGAACGACCAGGCCTGAAAAGATGCTTTAATGAGCCGACGATCGAAAAGCCGTCCTTGGGCGGCTTTTTACGTCAGGTCAGGCGTATCGCTACGTGTTTACGGCAGCTCGCCGGAACCATTCTGCCCACGCGAAGCATCCGCCGGATTGCTGGTCGGCCCTTCCTGAGGCACGCCCGCTTTCACCTCGCGCTGCCCGTCGTTGTAACGATTGAACGTGCAGCCGCCGATCAGGGAGAACAGGACCAGCGCCCCGGCAAACGCAATGAGAATTCGCATAACGGTTCCTTGAATCATCGTTGATGGCGGCGATGCTCGAACGCCGCTCTTTTAGAGATCGAACCAGGCATCTGGTCCAGAATCAAAAATCGATACCGATACCAGCATAGACCGTCCGCCCCGGTGCCGGATCGAAATAGCGCGCGTTGGTCGCGTTGATGATCACGTTGGCATAGTGCTCGCGGTCGAACAGATTGCGGATGCCGACATAGCCCTTCAACCAGGTATCGCCGCCCAGGCGCCAGCCATCGCCGCCGCGCAGGTTGACCAGCCAGACGTCGTCGATCTTCACCTCGTTGGCATCATCGGCCATCATCGAACCGATGTACTGGGTTTCCACCGTCGCGAACCTCTGGCCGAGCCCCTGCCAGGTCAGGCGATTGACCCAGGTCTTCTCCGGCAGGCCGGGAATCCGGTTGCCGTCATAGTTGCCGTCGGCGTCCTCGAAGTCATCGAATTCGTACTTGGCCAGCGTCAGCGCGCTATCCAGGCGCCAGCTGGGCTGGAACTGCCAGCCCAGCGCCGCCTCGATACCGTCCTGCTGGCTCTTGCCGGCATTGCGATAGTAGTCGCGACCATCGATCTGATAGGAGACCAGTGAATCCCGCACCCGGGTCGAGAACAGCGCCACGTCGTAATCGAGGCCGTTGTCGAAATTGCCGCGCAGGCCGATCTCGCGATTCCACGCCTTCTGCGGTTCGATGCCGGGATTGAAGCCCCCGACACCGGCCGGGTTGGCGAACTCGGCAAAGGTCGGCGTCTCGAACGAGGTGCCCGTGGAGAGATAGACCTGATGCGTGGGCAGGTAACGGAAGCTGAGCCCGGCACTGCCGCTCCACTGCTCGAAGGTACGGTCGCCGCTGTCGTCGCCGTCGCTCCGGTAATCATCATCGATATCGAAATCGACCCGGTCGTAACGGGTGCCGAGCGAGAGTGTCCAGCGCTCGGTCAGGTCGAGATCGCCCTGCAGAAAGGCGCCCAGCGAGGTCGCCTTCTGCGTTTCGTCGGCGGTGCGCCCCTGATGATCGCCATCGATATTCACCGCCTCCCGGTAGCGGTCATCCACCTGACGTCCCACGTCCACGCCGGCCACGTAGCGCAGCGGCAGCTCGCCCAGCCTCAGCGACTGGTGATACTCGGCGCTGCCACCGTAGTAGTCGCGATCGTAGGCGACGAAGTTGTCGTCACCCGCGTAGGCCAGCTGCTGCTGGTAGTCGCGCTTGAGATAGAAGCCCTTGAGGTAGAACTCGCCGGGGCCGGCGGAGAGATCCTCGTACTGCAGGCCAATCACCTGCTGATCGACCTCCTGCCCTGCATCGATACGGGTCGGCGAGTAGAAATCATTACCCGTTATCGTCCCATCACGGTCGCTGGACACAGTTGCTGCATCCAACCCACCCGGATCCTCGGCGTAGGGACTATCCAACAGATTGACGATCGCCGTGAGCGCGCGATCACTCCCCAGTTCACGACGCAGCTTGGCGTTGAGCAGGTATTTCTCGGTCGAACTATGGTCGCGATAGCCGTCGACATTGAGCGCCGACACGCTGATGTGGTGCGACCAGGGGCCGTTGACGCCGCCATTGCTGACCGATGTCTTCTGATAGCCGTCACTGCCACCTTCGATACGGATATGGCTGCCCGGATCGTCGCTGCCGTCCGCGGTGGTCACGCTGATCACGCCGCCGGCGGCATTGCCGTACTGCACCGCGCTGGGGCCGCGAATCACTTCGATGCGCTCGGCGCTGTCGAGATCGATCGCATCCAGCTGCGCCTGACCGTCCGGCAACGTGTAGGGAATGCCATCGACCAGCACGGTGATGCCACGCACGCCCCAGGGCGTCCGCGCGCCAAACCCGCGAATGGAAACCCGTTCGCCCTGGGCGAAGTTGTCGCGATTCTGCAGGAAGAGCCCGGGCACCGTGATCAGCGACTCGTCCAGACGGACCCGTTGCTGGCCCTGCTGAATCTCCTCGCGCTCGACCACCGAGACGGCGGCCGGCGTGGCATACAGCTCGCGGGAAAGTCGCGGCGCGGTGACTTCGATCACCGGTTGCGCGGCCGCCGACGGGCTCGCGGCAGACGGCGCCGAGCCGGACTGTGCCGAGCCGGACTGTGCCAGCGCCACGCCGGGCAGGACGGCACCCAGACATAGAGCCGTTGGAAGGTAGCGAAATGTCATGGCGTTCCCTGCAATGGAGGTGTTGCCGCTTTTCCAGCGGCTTGTGAAGACGTGATGTGTCGCTTTTGGCGAGCGTTCCGACTCGCACGGTCACAGACGGGCGCCATTTTTACGCCTCGATGGCGCTCCCGCAAGGCCAAGCCTCACGGCTGCCGGTTGGCAAGAATTCGCGACCTTGACCATGCTGGAGGCTCGAATACTGCATTCCTCGAGCAATCCAATCGTAAGCAGGGAGGCTTGGCAATGGATTTGGGCATTCTCGGTAAAACCGCATTAATCGCCGGCGCGCAAAGTGGTATCGGCCTGACCACGGCCCATACCTTGGCGGCCGAAGGCGTCAATCTGGTGCTCACCGATCTCGACCCGCAAGCGCTCGAGCGCGCCGCTAACGATTTGCCGGGCGAGCCGCTATGCCTGACGGCAGACGTGACGCGGCAAGCGGAAGTGGACGAACTGGTCGCCAAGGGCGTGCAGCACTTCGGCGCGATCGATATCGTCATCCACACCGCCGGCGTCACCGGCGCCAAGGGCGATCCGCTGGAACTCACCGACGGGGATTACGAACACGCCTGGCAGATCGACTTCTTCTCTGCCGTGCGAGTGGCTCGCGCCACCATTCCCGCCATGCGCGATCGCGGCTGGGGCCGTTTCATCTGCATCACGTCGGAAAACAGCGTTCAACCCTACTGGGAAGAGGCGGTCTACAATACCGCCAAGGCGGCGCTGAGCACCTTCGTCAAGAACCTCTCCTACAAGGAAGCGGCACACGGCGTGCTCTGCAATACCGTCGCCCCTGCCTTCATCGCCTCGCCGATGACCGACGGCATGATGACACAGCGCGCCGATCAACTGAGCGTTTCCTTCGAAGAGGCGATCGCAAGTTTTCTCGAGAACGAGCGCCCCGGCATCGTCGCCAAACGCCGCGGCGAAGCGCAGGAAGTCGCCCATGTGATCGCCATGCTGGTGTCGCAGCACGCCTCTTTCGTCAACGGCAGCAATATCCGTGTCGACGGCGGCTCCGTCATCTCCGTTCAGAATTGAGCGCGCCGCCAGGCAGCCAGCCATTCCAACGAACGACGGCGCCGAGCCGACGAGCGACAGGGCGGAGAGCCCCGTCGCTCGCTCAGGCGTCACCAAGAGGTGGCATATGCCGAACCTGCCCTCCGGCGTCAGCCTTCACAGCGGCAACCCCAGGCATAAACTAGTCATAAGCCCCTGGCATAAAAAAGGCGAGCCAATGGCTCGCCAAAAACTTCCGTCAATGATTCGTTAGGTCTCATCCCGACGGAAGAGCGCTCGGGAATGGCACGCCTGCCCGGATACCGCCGGGCCTGATCCGCGAACCATCGCATGACTGTCGTGCAGCCAACGGCGCGGAAAAATGGCCGCGACCGATGCTCACAGGGTGCCAAATTAAGCGAGCAACGCCCGAGCGTCAATATTTATGGAAACCGTTTCCACTTTTTTAATGGCGGATGCGGCGCCGTTATCAGAAGCAGGTTTCGAGAATCTCCTTCACCCCCAGCCGTTCGTCGACCAGCAGCAGACGGCGCCACTTGTCGAAGGTCAGGCAGGGATGCGAGGTGCCGAAAGCGATGACATCGCCGACGGCGATCTCGGCATTTGCGGGAATCTCGAGAAAGACGTGCTGGTCCATGATGTGCGTCGTTCGCCACGCGCTGATATCAGTTGGCGTCGCGTTCTCCGTGGCCGATGAATAAAGACGCAGCGGCAGCGGCAGATCCGGTTCGTGGCCGATATCGCGCTTGCCCAGCGCGACGATAGCCAGGCCCGGCTCGGGTAACGACTGCACATGGGCGAACACCTCCAGCGCCGGCTGCAATTCTCCTTCGAGCCCGGGGTGGCGCGATTTCACGGCGTCCATGGCACCGGCATAGAGCTTGTGATCGTGAACCACGTAGCAGCCGGGCCGCAGCACCGGCGTGTAGCGTTCGCGCAGCTCTGCCTTGTCGAACGCTTCGGCAATCAGATCGAACCACTTGGAGCCGGACGCGGTGACGATCGGCGCCTCGCGCTGGAGCACGCCACTGGCTTGCAACTTCCGGACGGTATCGATCAGTCGCTCGCCGTAGGCGCGCACGGCGGCGATCTCGTCACCGCCAGCGATCATCCCCTCGTAACCTTCGATACCCACCAGCGCCAGCGCCGGCTGCTCCGCGATCGCCGCCACCAGCGCCTCGACCTGTTCGGCGTCGCGACAACCGCAGCGACCGCCATCGATGCCCAGCTCGATCAGCACGTTGAGCGTGAGCCCACGTTCGGCGAAATAGCGCCCCAGATTGCGCACGTTATCGGCACCATCGACCACGCAGTAGTATTCGAGGCCACGCTCGATGGCATCCGCGATCAGCGTCATGTTCGGTCGGCCGACCAGTTGATTGACCATCAGCACGCGATCGATGCCATGCGCATGCGCCGCCACCGTCTGCACCGCCGTCGCCAGCGTGATACCCCAGGCGCCCGCCTCGATCTGACGCTTGAACAGCGCCGGCGCCATCGTCGTCTTGCCGTGGGGCGCGAGTTTGGCGCCGTGATCGTCCGCGAAACGCTGCATCCAGGCGAGATTGTGCGCCAGCGGTGCCTCGAAGATCGCTGCCGCCGGCAGCGGCACGTCCGCCAGCAGATTGGCGGGGGTCGAAAGCGGCGTGCCTTTCTGCGGCGGCGCCAAAGACGTCATCGGGTCAGCCATCGGTTCTTCTCCTGTCGCGAATGTTGTGCTTGTGGTGATCGTCGTCACCAAGTCTGTCTTCTCAGTCCTTTGTCTCAGTCCTTTGTCTCAACCTTTGGGGTATTTACTAACACACAAAATAAAAATATGTTAGTGACTAACATGAACTGACTGCCTATCGACTATCGAGCCCAACGTGAGCCAGGAAATCGACATCTTGTCGCACATCACCGCCTGCCTGCCGAGTCTGCGCGAGGCGGAGAAGAAGGTCGCCAATCTGATCTTCGACGATATCGACTTCGTCGCGGAGGCCAGCATCGGCGAGATCGCCAGGCGCGCCGAGGTGAGCGATGCCACGGTGACCCGCTTCGCCCGCGCGGTGGACTGTCGCAACGTGCGCGACCTCAAGACGCGCCTGACCCGCGCGCTGGCTGCCGGCCGCCGTTTCATCCAGGAAGCGAGCGAGGACGATGGCCTCGGGGTGATCTACGACACCGCCGCCCAGACGCTGGCGCTCAACCGCACGCTGATGGAGCAGGCGGACGTCGAGGGCGCAGTGGCGATGCTCGACGACGCCCGCCAGATTCTGGTGTTCGGGGCCGGCGGCGGGTCGACGGTGATGGCGCAGGAGCTGCAGTTCCGGCTGGTCCGCCTCGGCTACGCGATCAGCGCCTATCCGCAATCGCTGCTGCCGCGCATGGTGGCCTCGACCCTGGAGCCCAGCGACGTGGTGGTCGCGCTTTCCGTTACCGGCTACACACCGGAAATCGTCGAAGCCGCCGAACTGGCGCGCCAATACGGCGCCCGGGTGCTGGCCGTCACCGCGGTCGGCTCGCCGTTGGCCAAGGTCGCCGATATCACGCTGCCGCTGGCCGCCCGCGAGACCGATTACATCTATTTTCCGTCGTCGTCGCGCTACGCCATGATGGCCGCCATCGACATGCTGGCCCTCGGTCTGGCGCTGCGCCACCGCTCGCGCACCCGCGACAAGCTGCGACGACTCAAGATCACTCTCGATGCCCACCGCGGCGGCGACAACCGCCAGCCGCTGGGGGATTGAGCGTCACGAGCCGCTTTCAGGAGCCACCATGCCCCATGATTTGTTGATCCGCCGCGCCAGCGTCATCGACGGCAGCGGACGCGAGCCTTTCATTGCCGATGTGGCGATCGAGGGCGACCGGATCGTCGCCATCGGCGATCTGGGTGATGCCGATGCCCGCGAGACCGTCGATGCCACGGGGCTGATTCTCACCCCCGGCTTCATCGACGTGCACACCCACGACGACACCAACGTCATCCGCACCCCCCAGATGCTGCCCAAGCTTTCCCAGGGCGTCACGACGGTGGTGGTCGGCAACTGCGGTATCAGCGCCAGCCCGGTGAAATTGGCCGGCGAGGTGCCGGACCCCATGAACCTGCTCGGCCGCGCGGAGGATTTCCGCTACCCCACCTTCGCCGCCTATGCCGAAGCGATCGAGCAGGCGCGACCGAGCGTCAACGTGGCGGCGCTGATCGGCCATACCAGCCTGCGCAGCCAGGTCATGGATCGCTTCGACCGTGCCGCCAGCGACGGCGAAATCGCCGCCATGCGTGAACAGCTGGAAACGGCACTGACCGAGGGCGCCGTCGGCATGAGCTCCGGGCTAGCCTACCGCAACGCCTATCACGCCCCCACCGCCGAGATGAACGCGCTGGTCGAGGCGGTCGGCCGCGCCGGCGGCGTCTACACCACGCATCTGCGCGACGAGTTCGCCGGGCTCCCCGAAGCCATGGACGAAGCCTTCGCCACCGCCAGACATGGCCAGGCGCCGCTGGTGATCTCGCACCTCAAGTGCGCCGGCGCCGGCAACTGGGGCAACGCGCCCAAGGCACTGGCGAAGCTCGACGACGCCGCGCTTTCCCACGGCGTGCACTGCGACTGCTATCCCTACACCGCCGGCTCCTCGACGCTGGATCTGGGTCAGGTCACCGACGAGATCGACATCTTCATCACCTGGTCCGACCCGCATCCGGAGATGGCGCGCCAATCGCTGAAAGCGATCGCCGAGCAGTGGGAGCTGTCGCTGATGGACGCCGCCCGGCGTCTGCAGCCGGCCGGCGCGGTCTATCACAACATGAGCGAGTCGGACATGCGCCTGGTGCTGTCGCATCCGCTGTCGATGGTCGGCTCCGACGGGCTGCCCAACGATCCGCATCCGCATCCGCGTCTATGGGGCGCGTTCCCGCGGGTGCTGGCGCACTACAGCCGCGATCTGAAACTGCTGCCGTTGACCGAGGCGGTGCGCAAGATGACCGGGCTTTCCGCCGCCAACTTCGGCCTGACCGACCGCGGCGAGATCCGAGTCGGCGCCTTCGCCGACCTGGTGTTGTTCGATCTCGACGCCCTCGAGGACACCGCGACCTACACCGCGCCGATCGCCAGGGCGAGCGGCATCGAGCGGGTCATCGTCAACGGCGTGGTCAGCTATCGCCAGGGCGAGGCCAGCGAATACCGAGCCGGACGTTTGCTGCGACGCCGAACCCGGCTGTCGGCGGAGCCTTCCCGCACCGCCTCATGATTTTTCATTCACCCGATAACCCGAAACCGTTATCCCCCATCCCGTCAATCCAGGAGATTCAACCATGAGTATCAAACGTTATGGCGTCGAAGGCGGCGTCGGCACCGGTGGCCAGAAACTGCCCTTCGCTCGCGCCACCGAGGCAGCCGGCTGGCTGTTCGTCTCCGGCCAGACACCGATGACCGACGGCGAAGTCGTCGAGGGCAGCATCATCGAACAGTCGCGACTGGCGTTCGCCAACTGCCTGAAGATCGCCGAAGAGGCCGGCTACGGTGTGGAAGACGTGGTCCACGTCACCGCCGTGCTCACCGACGCGCGCTACTTCAGCTCGTTCAACAAGGTGTTCAAGGAAGTGTTCGGCGACCATCCGCCGGCGCGGATCTGCAGCGTTCAGGACCTGGTGGTGGACTGCAAAGTCGAAGTGGACATCAAGTGCTATCGCGCCGACAGGGCCTGATACGTGCCTGCGCGTACGCATCGCTCGAAAGATGATCGAATGCGTTGACGAGACGCTTTGAAACATCTGTAAGAAAGGTGGTCGCGCCCCGGCAAGGGCGCGACCGGCAGCATAAAACCCTATGGACCAGGTTGTTTAACACTGCTCCGGTCGCGGCAACGACCGGAACGACAATTATAAGAGGTCAATATGAACAGTCACGTTTTCCTCGGGGCCTTCATCGCCTACGTGCTCGTCATGATCGCGTTCGGATGGTGGGTGTCCCGCAACAGTCGCAGCAACGGCGACGATTTCCTGCTGGGCGGACGTAGCGTCCCGATCTTTCTTACCATCGGCACGACGGTAGCGACCATGGTCGGCACCGGTTCCAGCATGGGCGCGGTCGGGGTCGGCTATGCCAACGGCTGGGCCGGTGCGCTCTACGGCATCGGCGGTTCCATCGGCGTGCTGCTGCTGGCGTTCTGGTTCGCCCCGGTGCGCCGCTTGCGCTTCATGACCATGAGCGAGGAACTTTCCTACTACGTCGGCGCCAATCGCTGGGTGCGCAACATCGTTGCCGTGCTGATCTATATCGCCTGTATCGGCTGGCTGGGCGCGCACATTCTCGGCGGTGGGCTCTATCTGTCATGGATGGCGGGGATCGATCTGACCACTGCCCGCATTCTGGTCGCGCTGGGCTTCGGTATCTACTGCGTGATCGGCGGCTACATGGCGGTGATCTGGACCGATACCGTGCAGGCCGTGATCCTGTTCGTCGGTTTCATCGTGATGGCGATCATCGCGCTGGTCGAAGTTGGCGGTTTTTCCGGTCTCGGCACCAACATGGATGTCGCGGCCACCAGTTTCCTGGGTGTCGACAAGATTGGCCTGATACCGGCGATCTCTCTCGCCGCCGTCATTGCCGTTGGCGTGCTGGCAACGCCCTCCTACCGCCAGCGAATCTACTCCGGCAAATCGGTCGGCTCGGTGCGCAAGTCGTTCATCATCACCGGCGTGCTCTACCTGTTCTTCTCGATCATCCCCGCGATCATCGGCATGGCGACCCATGCGCTGAACCCTAGCCTCGACAACAGCAACTTCGCCTTCCCGTTCCTCGCCACCGAGATCCTGCCGCTGTGGCTCGGCCTGCTGCTGCTGGTCGCGGGGCTCTCGGCGACCATGTCCAGCGCGAGTTCGGATGCCATCGCCGGCGTCTCGATCCTGCTGCGCGATGTCTACGTGCTGTTCACCGGCCATACGCCGTCGGCCCGCAAGGTGGTGGGCCTGTCGCGGCTGGCGCTGGTCGCCACCATCGGCCTGGCGCTGCTGTTCGCGCTGACCTCCAACAACGTCATCAGCTACATCACCAGCATGATCGCGACCGTGATGGCGGGGATGTTCGTGTGTGGCGTGCTGGGGCGCTTCTGGCCGCGCTACAACTGGCAGGGTGCCATCGCCACGCTGATCGCCGCGTCCGCGACCTCGCTGGCGGTGATCAATGTGGACAGCTGGACGGCGTTCTGGGGCAACCCCAGCATCCCGGCGGTGCTGGTCGCGCTAATCGTGGGCGTCGTCGTCAGTCTGGTCACGCCGGCCTCGAAGGTGACGCAGGAGCAGGCGCTCAAGATCATCGATGACGAACGCGAGCGCATGGAGATGGAGGAAGACCCGGCTCAGGCCGTCAGCGGCAGGACCGCCTGAACCAACTGCAAATGATGCTTTCGATGCCCCGCACTAGCGGGGCATCCTCGTTCTCGACTCTCGCCCGCTGATCCGCTCTAGACCACCACCCGGATCGCCATCGGCCGCTCGTCGAGATTGTCGGCACCAGCGCGGTCGACGACGAGGAACTCGCCTTCCCGTTCCAGCACCGAATGGATCGCGTGCCAGGTGCCGGCGCGGTAGTTGACGCCCTGGCGGCCGTCGGTGATGAAAGCGCGGATCTCGTCCGGGTCGATGTCGTCTCCCGGCGGCGCCACGACGACGACGAAGCGCTCTTCGTGCAGCGGCATGAACGCCTGGCTGCCCAGCGGATGACGTTCGAGCAGCTCGAGCTCCAGCGGCAGCGTGACCGGCTGGCTGACGAACACGCTGATCAGCGGCCGCGAAGGGGCATCCAGGATCTCCACCCGAGCCAGATCGTGATGGCGCTGCGTGCGCCCGCCGTTAATCGGGAATGACTCGCTGACACGTGCGTCGATCACATCGCCGAACGGCGCGAAAGCCTCCGGCGTCAGCTTCTGGGCCTTCAATTCCAGCATGACTCTCTCCCCTTGGTACTTCGTTCCAACCTAGCTTCGTTTCAATCTAGCGCGCCATCGTATACAAAACGAAACCGTTTTTCTTTTCTGCACTCGTATGGTGCATTCAGCCATCCAAGCGCACATCGATTGTGCGTTTCCAGCCCGATTGGGTCCGAAAGCTTGCTCGCCGCACTCGGTTCATGAACCAGCGCAAGGTTTGGCCGGAACCATGCCATGCGCTGGTCTTTGGGTTAAAAGTTTGAGCGCCGGCGTCTTTTCCAGAAGCGACCCCTTCCCATATCGTTTGCGACTCTCTCTTCTCGTTGTGATGACGGATATGGCACGCATCTTGTATACAAAAACAGGAACCATAATCACAAACCACCCTGCGGAGGGCATCCGCCATGCCACAGCAACCGCACCACTCACCTCACCAGTACAGCGACCGGCTCTACAACGCCGATCTCGCGCCCACCAGGCAGAACTGGAACTGGTACAACATTCTCGCCTTCTGGCTTTCCGACGTGCACAGCGTCGGCGGCTACGTGGTCGCCGCCAGCCTGTTTGCCCTGGGTTTGGCCGGCTGGCAGGTGCTGATATCGCTGTTGATCGGTATCTGCATCGTACAGATCTTCGCCAACCTGATGGCGAAGCCGAGCCAGAAAGCCGCGGTGCCGTTCCCGGTGATCTGCCGGCTCTCGTTTGGTGTGCTGGGGGCGAACATCCCGGCGATGATTCGCGGCCTGATCGCCGTGGTGTGGTACGGCATCCAGACCTATCTGGCCTCCAACGCCCTGACCATCGTGATCCTGCGCCTGTTCCCCGGCATGGAATCACTGGCCGGCCCCAGCTTTCTCGGTCTCTCCTACCTGGGCTGGATCAGCTTCATGCTGCTGTGGAGCCTGCAGGCGATCGTGTTCTGGCGCGGCATGGATTCAATCCGGCGCTTCATCGACTGGAGCGGCCCGGCGGTCTATCTGGTGATGTTCGCCCTGGCCGCCTGGCTGGTGTGGCAGGCGGGCTGGGCCAACATCAGCTTCACCTTGAGCGACATCCAGCTTTCCCCCGGCGAGCAGCTGTGGCAGATGGTGATCGCGGCCGCCATCGTCGCCGGCTACTTTGCCGGGCCGACGCTCAACTTCGGCGATTTCACCCGCTACGCGCGCACCTTCGATGACGTCAAACGAGGCAACTTCTGGGGCCTGCCGGTCAACTTCCTGGTGTTCTCGGCGACCACAGTGATGATGGTCTCGGCGACACTGCCGGTGTTCGGCGAGATGATCGACGATCCGATCGAAACGGTTTCCCGCCTCGACAATACTTTCGTTGCCGTGCTGGGCGCCGCGACCTTCGTCACCACCACCATCGGCATCAATATCGTCGCCAACTTCGTCGCGCCGGCGTTCGACTTCTCTAACATGGCGCCCAGCAAGATCAGCTTCCGTACCGGCGGCTTCATCGCCGCTGTCGGCTCGATCTTTCTGACCCCGTGGAACCTGTTCAGCAATCCGGAGATCATCCATTACACCGTCGACCTGCTCGCGGCGGCCATCGGCCCGCTCTACGGCATCCTGATCATGGACTACTACCGTATCCGCCGGGGCGAGATCGATGTTGACGCCCTGTTCAGCGTCGATCCCAACGGCCCCTACTGGTATCGCAACGGCTTCAATCCGGCCGCAGTGAAGGCCGTGGTCGCGGCATCGTTGATCGGCATCGTGATCAACTTCCTGCCGCTGGGCGACCTGGGGCACTTCTCGGTCTTCATCGGCGGCGCCCTGGGCGCGACTTTCTACGCCATGGCGATGCGACGCGCCTCGGTTGCAGCGGCCATCGCCTCGTAGGCGCCCGTTCTGTCTCCTTTGAACGCCTCGCGCGTTCTCTCCCGTTGCCGGCGCCTCCAGCGCCGGCTTTTTTGTGATTGCCGCTGCGCGACGTCAAAAATCGCTCCGACAATTTTTTGTTTCATCACTCGTTTCTCGTGCAGTACGCTTCCCATCGCACCGTGAAGATTGTATAAAATCTACAATGTTCGCGATATTCATCGTCGCGACGCCTTCCAACGTCTTGCGGGGCCGCCCGGATCGGAGGAAATACGCATGAAGCGCATCCATGTCATCGATTCCCACACCGGAGGAGAGCCGACACGCCTGGTCATGTCCGGCTTCCCGGCGCTGCCCGGCGACACTCTCGTCGAGAAGCGCGATGCGCTGCGGGACTCCCACGATCACTGGCGGCGCGCCTGCCTGCTCGAACCGCGGGGCAACGATGTCCTGGTCGGCGCGCTCTACTGCGAGCCCGTCACGCCGGGCGCGACCTGCGGCGTGATCTTCTTCAACAACACCGGTTATCTGGGTATGTGCGGTCACGGCACGATCGGCCTGGTGGCGTCGCTGCATCATCTCGGGATGATTCAGCCCGGCGATCACCGGATCGATACCACCGTCGGCCCGGTCAGCGCCACGCTGCACGAAGACGGCGCGGTGACAGTGCGCAACGTGCCCGCCTATCGCTATCGCCAGCGCGTGCCGGTCGAGGTGCCTGGCTACGGCGTGGTGCATGGCGATATCGCCTGGGGCGGCAACTGGTTCTTCCTGGTGGGCGAGCATGACCAGACGGTGACCCTGGCCAACGAGGAAGCGCTGACGGCCTTCACCTGGGCGATCCGTCAGGCGCTGGATGCACAGGCGATCACCGGCGAAAACGGCGGCCACATCGATCATATCGAGCTGTTCGCCGCCGACGACACCAGCACCGGCAAACCGGCCGACAGTCGCAATTTCGTGCTCTGCCCCGGCAAGGCCTACGACCGTTCCCCCTGCGGCACCGGCACCAGCGCCAAACTCGCCTGCCTGGCGGCGGACGGCAAGCTGGCCCCCGGCGAGACCTGGGTGCAGGCCAGCATCACCGGCAGCCGCTTCGAGGGGCGCTACGAGTGGCAGGGCGATCGCGTACTGCCCTCCATCACCGGCAACGCCTACATGACCGCCGATGCCACGCTGCTGATCGACGAGAACGACCCGTTTGCCTGGGGCATCACCGCGTCATAGCCGTTCGCTCAGTCATTCCCGAAAAGCCATTTCCGAAACGCCATTCCCGACAGACATTCACGGATTTCAGAGGACAACCATGAACGATTCCATCTTCACCGGCTGCATTCCCGCCCTGATGACGCCCTGCACCGCAGACCGCACGCCGGATTACGACGCGCTGGTCGCCAAGGGCCGCGAGCTGGTCGATCTCGGCATGCGCGCCGTGGTCTATTGCGGCTCGATGGGCGACTGGCCGCTGCTGAGCGAGGCCGAGCGCCAGGAAGGCGTGGCGCGACTGGTCGCCGCTGGCGTACCCGTCATCGTCGGCACCGGCGCGGTCAACTCGAAGGAAGCGGTCTCCCACGCCGCCCATGCGGCCAGGGTCGGCGCGCAAGGGCTGATGGTGATCCCCCGCGTGCTCTCCCGCGGCACCGCCCCTGCCGCCCAGAAGGCGCACTTCTCGGCGATTCTGAAGGCCGCGCCCGAGCTGCCGGCGGTGATCTACAACAGCCCCTATTACGGCTTCGCCACCCGCGCCGAGCTGTTCTTCGAGCTGCGTCGCGAGCATCCCAACCTGATCGGCTTCAAGGAGTTCGGCGGTGCAGAGGATCTGCGCTACGCGGCCGAGCACATCACCTCCCAGGATGACGAGGTCAGCCTGATGGTCGGCGTCGACACCCAGGTGTTCCACGGCTTCGTCAACTGCAATGCCACCGGCGCCATCACCGGGGTCGGCAACGCGCTGCCGAGAGAGGTGCTGCAACTGGTCGCGCTCTGCGAGAAGGCCGCCAAGGGCGATCTCGTGGCCCGGCGCCAGGCTCAGGAGCTGGAATCGGCGCTGGCGGTGCTATCCTCCTTCGATGAAGGCGTGGATCTGGTGCTCTACTACAAGCAGCTGATGGTGCTCAACGGCGAAAGCGCCTACGAGCTGCACTTCAACGAGAGCGACGCCCTGAGCGATGCCCAGCGGCGCTATGTCGAGACCCAGTACGCGCTGTTCCGTGAATGGTACAAGCAGTGGTCGGCGCAGCTCGGCAACGTCGGCTAGCGAAACCTGCCGGTCGCGCATGCGTCCGTCGTCAAGGCCGATGCCGCGTTCCGGCGAGACGGGAAATGGCGGGAAAAGTCGGCGAGCGCCTCCTGGATTGCATACAATATCCAACATTCTGCAGACACGATGGCACTCCATGGCGACTTTCAAGACCCGAGCCCAGCACGTGGCGGACGACCTGCGCGAACGCATTCTCGGCGGCGAGTTCAAGGGCGGCTCCCAGCTGCGACAGGATGCGCTGGCCAAGGACTACGACGTCAGCCGCATTCCCGTCCGGGAGGCGCTGCTGACCCTGGAATCCGAGGGGCTGGTGGAATTTCACGCCCATCGCGGCGCCTTCACCACCGAACTCTCCGTGGCGGCGATCCGCGAACTGTTCGATCTGCGTGTGCTGCTCGAGACCTACGTGCTGCGCTACGCGATCCCGAACCTGACGGCGGCGGACCTCGATCACGCCGAAAGCATCCTGCGCCAGTACGACGCCGCGCTCGATTCCGGCAGCCAGATCGACAACTGGAGCGACTACAATTTCGCGTTTCACCACGCGCTGTACGCCCCTTCCGGGCTGCCCGAGACGCTGGCCATGATCGGCCAGTTGAACACCAAGTCCGGGCGTTATATCCGCATGCAGCTGCTCTATACCCGCGAGATCGAGAAGGCGGAACTCGAGCACCGTCAGCTGCTGGAACTGGCGCGCCTGGGCGACGTCGACAAGGCCTGCCAGTTGCTGGAAAACCACATAAAAGACGCCGCGGAGGGCATCGCGGCGGTGCTGGAAAAGAATCTGCGCAGCGGCTGATACGCTGTCGCCCTTCACTCCCTCTGTTGCCCTGGTCATGAGGTAGCGCATGTCGGACTCATCCCCTTCGGCTTCGCCCGATACCGATATCATCGTCGTCGGTGCCGGTCTCGTCGGCGTCACCAGCGCGCTGGCGCTGGCGCGTCAGGGCCAGCGCGTGCTGGTGCTCGACAAGCAGGAACCCGGGCGCGGCGCCTCCTACGGCAACGCCGGGCATCTCGCCACCGAGCAGGTCTTCCCGATCGCCGACGCCTCGATCCTGAGGTCGCTGCCCGGCATGCTGATGGACCCGATGGGGCCGCTGCGGCTGGACTGGAAATATCTGCCCCGCGCGCTGCCGTGGCTGACCCGACTGGTCCTGAACCTGCGCCCGGCGCCGTTCCGCCAGAGCGTGGCCGGCATCCGCGCCCTCAACGAACGCAGCCTGGCGGCGTGGCAACGCCTGCTGGCATCGGTCGACAGCAGCCACCTGCTCAAGGCCGATGGCTCGCTGCTGGTCTACGAGAAGCCGGAGTCGCACTCGAAGCTGGAAGCGCTCGAGTCGCGCATGCGCGAACAGCAGGTGCCGGTCGAACTGTGGGATGGGAACGCGATCCAACGCGCGGCGCCGCAGCTCTCGAACGCGCTGCTGGGCGGGCTGTTCTTCCCGGCCACGGGCCATGTGCTGGACCCGTGGCGGGTGGTCACGACCCTGGTGGAAGCTGCCCGGCGCGAGGGCGTCCGTTTCGCGCAGGAAACCGTGCAATCGGCACGGTTGACCGCGAAAGGCGTCGCCGTGACGACTGACGCCGGCGAACGCGAGGCCGGCCAGGTGCTCATCGCCTGTGGTGCCCACTCGGCAGCGTTGACCGCCCAGCTCACCGGCAAGCGCGTACCGCTGGATACCGAGCGCGGCTATCACCTGATGCTGCCTCGTGAGCATGACCGACTGCCCTTCGCGGTGACCTCGCTGGAGCGCCGCTTCATCATGACGCCGATGGAAACCGGCCTGAGGCTGGCCGGCACCGTGGAGTTCGCGGGACTGGACGCACCGCCCAACATGGGGCGAGCGTGGCAGTTGCATCGCCTGAGCCGGGGCCTGTTCAAGAACGATCTCGACGCCGAGGATGCGACGCCGTGGATGGGCTTTCGCCCATCGCTGCCGGACTCGCTGCCGATCATCGACCGCCTCGAGAATGGCCGCGTGCTGCTGGCCTTCGGACATCATCATCTGGGGCTGACGCAATCGGCGATCACCGCCGAGATGATCGCCAACCTGGCCGGCCCCGCCGAACACGACGCCTCTGGCACATCGGCCCACCGGGACGACCTGCCGCCGCTGGAGCCTTATCGGCTCGCCCGTTTCGGCTGAGCGAGGTCGATCCCGTCAGGAGAGGCTGAGCTTCATGTGCCGGTTGACGTCCTTATATAGCAGATAGCGAAACGGCTCCGATCCGCCGGCATAGCAGGATTGCGGGCAGAACGCTCGCAGCCACATGTAGTCGCCGGCCTCGACCTCGACCCAATCCTGGTTGAGGTGGTAGACCGCGCGGCCCTCGAGCACGTAGAGGCCGTGCTCCATCACGTGGGTCTCGTCGAACGGAATAACGCCGCCCGGCTGGAAGGTGACGATGGTCACGTGCATGTCGTGGCGCAGATCGGCGGGATCGACGAAGCGCGTGGTCGCCCAGCGGCCGTCGGTGTCCGGCATCGGCGTCGGCGCGATCTGCTGCTCGTTGGTGACGAAGGGTTCCGGAGCAGCCAGCCCCTCGACGAATTCGTACGCCTTGCGGATCCAGTGGAAACGCACCGGCGCATCGCTCGTGTTGCGAAGTTGCCAATCGCAGCCCGGCGGCAGATAGGCGTAGCCGCCCGGCGCCATGTCGTGCGATTCGCCCGCGACGGTCAGCGTCATCTCGCCCTCGACCACGAACAGCACGCCCTCGGCACCGCTGTCCGGCTCCGGCCGCTCGCTGCCGCCACCGGGCGAGACTTCCATGATGTACTGCGAAAACGTCTCGGCGAAGCCGGACAGCGGCCGGGACAGCACCCAAAGCCGAGTCTTCTCCCAATGCGGCAGGAAACTGGTGACGATATCGCTCATCACCCCCTTGGGAATGACGGCATAGGCCTCGGTGAAGACCGCACGGCCGTGAATCAGCTGGCTCTGCGGCGGCAGGCCGCCGTGGGGGGCGTAGTAGGTTCTTTCAGGTGCATCGTGGCTGCGTTGTGACATGAGGGATTCCTTGCTTTTCAGGCCGGATGCTCGGCAGCCCAATGGCGGGCGATATCCACACGGCGAGTTATCCACACCCGGTCGTGCGCTTCGAGGTGATCGAGGAAGCGCTGCAGCGCGCGGAAGCGGCCGGGGCGGCCGACCAGGCGGCAATGCAGGCCGATCGACAGCATCTTCGGCGTTTCCGCGCCTTCTTCGTAGAGCACGTCGAACGCATCTCGCAGGTACTGGAAGAACGGCTCGCCGTGATCGAAGCCGGTCGGCGAGGCAAAGCGCATGTCGTTGGTGTCCAGCGTGTAGGGGACGACAAGATGCTGATGCGTCTGGCCCTGGCTGTCCTCGGCCGGCATCCAGAACGGCAGGTCGTCGCCGTAGTAGTCGCTGTCGTAGAGGAAGCCGCCCTGGTCGAGCAGCAGCCGCCGGGTATTGGGGCTGTCGCGGCCGGTGTACCAGCCCAGCGGCAGCTCGCCGTAGAGCGACTGGAAAATGGCCAGGGCGCGTTCGAGATGCTCGCGCTCGACCGCTTCCGGCACGTTCTGGTAGTGGATCCAGCGATAGCCGTGGCAGGCGATTTCATGACCCAGCTCACGGAACGCCTGGGCGACTTCCGGATTGCGTTCCAGCGCCATCGCCACGCCGAAGATCGTCAACGGCAGACCGCGCCGCTCGAACTCGCGCAGCACGCGCCACACGCCGGCCCGCGAGCCGTATTCGTAGATCGACTCCATGCTCAGGTGGCGAGCGGGGTAGGCCTCGGCGCCGGCAATCTCGGACAGAAACTGTTCGGAGTGGCTGTCGCCGTGGAGGATGCTGTTCTCGCCGCCCTCTTCGTAGTTGAGGACGAACTGCACCGCGACGCGGGCCCGGCCCGGCCAGTTGGCTTGCGGTGGCGTGCGGCCATAGCCGATCAGATCGCGGGGGTAGTCTGGGGAGATCATGCGCAGCGCCCTTGTGGTTGCCGAACCGATCGACGCGAATCGCGTCTCATCGGCCATCGTTGTCGATATTGTATTCAAAGTCGTTTATTTTTGTGGACAAAATAAACGTACCGCGATTTTTCCCTCTCGCCAAGGTGGCAAGCCATGCGTATTCACGTCATCAATCCCAACACCACCGCCAGCATGACCGACAAGATCGGCGCCTGCGCCAGCCGCGTGGCCGCCGGGAACACGCAGATTCACGTCAGCCAGCCCGACAGCGGACCGGTGTCGATCGAAAGCCACTTCGACGAGGCGATCAGCGCCGTCGGCGTGCTCGAAGAGATCCGTCGCGGCGAAGCGATGGGAATGGACGCCTACATCATCGCCTGTTTCGGCGATCCGGGCCTGCTCGCCGCCCGGGAACTGACCCGCGCGCCGGTCATCGGCATCGCCGAAGCCGGCTTTCACCTGGCGACGCTGATCAGTACGCGATTCTCCGTGGTCACGACATTGCAGCGCACCGCGATCATTGCCGAGCACCTGCTCGACCAGTATGGATTCCGCGATCACTGCCGGCGAGTCCGTGCCACCGACCTGCCGGTGCTGGAGCTGGAAAATCCGGCGGGCAACGCCTATCAGGCGCTGCTGGAGGAGTGCCGCCAAGCGAGGGACGACGACGGCATCGGCGCCATCGTGCTGGGCTGTGGCGGCATGGCGGATCTCACCGAGCGGCTGACGCTGGACCTGGGCATGCCCGTCATCGAAGGCGTCAGCGCCGCGGTGAAACTGGCGGAATCGCTGGTCTCGCTGGGGCTCGGCACCAGCAAGCACGGCGACCTCGCCTTTCCCCGACCCAAGCCGTTCGTTGGGCGGTTCGCTGACTGGGGCGAGTGATCATCGGCCACGGTGATTTTACTAAAGCCTAGCCGAGCACCTACTCCACAACGGCTTTGAGCAGAGCATCCCGCGCGTCGGAGTAGAACTGGATATCAACCTTGGTCGCCATGTCATCCGACAGGTCAAATAACTGCCGGCGGCAGGCAACAGGCATCAGCAGTGCAGTCGCGCCCTTTTCCACGGCGATTTCCGCAATCGTTACCGGATTGTGGATCGGCTCCACGGAGCCCCCCAGATTAATCTCCCCCACAATGATCAAACCACCGCGCACGCTTTTCTTCAGTAGCGCCGTGCTCAATGCGACCAGAGACGCCATGCCAAGCTTGGCGCCTGATTTGGAGGCGTCGAACGCTCGCAACTGAACCGTAAACTCGTGGTGACGCGGATCCTTGTCGCCTACCAGTTGCGCCGACCGGGCGTACAGGTTTTGCTCCGCATAACCGATGCTTTCCTTGAACGCGGGCGGTACCGGCTTGTTCAGGACCTTGACGCCGGACCCTGGGCCTTCGTTCACCTCGATCCGGTACAGGCCGGGATGTTCCTCACCGCCACCCGGAGAGATGGTCCATACTTGGCCAGGTTCCAAGGGGTCGTCACCAATGCTGTTCTCGCTCTGAAGCTCCGGGGTGGAAACAAACTTCTCGACACCGTCGGCGCCCATGACATAGCTGAAATGGGTGTTTCTGAATTCTGCCGCACCGATCCGCTTCTGCTGTTCTTTCACCCGGCGCCGGGCTTCCATGGCAATGCGAACGGCCCATTCGATATCCTCGTCCGAGACCTCATCGTCACCGGGATAAAGTAGCTTAAGCAGGCCGCTGACCGTTTTGTTCACCGCATTGGTATCCCGCCCAGACAGCGCACCACCAAAAAACACCCGGTTCTGGATCAGGCTTACCCGGCTCTGATTGCGCAGCTGGCTCCAGCACTCTGACAGGAAGTCGCTGACTAGGCCGAAATGGTCGGTTAAAAGCTCCTTGCTTATTTTCGGCACGTCCCAGCCCGGCAAGAAGGCGTGGATACGGTCCATAAACGCCGTATCATCTTTCATTTCCGGGGGCATGGGGCCGAACAGGTGGCCTATCCGCTGCTGATGTTCCACATCGACGTCAAAGTTTCCCACCAGTACGATGCTGCCATCGGCTCGGATGTTTTCCTTGCCACGGCTGAACTCACCCGATTCCATGTAGCCCTTCATGATGTTCACGCCGTCCTTCTGGTCGAAGGAAATGCCGGACACTTCATCGAAGCAGACCACGTCGTACTGACAGACCAAACCCCGCTGGCCGCTGGCGTTGTTTACGAACATCTTGGCCACGGTGGCTTTACCACCGGAAATCAGGTGGGCGTAGGGTGACACCTGCTGGAACAAATGGCTCTTACCGGTACCCCTGGGGCCGAGCTCCACCAAGTTATAGTTACGCTCAACAAAGGGCACCATACGCAACAAAATTGCGTCCTGCTGCCGCTCCGACAGGCCGCTGGCCTCAATCCCCGTGGACCTTAGCAGCAGCTCTTTCCACTCCTGCGTCGTAAATTCCTTCCGGGCCTCTGCAAGGGTATCCAAAACGTCGCGCTTGGAGAGCTGGATCTCCCGCAGGGCTTCAACACCGAAGGGGCGACCATTACTTTCCTGGGCAATGGCAGCATCGTAATTGAGCGTTACCTCGGCATAGAAACCGCCGGTCAGCATCCGCTCGTGCTCGTTTACCAAAGACGGTGTGATCCGCACGTCGTTCAGGCGGAGGCTGGGGAGGGAAGCAATATAAGAGTCCGTTTTCGCATCCAGGCGGGCGGTAATCAGATCGATGATTTTGACTTCACCGTTTTCTCTTGCCCGGGCCTTGAACAGCTCCTCCTCACCGGCCTTGACGGTGCGGGACTTGAGCTGCCGCTGCACGATCTCCAGGCCTTCGTTGATCTCCTCCTGGTCGGTGCTTGCGCAATATCGCCCGAGCAGGAACTCGACCACATAGGTGGGCACCGGGAATTGGCGGCTGAAGGTTCGTACCAGGTCCTTTCGCACCAGGTAACCATCCAGGGCCATTGCGGCCTTTCTGTCGATTTCGTCCAATTCCATCACATTTGCCTCTTAAGAAAGAGCCCCACCAATCACGGTGCCCGTCTGGGCAACCAGAGAACCATTTTCGTCGAGCAGAACAACCACCGCTTTCTGCCCTTCTAGATCTTCATCTTCGACAACCACGGAGGCGGTACCATTAGCCTTAAGCGGCTTCGAGCCGACCACCACACTGCTGGCCGCTTCACCCGGTCGGGTACGGATATCCAATGTGAGCCCTGAATAGTCGCCCGTCACCGCCACCGTGCAGCGCAACCCTTTCCACACCAGGTCGGTAAACTCGATGGCCCCTTGTGCGGAGGCGCCACCCGTCACCACCAATTGGAGTGTCAGGCACTCCTGTAGACTCAGGCCGCCGTGAGCGTAATCCTCACCCTTCTTGAAACAACTAATGCCATCGGCTAGGGCAAAGTAGTGACTGGGGTTCCAGTACCAGGGGAACAGTCGCTCCTGGGTTTCCGCACCAGCCTTGAGCGCGGCACAGCGCCCCCACTTGCTTTCAGCCAGTACGCTGGGCAGGTCAATTTTGGGTAGCCCCCCGGGCAGAAGCAGCCAGCCGTGATCGGTGACGACGCGTACTCGCTTCCAGCCCGCCGCCAACAGCTCGGTAATGCGGTTCTGCACTTCATTCAAAAGGCTTTCCAGGTGTTTGGCCAGCTTCCAGCCACGGTCGTGACCTTCGTGGTCGATGTCGCCAAACTCACACCAGGCGAAACCTTCCCCCTGGCCGTCCTCTGTTCGATCCAGCAGCGTCCAGCCGGTGTCCTTCAGCAGTTTCTTGAGGTGATAGCCGCCTTTGAGGGACTGACCGGTCGCCGCCACGGCGGGCTCGAAATCCGCGCTGCCATCGTCCCCCCGAATTTTATCCCGGACCGGTGTCACCGCCGCCTTGCCAGTGGCGGTCACGCTGGGCAAAGCGGCCCAGGTGGGCGCCTCGTCCACATCCAGACCTGAAGCTTCCAGCATCTCTGCCAACCGCTTGCCCGTATCAAAGCGCAGCCCATCGACAAAGAGCACACAATCCCCGGGACTGGCCGGAAAGGGGGCCACTGTTGTGCAGGCGCCACCCGGATAGGAGGCACCATCAACGATCTTCTGCAGGTAGCGGGCGGACTCTTCCAGCCAGGGAAGGTAAACTGCCCGAACTGCCGTTGTAACAGCCTCAAAGTCAGCAGCGCTCTCCACCTGGGCCAAGGCGCGCATTACGCCGTCATCCACTTTCCAGCCAGCGTTGGCATAGCCGTCCATCAGATCATCCACAGAGCCCGCCGTCAGAGACGATTTTGCATAGTTGGCCATGGCGGCCAAGTGTTCCAGTGCATACGCCAGCGGAGCTTCCCCTAGTTCCGCCCATACCAGTGATCGCCTGCCGCCATGTATCTGTTCGAGCTCCAGTATTCTGGCTCGGGCCTGGTGCTCAGGAGTCTGGGCCAGGGTCAGCAAGTCACGGCGCAGGTGATCTTCCTGGCCCTGGTTCCACTGAGGCCAGCCACCGGCCACGGTTTCATCGGCAAACAGATCAAAGGCCGGCGGTTGGCACTTGCGAATTTGGGCGGGAATATGGGGGTAGCGGTGGGGCGCCTCGCAGAAACGTTGCCAAACCGCCTGCCAGGGCCCCTCGTGGGCCGCAAGCTTGGCGCACCCTGCCAGCCCCCCCTCATGCTGCGGATTAAAAGCCAACTGGGAGGTGCATACCGCCACAAAAGCCTGCCATTCGTTTTCACCCCTCGCAGCCTGGAATGCATCGCCCTGGTCCAGCCACAACAGCAGATCCCGGGTGGGGTCACCGCCGGTTAACAGGGTATTAAAGTAGTCCTTATCCAGGCGTTTGCCCTTGAGCAAGTCGACGTCTTCGTCGAGCAGTCGGTACAGCGCCAGTTGCATGGCGTGCCGGGTTTCGCTGTCTTGCGCTACATCAAGGCCAAGACCACCCTGGTCCGACTTCAGGTAGGCAAGGATGGTCCAGTCCTTGGCATTCACCTGGGACCAGATCACGCCACGGTATTGCAACTCAGCCAGCGGCTTGAGCGAGTCCGGGCAACCTTCCACCGCCCGCAGATCCTGACGGCTGACGCCGGGCAGGTAGAGAATGGGTATCCTGCCATCTTCCAGGGATACTTCATCCGCCAAGCCGGCAATCACGCAGCGCAGCCAGATCGCCGGGCCGGTGCGCTTTTCGGGAGCATAGTCACCCAGCACCAGAAGCTCTGGCAGTTCCGCCTGAAGGACTGGAATAACCGCTTCCCATTGTCGGTCACGGTCTGGCCAGAGGATGCAGGCAGGGGCGACCTGAATATCAGGGTTGTAGATGCTTGCATCACGAATGCCTGCCAGAATGCGATCTTGAACTTTCATACAAGCCCCTGCCTAACTATTTCAGCGTGCACGAAAGGAGATTTTCGCGAGAGAAAACCCAAAGAACAGTCGCCGGCCACGTATTCACTGTAGTGTTGTGCACGCATTTTATTATTATGGGGGCTGTCCAGTTTCAACCTGCGTATGGTTTTTCTGGCCTCAGCCTCTTGTGCGGCGCGTAAAGCTGGATTGGGAGAAATTTCCCCTGAAGCAAAGTTGATTACAAAGGTGTTCGGGGCCAATCCTATTGGATCAAGAACATCGTCATATTTGTTTTTGTTCCTATTGGGGCCAAGGCAAGAAAGCCTGTAATTTGACCACTCGTAAGCTTCACCGGCGTTTGCTGACTTAGCGATAAAGTGGTCCGTAGAGGCAGCGCCTGAGCCCCACTCAAAATAAATAGCAAGGTAAGCACAAACGCCGGAGTATGCCTCCCACAGTTGCTGATTTGAACGTGACCAATAGTTCGGTAGATCAGCAGCTTTAGGTGGAGGATCGTCAAAGGCAATGCCGCGATCTACCAGCCAAGCACGACCTCTCTGCCGCACCTCTGCATTAAAGTCATCAGGTTCAGGCTGAAGTGTTACAGGAATCATCCAAGCCACCCCTTTTTGTCGCAGATGGCACGCCAGCGGAACAGAAACTCATCTCTGGGGCCTAACGCCTGAACCAGCCTGTCATTCATGGCCTCAATCTGCTTTCGCGAGGGCTCATTTTTGGCCAGAAGTGCCGACGCCTCCTCCACAAGGTGCTCGTACTCCAGGGGACGACTGCTTTTTAAATCAAAAGCCTCACTTACCAGCCATGTTTCAACATCGCCATGCTTCTCAAAGTCCCGGCGTCTCAATATCACCTTTTTGCGCTCGAAATCGAGATCAAACCAGGCATCCTGGCTCTCGTCGTATAAAGGCTCTACAGAGGCCATAATCAGGGGGGAGTGCGTCGCGGTAATCAACTGGACTTCCGCAGTCCTGGTCAACTTTTCCATAACGGAAAGCAACGCAGGCACAATGGTGCGTTGCCAGCTGGGGTGTAGGTGAGACTCGATTTCATCAATTAGAAAAGTAATTTGGTGTGTAGCCTTCTCACCAAGCTGCTTCGCAGCTTGCTTATGCTCTTCCCATGCCCAAACCAAAAAATAAGCGAGTGCGATTATACGACGCATGCCTGATGACGCATGAACAACCGGTACATCCTGCTGATACGGCATGCGAATAGTCGGTATATCGCGAACATCATCCAAGCTAATTCTGGTGAGTGCTCCGGGCTCCAGTTTTTCCTTTGCAGAG
Source organism: Salinicola salarius (assembly GCF_002179555.1). Lineage (GTDB taxonomy): Bacteria > Pseudomonadota > Gammaproteobacteria > Pseudomonadales > Halomonadaceae > Salinicola > Salinicola salarius_A. The sequence continues at coordinate 22,442 of NZ_NHOU01000013.1, read as the reverse complement.
GGAGACAACACCTCCAGAACCTGTTTAAGTTGCTTAAACGGCGTGCCCCGTTCCTTCTGCCATCCGGCCCAGTCACGTATCAGGCCATTACATAACCATCCACCACTCTCATCCTGGAGACCATCCCACACTTCTTTCTGGCTGAATACATAGGCGGGTACGCGCTCTTGCACGTCAACGCCCTCGCGGGTCAGCCAATAGTTTCTGTTAGGGTCCCAAACCGCAAAGCTGCCATCCGACATCGCGTAAAGAACCAGCCCCGGATTAGCAGGCCGCCCCGGCCTGCCGGTCCATGACTGCTCTTTTCTGAGGAAGCTGCTTTCGTAGCTTTCCTCCTTGCTCTTACTCGTAAACGAGAAGCTGATTGCGGCCTCCCCGTCAGAGTTTGGCAGCGCCTTCTTGCCGGCTGTCAGCTTCGTATTGAGCTCAGCAGGCCATTTACGAGTCAGAGCCCACCAGGCAATATCCAGCAAGAAGCTCTTGCCCAAGCCGTTGTCACCGGTCAGAAGGTTAAGACGCTTGCCAAATTCCAGCTCCATCTTGGAGGCCGGGCCAACATTGGACATCTTGAGATGTTTAATCATGATAGGGCCTCACTAAAAATGGTATTTTTCACGCCGACGCCGGAAAGCCTCCTCTGTGCCTTCCATGATATCCAGGACAGCGGCGGTAACACTGGCCTCGTCAAGCCCGCCCTGTGCTCGGATAACTCCTTTTCCGTCCTTGGCTTCGAGCGCATATACCAACTCGGCATCACCATTTACCGGCAGGTTGGCATTGTGGGTTGCAAGTATGATTTGGCGACCGGCTTTTACCTTGCGAAGCATCGGTATCAGTTCCTTGAACACGAAGTTGGAGTCCAGTTCATCTTCGGGCTGATCTATCACAAGGGGGCCGCCATTCTGAGCTAGCAGCAAGGCGAGCGCGGCGGTATTGCGTTGACCGTCGGAAAGGGAGCCCTCAGAGATGCTCCCGGCAACTGAGCCATCAGATCGAAACAGTTTTAAATCAACGACATCCTTCACACGAGATAACCGAAGCTGGTCCCAGCTCTCTATGTTTTCTACGATGTGCTGCTTCAGGTTGTCTGCCTGATTCTGAAAAAGTTGCCGAGCGCCCTCTCCGCCATTGTCATGGTAGAGATTCCTCAACAGTTCCCAGGGAGAAGTACGGTCACAGTCTGGTATCAGGCTGAATCGATCCATCAGTGCCTGCCCTATGTCGCTCCATGAGCGGGCCAGGGCGGTTCGACCGTCTTTAGGGCCAAAGTGATTCCATAGCTCGGAGAAACTAGCCTGGTCAAACTGATATTGCACCGTCACTTCTATGAACTTGCGCTGCTCCTCAGTCAGAACGGCTAGATCATTTGCGCGATTCGCAGCTTCAACCCGTTTTTGTAGCTGTTCCTGCCAAATTTGGTGTAATCGCTGGACCTGCGTCTCGGGGTCGCCAGCTTCGTCCTTCAATCTCTTGATTTCAGCCTGAAGCTCAGTAATTTCTCTGTGCTTCTTGGCCCTGGCTTGATCAACTTCCTTTAAGTGACCCACATCGTCAGGGGTCAGCCCCTTGGCGGCGCATGCCTGACTAAAATTGGTATCGGCCTGATCAAGATCCTGCTGGATCGCGCTCCAAGTAGGGTTATCGGCCTTGAACGATTCAACATTTTTCTGGTACTGCTCTACAGCTTGGCGAATATGCTTTGCAAGGCTCTCTTTGGCCTGTTTGACCTTCTCGTCAAGCTGCTCAAGCCAAGGACCATGGGGCGCATCTTCAATCTGAAACGAAGCATGGGAGTTCGCTACAACGTCCGCGAGCTCGGCAACATCTGCGAACTGCCTCCCTTGATCTCCATAAAGCGAGTCGAGATAACGGTTTTCCGCCTTTAGTTTTTGGTGCCTGATTGCATCGGCCTGAATCTCACTTCGTGCTTTCCACTGGCGATCAAGCTCCTGATATTCCTGCTGGGATTTTTTGAGATCTTTCTCTAACGCTTTGGCTTGCCGAAGATTGGAAAGCGATGCCTGTATTTTAAGCTTCAGCTTTCTTTCCTGATCATCCAGATCAGCAAGCTCGTTTGCGGCGAACCCGTCGACCAGTTCCAGTAGGCGCTGTGCCTGAGGTATCTGCCCGTCATCCCCTGTTTTCGATTCGGTGAGGCGGTTGAGCTGCTGTTGGCTGAAGAAGCGGATAGGCAAGTTCTGGAAGAACGTCTCAGGATCATGCATATCGTCACGTTGGACAGCAGGTTGCCCATTTTTCCATACGATACGGTCTTCCACTCCATCAGCGCTGACCCAGGACACTTCAAGCTCTGCTCCTGGTTGGTTCAGGGTGTCCCGAACCCGTTTGATTCGGCTTTTCGTGTCCGCATCAATGTCCTCTGACTTATCTTTGCCAAAAATAATACGCAGGTATTCAAGCAAGGTGGATTTGCCGCTTCCGCGACCACCAATCACACAGTTCATGTTTGGTGAGAAGTGAATCTCTTGATCGCCCAAGAAAGCTACGTTCTTAATTGAGAGAGACTGAATTACCGCTTGGCGAACACGATCGGCAGGATGTACATCTGTCACCACATTTTCCGGCAAAACAATGCGAGACTGGTGATCAAGAAAAGCTTGTCGAAGCGATTCTATGGAAGGGGCCGACATTTTTATCCAGGAATATCGGTAACCAATACTGTTGGGTGTTGGTGCCTCTTCATGGTCACAGTCAATTAGCTTCTTATTGTCCGAGGACATCAAAGTTGCTATCGGGCGTACACGTCTCCACCCTGGTTGACAATCCCCCCCTGACTTCAGCAATCGTTGATATCCCACTGACATCAGGTGAACAGGTTTTGGAGCTTCAATCGCCAGCAGTTCAGGATTGGTGAATTGGTCTTGTTGCAGCCAGTCTGAAATAGATTCGTTATCGAAAATCCCGTCATTACTCATCGCGTGAGGCATGATCACGATGCCACCATGCTTTTCTTGAACGATGCGCAATATGTCTTTGAGATTCTTGTCGGACTTTGCCAGTTGGCCGTCTGCTCCAACTCTCGGGTACGCAACACCACACTCTGTGAGGATGGCATCGAGCTGGACTAAATCAGCTCCGGGCTCAAACAAGCAGAGTATGTGAACGCCGCGCCCAACCCCGGCGGCTTCAAATTCAAATCCTGGAAACAGGGAGACGCTGTGATTATGCTCGCGCTCAAGCTCCTCGAAGGCGGACTGCAAGTGGGGAATAAATTCCTTACTTAGAAAGTTGTGGTCAGTTATCCCAACGATGTCCAGCCCGGTGTGATAGCAAGCCTCAGCAAATGCCGTTGCTGCAGAAGCTTCCTGACCGGCTTCGAGGCGATCTCCTTGCCAATGACGAGCATCTGCTGGCGTCTGCATCTGGAGATCACACTTCAGCCAGCGCATTCCTTTGTATTGTGCGCTCATTCTGATACCTCCTTCGCAGACTTCTTCTCGGCCAACGTCAGATGGTGTTCATTAATCCGCTCACCTTTGAAAGTGTGGTACCAAGGCGCTGACTCCACATCCTTGCCACGGTCTTTCGTCCATTTGATGTTGGGTTTGTCGCGCAGGATGCCGGCGCCTTTCTTCTTGACGTCGCCTACGGTTATGAAGGGGCGGATGTTGAGGCGGACGCCGTCGTTGAGGTCCGGGTCCCAGCCTATGGGCTGTTGTTCGATGGGCTTCCAGCGGACGAAGATGTCGTAGGGGGCTTCGCCTTCGAGGATCTGTTCCAATTTCTTTTTCAGGGATTCAGCGGCGGAAAGGCGTTCTTCGGCGCCGTCGACGCCGCTGGCCAGGTCCTGCTTCTGGCGACTGATCCAGTCGCCCAAGTAGGTGTAGTTCAGGGTTTCCAGGTTCTTGCGGTCCAGTTTGTGGTAGTTGATCAGGGCGGCGAAGCCGTCGGGCAGGCCGTCCCAGATGTGCCAGATAAAGGGGCGGTGCTGGAAGAGTTTGCAGTGTTGCGCGAAGAACTTGTCTCGCAGCCAGGTTTCCAGAGTCTTACCGGCGTGGTCGGCACTCTTGAGAAGCTCTGCCAGAACATCGTTGGACCAGGCCTCGCCGTATGCAGCGGCCAACAGGTTCAGCAGGCGGTCGGCTGCCGAGGCCTCACCGCGCACCGGGGGAATACAGACGATGCCGTCGTCATCGGCGAATGGCAGCAATGCCTCGCAGCGCTTAACCCATTTACACTGCTCCTCGGCCAGCTCCATGTCGGCATCCAGCTCGGCGGGCCAGCGGTAGCCGAGCAGGCGGGCAACCGCGACTTGTAGGACGCGGTCGTCGGTACGGAGCGGGCCTTTCATCGTCCACTTTTGTTCTTCATCCCACACGACGGAGCCACAGGGATGGCCGTGGAAGATCCATTGGGTGGGGTCGTCGGTGTAGGGCTTGGGCAGACCATTAGGATAATTTTTCTCAGCTAATTTGGTCCAATGTTCGTAATCGAAAGGCACATTAATCATATACTTGGTTTGAACAAGTATACTTTGATTGATTTTACGAACTTCAATGTTGTATTGAGGACTGCTACAAAACGCCCACAAGATTGGCAGTAGCCCAGGGTCATTAGGTATTATGGCGCAACAGTTTTCGTCGTAAATCCGACCGGAGTATATACTAGCTTTCAATTCACGCATCTTGCTTATGCTGACACCTGGTTTCCCCCAGTTAGGGCGACCTCTTTGCCAATTTTGTGCTGCGTGATTTAAATGTTTAACGCTTTGAGCCAATTCGTGTAATTCGCCTAGACCATTCTCCCATAAAACTGCGTTTGAAAGCCCAGTTGAATGCAGAACTTCAGTTGAGCTGGTTTGAGAAAGTTCCCAAGCGCCACCAAATCCTGAGACTTCCCAGAATCTCCGAGTAAATCTATTCAACTCTCCTGTAGAAATACCCGAAAGAGCAGTGCAATATTCTGCCAAAAGCGGCAACTTGCTATGCTCTTCAAAAGTAACTGTTGAATCAGGGTTTTTTAGTTGACCAAGCTGATAAATCCTGGAAAGCTCAAGGTTTTTCAAAGAAGTTGCTTTCAGCTCAGGGCCTGCAAGTTCTGAACAGTCTATGAATGCAACAGTCGATGATTCGGATGGCTCGGCATTTGTAAGTGTGTAAAGAGCAACAAATGCCCCGGCAGCCGATACGCTATCGAAACCACCTTCACCAATACGAGCCACCAAATTCCATTTGTAGTTTCGCAGTAACTTTATTCTGTGATTTTTATATCTTTTTAGATAAAGCCAATTCTGAGGCATTATTATTTGCGCAACGCCCTTTTTTCCAGAGAAGTCTAGTATGCGCTCAAGAAATACATTGGCCAAGTCATGACGGGCATCGTAGTGCACCTTTTCACAATGACTCGATAGCGTTTTTGATTGTTTCCCTTGGGAAAGATAGGGGACGTTTGTAACAATATAATCATAGGATTGAGTAAGAAGGGTCGCGGTTTTTACGACTCCTTTTGCCACCACTCCCATCTCAAATCGCTCATCATTCTTCTCACCCGCCAACGCTTCATTGAGCAAAGGCCCAACTTCTTCCCACTTCAATTCAAACAGCGACCCTCTCCCCAGGCTCTTTTCGGGATTGATCAAGCTGCCGAGCACCGGTGCATCTTTGAACTGTTTGTAAAGTTCTTCGAGCGCTATCCGAAGATCAGCGTTGTCCCCGGCGAGCTCCAACCAATCTGTCTGCTTCGCGCTGATCGACAATCCAGAGCAGGCTATATTCAGCTCCGGCAATGGCCGGTAGCCCTCTGCGCCGGGGTATTTCCAGGCGGCCAAGGCCAACGCGAAAGCGGCCAGTTCCACACAGCGCTTATCCAGCTCCAGGCCATGAATGTTCTCTCGCAACACCGCATCCACGGCGTCCCGAGCGGACAGAGCGTCTCGCTCCATTCGCATGGGCACGAGCATCAGGAAGGCGGCCACCAGGAAGTGGCCGGAGCCGCAGCAGGGGTCCAGGGTTTTCAGGTCGGCCAGTTGTTCCGGCCAGGCATCGAAAGTGCCGGCAGCCGGTGTCCATCTTGTGTTATCAGCCCCATCATCCTGTTTCACAAACCGCAGGTACTCCAGCGGCACACCAGGGATGGCTGCCTTGTGGCGTAGTTCGTCTTCGCTTTCGGCGTGCTTCAGGTCGCTTTCACTGAGCTGCCGGGCCGCCCACCAGGCACCGAGGGCGTTGTCGAGCAGGAAGCTCACCATGTAGGGCTCGGTGAAGAGCTGGGTGACGGCGGGGAGCTCCCGGGCACCGATCTTGACCTCGGACTGGTTGACCTGTTCCTTCTTCTTGGCCTGCCAGAACTGGTAAACCCAGCCCAGGCTATCGGAGGCGGTAAACACCTCCAGCGGCAGGCCCGCGACCTGGCGTTCCAGAGCCTGTTGGTGTTCCGGTGGCAGGGTGAGCTGGAAGACCGGGGAGTCCAGCCGGAAAATCTGCGGCAGCATACGGGCCGCATAGCGGGCGGCCAGTTCCCAGCCGTTGGCGGCGCCTTCATCGGCAGCCAGGTCTTCACACTCTTCCAGGGTGATGGCCACCGGTTCGTCCGGGTCCGGGTACATCAGCAGGTCGTTTTCGGCCAGGAAACGGGCAAAGAGCATGCGGTGCCAGTGCTCGTAGGCGACCTCCTCCACCAGGCGGTCCATGGTCTGGGCTTTGGCTCCGTTGCCGCCACCGTTGAGGGCGTCGCCCAGTTGGCGGCCATGGGCGCGTAGCTTGCGGCGCAGCTCGCGGTCGGTCTCGCTCAGATGCGCGGCCGGTGTGGGGTCTGCCACACCCAGCTGGTCCAACGCGGCGCGGGCACCGGTTTCGGCGGTGTCGCGGGCGTTTTTAACGGCGCGTTCCAGTTGGTTTCTGAGTGTCTTGTCGAGTGGCTGCATGTTCTTTTACTTCCCCAATCCTTAAAGTGATGCCACGGCTACGGCTTTGGTGCCGTTAAAGCACTTTTCCTGGCACATCGGTACGCACCGATATGCGCACTTTATCCATTAAACGCATAGTATGCGCATAGAAGTTTTTCTATGCGAATTTCAATGCTCACGCGCATTGCTGTATTCATAGCGTGCCCAACGCCGCTCCCCTACCTTCTGGAGGCTGGCGTTCTCCTGCATCAGCTCCTGCATCAGACGCCGGGCCTGGTTGCGGTCAAAGCGGGTAATTTGCCGGATGTCCTTGTTGCTCAGGCCCGGCTCATTGCGACGGGCACGCTCCATCAGAATACTGAGTACGCGGGTTTTGGCGGCTTCCCAGTCAATGCGGCGGCGGGCTTCGCCCTGGCCATCCTCTGCCAACCGATTGTAGAGCTCGGGCTGGATGCACCAGTATGCGCCCCGCCCGGTACCCCCGTGTTCAATGTAACCAGCCGATTCCATTGTGGATAACTTTTCCCGCATTTCCGCTTCGCCACGCTGGCACAGGGTGGCTGCGGTGTTGGTGTCTATTTCCGGATGCTGGAGCAGGTATTGCAGCAGCATCAGTTCATCCACGCCCAGGTTGCGGCCATGCTCGCTCTCCTCGGCCACGAACAGACGGAAGGCGGCATTCAGGTCCCGCTTGGGGAAGCTCACCAGCACGGATTCACCGATTTCGCGGATCTGCGGCGGTTCCTTGCCCTCAATGAGCAAGGCGGAAAACATGCGGTTTATTCCCAGGTTGCTGCGGTTGACCAGGCGTAAGCGAGTCAGCGCCTCCACCAGCAGTGGATTTCGGGCGGCGGGCTGGTGATGGAGGATATTGTTGGGAGTAATGCCGGCAATAAAGCCCCCGTTGTTGCTGATTTCCAGCCGGTTCGGGTAAAGCTTGACCATAACCGGCCCGGCGATGCGCAGATCCGCATGGCAGAAGGCGTTCATCAACGCCTCGCGCACGGCGATTTCCGGCCAGGTGCGGTATTCGTAGTGGAACAGGCCCTGCTGATAGGTGGTGATGGGGTTGAAGGGGACCAGCAGTTCTTCAATGCGCTGAACGGACAATGGCAAGGCGCTGACCCGGTCCTCCCGGATGCCGTACTCGGTATCCGAGATCATTTGCAGGAAGGTCCAGTTGTGGCCGGGGAGGTGTTCCCGGATGGCGGTTTCGGTACCGGCCAGCAACAGCGCCGCGCGAGTCAGTTTGCCGTGTTTGATCAGGCCCAAGGTGGACAGCAGCTCGACATCGGTCAGGCGCAGCAGATCCTCCGGCGCCCGCTCCTTGCGGGCCTGATTGCGTAGGGACTCGAGGGCGGTGGCGGATAGCAACTCGCTTTCCACAAAAGAGGGGGCCACAAGGGAGACGGCTTCGCCGGTGTAATCGGTCTCGCCCGTTTCCACGCCGATTTTGCGGCGCAAGGTGCCGGTGAGCGGTTGGCAATCCTTGCCTACCCGGATGGTGCCCCGGCCAGCGCTGTCAGTGTAGGGCGGCATGCCGGGGTAGATCTGCATAAGCAGCAGGCGACCGGTGCCTTCCGGTACGGCCAGCTCTTCGAATACCGGGGTTATTTTCGGGTCTGTCTGGTCATAAACCGCCTTTTTCAGCAGGTTGATGTCGACTTCCGGCGGAACGCCGAGAATGGCACTTTCACGCCCCCGGGACCGGTCGGCTACCCCAAACACCACGGTACCGCCGCCGCCATTGGCCATGCATACGGCCATCTGGACCACGGTTCTCACCGCTTTGTCGCGGCTTTGCGTGTCCCACTGCTTGAAGTCGAGGTCCTGGTCTTCCAGATCATCGGCGATGCAGTGCTCCAGTTCCGGGAGCAGGGACTCTATGTTGGCGGCAGTCCTCATCGGCACCTCGTCAAATCTACTGCGCCACCCGATTGCGGCGTCGCGTGCTCATTCGCTCCTCGCCTATCCGGCTGATATGTCTCGTCGCTCATTGCGCGGCTCCTTGCACTCGGGCGGCTCGCTACGATTTGTCGAGGTGCCTTGATCACAGTTTTTCCCGTTATTTAACTGGCTCTTTATTTGACGGAAATTGGCCCGTCTGGCAGCGCTGCCTTGAGTTGTTGCTTCACTTCCTCGGCCCAGGCATCGATGTCTGCGTCAGACTTCAGCGTGCGGCGGGGTACGTGAATAAACTGGATCTCCGGCTCGCACAGCTCGGCTGCCGCCACGGCCACATTGTCAAAGCGGCTGGGAAGTGCGGCGACGCGATCGGCAAACATGGCCAGAGCGCACAGATCCAACGTATTCAACACCTCTTGGGTGGATTGAACCGCGACCTTGGGCTGATCGGCCAGGGTCAGGCGCTGGTCTGCCAACAGCTGGTTTCGCTGTTCGGGCTCCAGTTGCTGCCAGTTGCTGTCATCGGCCAGGCGAGCCATGCCTTGCTCGTGGCGTTTCTGGTAATCCTGGTCCAGTCGATTCAGTGCATCCCGGAGCGCCTGTGTCAGGCTGGTAATCAGCGGGGCCACCGGGTCGGGGTCGGTCAGCAACTGTCGCTGCTGTTCAATGGTTTCCACCTGAGCCCGGAAGACATCGGCATCGTCGAGCCCGCCTGCATGGGACATCAGTCGCTTCAATACCGCCCAGTTGGGCCAGCGCTGGTGAATGCGCTCCGAGAGGTGTTCCCAGGTCTCGATGTTGGAGGCCAGCTCTTCGCGTCGGTTATAGAGCGCCACCAATTGCTCGTTGCCGGCGGTGAGGCGAATATCGTCAAGAAAGCTGGTGTCCGGGCGCTCCGGCTTGGGCGCCTCCCCGCCGGCCTCGTCAGCCAGGTCGGAAAGCTTCTGCAGGAACTGAGGCACATACGCCAGCTCCTCACCCTGCTTGGCGGACAAGCCCACCTTCTGCAGCAGCTTACGGATCTGGATACGCTGGGGGGTAGTGACCGTGGCGGACTCTACCTTGAACAGGGTTTTGCCAATGCTCTTGCGCTCCAGGCTGGAGGGTTCAAGAGGTTGGCCGCGCTCGTCCTGGGCGCGGATAAGGCCAGCCACCAGCAGGGCCTGGAGGCCTCCGTCCACGGCATCGCGGGACCAGCCATAGGGGGAAGACTCAAAGTGGGTACGAATATCCGCGCCTTTTTTGCCGCCGGCAATGGCTGCCAGAATGGCTTTGCACACCGGGTTCTTGGCCGGTTCGCCATCATCACCCACAGCCTTGAGGGCGTCTGGCGCGCCTTTCTGGGCCTTTTCGTAAACCTTGGACCAGCCGGCATGGTCAGCGGTATGGAAGTGAGGGTAAAGCCGTTGCAGGGCGTTATTGGCGGCTTCCAGGATCATTTCCTGGAGATCGTTGCCCAGAATCTCGTTACCGCCCCCCTGGAAAACACGGGCTCCGGAGAAGGCTTCGTTCAGTAATTCCCGGATCTTGCCCTCAGCAGTCTGCTTGGTGGTTTCCATGGCAGCCCGGGCCTCTGTGCCCTCCGGGGTGTTGGGCACGCCCCGCTTATCCAGGGTGGCGCTGGCTGCCTTGTAGTCGATCAAATGGTGACGTAGGTCATCGGCAGAGCGCTTGGGGATGAACACGAATACGGTGGGCGATTGGTTACCGGCTTGCCGGGCGTCGGCACGCACGGAGTTTTCATCGCCGCTCCAACCATCACGAACCCAGACGCAAATGCGCTGGCCGGCATCGTCTGGCAGCTGTGCGTCGAACACCGGGTAGATATCGCGAGTGACTTTTGCATCGCCCTGAACCAGCGACAGCTTACGGGCCGCTTCGCCAAAAGTGCGGCGGATACGGTCATCCCGTTCGGCATGAATGCGGTGCGCCTCGCTGGATAGGGCCGCGCGTTGGCTGAGGAATTCGTCTGTCCAAGCGGCGCTCTCTTCGGTCTGGATGCGGTACTCATCGCCGACTTTCATCAGCAGCTCGCAGCGATCCAGCAATCCCGGAAGTTTGCTGCGCAGGCTGCTACTCCCACTGGACAGGTCCTCGACAAGCAAGTCCGCCAGGGAATCCACCGTGGCACGAATGCCGACTTCGTTGTTCTGACCGCCCAGCTTGTTGATCAGGAACACCAGGCCACAGGCACGAGCCATCAGGCGTTCGTCGTCCGAGCCCTTGATCCAGCTCATGGTTTTTTCATGAACCTTGCGGGGCAGAATGCGCGACTGGAGTAGTTTGTCGGCGGAATCGAAGTACAGGTAATCGGCTGGCACCACATAGCCCAGAGGGGCCTCCAGGTTGGTCTGGATGACCTTGTGCACCATGCTGAGCTGGTTGCGCAACTGGCTGTCGGTGCCCGTTTGATCCAGCACGCGAAGGGTGTTTTCCCAGAAACGTCTGCGAACCGGCAGGATGGGATAATCCTGTGGGAAGTAGGGCAAGTCATCCTGACGGTGGCCAATGGTTGTGCCCGCCAGGTGCCGGGAAATTTCCCCCAGGTTGGTTTGCATGATCTGCTCAATGGGGGACTTGGCTTCCGGCTTCTTGGCCAGGATGACTTGGCGGATCACGGCATCCACATCGGCGTCCGAGAGCTCAACGCGGATGGTGAAACGGCCCTCGAGCTTTTTCAGGTTACTGGTGCCGGTAACGGCGGTCTGACCGGTACCAATGAACAGAAGCTTGCCAGCAAAGTTCTTGCAGCAGGCCTCAACAACCTCCTGTACAGCAATGGAGCGTTGACTGTCTTCGCCAATGAACTGTTGAACTTCGTCCAGAACGACCAACGTCAGCGGGAATTTGCCCTCTTGTGTCAAAGCCTGGCGAATGGCCTTGAGCATATCGTCACTGGAGATGTCCTGAACGTACGGATACAGGTTGTTCAGGGTTTCGACGCAAGACGCCGGTGAGGTAAACAGGGCTGGCTTGGCCTGTACCAGGGCATCGTGCAGACCCTCAGCTACGTAGAAATTATCCAGCTCTTCATTCCAGTCGAAGCCGTTGGCTTCCACCTGATTGCGCACCTGGTCATAGATGCCCTCGTGCCTGAGCCACATGACGAAGCGGGCAACCGGGTACTGCTCAGGCAAGTCCACAGATTTAAACAGAATTCGGAGAAGGGCGAGGCGCACACTGCCGCTGGCACCGGAGCCCAAGGTCCCGGACGCAGCATGCAAGCCACCATGACGTTTGGCCTGAGTGCTAAGTTCTCTCAGGTGATCGCTGATGCCTTGGGGCAATTGGGCAATTCCCCGGGCCGTGGCTCCGTCTTCAAAGACGGTATCCACCCACAGCGCCCGCAGCATTTTGACCAGATGGGATTTGCCGGAGCCATAGAACCCGCTCACCCAAACGGCCGGCTGCTGGGCCTGGTCGATATTCTTGAGGTAGGTTTCGAGGATGTGTGACATCCCTTTTTCGTACTGACCATCACAAACGAACGTTTCCAGCTCGTAGCGAAGAACCGCCAGGGCATGGCCGGTGGTCTCGTCGTTGACGCTTGCCACCCCCTCGTTGACCAGCTTCCGGGTGGTTGGATCCTTCTGATAAATGTCACGATTCTTCATTAACAACCTCTTATTCAGTAATCCTTATCCGCCGTGATGGGCATGGCGAGATAGTTCCACCCGTCGTAACCGTCCAGCAGTCGGTAGTTGTTGTTTTCATAGCTTCCAGGAAAGAACACCAGCAGCCGCCCGGGTACCTGGGGAGCGAGCTTGTCGACCACATCCTTCACCTTCAGGAAGCCGAAAAGTGATCCAACGCCCTGGATTGCCACCACGGCGTTCTCACCAATATTGCGGCTGTCCAGAAAGCGCTCGAACTCATTCACGATGTAATCGAGATACTTGGGCAACACAGTGGCGAGTAAATGTGGCTTCTGAAAGTAGCTCTTGGCATAGCGCTGGCTACTGAGCCAAGCTGCAAAGGTGTTGGTCAAATCAAACAGCGCCCAGTCGTGACCGGCCTGTTTGGTGACAATTTCAAACTCATCGACCCGGGCACGGAGCCAGCGCTCCTCGTTCTCGTTATACACACAGAAAATGACGCGCTGTGCGGCAGCCGCATCGTCCCGCCAGGGGATGGATATATGCCTGCTGTACGATTGTACTAACCGTCTAACCCTGCTCACGCAGCCACTCCTGTTCTTGCTGGTTGATAAGGCTCGGGAAAAGCACCTCGATCACATCCCCCACCCGCTTGAAGGTTATCCAGCCCTTACGTGAGGCCTCCTCCGCAAGCTCGATGGCTTTGTCGCGTGGGCAATCGAGCAACTTTATATATTCGGTGCGAAAGAGCCCCTGCCCTCGGGCTCCGGTCAAGTATCCGAGCAAAAGTGCGTATGAAACACTCCCCGGAGTGGGTGTGGGATGGGTGCGAATTTTTTTCACCCTACCGGTCAAGTGGCCTGACTTGGTCCAGCTTGAATTGATGTTCTGAGCTGTCGATTTCAGGGTTGCCTTGCTAAAACGGCCAGGTTCCTGGCTGTCGATAAATTCTTCCAGGGACTCCCTGTTGATCACTGTCCCTTCCGGACATTTCAGGATAAAGGGCGCCGTGGAGCGAAAGATGGAGTCGCGGGCATAGGCACACAGCATGGCCAGCAGTGGGCGCCCTGCTTCATCTCGCTTCCAAAAATGCCGGAGGGCGCGAAACAGGATGTGGGCGGTATCCAAAGAATAGAGTTCCGCCAGGTGACGGTAGGTCAACCTCCGGGTTTTTCCCGAGCGTTTGGCGAGGCAGTTGTCCTCTTCGACAGCACGCAGGTAGTCGCCTTTCGAGACTTCTTCGCGGTCGACATAGCCAAGGAGCGTTGCCAGTTCGTCAAGCATCACGGTTCGGGAGCTGTGTGCTCCTCCCCGCTCGAAACGAAACCCGAACCGGGCTAGCGACTTATGATTTTTTGCCATTGTCGCCACTGGTGTCACTTGCTCCGCCGTTGCGTACCCACTCATCAATCTCATCTTTCTTGAACTTCCAAAAACGGCCCACCCGGTGGGCTGGCATGGAGTGTTTGTCTATCCAGCGGTATACCGTGTCATTGCTAACACCCAGGTGCTTGCCTATTTCATCTACGGATAACCAGCGGTCTTCCATCTCGGCCATGTTTTCGCTTCCTATGGGCGATGGTGTTGCCGCCCCGTCTGAGGCGGCAGGATCTCACGGGCGGAGCAGTGCCCTGACCTAAATTGATAAGCCAATGTATAGAGGCGCTATCATGCACTCAACAGGTTTGAGCCGGATAGAGGCGCAGAAAGCAGCATCCGCCAAATATGGGCCAGGAATGAGAAACGCAGAGAGCAGCCACAGAAAGAAGCAGTTACAGGAAGAATTAGGCAAGCCCGCGAAATTGCTTAACGCAGCGAGGCGCTTGCAAAAGACGATAGTTTGCGCTTCTTAAATCATTGAAAAAGATGATGATTTCTAGCGATCACACCACTAAGTCAGTAGCAACCGAGCGAATATACTTCGGCTAGCCGAATATCTGCGCCAGATCCGGCGCCTCGTCGCCACTCTCCTCGATCGACAGCGACGCCTCGATCGCCTTGAGGTGGCGCTGCATGAAGGCGACCGCGCGCGCTTCCTTGCCAGCTTCCAGCATCGTGACCAGTTCGTCGTGATCGTGGGATTCGCAGCCCAGATGGCCGGAGGATCCATAGACCGCCAGGATCAGCGAGGAGCGCGAACACAGGCGCTCGATGAACTCGGCCAGCGGCGTATTGCCGGAGAGTTCGGCCAGGCGCTGGTGGAACTGGGCGGAAAGCTGGATGGCCCGGCTCTGCTCGCCGGCCCGCAAGGCCTGGCGTTCGCTCTTCGCCAGCTCGCGCAACGCCTTGGCGTCGGCCGGCTTGAGCCGGCGGGAAACCCACGGCATCAGCTGGCATTCGACCAGCTGGCGAGCGGCGAAGACGTCTCGCGCCTCCTCGATCGTGGGTCGGCTGACGCTGGCGCCCCGGCGTGGCGTCAGCGTTACCAGATACTCGAGCGCCAGTCGCTGGAGAATCTTGCGAATGCCGGTGCGGCTGACACCGAACACCTCCGCCAGCGCGTCCTCGCGCAGACGCGCCCCGGGCCGAAGACGATGCTCGACGATCGCCTCGCGAATCTGCTGATAGATCGCTTCGTGACGCTCGGCGCCGTTGCCCGCCTTGCCGGCGCCCCGGCTGCGCCTGGCCGGCTTGCCGGCTTGCCCTTCATTCCGCCCTGCCGCTGCGTTCGCGGTTGTTGCCATCGTTGTTCGCTCCACCCAGCGTACTTTTCCACGTCCATCGATCCATGGCTCGATTGTATACGCCGCCCTTGGAGATGACAGCCTCCGCCTTCCTCAACCCTCGACCAGCCGCCGGGCGCAGGCGTTGTGCCTCGCCACCATGGCGTCGAGATCGTGACCGAGCAGCCGGCCCCCTTCGACGCGCCGCACGCCGTTGACGATCGACAGGTCGACGTTCGGCGGCTGGCAGAACACCAGCGAAGCCAGCGGATCGTGGAGCGCGCCGCCGGCCAGCGCCAGCGAATCGAGCCGGAAGCCGATGAGATCGGCGGCCTTGCCCACCGCGAGCTGGCCGATATCGTCCCGCCCCAGTACCGATGCCCCGCCACGGGTGGCGAACCACAGCATCCGGCGGGCGGTGATCTCGCTCATGTCGCCCTGCAGCCGTCCCAGCAGCATCGCCTGGCGCGCCTCCGCCAGCAGGTGCGAGCCGTCGTTGGACGCGCTGCCATCGACCCCCAGGCCGACGCGCATGCCGGCCCGATGCATCGCCATCACCGGGGCGATCCCCGATCCGAGCCGCATGTTGGAACTGGGGCAGTGCGCGGCGCCACAGCAGTGGCCACCGAGCCGTGTGATCTCGTCGGCATGCGGATGCACCATGTGCGCAAACCAGACGTCGCTGCCGACCCAGCCGACCTGCTCGGCGTATTCCACCGGCGTGCAGCCGAAGCGTTCGCGGCAGAAAGCTTCCTCGTCGCGGGTCTCGGCCAGGTGCGTATGCAGATGCACGCCGTAATGGCGGGCCAGCGCGGCGCTCTCGACCATCAGCTCGCGGGAAACTGAGAACGGGGAACAGGGCGCGACCACGATGCGGGTCATCGCTCGCTCGGACGCATCGTGATAGCGCTCGATGGCACGCTGGGTATCGTCGAGGATCGCCTGTTCCGACTCCACCACGCTGTCCGGCGGCAGCCCGCCCTGGGACTCGCCCACCGACATCGAACCGCGCGAGGCGTGAAAGCGCAGCCCCAGCTCGGAGACCGCCGCGATCTGGTCGTCGATGCTCGCGCCGTTGGGCCAGAGGTAAGTGTGATCCGCCGCCGTGGTGCAGCCGGAGAGCAGCAGCTCGGCGGCCGCGATCTGGCTACTGGCGTGGATCGACTCCGGATCGAGCCTCGCCCAGATCGGATAGTGCGTCACCAGCCAGTCGAACAGCTCGGCGTTCTGCCCGGCGGGCAGGTTGCGCGTCAGGGTCTGGTAGAAGTGATGGTGGGTATTCACCAGCCCCGGCAGGATCACATGGCCGCGAGCATCGATGACGACGTCGGCCGGTCCGGCTCGCTCTTCTGTCAGTTCTTCCGCCGGACCGATGGCAGCGATGCGATCGTCCTCCAGCCGGATACTGGCATGGCGCAGTTCGCGCTCGGCATCGTCGAACGTCGCGATCAGTTCGGCGTTATGGATCAGTGTCGTTGTCATCAGCTGCCCCGGTAGGTCGAGTAACTATACGGCGACAGCAACAGCGGCACGTGATAATGCTCGTTCGGTGCATCGACCGTGAACTGCAGTGGAATCCGATCGAGAAAATGCCCCTCGGCGGCTTGGCTGGCACGTAAGCCGGATGTGTGGCCGGCCCGTAAATAGTCACCGGCGTGAAACAGCAGTTCGTAGACGCCTGCGGTGAAGTCGTTGCCTTCGAGCAGCGGCGCATCACAACGGCCGTCCGCATTGGTCTTCACGTCGGCCAGACGCAGGCGCGTGCCGCCCTCCAGCCGATAGAGTTCGATGCGCAGCTCGCTGGCGGGGCGGCCCAGCGCCGTGTCCAGCACGTGAGTGGTCAGATAGCCGTGGGGAGTTTCGCTCATGAAGACCTCGATAGGGTGGCATGCGCGGCGGGCGCGAAAACAGTGGATTGCCGGGCGCGGAAAGCGTTAGCCTCATTCAAGTGCGTTTGTATACAAAGGTCAACCGGAGTCCTCATGACCACAATGCTTCTCTCCCCGCGCCCCAGCCAGCTCGATCGCGACGCCTTCATCGTCAGTTATGGCGAGATCTACGAACACTCGCCGTGGATCGCGGCGCAGAGCTGGGATACCGGTCTCGGCGAGGCGCAGGACACCCCAGCCGGGCTGGCCGAGCGGCTGCGCCAGCAGGTAGACGCGGCATCGCCGGAAGCCCAGCTCGCGCTGATCCGCGCCCATCCCGATCTGGCCGGCAAGGCGGCGGTCGCCGGCGAGCTGACCGACGACTCCCGCTCGGAGCAGGCCGGCGCCGGCCTGGACCAGTGCACGCCGGCAGAGTTCGCCCGCTTCGAGAAGCTCAACCAGGCCTACCGCGAG
Organism: Salinicola salarius; assembly: GCF_002179555.1. Classification (GTDB taxonomy): domain Bacteria; phylum Pseudomonadota; class Gammaproteobacteria; order Pseudomonadales; family Halomonadaceae; genus Salinicola; species Salinicola salarius_A. Next base: position 5,071 of record NZ_NHOU01000013.1, on the reverse strand, counting down.
CGCTTCGAATTCCCGTTCGTGATCGCCGTTCGCGGGCTCGACCGCCACGCCATCCTCGATGCGTTCGAGACGCGCCTGAATCACTCCCCGGAAGAGGAGCGTCGCACCGCCATCGAGCAGATCCACCGGATCGCGCTGCTGCGCCTGGAGCAGCGAGCCGACCGAAAGTCGTAGCCGCTGGCGCACAGACACTGGGAGAGCGAGCGGTTATCCTGAGCGCCTGACCACGGACGAACACGAGAGCGGCGACGGGTGACGGACAAAGAGCGGAATCGGGCGACTGACCAGGAGCGGAATCGGGTGACAGACCAGGAGCGGATTCGGGCGACAGACCAGGAGCGGGTTCGGGCGACAGACCAGGAGCGGATTCGGGCGACAGCGACCGATCAGCCACGACACGGCGCGGCGGAGCCCAAACGCCGTTCCGTCGGCCGGCCGGCCGGCAGCGCCAAGAGCAGCGGCGGACACAGCCAGTCGCTGGTACGGGGTCTGACCATTCTGGAAGGGCTGGCCGCAGCCCCGGACGGGCTGGCACTTTCCGATATCGCCGAAGACGTCGATCTGGCGCCCTCGACCACGCACCGCCTGTTGCAGGCGCTGTTCCAGCAGGGCTTCATCACCCAGGATGTCGAAAGCGGCCTGTGGAAGATCGACGTCAAGACCTTCCGCATCGGCAACAGCTTTCTCGAAGCGCGGGATTTCGTCGCCACCGCGCGCCCGTTTCTGCGCCGTCTGACCGCCACCACGGGGGAAACCGCCAATCTCGGCATCCGCGACGACGGCATGGTGGTCTATCTCGCTCAGAGCGAATCCAAACAGATGATGCGGATGATCACCCGGCTCGGCTCGCGGGCGCCACTTCACGCTTCCGGCGTCGGCAAGGCGCTATTGGCGTGGATGCCGCCGCAGGAGTTCGAGCAGATCGTGGCCGGACGCACGCTGGAAGGGGAAACGCCCAACACGCTGACCGATGTCGACAGGCTGCGCGAGCAGCTGGTCGAGATTCGCCGCCAAGGCTACGCCGTCGATCGCGAGGAGCATGCCATCGGTCTCAACTGCGTTGCCGCCACGCTCCACGACGAAAGCGGCCTGCCGCTGGCCGCGATCTCCGTCTCCGGCCCGGTGGCCCGGATCGACGACTCCCGCCTGCCCGAGCTTGCCGCCCTGGTCGCCGAGACCGCCCGCGAGATCACCGCCAAGATCGGCGGCAAGACGCCGACCGAACCGCCGGCATAGGTGCTTGGTCCGAAAAGTCGTCGAGCGCAGGCACTTTGCCTCTGGAAACGCTGAATAAGTCGTCGAGCAGGATGAAGTGGGCGGCATTCCGTCGCAAGGCGCACGGAGCGCAGCAACCGGAGCATATTGGGATATATGTGAGGATTCGACCGGGCTGGCGCTCCAGCACCGCGCAACGAAGCCGATTCGCCTGCACAGACACTTATGCAGTGTTTCCTCAGGTATTCAGGATCACCCCGCCATTCAGATGAATCGTCTGGCCAGTCATGTAGGAAGATTCCTGGCTGGCCAGGTAGACGTAGGCCGGGCCCATCTCGCTGGGTTGGCCGGCGCGCTGCATCGGCACCTGCCCGCCAAAGCTTTCGACCTTCTCGTCATCGAAGCTGGCCGGAATCAACGGCGTCCAGACCGGACCCGGCGCCACCGCATTGACGCGGATCTCGCGATCCACCAGCGACTGCGCCAGCGAACGTACCAGCCCCTGGATCGCCCCTTTGGTGGAAGAATAGTCGATCAGCGTCGCGTTACCCTTGAAGGCGTTGACCGATGACGTCGCGATGATCGTGTCACCGGCGCTCATGTGCGGCAGGGCTTCGCGCACGAAATAGAAGTGGCTGAAGATATTGGTGGCGAAGGTGCGCTGCAGCTGTTCGTCGGTGATCTCGGTGACATCGTCCCAGTCGTGCTGCTCGGCGGCATTATTGACGAGGATATTGAGACCGCCCAGCTCCTGACACGTGCGCTCGACCGCTTCACGACAGAACGCGGAGTCGGCCACGTCGCCCTTGAGCAGCAGGCAGCGCTGACCTTCGGCTTCGACCAGCGCCTTGGTGTCTTCCGCATCGCGATCCTCATCGAGATAGACCACGGCGCAATCGGCCCCTTCACGGGCATAGTGCACCGCCACGGCGCGGCCGATACCGCTGTCGCCGCCGGTAATCAGTGCCACCTTGCCCTTGAGCTTGTCGGTGCCGCGATAGTCGTCGCGAATGAACTCCGGCTCGGGCTGCATGTCATGCTCGTCGCCCGGCTGCTGCGCCTGATGCTGCGGGGGAAAATGCGATTCTGACATTCTGGCTCCCTCCTGAATCGAATCGAATGAACGATGGCGGCTGAATGGCGCCGTCTCTTCTCGCCGCGGCGTATCCTCCAATGGATTGTCACGGCGCTCCCAAAGCATAGGAAGCCTGGGCGGATTCATTCAAATCCCGCTACCGGATCTTAAGCCAGATTAACGGTATCGAAGACGCCGCAGGAGACAGCCGCCCGTGGACAGTTGACCAGCCCGGCGAACGGGAATATTCGACAGCCGGGACGATATCGCCGCCACGCGTGAAGCCGATGACGCACGGCGCTACACTATCGCCCGACCAAGCGCCCGACCGAGCGCCCGACCGAGGCCGCTACGCTCGGCCAGCCCGATTTCGCCACCTGTCGCCAACGAGGTTTCCCGATGCCTTCGCACCTGCTTTCCGTCGACTCGCTCTCCCGTGACGCCGTCGACCACCTGATCCGCATTGCCGAGCGCATGGAGCCGATCGCCCAGCGGCGCAAGGTGACCCGCGTGCTCGAAGGCGCCGTGCTCGGCAACCTCTTCTTCGAGGCCAGCACCCGAACCCGGATCAGCTTCAACGCCGCCTTCTGCCGGCTCGGCGGCAGCGTCTGCGACACCACCGGCTTCACCTTCTCCTCGATGGCCAAGGGGGAATCGCTCTACGACACCAGCCGCGTCATGGGCGGTTACGTCGACGCCATTGTCATGCGCCACCCCGAGCAGGGCTCGGTGGCGGAATTCGCCGAAGCGACCCAGGTGCCGGTGATCAACGGCGGCGACGGCCCCGGCGAGCACCCGAGCCAGGCGCTGCTGGACGTCTACACCATCACCAAGGAGTTCGCGCGATTGGGCAAGCCGCTGGCCGGTGCCCACCTGCTGCTGACCGGCGATCTGAAATACGGCCGCACCGTGCACTCGCTGATCAAGCTGCTGTCGCTCTACGAACCGCTGCGGATCACGCTGGTCTCGCCGCCGGGGCTGGAAATGCCGCAGCACCTGATCGATCTGGTCGCCTCGCGCGGGCATCGCATCGAAACGCGCCCCAATCTGGCGGAGAGCTTCGATGATGTCGACGTGATCTACGCTACTCGGATCCAGCGCGAGCGTTTCACTGCGGAGATGTCGGAGAGCTTCGCCGAGCTGACCTCGGATTTCGTCGTCGATCGCGGTTTCCTCGACCGCCGCTGCTCGCCGACCACCATCGTCATGCACCCGCTGCCGCGTGACAGCCGCCCCGGCGCCAACGATCTCAGCACCGACCTGAACGGCGACCCGCGCCTGGCGATCTTCCGCCAGACCGACAACGGCATTCCCATGCGAATGGCGATCTTCGCCCACCTGCTGCAGGTGGAGGACCTGATCGAACAGGATCCGCGTGACGTACGCTGGTTCGTGCCGCCGAGCTTCGGCGTCGACGACCGCACGCTCTGAATCAGCGCCGCGCCTGCCAGAACAGCGAAAACAACTCCGATTGCGAGCTGACACCCAGCTTGTCGTAGAGATGCTTCTTGTGGGCGCGCACCGTCTCGATCGAGATTGCCAGACGGCGGGCAATCTCCTTGGTCGAGCTGCCACCCAGCATCAATTGGCTGACTTCGCGCTCACGCTCGGTCAAGGCGTAGCGTGAATCGAAGTCAAGCTCCTTGTCCGGTTGCGGATGCCACGGATGTGGCCCGGAAGCACCATCTTCTTCCGGCTCGAAATGCATGCGAAGCCGCATCAGCGCCAGTAGCCACGGCTGCATCAGGGCGAGACTGCCCAGCGCCTCCCGGGAAAATGGGCGAGTCGAGCCCAGCGACAGGCACAATGTCCGGCGGTCATCCAGCGTCTGATTGAAATGGATCTCGTCGGCGACGATGTTGCGCTGGAAATAGCGCTGATAGTACTCGGTGCGAGTGAAGTGCTGCGGCGCCACTTCGGCTAGCGTGAACAGGCCGCAACGGACGCGCTCGCAGGCATCGATGTAGAACGGATCGAGCAGATACAGGCCACGCTGATAGTCCTGAAACAGCGCGTCGTCGGCACCGTCGTCCTCGTCGCTTTCGGCGAGGATACGGGGCGGCTGCTGGCGGTCGAAGACCAGCGCCACCCAGGTATCGAAGTGCACTTCACTCGCCAGCCGCCGGACGAGAGCCAGCCAGAAGCCGGCACGATCCACGTTCTCCGCCAGTTGGCCGAAGGCGCGATGCCACTCCAGGCTTTCCAGCGAGGTCATCTCAGCTGAGCCTGTCTCCGGCCGAGCTCGTTGGGTCATCGTTTTTTCTCTTTCAAGCCAAGCCGAATCCCCCAATCGGGTTACCCCGCTTGCGGGATAGGCAGTGGCGCGGGATTGGGGATACTGAAGGCCATCAGCTCCCGTTCCAATCACAACTTCCCGGAGTGTTCCATGCAGCTTGTCCTGGCACAACTCGCCAGCCGTGAAGGCGAAATCGAGCACAACCTCACCCGAGCGCTCGAGGTCGTTCATGCCGTCGACGACGATACCGCGCTGATCGTCTTTCCCGAAACGCATCTGAGTGGCTTTGCCGAACCTGAGCATGTGTTCGATCGTGCCCTGACGCTCGACGGGCCGGAACTCGAGGCATTGATCGAGGCCAGTCGCGATCGCGATCTGGCGATCGCCATCGGCCTGCTGGAGCGAGAGGGCGAGACCGTGTTCAACACTACCGTACTGATCACGCCCGAAGACGGTATCGCACTACGCTACCGCAAGACCCACCTGTGGCCGGACGAACGCACGCTGGTTCAGCCTGTAATGACCCCCTGGTTTCTGCACACCCT
>NZ_NHOU01000128.1 GCF_002179555.1 Salinicola salarius | reverse complement strand
GCTGCCGCGAGTCGCAGCCTTCAGAATCGAAGAAATGGTTCAACTGCTCGTTTAAACGACCGATGCTTTGCGTGAGCCCTTGGAGGCTTAGATCGCTGCGAGTCTTCGGCGGATACTGCTGGCACAGCGCCAGCAGACCGCGACGTAGATCAAGCAGGTTGTCGTTGACGATCACCAGCAGCTCGAAATCGCTGAGGTTGAAATACTGGAGCTGCGACCAACGCAGGCTGTGATGCGGCTGCATCTCGAGTCGGCTGGTCTGGTCGCACGCCATGTGGAACACCAGCCAGGTATCGGCGAGCAACGCGCGCAGCGCGTCGTTGCGCTTGTTGTGCGCCTGGAGATGAGCGTCGAACCAGGTGTCCAGCGTTTCTAACCACCCGGCGAACGGATCGAGCAGACCCAGGGCCAGACACTCTCGCCCCTGCAGATACCGCTCCATGCCCTGGCCAGTGGCCTCACGCGCCGGAAAGGAATAGATCTCGGCCATGGGGCAGCTCCTTATATTGATCACGATCGACGCCGCTGTGCAGGCGCGCATTGCGGCCGGCGGCATAACCTCTGGCCATCGCTCGCCGATCGTCACGGCGTTGACCGCGATCGATGGCGTTCATCGCCTCGAGCTGGGGATAGAAGCGCTGTTGGAAGTGCTCGATCCCCACGATGGCCTCCTCTGTCTTCTCCACCGGCACGATGTGTTCGAACGCGC
>NZ_NHOU01000127.1 GCF_002179555.1 Salinicola salarius | reverse complement strand
GCTGCCGCGAGTCGCAGCCTTCAGAATCGAAAAAATGGTTCAACTGCTGGTTCAAACGACCGATGCTCTGGGTCAACCCGTGCAGGCTAAGGTCGCTGCGCGTCTGCGGCGGATGCTGCTGGCACAGCGCCTGCAGGCCACGACGCAGATCGAGCAGGTTGTCGTTGACGATCACCAGCAGCTCGAAATCGCTGAGGTCGAAATACTGGAGCTGCGCCCAGCGCAGGCTGTGGTGCGGCGCCATCTCGAGCCGACTGGCCTTGTCACAAGCCATATGGAAGACCAGCCAGGTATCGGCGAGCAGCGAGCGCAGCGCATCGTTGCGCTTGTTGTGCGCCCGGGGATGCGCGGCGAACCAGGACTCCAGTGTCTCGACCCAGCCGGCGAAGGGATCGAGCAGTCCCAGAGCCAGACATTCCCGGCCCTGCAGATAGCGCTCCATACTCTGGTCGGTAGCGGTGCGTGTCGGAAACGTGACGATCTCAGCCATGGGACAGCGCCTTGTGCTGGTCGCGATCGATGCCGCCGTGCAGGCGCGCGTTGCGGCCGGCGGCGTACCCCCGGGCCATTGCCCCCCGATCGTCACGGCGTTGACCGCGATCGATGGCCTCCATCGCTTCGAGCTGGGGATAGAAGCGCTGCTGAAAATGCTCGATCGCCGCGACGGCCTCCTCGGTTTTCTCCACCGGCACGATGTGTTCGAACGCGC
>NZ_NHOU01000126.1 GCF_002179555.1 Salinicola salarius | reverse complement strand
ATTCGGCGGTATCCCATCGTTATGCTTGTGCGGCCGGAGGCTGCTGTAGTAACCGATCATATAATCAGTGACAGATCGCTTCGCCGCAGCAACATCGGGATAGCCGATCTCTGGTATCCATTCCGTTTTCAGGCTTCTGAAGAAGCGCTCTGTTGGGGCATTGTCCCAGCAATTGCCACGGCGACTGAGACTCAGTGTCATTCGGTAGCGCCAGAGCATCTGCCGGAATGCCCGGCTGGTGTACTGGCAACCCTGATCCGAATGAAACAGGATATTCCGTGGCTCTCCACGCGATTCGTAGGCCATGGTCAGCGCTTTCTTTACCAGCTCCGTGTTCGGCGATAGGGACAATGCCCACCCCACGGGTTTACGAGCATACAAGTCGATGACCACTGCCAGATAAGCCCAGCGTGCCCCTGTCCAAATATAGGTAATGTCGCCGGTCCATACCTGATTGGGCTGCTTTACATCGAACTCCCGATCAAGAACATTCGGTATATCCAGGTGTGGCTGATCAGCCTTCTTGTAGGCGTGCCTCGGCGGCTGCGAACTCATCAGCCCCAGCTGCTTCATCCGCCTGCTGGCCCGATAACGACTCAACTGTATTCCTGCCTGCGTGACCATTTTTGCAATGCTGCGAGCGCCGGCAGAGCCGTTACTGACGGTATGCGCCTCGACAACCTGATCCAGCAGCTTCTGCTCAGTCTCACA
>NZ_NHOU01000125.1 GCF_002179555.1 Salinicola salarius | reverse complement strand
TAGCGTGAAAGAGGGAGGAGACGGCAGCCAGAAAGGTTAAGGTTGTGTTCGCCAAAACATAGCCCACACCCAACCGCTGCCGTCACCATGGATGCTAGTTTGCTTGCCCTCTTCTGGGAAGGCTTCGAGCTGGATCGATATGAACTGCTCGATACCCACAGCCTGCTTGTTACCCTTAAACCAGACCCCGCCCGGCCTCCTCGCTGTCACCGCTGCGGACAGGCGTCTACGCTCATCCACGACACGCATCGCCGCCGCGTTCGTGAGCGCGATCTGTTCCAATATCGAGTCTGGTTGGACGTACCCGTCCGCCGGGTGCGTTGTCGCCAGTGCGGCCCGCGTCGCGAACGTATCGATTGGTTGATCGGTCGCCAGTCGCTGACGTGCGCCATGGTGAACTGGGTGGAAGCGTTGGTTCGTCTGATGCCGGTCAAACACGTGGCTGAACTGTTGGGACTGCACTGGCATACCGTCAAGGCGATCGACTATCGACGTCTGCAACGCGAGGTGCGGCCTGTCGACCTGAGTCGGGTGCGTCGCCTGATCATGGACGAGTTCGCGCTATTCAAGGGCCATCGCTACGCCACGGTGGCGATCTGCGCCGATACGCAGCAGGTGCTATGGATCGGAGAAGGTCGCAGCCGTGCGGCAGTACGCCCTTTCTTCGAGTGGTTGGGACCGAAGGGTTGCCAGCAGATCGAAGCCGTCGCCATGGACATGAA
>NZ_NHOU01000124.1 GCF_002179555.1 Salinicola salarius | reverse complement strand
GTGTCGTAAACCCCTTGGGGTTATATGGTCAAGCCTCACGGGGCATTAGTACACGTTAGCTCAACGCCTTGCAGCGCTTCCACACCGTGCCTATCAACCAGCTAGTCTTGCTGGACCCTTTAGGAGACTCGAAGTCTCGGGGAGATCTCATCTTGAAGAAGGCTTCCCGCTTAGATGCTTTCAGCGGTTATCCCGTCCGCACATAGCTACCCGGCGATGCCACTGGCGTGACAACCGGAACACCAGAGGTGCGTCCACTCCGGTCCTCTCGTACTAGGAGCAGCACTTCTCAAATCTCCAACGCCCACGGCAGATAGGGACCGAACTGTCTCACGACGTTCTAAACCCAGCTCGCGTACCACTTTAAATGGCGAACAGCCATACCCTTGGGACCGACTTCAGCCCCAGGATGTGATGAGCCGACATCGAGGTGCCAAACACCGCCGTCGATGTGAACTCTTGGGCGGTATCAGCCTGTTATCCCCGGAGTACCTTTTATCCGTTGAGCGATGGCCCTTCCATACAGAACCACCGGATCACTAGAACCTACTTTCGTACCTGCTCGACGTGTCTGTCTCGCAGTTAAGCACCCTTATGCTCTTGCACTCAATGCACGATTTCCAACCGTGCTGAGGGTACCTTCGTGCTCCTCCGTTACGCTTTCGGAGGAGACCGCCCCAGTCAAACTACCCACCACACACTGTCCTCACACCGGATCACGGTGCCAAGTTAGAACGCCAATGATGCCAGGCTGGTATTTCAAGGTTGGCTCCACC
>NZ_NHOU01000123.1 GCF_002179555.1 Salinicola salarius | reverse complement strand
ACCAGCACCTCGATATCGCCGCCGCTCTCCTTGGCAATCTGCTGGGCCGCGGCGACCACGTGGGCGGTGGCCGGGCTCAGCTGGCCGTCGTGATGTTCGGCAAGGACCAGAATGCTCATGCGATCAGCTCCTGTTTTCAAAGCACTTTGGCTTCGTTCTTGAGTTTGTCCACCAGCTCATCCACGGAGCCCACCATGACGCCGCCCTGGCGCTCAGCCGGCGGCTCGACCTTGACCAGGGTGAGGCGCGTGGCGACCTCGACGCCGAGTTCCTCCGGCGTCGTGACGTCCAGCGGCTTCTTCTTGGCCTTCATGATGTCGGGCAGCTTGGCATAGCGCGGCTCGTTCAGGCGCAGGTCGGTGGTGACGATGGCCGGCAGCTGGAGGCGCACGGTCTGCAGGCCGCCGTCGATCTCGCGGGTCACCTTGAGCTGGCCGTCCTCGACCGCGACCTCGGAGGCGAAGGTGCCCTGGGGTCGGCCGGTCAGGGCGGCGAGCATCTGGCCGGTCTGGTTGTTGTCGCTGTCGATGGCCTGCTTGCCAAGGATCACCAGTTCCGGCTGCTCGGCCTCGACCACCTTGGCCAGCGCCTTGGCCGCGCCCAGCGACTCGACGCGCGCATCGGTCTGGACGTGAATGGCGCGATCGGCGCCCAGCGCCAGGGCGGTGCGCAGCTGCTCCTGGGCGGCCTTGGGGCCCACGCTGACCGCGACCACCTCGGTGGCCACGCCCTTTTCCTTGAGCCGTACCGCCTCTTCCACGGCGATCTCGCAGAAGG
>NZ_NHOU01000122.1 GCF_002179555.1 Salinicola salarius | reverse complement strand
GCAAGACATCATTTTTCAGACAAAGCGTAGAATGTCTAAAGTGGATAATTACGAGCTGTTGGGAATCTCTGAAACACGAGCAGATAGGGCGGCAGAACATCTGGCTGAGTTGGTGGAATATATTAAATTTTCTACGATAAACGATTCAGTAAACGCTATTGCCTGCTCGTGGGGGACTGTTGTTCTAACTAAAGCGCTAAGTTCGAGGCTGCATGGCAGCATAAACAAATCTATTTTTTATGCTCCTATTGGTTTTGACCTTTGTGCAGCGGAGTATTGGAAACCAAAATACGATCTTATCCCTGAGCGTGATGGGGAGAAGCTAGGGTATGTTTTTATTAAAAATAAAAAATTCATAGATAGGTGGGATGAAGAAATACCTGTTAACGATAAAGAACTTTGGAGAAGAAGAGAAGTTTTAACATCTGTTATCGAAAACACTCTAAAGAGTTCTATCTCTGAAGGCGATAGCTTTATCGTTCCTACTGGACCTCTAGCTGATTTGTATGATATTTTTTCTGGCAAGGCTGTCCACGACCCTTCTTTAATTAAGTCTTCTTCCTTAGTTATTAGAGCCGACCACGATATGACATCAACTGCTTATTCATCAGGGAATTTTTACAAAGCTATATCTTCTAATGATAAGGAATACGTAAAAATAAAAAATGGCACACACTTCGCTATACTTGAGAAGAGCGCAAAAGATATATTTGGTGAAATACTCAGATTCCTTAATGACTATAAAAAATAGCAGCTACCTGTCGGGTCCCGTGTGATTAACCACCCGCTTGGTA
>NZ_NHOU01000121.1 GCF_002179555.1 Salinicola salarius | reverse complement strand
TCAGGTGGCCAGATTCACTGTGCCACTACACTCCCTCATCGAATGAGTGGGGCCGCTGACGGTTGTAGTAGCCCATCAGGTACTCACCGATGTTCTTTCTGGCATCGCAAATGCTCGGATAGCCCAAGACAGGAATCCATTCACTCTTCAGGCTTCGAAACAGCCTCTCCATGGGCGCATTGTCCCAGCAATTTCCACGCCGGCTCATGCTCTGCCTCATGCGGTAGCGCCATAATCGTTGGCGGAACAGGCGACTGGTGTATTGGCTACCTTGATCAGTGTGAAACAGCAATCCAGACGGCCTACCTCGTTGCTCGTAGGCATAATCCAATGCATTGACTACCAACTCGGCATTGGGTCGCGTCGATAATGCCCAACCGACGACCCGACGGGCGTACAGATCCAGAACCACCGCCAGATAGCTCCAGCATTGCCCGGCTCATACATAGGTAATATCGCCGCACCAGACCTGATTGGGCCAATTGACCGTGAATTCACGACCTAGATGGTTCGGAATATCCGGACATTCAACGGTGGCCTGCTTGTAAGCATGGGGGCCTGGTTGCTTACAGACCAACCGCAGCTCTTGCATGAGGCGGCGGACCTTGAAGCGTCCAACAGCAACACCCTCGTCATTGAGCATGGCGGTGATCATGCGACTACCCGCCGAGCTGCGGCTCCTGGTGAATAACCGATTCACGGCAGCTCTGAGCGTCAAACGCTCGACATCGATACATGAACGCTTACGACGGTGTTCATAGTAGCTGGAACGAGATACACCAAACGCCTCACAGACCATTTCTACCGACTCCTGCTCACTCAACTGGTCTATCAGCGCG
>NZ_NHOU01000120.1 GCF_002179555.1 Salinicola salarius | reverse complement strand
GAGTTATAGTCAAATCTGGTGGATGGCAGTCAGGCGGCAGTCCTGTCTGACTGATCGGTTACCTGCTCCCCATCCTGGAACCGGACGTTGTTCACGACCAGCTCCAGCTTTCTAAACCCCTTGATGCGCTTCCAGCGCTTCTCGGCGCTCTGGAGCAGCTTGAAGACCATCGCCAGGGTCGTCGCTCGGGAGCCGCAGTTCCGGCTGCGCTTGGTCCGCAGGCGGACCGTGGCGAAGGTCGACTCGATCGGGTTGGTGGTGCGGATATGCACCCAATGCTCTGCCGGGTAGTCGTAGAACGCCAGCAGCTCGTTCCGATCCTTGGCCAGGCACTCCATCGCCTTGGGGTACTTGGCCTCGAAGCGCTTCAGCGTGCGATCAAAGGCCTTGTGCGCCTCGTCGCGGGTCTCAGCCATCCAGATGTCATGGAGGTCGGCCTTGACCTTGGGCTGCACCGACTTCGGCAGCTTGTTCAGCACGTTAGCAGTTTTGTGGACCCAGCAGCGCTGGTGGTCGGTCGCCGGATAGATCTTGCTCAGCGCCGCCCAGAACCCCATGGCACCGTCGCCCACCGCCAGCTTGGGGGCTTGAGTCAGACCGCGCTCTCGCAGCCCCGTCAGCAGCGTTTCCCAGCTGTCTGCCGACTCACGGAAGCCGTCCTCGACGGCCACCAGCTCCTTGCGGCCCTGCTCCGTGACACCGATGATCACCAGCAGACACAGGCGGTCATCCATGCGCACGTTGCTGTACACGCCGTCGGCCCACCAGTAGACGTAGCGACGGTCTGACAGGTCACGCTGCCGCCACTCGGTATGCTCGTCTTCCCACTGCTTCTTGAGCCGAGACACCGTGTTGGCCGA
>NZ_NHOU01000119.1 GCF_002179555.1 Salinicola salarius | reverse complement strand
GCCGTGGCCGCCGTCATGCTGGCCCCTCTGCGGCGCATCAGCGGTACGGTCATCACGCTGCCGCCAACCCCCAGAAAGGCCGCAACGATACCGATGAAGCTGCCCGTTATCGCCGTCACCAGGCGGCCCATGGGGCGAACCTCCCCACTCGCCTGATGCAGAAAGCCGGGCCGCAGAATGGCGTCTGCAATCGTGGTCGCCAGATAGCCGATGAACAGCCAGCGCACCCACTCTCCACTCACCGACACCGCCGCCGCCGCACCGAGCACGGCACCGATGGCGATATAGCCCACCAGCGGACGCACCAGATGCCATTGCACGGTCCGTCGCCGGTGGTGACGCCATGTCGATAGAGAGGCAGCGAAGATCATCAGCGCGGTCGAAGTGGCCACCGCGATATGCATGGCCGCCTGGCCGACCACGCTATCCGCCCCATGGACGGCAATCAGCAAGGTAACCATCAAGGGAACGACGACGAAACCGCCACCGAAACCGAACAGCACGGTCGTCATGCCGGCCAGTCCGCCGCAGATAAGCAATACGCTATACACCGGAACACTCCCAAGAAATCCAACGACAGGAACGATATTCCGATAAGGGGTGGCCGACATTCGCCGGTTGGCCAATAATCGTCGTGTTTCGGCCAGGCTGACGACGATGCGCAATATCCCGCTGGCGGACGTGGATCATGTCGCCCGGCCCGTCGTGGCCATCGGCACCGACTACAGTCCCGGCACCTTGCTCGACTTTCACAGCCATCGCCGTGCCCAGTTTCTCTACGGCATGACAGGATTGATGGAAGTGGATACCGATGACGGCACCTGGGTGGTACCGCCCTACAGCGGTGTCTGGTTGCCGGCGGGC
>NZ_NHOU01000012.1 GCF_002179555.1 Salinicola salarius | reverse complement strand
GGATCAGGCAGCGTGACCTGAATAGTTACATCAATTCTTTCTCATAGCGCTGGTTATCGCTGATCTGAAGCCAGGCGCCGGCGGCCACGCGCAGCACCCGCTTGATGCGCCACTCGCCGTGCACCAGCAGGTACATCCCCTCGTGCAGCGGATTGCGGCTTCAGTTCGTCTTTTTCTCCGAGAAACCAGCACCAATCCCACTGTGTCAGCTGCATGGGTGTATCCGAAGAGAAAGCTAGAAACGCTATGTCACCACTCCCAAGCTCACGGCTGCTCACAAAACTTAGGACGACAGTACCGAAAACCTGAACGGCTGTCATTCCTGAATTAGGAAATGACTGCTCAGATGAGGCATAGCTGCAGGAAGAGCGACAGCACGGGAGAAAGGCCGTCCAAGGACGTCTTGAAGGAGCCTATGGAAGCCAGGTGCTAGGTGTGGGTCAAAGTGTGGGTCAAAAAGATACAGACAAAGAAAAAGCCGCTGAAATCAGCGGCTTAATCAAAATTCGTGGCGGAGGGGGAGGGATTCGAACCCTCGAAGCCTTTCGACTTACACACTTTCCAGGCGTGCTCCTTCGACCACTCGGACACCCCTCCGCATTGTCATTCCGTTCGCAATGGCTGTGCCGCTGCGTTCAGAACGGCGCACATAGTATCGAGCTAAACCTGTGATCGCAAGCCATTTTTCCTTTTCCGGCGACCTTTTACGTTATTCGTGCACGACAGGCCGCCGAGTCAGGACCAGCGTTCCACGTATTCGTCCGGATTGCGCGCTGGCGCGCTGGGGTAGCGCCCTCCTGCCTGGCCCAGGTAGAGGTAGCCGATCAGTTCTTCATGCTCGCCGAGGCCGAGACCACGCCATACAGTCTTGTCGTGCGCGTAGGTGCCGGTGCGCCACATGGCGCCGAGTCCCTGCGCGTAAGCGGCGTAAAGCATGGCATGGGCGGCACAGCCGGCCGAGATGATCTGCTCTACCGGCGGTACCTTGGGCAGATCGGGGGTGATTCTGGCGATCACGGCGATGATCATGGGGGCGCGCTTGGGCTTCTTGCGGGCGGCGTCGAGGCTACCGTCGTCGATATGCGGGTTGGCCTGGTAATCGGACTGGGCGAAGAGTTCACCCAGCCTATCGAGCCCTTCCCCGCTGATCTCGATGAATCGATATGGCGTCATTTCCTTGTGATCCGGCGCCCGCAACGCCGCGCGATAGAGCGCGTCCAGCTGCTCGGCGGTCGGTGCCGGACCGGCCAACTTGCCCATCGAGCGGCGCTCGTGCAGCAGTGTCATGGCATCCATGTGTAGCTCCTTCGACGATACCGGTAATGAGACTCAATGCCTGGTCGCCTGACTCTACGTCAAAAGCGTCACTGCCGCAGCAGCCGTGCGGGCAGCTCCGGCGCCCAACCCGGCGTGGCACGCCACGGGTTGATATCCAGCCCGCCGCGACGCACGTAGCGTGCCATCACCAGCAGCGCCTGCGGGCGGCAGCGCGCCATCAGGTCGACGAAGATGTGCTCGACGCAGTGCTCGTGGAAGTCCTGATGCTGGCGATAGGAGACGATGTATCGCAACAGGGCGGCGCGGTCGAGCCGCGGGCCACGGTAGGCGATCAGCACGCTTCCCCAATCCGGCTGGCCGGTGACCGGGCAGTTGGATTTGAGCAGGTGGGAATGCAGCGTCTCCTCGACGACATCGCCCTCGTCGCAGGCAAGCAGCGCCGGTGACGGCGTGTAGCGGTCGATATCGACTTCGATCTCGTCGATGCACTCCCCAGCCGTCGGCCGGGGCGCCAGCGCGGCGTCATCGACACCAAACAGCTCCACGGTGACCGGCGCTCCGGCGGCCGCGCTCAGGTCCCGCTGCAGGAATTCGATCACCGCCTCGCGGTCGGCGAACGTCGTCTGGTTGAAGCTGTTGAGGTAGAGCTTCCAGGACTTGGATTCGATCAGCCGGGGCGAGTCTGCCGGCAACCGGAAGCGCGCGACGGCCACGACCGGCTTGCCGCGCAGATCGAGCCAGGAGAGTTCGAACGCCCACCACTCGTCGCCACCCACGAAGGGCAGCGACGATGCCTCGATGCCCAGCGGCGCACGGTTGGCCGCGCGCTCGATGGGAAACAGCAGCGAGGCGTCGTAGCGCTCGGGATAGCTGGAGACTTCCCCGAGCGGTGCGTCGACCAGGGTCTGCGGTCGATCCTGGTTCATGAGCGAATCCCCTTGCCGCGATTGAGCATCCACAGCGCCAGGAACCAGAACGCGACGATGAAGATGGCAATGGCGACCAGCGCGCCGCCGACGGGAATGTCGGAGATACCGAGAATGCCGTAGCGGAAGGCGTTCACCATGTAGAGGATCGGGTTGATCATCGTCACGTTCTGCCAGAACTCCGGCAGCAGATCGATCGAGTAGAACACGCCGCCCAGGTAGGTCAGCGGTGTCAGCACGAAGATCGGAATGATCGAAATGTCGTCGAACTTCTTCGCCAGCAGGGCGTTGACGAAACCGCCGATCGAGAACAGCAAGGCGGTCATGATCACCACCATCAGGGTCAGCAGCGGATGGTGAAGGTCGAGATGGGTAAAGAACAGCGACACCACCGTCACGATCAGCCCCACGCCGAGCCCGCGCGCCGCCCCGCCGATGACGAACCCGGCCAGGATGACCCAGTTGGGCATCGGCGAGACCATCATCTCTTCCACGCTGCGCTGGAACTTGTTGGAGAAGAACGACGAGGCCACGTTGGAGTAGCTGTTGGTGATCACGGACATCATGATCAGCCCCGGCACGATGTAGGACATGTACGAGATGCCGTGCATCTCGCCGACACGGGAGCCGATCAGGTTGCCGAAGATGATGAAGTACATCGTCATGGTGATGGAGGGCGGCACCAGCGTCTGCGGCCAGATCCGCAGGAAACGGCGTACTTCCTTGACCACCATGGTCCAGAGAGAAATCAGCAGTTGCCGGGTATTCAAGACGCCGTCTCCTTGGCCTGTGGGGATGTCTCGGGTTGCTTGTCGATACCGGTCGCGGCCTCCGGCTGCGAGGTCATCGACACGAACAGTTCTTCCAGCCGATTGGCGCGGTTACGCATCGAGAGCACGCGTACGCCCTGCTCCGTCAGTTGCTGGAAGGCGTCGTTGAGATCGGTACCCTTCCGTACCGACAGCGCCAACTGGTGCGAGTCGACCCGCTCGATCTCGAAGCCTTTGACCAGCGGTGCCGTTTCCAGCGGCTCGGCAAGGTCGAGCAGAAAGGTTTCGGTATCCAGCTCGGTCAGTAAACCCCGCATCGAGGTGTTCTTGATGATCTCGCCGCGATTGATGATCGCGATGTTGCGACACAGGCTCTCGGCTTCTTCGAGATAGTGCGTGGTCAGGATGATCGAGGTGCCCTCTTCCTCGTTGATCCGTCGCATGTATTCCCACATGCTGCGACGCAGTTCGATATCCACGCCGGCGGTGGGCTCGTCGAGAATCAGCAGGCGCGGACGATGGATCAGCGCGCGGGCGATCATCAGCCGGCGCTTCATGCCGCCGGAGAGCATGCGGGCGGCGCCGTTGCGCTTGTCCCACAGGCCAAGATCCTTGAGCAGGCGTTCGCAGCGCGGCCTGGCTTCCTTCATCGGCATGCCATAGTAGCCGGCCTGGGTGAGGATGATGTCCTCGACCTTCTCGAACTGGCTGAAATTGAACTCCTGCGGCACCACCCCAAGGGCGTATTTGGCCTTGGCGAAGTCCTGGTCGATATCGATGCCGAGGATCTTCACCTGCCCCGCCGTTTTCTGAACGAGCGAGCAGACGATGCCGAGCGTGGTGGATTTGCCTGCCCCGTTGGGGCCAAGCAATGCAAAAAAATCGCCCTGAGCGACATCGAGATCGATGCCCTTCAGGGCCTCAAAACCATTACCGTAGACTTTGGTCAGCCCGCGGATGGACAGTGCCGGTTCTGCCATCAGGGTTTCCTGCCATGTTTATGAAATCAAGGTTCGCAACATCAAGCGATACGAGGTGCCAGCCAATATGGGGGCAGTCCCGCCGGGTTCAATCTTTAGCAGACGAATGGATGGCCCGATAAGAACAACGCGAAAATTCCGACTACGCCGCACTGTCGCCAGCCTGATCCTAGAGAAACCGAAGAGAGTGGCGTCCGGGGTTCGAACCCCTGTTACCGCCGTGAAAGGGCAGTGTCCTGGACCACTAGACGAATGGGACGTAATTTGGAGCGGGAAAGGAGATTGACCGGGCTGGCGTTCCAGCTCACGACCCTCGCCTACCGTTCCTACGCTTACGATATGGAGCGGGAAAGGAGATTCGAACTCCCGACCCTCGCCTTGGCAAGGCGATGCTCTACCACTGAGCTATTCCCGCTTATCGCTGTCGACACCTTCCGGCGGCGACGTCATGACCTGGCGATCATGAAGTGGCGTCCCATAGGGGGTTCGAACCCCTGTTACCGCCGTGAAAGGGCGGTGTCCTGGACCACTAGACGAATGGGACGCAAAAGAAGAGATGCGATATGGAGCGGGAAAGGAGATTGACCGGGCTGGCGTTCCAGCTCACGACCCTCGCCTACCGTTCCTACGCTTACGATATGGAGCGGGAAAGGAGATTCGAACTCCCGACCCTCGCCTTGGCAAGGCGATGCTCTACCACTGAGCTATTCCCGCTTATCGCTGTCGACACCTTCCGGCGGCGACGTCATGACCTGGCGATCATGAAGTGGCGTCCCATAGGGGGTTCGAACCCCTGTTACCGCCGTGAAAGGGCGGTGTCCTGGACCACTAGACGAATGGGACGCAAAAGAAGAGATGCGATATGGAGCGGGAAAGGAGATTGACCGGGCTGGCGTTCCAGCTCACGACCCTCGCCTACCGTTCCTACGCTTACGATATGGAGCGGGAAAGGAGATTCGAACTCCCGACCCTCGCCTTGGCAAGGCGATGCTCTACCACTGAGCTATTCCCGCTTATCGCTGCCGACACCTTTCGGTGACGACGCCATGATCTGGCGATCATGAAAGTGGCGTCCCATAGGGGGTTCGAACCCCTGTTACCGCCGTGAAAGGGCGGTGTCCTGGACCACTAGACGAATGGGACGCATATTGGAGCGGGAAAGGAGATCGATCGGACCGGCGTTCCGGCTCACGACCCATACTGCCTATCTGACGCTACCAAAAAATGGAGCGGGAAAGGAGATTCGAACTCCCGACCCTCGCCTTGGCAAGGCGATGCTCTACCACTGAGCTATTCCCGCTTATCGCTGCCGACACCTTTCGGTGACGACGCCATGATCTGGCGATCATGAAAGTGGCGTCCCATAGGGGGTTCGAACCCCTGTTACCGCCGTGAAAGGGCGGTGTCCTGGACCACTAGACGAATGGGACGCATATTGGAGCGGGAAAGGAGATCGATCGGACCGGCGTTCCGGCTCACGACCCATACTGCCTATCTGACGCTACCAAAAAATGGAGCGGGAAAGGAGATTCGAACTCCCGACCCTCGCCTTGGCAAGGCGATGCTCTACCACTGAGCTATTCCCGCACCGTACTTCGCTTGAACCGAGTGGCGTCCCATAGGGGGTTCGAACCCCTGTTACCGCCGTGAAAGGGCGGTGTCCTGGACCACTAGACGAATGGGACGTGATGTCTCGGCTCCGTCGAAGTGGCGCGTATGTTACTGAGCCGTTTTTGAGGTGTCAAGCGATTGATTTCACCGATTTTCACCACAACCCAATCAAGGCTGGTCAGCGGCCGACAAATGGCCTGTAATGCAGGGCACGCAGCCGAAGCGAATAGTGCCAAAGCGATGAGGAGAGCGAACATGAGCAAGGTACAGAAGACAGAAGCCGAGTGGCGCGAGCAGCTGACTCCCGAGCAGTACCACGTCACCCGCGAGAAAGGCACCGAGCGGCCTTTCACCGGCGACTATCAGGTCGAGCCGGTCCAGGGCATCTATCATTGCATCTGCTGCGGCGCCCCGCTGTTCGAGAACGAGCACAAATTCGAAGCCCACTGCGGCTGGCCGAGCTTCGACCGCCCCTTGGCAGCGGCAGCAGTCGAGGAGCATCAGGACGACAGCCATGGCATGCGCCGGATCGAGGTGACCTGCCGGCGCTGTGATGCGCATCTTGGCCACGTTTTCCCGGACGGCCCGGCGGAAACCACCGGCCAGCGGTACTGCATCAACTCCGTGGCGATCACGTTCCACGCGGGCGAATAACCCCCCACTATCGAGCCACGCCGAGCGGGCAGCCATTCTGATAAGATGGCTGCCCGCTTTTCGTTGGGCTCGCCCGACAGGCACGACACAAGCATTGCAGGCATAAGCAGGCACGACGCAGTCATTGCAGGCACAAAAAGTAGGCAGGAGACAGGTATGCTCGGCTGGTATCCCGGACACATGAACAAGGCGCGGCGCCAGATCACCGAGGCGCTGCCGGAAATCGACGTGGTGATCGAAGTACTCGATGCCCGTCTGCCCTACTCCAGCGGCAACCCGATGCTGGCCGAACTCACCGAGCACAAGCCGGTCCTCAAGATTCTTTCCCGCGCCGATCTGGCCGATCCCGAAGCCACGAAACAATGGGTCGCGTTCTTCGACGCGCAGCCGGACAGCCGCGCCATTGCCGTCACCACCACCCAGGCTCGCGAGCTCAAGCAGATCCCGGCGCTTTGCCATGAACTGGCAGGCCAGGTACGCGCCGACCGCGATGTCCGCGTGATGGTGATGGGCATACCCAACGTGGGGAAATCGACCCTGATCAATGGGCTGGCCGGCCGCAAGATCGCCAAGACCGGCAACGAGCCGGCGGTGACCAAGCGCCAGCAGAAGATCCGAATCGACGGCCGCGTCTCGCTGATCGACACGCCAGGCGTGCTGTGGCCCAAGATCGAGAACCAGGCCAGCGCCTATCGACTCGCCGCCAGCGGCGCGATTCGAGACACCGCGATCGAATACGTCGACGTTGCCATCGTCTGTGCCGCCGAGCTGGCCAAGCGCTACCCCGAAAGCCTGCGCGAACGCTACAAGCTCAGCGAACTCCCCGTCTATGTGCCCCCGACCGACACCGACATCGTGGACGCCGACGGACCCAGGCTGGTCGACCTTCAGGCCAGGGCCGGCTTCGACGGGCACGCGATCATGAACGAGATCGCCCGCAAGCGCGGCGGACTGAAGGCCGGCGGCGTGATCAATCTGCATCGCGGTGCGGAAGTGCTGCTGCACGAGCTGCGCGACGGCAAGCTGGGCAGGCTCACCCTGGAACTGCCCGAAGACATTCCCGAGCCCATCGAGGAAGCTCTCGACGAATCCGAAGGCTGACCCTCACCCTGCTGAGCTGGTGAAATCCTGCCGCTTCTGCCCCTTGCGCCGCGCCCGCGCGGCGTTATGCTGGAACCTCGGCGACGCAGCCCGCCGAGAAGATACTGCCTGAACGCCTTCAAGAATGGCTCATGGCTTCATTCAGTACTTCCCTGACCCTCTAACCTTTATCCACCCGCCTGACTTTTTAGGCTGTGCAGCATACGGAAGCCCCATGAACAGCCCCATTCGGAAATCGCACAAGCTCGACAATGTCTGCTACGACATTCGCGGGCCCGTTCTCGATCATGCCAAGCGGCTCGAGGACGAAGGCCATCGCATTCTCAAACTGAACATCGGCAACCCAGCGCCCTTCGGTTTCGAAGCGCCTGAAGAGATTCTTCAGGACGTGATGCGCAACCTGCCGACAGCACAGGGTTACTGCGACTCCAAGGGGCTCTACTCGGCGCGCAAGGCGATCATGCAGGAGTGCCAGCGCAAGGGGATTCCCGGCGTCGGCGTCGAGGACGTGTTCATCGGCAACGGGGTTTCCGAGCTGATCGTGATGGCGATGCAGGCCCTGCTGAACGATGGCGACGAGGTGCTGATCCCCGCCCCCGACTACCCGCTGTGGACAGCTGCCGCCAACCTGTCCGGCGGCCACCCGGTTCACTACCTGTGCGACGAGGCCGCCGACTGGTCGCCGGATATCGCCGATATCCGCGACAAGATCACGGCCCGCACTCGCGCGATCGTGCTGATCAACCCCAACAACCCCACCGGCGCCGTCTATCCGCCGACCGTGGTCAAGGAGATCCTGACGATCGCCCGCCAGCATGGCCTGGTCGTGTTCTCCGACGAGATCTACGACAAGATCCTCTACGATGGCACCGAGCACGTTTCCACCGGCGCCCTGGCCGAAGACGATCAACTGGTCGTGACCATGAACGGCCTTTCCAAGAGCTACCGCTGTGCCGGTTTCCGCTCGGGCTGGATGATTCTGTCCGGCGGCCAGGGCAAGCAGAACGCCGAGGACTTCATTCAGGGGCTGAACATGCTGGCCTCGATGCGCCTGTGCGCGAACGTGCCGGCGCAGCACGCGATCCAGACCGGGCTTGGCGGCTATCAGTCGATCAATGACCTGATCCTGCCCGGCGGGCGCCTGCTGGCCCAGCGCGATGTGGTGTTTGATAAGCTCAATGCCATTCCCGGGGTTTCCTGCGTCAAGCCCAAGGGCGCGCTCTACGCCTTCCCGCGGCTCGACCCGGAGGTCTATCCGATCCACGACGACGCCCAGATGGTGCTCGATCTGCTGCTGCAGGAGCGCATCCTGCTGGTGCAGGGCACGGCCTTCAACTGGTCGACGCCGGATCATGTCCGCATCGTGACCCTGCCCTGGGCGGATCAACTGAGCGATGCCATCGACCGCTTCGCTCGCTTCCTGTCGCGCTACCGTCAATGATTCATGAGGCCGCGCGTCGCTGCGCGGCCGCTTCCCCTCTTGAAACCTATTCGCGAAAATCGTATCTAACGGTTCATAACTGCCTGATTATCGGGCGATAACGCATAACAGGCTAACTAAGACTATCGCGCAAGGCGGTGGTAGCGCTTTTCCACGACTGAGGGTAAAGACCGATGATGCGAATCATCCTGTTTCTGGCAACCAATCTGGCGGTGGTACTCGTCGCCAGCGTCACGTTGCGATTACTGGGCGTCGAGCCCTATCTCGATGCCAACGGGCTGAACATGAACAGTCTGCTGATCTTCTATTTCGTATTCGGCATGGCTGGTTCGCTGGTATCGCTGTTCATCTCCAAATGGATGGCGAAGATGAGCACCAAGGCCAGGGTGATCGAGCAGCCGAGCAACTCGACCGAGCAGTGGTTGCTCGATACGGTTCGCGAACTGGCGCAGCAGGCCAACATCCGGATGCCGGAAGTCGCGATCTTTCCCGCTCAGCAATCCAATGCCTTCGCCACCGGCTGGAACAAGAACGATGCGCTGGTCGCGGTTTCCCAAGGCCTGCTGGAGCGCATGCGCCCCGAGGAAATTCGCGCTGTCCTGGCACACGAGATCGGTCACGTCGCCAATGGCGACATGGTCACGCTGGCGCTGATCCAGGGCGTGCTGAACACCTTCGTGATGTTCTTCGCGCGCGTAGTCGCCCAGGTCGTCGACAGCTTCCTGCGTAGCCGCGACAACGAGGGTGGCCTGGGCTTCATGGGCTATTTCGTGGTGGTGATCGTCGCCGAGATCGTATTCGGGCTGGTGGCGTCGATCATCGTCGCCTGGTTCTCGCGCTTCCGCGAATATCGTGCCGATGCCGCCGGCGCCAAGTATGCCGGGAGCGGCGCCATGATCAACGCACTGGCTCGTCTGAAAGCCGAAACCAACCAGCCGGACCAGATGCCGGATTCGCTGACGGCGTTTGCCATCACCACCGGACAGACGCGCAAGGTCATGGAGAAGCTGTTCGCCAGCCACCCGCCGCTGGACGACCGTATCCGTGCACTGAAGGAATCCGCCTATCGCGAGTGAGCCGTGATCGGAGCCCGCTCTTTCGCAGGCCACGTCATTGGCTCACGCAACGCCCCGCATCGCGCGGGGCGTTGCGTTTCAGGCATCAAGAACTCATCCGGTCGACTGGTATCCCCTGCCAATCGATAATGAGAATGGTTGACACTTAGCTGCGCCGAGCGCTTAATTGGTTGATATTATCAACCGATAAGGCGACACATGTCCGGTACGACGGTGGGTGAATCCCTGCATCAGCTCATGCATGCCTACAAGCGAGCCTTGCGCCAGGCCTATGCCGAGGCTGGGTTGGCGCTCACCGTTTCCCACATTCGGACGCTCAAGGCCATTCGTCGCCAGGCACCCTGCACCGCACAGCACATCGCGCATCATACCCAGCGCGACAAGGCCCAGATCACTCGACTGCTTCGCGAGCTTATCGATGCCGACATCATCGTCAGGACCCCGCATCCAGACGATCGACGTAGCCAGATCCTGTCACTGACGGAGCATGGCCGCGCCGTGCTGACGCAAGTCGATGCCTGTGAACGCGAGGCACATACGCGACTATCGAGCGGGATGGCGCCGGCCGATCTCGAGGCATTCCTGCGACTGTCGCGGCTGATGATTTCCAACCTGAATTGACCGGGAGTTCCGATGCCTAAACCTGCCCCCAGACCCTATACCGTGCTGAACCGTCAGCTCGTCACCCCCCACATGCTGCGCCTGACCTTTGGCGGCGAGGGCATGGCGGGATTTCCTGCCGATCAGGAAAGCGCCTATATCAAGCTGGCCATCCCCACCGTCCATGAGTCGATGCCGGAAACCCCGTCAAGCGTGATGCGAACCTACACCGTGCGTCACCAGCGCGACGGCGAAATCGATGTGGATATCGTGCTGCATGAAGACGGTGGCCCTGCCGCGACCTGGGCGGCAGCGGCAGCGCCTGGCAACACGATCCTGATCGGCGGCCCGGGGCCAGCCAAACGGCTGCCGGAAAACGCGGACTGGTATCTACTGGTTGGCGACATGACATCGCTACCGGCGATAGGCGCCAATCTGGAACGACTTCCGTCGAACGCCCAAGGCCGTGCCATCATCGAAGTGACCAGCGAAGCGGATATCCAGGAACTGGACCTGCCAGACGGCGTGCAGATCGACTGGCTGATCAATCCGCACCCGGGCAGTGACAGCGATCGCCTGGTCGACGCCTTGCGCGAATTCGACTGGCGCCCGGGCACCTCGGGGATCTGGGTTGCCTGCGAATTTTCGGCCATGCGCAAGCTGCGCCGCCATCTGATCGATGAGCGCGGCGTGGGCAAGCGGGAGATGTACATTTCGAGCTACTGGAAGCTGGGTACCAGCGAAGACGGTCATCGCGTGGTCAAGCGCGAGGATGCCGACAGGGAAGAAGCCGAGAGCGCCTAGCCCGGCAAGACGCTGTCGCGAACGGCACTCTCGTTTCGGCTCGGCTATTTGCCGAGCTTGACGCTGAAGCCGAACCCTTCCAGAGCGTCACGAAGGCCGCCCTTGTTCTTCTTCAGCTCGACCCGCAGCGTCTGGAATTCACGCCGGGGCGGATATTCGCGGCGGTAGGCATCGAACCCTGCCGCCATGCCCAGGCGGCGGCGGTAGCGGTCGAACGCCAGCATGTCCCGACGCACGTCATAGCAGGCCCGGGCGCATAGCGACAGCGCCTCCAGCGGCGGTGTCCAGCTGTGCAGGACGATCTTGCGCAACCACGGGTCAGGCTTGAGCTGGCCCAGCTTCTTGCGCGCCGGCAAACCGAAATGACGCATGGTCGCCTGATAGATCATTTCGGTGCCCAGCATCTTGCCATCGACGCTATAGCCCGCGATGTGCGGCGTGCCGATGTCGACCAGCTCGAACAGTTCCTCGTCGATTCCCGGCTCGTGCTCCCAGACATCGAGCACCGTGCGCAGATCGGCCTGCCGCTCGAGCCGTTCACGCAGGGCATTGCCATCGAGGCAGTCGCCGCGTCCGGCGTTGATCAGCACCGTGCCCGGCTTGAGAGCCTCGATGCGCTCGCGGTTCATGAGATGATGCGTGGCATGTTCGCCTTCGGCCACCAGCGGCGTGTGCAGACAGACGATGTCGGCCCGCTCGATCAGCGCATCCAGGTCGAGAAAATCGTCCCGATTCTCGGCCTCGGCACGCGGCGGATCGCAGATCAGGCATTCGACGTCCAGGTTATCGAGCCGAGTGGCCAG
Source organism: Salinicola salarius (assembly GCF_002179555.1). GTDB lineage: Bacteria > Pseudomonadota > Gammaproteobacteria > Pseudomonadales > Halomonadaceae > Salinicola > Salinicola salarius_A. The sequence goes on along the minus strand of NZ_NHOU01000012.1, from coordinate 88,411 downwards.
CCGCCCGCCGACGTTGCCGGCACCGACGATACCCACCGTCTTGCCGGAGAGCGAAAAGCCCTCCTCCTCGGAGAGCAGCAGCAGGCTGGAAAGCACGTAGTCGACCACGGATTCGGCATTGCTGCCGGGAGCGCTGGCGAAGCCGATCCCGCGCTCGGTCAAAAGGTCCGTATCGATATGGTCGGTGCCGATGGTGCAGGTGCCGACGAATCTCAGCTTGTCGGCGCCTTCCAGCAGTGCCGCATTCACCTTGGTGATCGAGCGGACGACCAGAATGTCGTGACCCCTCAGGCTGGCCGCCGTCATCTCGCGGCCGGGCTGGCGAGTGACTTCCCCCAGTTCACCAAAGAATTCTTCCGCCAGCGGAATGTTCTCATCCAACAGGATGCGCATGACTATCCTCTTGTCTCGTTCATCCCGGCGCCAGGCCGGGCCCGGCGATGCGTCGGCTTCGAGCGTGGCACGTCAAAACCGGCGTCGATTTCTGCGGGGCTTGCTTTACAATGTCGCCTGACGCCGGGTTCGCCGCGGAGTTGAAAAACCGCGATGCTCGGCGCAGCCATATTAGGCCGGCCATTCGCGATGAACAAGCGATGAGCACCAAGCAGCAGGAGTCTCCGTGATCGTCCGTTGGGAAAGTGAACATGACTATGTCCTGGTCCATCTGCACCAGGACATGTTTGGCGACTGGATCTACAGCCGCGCCTGGGGCCAGATCGGCACCCAGTACGGCGGCCTGAAACATGCCGTCGCCGACAGCTACGATCAGGCCATGATGTGGATCGACGACCTCTCCCACATCCAGACGGCCCGCGGCTACCGCAAGGTGCTCGAGGCCGACGACGACAGCCCCGAGGGGCGTCAGGCCATGGCCCAGCTATCGCTGCTGGACTAGGCCCTGCCCGAAAACCAGCTGCGCTCGATCATGCAACGTAAGAATACCCAGGCTGGCCGCACTCGCTGAGTCAGACACGAGCCGGCCGTCCTCGACCGGCTAGCTCGCGTGCCGGATGCGGAAGCAGTGGTGCAGGTTGGCGCGCCGGGTGAAGTCCGGATCGTAGGTCTGGGCGGTGATCTCCTCGACTTGATAGGTCGACGCCACCGCGGCATCCAGGCTGAAACGCTGCTGATTGTTGGAGAAGATCAACTCGCCCGCCGGTGCCAGACGTGCCATTGCCAGCTCGATCAGTCGCACGTGGTCGCGCTGGATATCCAGCGTGCCCTCCATGCGCTTGGAATTCGAGAATGTGGGCGGATCCATGAAGATCAGATCGAACTCGCTACCCGCGGTTTCCAGCCAGCGCAAGCAGTCGTCGCGCACGACCCGGTGACGGCTCTGATCGAGCTTGTTGAGCGTGAAATTGTCTCGCGCCCACTCCAGGTAGGTATTCGATAGATCCACGCTGACGCTGTCGCTCGCCCCACCCAACGCGGCATGCACCGTGGCCGTAGCGGTATAGCAGAACAGGTTGAGAAAGCGTTTGCCGGCCGCCTTTTCACCCAGCATGCGCCGAACCGGGCGATGATCCAGAAACAGCCCGGTATCGAGATAGTCCTTGAGATTGACCCACAGCCTGGCGCCCCCCTCCTCGACCACGAAACGGTCGCCGCTGTCGGCCTGCTTGCGGTATTGCGCCTTGCCGCTCTGACGCTCGCGCTGCTTGTAGTGGATCTGCTCCGGCCGCACGTCGAGCGCGACGGGAATCGCGCTCAGCGCGTCCATCAGCCGACGCTGCGCCTTGTTCGGATCGACCGATTTCGGTGCCGCGTACTCCTGCACATGAACCTGATGGCCGTAGACATCAATGGCCAGGGCGTACTCCGGCATGTCGGCATCGTAGAGCCGGTAGCAGGACTCCCCGGATTTCTTGAGCCACTTGCCGAGACGCTTGCGATTTTTCTGCAGACGATTGGCAAACATCCGCGCGCCCTCGCTCAGCGCCGTCTCTTTCTGCACCGACCGGGCTGGCTCGTTGCCACCTTCCGAGTCTGTCCGGCTGGCGATATCGATCAACAAAAGCTTGCAGTCGAGAGGACCGTTCTTGAACGCGTACTGCTTGTGCGCCCGCAGCCCGAGACGATGGCCCAGGTCCGGGTTGCCGGTGAATAGCGCCAGTTGCCAGCCCGGGAACTGCCGGCGCATGCGATCGCCGAGATCGCTGTAGAGCGCGATCAGTTCCGGCAGCTCGCCCAGCCGCTCGCCATAAGGCGGGTTGGTGATGACCATCCCGCTGCTTTCGGCACCGTGCTCGCGAAGCTCGGCCGGGCAGTCGAGCGCTTTCACCGAGCCGCCGGATAGCGTGATCAGCGCGGGAATACCCGCACGCATGGCGTTGCTTCTTGCCGCCGAGATCGCCTGAGGGCTCTGGTCCAGACCGAACAGACGCGACCTGGCCCGGCGCCGACCGAGCTCGGCTCGTGCCTGCGCCTCGCGACGCAACTCTCGCCAGGCTTCGGCGTCGAAGTCGGCCAGCGTCTCGAACGCAAACCGCTCACGGCTCAGTTGAGGCGCCATATCCGCCGCCATCATTGCGGCCTCGATCAATAGCGTACCGGCACCACACATCGGGTCAACCAGCGGTTCACCGCGCTTGGCCCGCGCCGGCCAGCCCGCGCGCACCAACAGCGCCGCCGCCAGATTCTCCTTGAGCGGCGCGTGGCCGGTATCGCGACGATAGCCGCGCTGGTGAAGACTCGCTCCCACCAGGTCGACCCCGACCAGCAATTGCCCCTTGTGCAGGTGGGCATACAGCCGAACATCGGCCTCGCGAGGATCGATGCCTGGCCGTTCCCATCCGGCGTCGCGCAGCGCATCGACCACGCCATCCTTGACCACCTGTGCCCCGAATCGCGTATGCCGAATGGCGGCGGATTGGCCATGGAAGTCCACGGCCAGCGTCTGGCCGGGCTTCAGCACATCCGCCCACGGCAATGCCTTGACCGCGGCAATGATCGCCGCCGACTCCTCGCAGCCGGCTTCCCGGCCGAGGGTCAGGATTACCCGGTTGGCCAAGCGAGACCAGAGGCAAATGCGATAGGCCGTTTGACGGTCGGCGGACGCATGCAGGCCGGCGACCGTAGTTTTTTGTATAACGCCTCCGAGATCGGTGATCTCCTCGGCCAGCAGGGACTCGATGCCCCACGGACAAGTAATATAGAGGCTTAACAGTGAGTTATCGTCTTTCATGGCGGCGTCATCCGACCGTTATGAAGCGGTCATATTCCCGTGAGTGCAGTGAAAAAGAGACTTTATGACGAAACGACTATCGACATCGTTTCTCATTTCGACTAAAGCTAGGAGGTGTAGCTACGAAACAACGCATGCGGTTTTGCCTGTCCGGACGTTTTCGCGGGCAGTCGGTCGGACTTGGCCTAAGGTCGCTCGACAGACTGTGGTTTTCCCTAGGAGATGCACTTGTTCTGACAAGAGGCTACTACACGATGAAACGACAGAAACGTGATCGCAACCAGCGGGCATTTCTCCACGGCTACAAAGCGGGGGTCGTCGGTCGCTCACGCGACGAGTGCCCAAGCCAGGATGTGAATCTGCGCGAAAACTGGATGAGCGGTTGGCGTGAAGGTCGCGGAGACCAATGGGCCGGAATGACAGGCGTTTCGGGCATCCACAAGAACCCGGCGGTAATGACGTAGTTGACACTTACCTCAGTACACTCAAGGCTCGCTACTGGCGGGCCTTTTTATGGCGTGCATTCCACCAGGCGCCCGCCCGCATCATTTCTCACCTGCGCCACTTCTTATGGCCATTTCTAACCGCGTCACTACCCACCGTGTCACTTGGCGCACAGACCATTGCGCTGACCCGCTCCCCTCGTCGCCACACGCTGTCTGGCGCATCTACCGTTCGACGTCCGCTGGCTTCCGGCTCTCAGCTTAATCTCGTGTCTGACCGCTATCGAGCTGAGTCGCACGTACACACTCTCCGATCAGCTCCGGCCCGCGATAGATGAAGCCAGTGTAGAGCTGTACCAGATCGGCGCCAGCCTGGCATTTCTCGCTGGCCCGAACGCCACTATCGATACCGCCCGCGCCAATGATCGGCATCGTCGGCATCAGCTGTCTCAATTCCCTCACTACGGCGGTCGAACTCGCGAACAGGGGCGCGCCCGACAACCCTCCCGCTTCATGCGCATGGGGCGTTCCCGCGACGTGCTCCCGAGACACCGTGGTATTGGTCGCGATGACGCCGTCGATCTCATTGGCCTGGAGCGTGTTCGCGACCAGCGCGATCTCGTCACGCGTCATGTCCGGGGCGATCTTGACCGCCAAGGGCACGCGACGGCCGTGTTCGGCATTCAGCTTGACCACCTCGGTCTTCAACGCGCTCAAAAGGCCATCTAGATGATCGCCAAACTGGAGATTGCGCAGCCCCGGCGTGTTGGGCGAGGAAATGTTTACCGTAATGTAGTGGGCGGCACCGTGCGCCTTGCGCAGGCAGGTCACGTAATCGTCCACCGCTCGCTCGACCGGCGTGGTCAGGTTCTTGCCGATATTGATGCCGATGACGCCGTTGTAGCGGCTTTTGCGCACGTTAGCGACCAGATGATCGACGCCTGCGTTGTTGAACCCCATCCGATTGATGATCGCCTGCGGCCCGGTCAGCCGGAACAGACGCGGCTTGGGGTTGCCCTGCTGTGGCTTGGGCGTCACCGTACCGACCTCGACGAAACCGAAGCCGAGCGCCCCCAGGGCATCGAGATGATCGGCGTTCTTGTCGAGCCCTGCCGCCAGTCCTACCCGATTGGGAAAGGTCAGCCCCATGAGGTCCACGGATGCCGAAGCCACGTAAGTATCGCCGAGCATGCCGGAAAGATGGGCACGGTGTGCGACGTCCAGCGCGGTCAACGTCAGGCGGTGGGCGGCTTCCGGTTCCAGCCGGAACAACAGGGATCGAACGAGGGCGTACATGGATAGATCTCGTCGGTAACGAAAGGGATCGCTTGCGGCGGGCGAGTATATCCCAACTTCGCCTCTCGGGACGAACCCGACCTTTGGCGGTTTCAAGCGCCGGGACAGTTCGAAGCGCCGGGACAGTTCGAAGCGCCGAAACAGTTCGAAGCATCGAGGCGGTTCGACGCGTCGAGAAAGAGAATGGGAAAAGCGGTCATGCACATAAGCCAGATACGAAAAGCCCGGCGCCTTGGCGCCGGGCAATTCCCTGCCACACGATTACTGGGTATCGAGTTGCTGAACCCGCAGCGTGTAGTTGTTGGCAGCGTTCATGGCGGAACCGAACCGTTGCCCCTTGACCCAGACACGATAGCGACCGGGCTGCAGCACGGTTTCGATATCGAAGTCGCCGATCGCCAGTGAACCTTCGTCGCTGGCGACCGTGTTGCCATTGGCGTCGAGGAGCTTGGCCTGCAGACGATACGTGCCTTCGTTGCCGGGGAAGGTGGAGCTGGTGACCGACACCGTGCCCGCCTCGGCGACGTCGAAGCTCAGCACCTCGCCTTCCTGCAGCACCTTGATGTCGGCAACGATCTCGTCGAAAGCGTCCGGCATCTGAGGCTCGTTAGCGCTACCTTGGCCCGCCGCTGCCGAAGTGGCAGCATTTGGTGTCGCGGCAGCGCCGGTGTTGGTGGTGCCGAACGTGGCATCCCCGTCACCCTGCCCTGCCGAGCCAGCCTGAGTCGCAGCGCCGCCAGCGGCAACGCTGCTGGCAGCCTGGCGGCCCGGTGCGCTCAGGGTTGCCACCTGGTCGCTCTCGTCGACGAAGGCCGTGGTTCGGCCACTGGCGCCGGGGCCGCCGAACATGATGCCGCCGCCGTCGTCGACGCCGCCTTCTCCGCTGGCGACCACGTTGCCGCTGGCGTCCAGCCTTGCAACATCGATACTGAAGCTGTTGCCGCCGGTCTTGGTGGTGCCGAACTTCTGACCCGAGACCTGCAGGGAGTAGTCGCCGGGCTCCAGCGTCTCTCTCATTTCAAGGCCACCGGTACTACCCAGCCCGGAACTGCTGGCCAACACGTTGCCGTTGCTGTCCACGAGCTTGGCAGAGATCTTGTAGTCCTCCGACTCCCCCGGCAGGGTCGAGCTGGTGAACTGGTAACGACCCGCTTCGTCGACGGTGAACGGGTGCTGATGGAGGCCGCCGAAAAAGAAGCTGCGGCTATGTGCATCCGAGCTGGATTTGAAAAACTTGGTCAGGTCGACCTTGCTGGCAGCTTCCTGGGCATCCTTCAACGCCTCGCTCTGCGCCAGCGCCTGGGTACTGGCGCCCGCTAGGCTCAACGCCACGAATATGGTGGAAAATACGCGATACTTCATGGGGCCTCTCTGCATTCTGCGACCGAATCGGAGCCAAGCATAACAGAGACGCCCGCCGACGCACCTTAAAGGCCACCGGAGAGCATCTTTGCGCTAGTTAAATCGTGATCTGATGGAATGCGACGCCACCCTCGAATGTTCTTCGAGCGGCAGGTCACCTCCATCCGGCACGGGCGGCATGGCTGCCGCCCGGCCTGCAGGCCACCTTAGCCCTCGCTTTCGCTCTCGGCAAGATCGACCAGTTCGCGGATGGCGACGGCGACCAGCGGGAAGCTGATCTGCGTTCCCGTTCCGATCTCCGCCAGCAGCGCATTCCAGCGTTCGAACAGCGGCGCGTGCTGCTCCTGCCAATGCGCAACCCTGGGCTCGACCTCACGCGGAGCATCCGTCATTCCCAGCACCTTGACCGTCAATGCCAGCTGCTGGCGGTCGAGATCGTCGCGGAACGTTTCCCGCGCTTGCGCCTGCCAGCTGTCGCGGACTTCCAGGCTGTTGATCTGCTGCATCATCCGTGGCAGTTCCAGACGCTGGCCGATGGCATAGTAGGTTTCGGCGACCCGCTGGATCTTGTCGCCGCTGGTTCGCGCGGCCTGAATGATGCCCAGCCCGGCGTAGAGGCTCGAGGCCGCCGCGACGACCGACGCCAGTGCTTCCGGCACCTTCGCCTTGACCAGCGCGTCGCGACGCGTACTCCAGGCCTCGCGCTCGTCGCCGCTGAGGCGATTGCCGATATCCTCCTTCAACTGCGCCAGCTGCGGCGCGTACTGCTCGACGCACTCCTTGACCCCGAGCGACCCGCGATGACGCAGGAACCAGCGCGTCGCACGACGCAACAGCCGCATCAAATCGAGCATCATGGCGTACTGCGTCTGGCTGTCGACACGATAGTCCAGCGCCTCGATTTGCTCCCACAGCGGGTTGAGACCGAAGCTGTCACGGGCGATGACATACGCCTGGGCGATCTCGACTCGCGAGGCGCCGGTGGAATCGCGCAACTGGCGCACGAAAGTGATGCCCATGTGGTCGACCAGATCGTTGGCGATCTGGGTCGCCACGATCTCCCGCTTGAGACGGTGCTCATGAAGATCGTCCGGATACCGTTCGGCCAGCGTCGTCGGGAACGCCTTGGTCACATGCTGCTGCAGTTGCCCGTCCGCCGGCAGACCGGCCGCGATCAGATCGCTCTTGAGCGTGCTCTTGGCGTAGGAAATCAACACGCTCAGCTCCGGCAGCGTCAGGCCGCCGTCGGCATTGCTGCGCTCGATCAGCTGTTCGTCGGTGGGCAGGAACTCGAGCTCGCGATCGAGGCTGCCGGCCGCTTCCAGCTCGTTGATGAACCGGCGGTACGGGCCGAGCCCTTCCTTCGACTGCAGCTCGGAGAGCGACAGCGCCTGGGTCTGACGGTAGTTGTCGCGCACCACCAGCTCGCCGACCTCCTCGGTCATCTCGACCAGCAGCTGATTGCGCTGCTTCTCGGTCATGTCGCCGCGCTGAACGATACCGTCCAGCAAGATCTTGATGTTGACCTCGTGATCCGAGCAGTTGACCCCGCCGGCGTTGTCAATGAAGTCCGTATTGACCCGGATGCCCTTCTCCGCGGCTTCCATTCGGCCCCGCTGGGTGAGACCCAGGTTGCCGCCCTCGCCCACCACGCGGCAGTTGAGCTCGCGACCATCGATGCGAAGGCCATCGTTGGCCTTGTCGCCGACATCCGCGTGGCTCTCGCTGGAGGCCTTGACGTAGGTACCGATGCCACCGTTCCAGATCAGGTCGACCTTCGACTTGAGCATCGCGTTGATCAGGTCGTTGGGCGAGAGCTTGTCCGCCTTGATGCCGAAGACTTTCTTCATCGCCGCGGAAACGGGGATCGACTTGGCATCGCGGGAGAAGACGCCACCCCCTTCGGAGATCGTCTTCTCGTCATAGTCCGACCAGCTCGAACGCGGCAGTGCGAACAGGCGCTTGCGCTCGGCGAAGGACTTGGCAGCGTCGGGATTGGGATCAACGAAAATATGGCGGTGATTGAACGCGCCCACCAGCAGAATCTTGTCGGAGAGCAGCATACCGTTGCCGAAGACATCGCCGGCCATGTCACCGATACCCAGCACGCTGAACGTGTCCTTCTGGGTATTCAACCCCATCTCCCGGAAGTGGCGCTTGACCGACTCCCAGGCACCACGGGCGGTGATCGCCATGCCCTTGTGGTCATAGCCCTGGGCGCCGCCGGAGGCGAAGGCATCCCGCAGCCAGAAGTCGTATTCGATCGAGATCGCGTTGGCGTAGTCGGAGAAGGTTGCCGTGCCCTTGTCGGCGGCGACCACCAGGTACGGATCGTCCGGATCGTGGCGCACGACCGAGCGCGGCGGCACGACGGTGGTGCCGTCGAGATTGTCGGTGATGTCCAACAGGCCGCGGATCAGGGTGCGGTAGCACTCGATCCCCTCGGCCTGGATCGCGTCTCGATCGGCGTTTTCCGGCATCCGCTTGCAGATGAAGCCACCCTTGGCCCCGACCGGAACGATGACCGAGTTCTTGACCTGCTGCGCCTTCATCAAGCCCAGGATCTCGGTGCGGAAGTCCTCGTTGCGGTCCGACCAGCGCAGGCCGCCACGGGCCACCTTGCCGCCGCGCAGGTGAACGCCTTCCATCCGTGGCGAATAGACGAAGACCTCGAACATTGGCCGCGGCTTGGGCATGCCCGGCACCTTGCTGGGCTCCAGCTTGAACGAGATGTACTCCTTGACGCTGCCATCCTCGCGCGGCTGGAAATAGTTGGTGCGAACGGTCGCCTGGATCAGATCGACATAGCGGCGCAGCAACAGATCATCGTTGAGGCTCGCGACCTGATCGAGCATCGCATTGAGCTCGTCGATGCATTGCTGACACTGCTCATCGCGCTTGCCGCTCTCCGGCGAGAAACGCAGCGTGAACAGCCGCGAGAGCCCCCGGGTGATATCGGCATGGGCCGCCAGGGTATTGGCGATGTAAGCCTGCGAAAGCCCGATGCGCAGCTGCTTCATGTAGCGCGCATACGCCCGCAGTACCGCCACCTGACGCCAATCCAGATCGGCGCCGATGATCAGGCGGTTGTAGCTGTCGTTCTCCGCATCACCCACCCAGATCTTGGTGAAGGCATCGATGAAATTGCTGCGCATGTCGCCCAGATCGATCTCGCCCACGCCGTGATATTCGAAGGTGAAATCATGAATCCAGTAGGTCTGCTGCCCGCTCGCGATACGGTAGGGCCGCTCGCTGATGACGCGCAGTCCCAGATTCTCGAGCACCGGCAGCATGTCGGAGAGCGGGATCGGCGTGTCCTGGTGGTAGAGCTTGAGATTGACGCTCTCCGCGGCGCTCTCCGCCAGATGATAGAGACTGACACCGATCGGCGCGCCGTCATCGAGCGCTTCGAGATGGCGAATGTCGTTGGCGGCGGTACGCGCCGAGAAGTCGTCCCGGTAGCTGCTGGGGAAGGCATCGCGGAAGGCCTGGGCCCGGCGATTGCCCGCTTCCTCGCCGAAACTTTCGATCAGCGCCGTATGCAGGTCCTCGCGCCAGTTGCGCGCCAGATTGATGACCTTCTTCTCCAGCGCGCGGCTGTCGAAGTTCACTGGCTTGTCGCCGTTGAAGCGCAGCGTGAACTGGATACGCGCCAGGATCGACTCGGACAGATACGGGTTGAAGTCGGCGAAGGTCGCGTCGAGCTCTTCGCACAGCAATTTCTGGATGCGCAGGCGCAGATCCGTCGAGAAGATATCCCGCGGCACGAACACCAGGCAGGAGTAGAACTGCCCGGCGCGGTCCTCGCGGATGAACAGGCGCACCCGGCGACGCTCGCGGATGTTGAGAATGCCGAACGCGGTCCGGCTGAGCTCTTCGGTGGAGCTCTGGAAGAGATCGTCCCGCGGGTGCACTTCGAGCACCTGCAGCAGCAGCTTGCCGTTGTGCCCTTTCGGATTGACCCCGGCGGCGTCGATCACCGCCTGAACCTTGCGCCGCAGGATCGGCACGGTGCGCGGCGACTCGTTGTAGACCAGCGAGGTAAACAGGCCGAAGAAGCGCCATTCGCCGATCGCCTTGCCCTTGTCGTCGTAACGCGTAATGGCGATGTAGTCGGGATAGGTAGGTCGATGCACGCGCGCATGGTAGGCGCTCTTGGCGAAATGCAGCAGCGCGGACTCTTCGTCCTTCTCGAATCGCACGGGCTCCTGATAGCGCGGTTGATCCAGCTTCAGCACGCCGAGCGCACTGCCCTCCACCCGCTCGCTGTGAACGTTCTTGCCGCTACCGGCGAAGCGGCTTTCGGCGTAACCGAGAAACGTGAAATGCTCGTCCAGCAGCCACTTGAGAAAGGCCACGGTCTCTTTGCGATCCGCCGCCGTGACGCCGCCCGCCTGCTGGCTCTCCAGCGCTTCGATGACGTCGCGAACCTTGTCGCACATCGGGTCGAAATCGGCCACGGCAGTGCGCACGTCGAGCAACACGTCCCGCAAGCCCTGCTCGAGGTCGGACAGCGTCTCGCCATCGGTATGACGATCCACCTCGATCAGAATGATCGACTCGCGCGCTTCCGGCGCCTGCTGGGCGCGAGTCCCGGTAATCCGCGTGGCGTGATGGCGGGCATCGCGCTCGACCGCCAGCACGGCGTTGTGGATCGCATGCAGGGTCAGGCCACGGCGATTGAGCTCCATGCGGACCGAATCGACCAGAAACGGCATGTCCTGATGCAGAACGGCGACCACCGTATGCGGAGACTGCCAGCCATGGGTTTCGAAGTTGGGGTTGAAAACGCGCACCTTGGCTTCGTCGGGATCGAAGGTGCGCATGAAATGCCATGCCGCCAATGTCGCGCCGTAGATATCGTCCAGCTGTCGATCCGCGGCCTCTTCGAACGGCGCGGTAGCGTAGAGATCTTCGGCGAACGCCGTTATCCGCTTGACCTTATCCTCGGGGAGACGCTTGGAAAGCTTTTCCTGCAGCTGTTCCAGGAATTCCGTTTTTCCCTCGATCGCGACGTGTTGCATCTATCACCTCGGCTGGCATCGACCGTCAACATGGCGGCCACATTCAATAGGCTGGAAGCTTACGCCAGCGCCGCATGGCGCCCTACACAAGTGAAGCTTCGTCATGACGCATGTCGGTTATGCATCATCGGCGGCACTGCATGCGCTCGCCGGCAGTTGACAACGCTCGCCGTTACAGCCATGTCACTGGCGAACGGTGCCCAAAATCACGCTGCCGGCAGGCGTTCCAGCAAAACCCCGCACTCACAGTGGTCCGTCCAGGGGAATTGGTCAAACAGCGCCATGCGAACCACCCGGTGGGTCTGGCTCAGCTGTTCCAGATTGACGGCCAAGGTGTCGGGGTTGCACGAAATATAAACGATGCGCGGATAGCGCATCAGCGGCGCGCAACTCTCGGCATCCAGCCCGGCCCGGGGCGGGTCCACCAGCACGGTGGAGAAGTCGCATTCATCGAGTTGCATGGCCGCGACGCGACGCCCCTGCTTTTCCCCCGCCAGTGCCTGAGCGAACTCCTCGGCCGACATTCGCGCCACGTGCACGTTGTCGATGTCGTTGGCTTCGAGATTGGCCTGCGCGGAGGCGACCGATGTTCGGGAGATTTCGGTGGCGACCACGCGGCGGAAATTCTCCGCCAGCGCCACCGTGAAATTGCCGTTGCCGCAGTAGAGTTCGACCAGATCCCCCTGGCTTTCGGACGTCACATCGCGCGCCCAGTGCAGCATCGAGCGGCAGATCTCGGCGTTGGGCTGGGTGAAGCTGTTCTCGACCTGCTGATAGCGAAGTTCTTGGCCATCCACTTCGAGCCGTTCCCAGACGTGATCGCGATCCAATACCAGCCGCTGTTTGCGGGAGCGCCCGATCAGCGACACACCGAGCTGCGCCTGAAGCTCGCGAGCGCGTGCCTCCCACTCATCGTTCAGCGGCTTGTGATAGATCATCGTGACCAGCGCCTCGCCGCTCAGGGTGGTGAGGAACTCGATCTGGAACAGCTTGCGCCGCATCAATGGCTCGTCGCGAATCGCGTCCAGCAGCTGCGGCATCAGTTCGTTGATGCGCTCGCTGGCGACCGGAAAGCGGTCGACCCGGACGACACGCTGCGCGACCCGGCCCCGATGACGCGGCGCCTCCGGATCGGGCTCGAACATCGCGTAGTAGAGATCGTCGCCCTCATGCCAGATCCGGAATTCGGCGCGCATGCGGTAGTGCGACGGCGGCGACGCGAACACCTCCAGCGGCGGTGGCGAGAAGCGGGCGAACTGCCGCTCGATGCGCTCACGCTTGGCCTCGAGCTGAGCGTCGTAGCGGGAAGGGTCGATATCGAAAATCACCAAACCAGAAATCCTCAAGCAGAAATAGCGCAATGGCTCATGAAACGTGGACGGCAACGGCTGGCGAGGCGATCTCGAGCATCGCGGGCGGCGCATAACCGAAACGCATCAGCGCCGATGCCAATCCCGGCGCCGAGGCGGCCGTTGCCCAACTGTTGGTATCCGGCGAAGGGATGGCGCGCTCTTCCGCCTCGGCTGCAGCGGCCAACGCCGGTCGGTCAGCCGGCGCCGAGTCGCCCCAGAGCACGGACTCGAGACGCCTGGCAATGGCCGCCCCGGAATCGATCCAATGAACGCCTGACGGCAGCAAGGGCTCGAGATAATCGTGCAGCAGGGGGAAATGGGTGCAGCCCAGCACGACGGCATCGATCTCCTCCGCTGCCCTGAGCGGTGCGATGGCCTCGCGAACCCTGGCTGGATCGACCGCCTGCCCCTTGAGCAGACGTTCGGCTTCGATGACCAGCGCGTCCGCCGCCACCCGTATGACACGACAGCCCCGCGCATGGTCGTCGATCAGTCGATCCAGATAAGGGCGGCGGACGGTGGCGCGGGTGGCGAGCACGCCGATCGTGCGGCTTCGCGTCGTCTCGGCCGCCGGCTTGATCGCCGGGACCGTACCGATGACCGGTATCGACAGCCGCGCCCTCAGCGCCTCCAGCGCCAGGGTGCTGGCGGTATTGCACGCGATCACCAGTGCGCGGGGGCGAGCTTGTCGGCAGGCGCTTTCGCACACGGCGACGATTCGTGCCACCAGCCAGGCGTCATCCTTGGTGCCGTAAGGCAATGCGGCGTTGTCACAGACGTAGCCCAACGGAAGCCACGGCATCCGCCGCCGAATTGCGGCACTGACCGAGAGGCCACCGACGCCCGAGTCGAAAATCAGCGCATCAATCATACCGCTGACCCTCTCCGAAGTAGTCGAGCAAGGCATCGATCAGCGCCCGCAACCGGGCCGGCATGTAGTCACGCTCGGCATACAGCAGGTGCACATCGAGCGGCGGCATCTCGAACGCCTCGAGCACGCGAACCAGTTGGCCGGCTTTCTCTTCCGGCGCCGCCAGGGAGGCCGGCTTCAACGTCAACCCCATGCCCATCACCGCGGCTTCCACCAGCGCCCGACCGTTGTTGCAGGAAAACGCCGGCTGCAACCGCCAGCGATAGACCTCACCATCGACCCAGAATGGCCAGTAGAGTCCATGCCGCGACAAGGTGTAGTGCAGGCACCGATGATCCTTGAGATCGCGTGGGTGCCGCGGCGTCCCGTGACGGTGGAGATAGGCCGGCGACGCGTATAGGTGCAACGGCATCCGCATCAGCGGGCGGGCGATCAGACCGGAATCCTCCAGTTCGCCGATACGCACGACCAGATCGAAATCCTCGGCCAGCGGGTCGACGCGCCTGTCTTCCAGCACCAGATCCAGCGACACCGCGGGATGCGCCGCCTCGAAAGCCTGCAGCGCCGGCATCAGCGAGCGGGCACCGAAGTCCACCGGCGCCGAAAGTCTCAGTCGGCCACGTACCTCGCCGCGCTGCTCTCCGATTCCCGCCTCCAGCTCCTGCAGCTCGTCGAGCAGGCGAGTCGCCGTCGTCAGGTAGCGCTCCCCTTCCGCAGTCAATTGCAGACGGCGTGTGGTACGTACCAGCAGACGCACGCCGAGAGTCTCCTCGAGCCGCGAGACCTGCTTGCTGACCATGGCATTGGAAACACCCAGGCGCCGGGCACCGCCAGCGAAGCTGCCGGCCTCGATCACCGCACGGAAAACCTGCATCGCTTGCAGCCGATCCATCTTGTCCCCTGCCACTGTTTTCAGGGGGATCATTCTACGCAAGCGACGACGATCGCGCAGTGGCGATCGTCATCGTGGGCAAAGGCAGAGCGGGCAGGATGGAAAACCGGCGGGAGTTGGACAGCCCCGAGGCTACACCGGCGAGGGTGCCTCGCGAAACTCGGTGTACAGCTCCGGGTAGGCCTCCTGCAACCGCGCCAGTTCGGCGCCGGCCTGAGCAGGCAGCTCGGCGGCCAGCCGTGCCAGATCGTCTTCGTCGAAATGCTCCCGGATCAGCGGGAACAGCTCTTCACGTTCGGCTCGCAGGTAGGCCCGATGCGCTTCGAGATAAGACTTGAGATCGTCGGCGAACTTGTCCATCGGCATCACCCCGTCCATGAGGATCATGTCGATGTCCCGGGAGAGCCGCATCAATTGCTGGTGAAGGTGCTGATAATCGCCAGCCAAGCGCTCGGTCAGCGCGTTGATCCCGGATTCCCGGGCCACCAGTCGATCGCTGCAGATTCGCTCCAGCGGAATCGTGAACCCGCTCATGTAGTCGAGGATATAATCCACGACTTCTCGGATCAGCCGAAAATCGGGCCGTTCACCGTCGGCCAGCGTCTTGTGCTTGAGTTGCAACACATGCAGCAGGCGCGCCATGTTGGCATGGTCCTGACGCAATTGAGTCAGCATGGGCATGGTGAGTCTCCTGTCCGTGAAGCGCGATGTCGGGTAACGCCGCGTTTGTCAGCCTAGTGTAGCGCCTGTCTCAAGAGTTGGCGCTGGAACTCGTGATCCTCGCCCTGTCGCGGCGCGACGGGCAACGCCGGCCTAGGTAGACGAGTCTCGGATAGCCTTCCTGTCGACGATCGATTGGGTCTGCCTCCAGTCACACGCTAGAATTTCATACCCTAGCGGTTTTTACGATAAACGCTCTACGCCTAACGTCTGAATCGCTGTAGCGAAATGTACCGTTTCGCTGCCGTCAGCCAGCCTGGAAGATGCCATGGACCTTTTTGCCGACGACGCCTCTCGAGGTGACTCCCGCACCGACAACGCCCCTCTCGCCTACCGCATGCGGCCGCGCCGGCTGGAGGACTACATCGGGCAGCAGGCCCTGGTCGGCCCCGGCAAGCCGCTGCGGCGCATGGCGGAAACCGCCAGTGTGCGCTCGATGATCCTGTGGGGGCCGCCGGGTGTCGGCAAGACGACGCTGGCCGAAATCCTGGCGGAAGCCTCCGGCGCCCGGCTGGAGCAGCTGTCTGCCGTCATGGCAGGCGTCAAGGACATCCGCGCGGCGGTCGAGCGGGCTCGGGACGGCCAGATGCGCGAGCGGCAGACCCTGCTCTTTCTCGACGAGATCCACCGTCTCAACAAGAGCCAGCAGGACGCCCTGCTGCCCCATGTCGAATCCGGCCTGCTCACGCTGATCGGCGCCACTACCGAGAATCCGTCGTTCGAGGTCAATTCGGCGCTGCTGTCGCGAGCCCGGGTCTACGTATTGAAGACACTCGACGAAAGCGAACTGATCACGGTGCTCAAGCGCGCGCTCGGCAACGAACCGCTGGGGCTGGGGGTGCGCAATATCCGCGCCAGCGACGAGACGCTGTCGATTCTCGCCCGCGCAGCGTCCGGAGATGCCCGCCGCGCCCTGGGCCTGCTGGAAACCGCTTGCGATTTCGCCAAGACCGACGAGCATGGCGAACATCTCGATCGGGATGCCGTGATCGAAGTGATCGGCCATCAGGGCGCCGCCTTCGACAAGCAGGGGGAGCACTACTACGACCTGCTCTCGGCCGTTCACAAGTCGGTGCGCTCTTCACGCCCCGACTCGGCCCTGCTGTATATCGCCCAGTTCATCAGTGGCGGCGGCGATCCGCTGGACATCGTCCGGCGCCTGGCCGCGATTGCTTCGGAAGACGTGGGCAACGCCGACCCGCGCGCGCTGCCGCTGGTCATGGCGGCGTGGGATGCCTATCTGCGCCTGGGCGACTACGAAGGGCAGCGCGCCATCGCCCATGCCGCGATCCACCTGGCGATCGCCCCCAAGAGCAATCGGATCGACCAGGCCTGGAGCCAGGCCAAGGCGTTCGTCGCCGCGCATCCCGACCTGGAAGTGCCGGTCTACCTGCGCAACGCGCCCACTAAATTGATGTCGTCACTGGGCTACGGCGACGGCTATCGATATGCCCACAACGAACCCAATGGTTACCCCGCCGGCACCGAACATGACTGCTGGCCGCCGAACCTGCCCCGCGCACGTTTCTACGACCCCAGCGACTACGGTCAGGAAAAGCGCTTCCAGCAGATGCAGACATGGCGTGCCGAACTGGATCGGGAGGCGGACAACGAGTCCTGACCGGCGAACCCGCCCCGGCAGCCTGCTTCCTGAAACGCATTCGCCCCCGCCGTGACGAACACGACGGGGGCGAGTCGACCGAAAAGCGAGAGGGTTACGGCGTCGCGGGGGCCTGCTCGCGGATCACGTCGGCACCTTCGGGCGCCTGGAACTGGAACTGGCCGGGGTCGATATCGATATTGATCTGCGCGTTATCGAAGTCGATGGCCGTGCGCTGGCCGGTGCTGTCGGTCATCTGCAACGCATCGAGCTTCTCGCTGTAGAAGGTCAGCTTGAGCTGCTCGAACAGGGTATCGTTGGCCTGAGGAACCAGGGTAAAGGTCTCGCTGGCGCCCTGTTGCTGACGCGACACGTCATAATTGTCGGAGAGCTCCGAAGCGCTTCCGGAGAGCAGCAGCGCGGGCGTATGCGTAACGCGATCATCCAGCGGCTGAATGGTGACCTGCTCGAGATCCGGGTCGTAGAGCGAGACTTCGTTGCCGTCGGAGACCACCAGCTGGCGATACGGTTCGTTCACTTCCCAGCGGAAATGTCCGGGACGCGACAACCACATGTGCCCGCTGGTGTCCTGCAGGCTCGAACCCGAGGCATCCAGGATCTGCTGTTCGAAATCCGCAGAGTAGGTCTTCAGCGGCTCCAGCAGATGAGTCAGGCGATCGGCAGAGGCCTGGTCGGCCAGCGCGGTCTGCGTCATCAGCACCGGTGCCAGCAACAGCGATCCGGCGACAGCCAACCTCTTCATCTTGCGCATGGGCATTCCTTATCGTGAATCGTCGGACTTTCATCGACGATCTTGGATCAATGGCGTGGAATCATTGTGGTAATGACGTGAAATGATCGTGGTCATTGCTGAGACAGCAAAACGGCCATAGGGTTTTACCTCACCCTATGGCCGTCAGCTCTCGATCAATGGCCGACCGGTGGTGGTGCGAGAACCTCCCGCGAACCATTGGTGCCCATCGAGGAGACGACACCGGCCTGCTCCATCGCTTCCACCAGTCGGGCGGCGCGGTTGTAGCCGATCTTGAAGCGACGCTGGACGGCGGAAATGGAGGCGCGGCGTGTCTCGGTGACGAATTGCACGGCTTCGTCGTAGAGCGCATCCTGCTCGGCGTCGTCGCCGTCGCCGCCGTCGGCTTCGAGCCCGGCCAGGGCGTCGGCGGATACCCCGCCGGACAGGATCTCCTCGATGTACTCGGGCTCGCCGCGACGCTTCCAGTCCTCGACGATGCGATGCACCTCGTCGTCATCGACGAAGGCGCCGTGGACACGCTGCGGCATGCCAGCACCGGCCGGCAGGTAGAGCATGTCACCGTGGCCTAGCAGGTTCTCGGCCCCGCCCTGATCGAGGATGGTGCGCGAGTCGATCTTGGACGATACCTGGAACGCCATGCGCGTCGGGATATTGGCCTTGATCAGCCCCGTTACCACGTCGACCGAGGGCCGCTGGGTGGCCAGAATCAGGTGGATACCGGCCGCACGCGCCTTCTGGGCCAGGCGCGCGATCAGCTCTTCGACCTTCTTGCCGACGATCATGAACATGTCGGCGAATTCGTCGATCACCACCACGATGTACGGCAGCTTGTCGAGCACCGGCGGCTGCTCGTGCATTTCCCAGGGCTGCGGCTCCCATAACGGATCCTGCACCTGGGCGCCATGACTTTCGGCTTCGTCGAGTTTGGCGTTGAAGCCGGCGATGTTGCGCACGCCCATGGCCGCCATCAGCTTGTAGCGTCGCTCCATTTCGGCAACGCACCAGCGCAAGGCGTTGGCTGCCTCCTTCATGTCGGTGACGACGGGCGCCAGGAGATGCGGAATACCGTCATAGACGGAAAGCTCGAGCATCTTGGGATCGACCATGATCATGCGCACCTCGTCCGGCGTTGCCTTGAGCAACATCGACACGAGCATGGTGTTGATCCCCACCGATTTACCGGAGCCGGTGGTGCCGGCGACCAGCAGGTGAGGCATCTTGTTGAGGTTGGCGACCACCGGCTTGCCGCCGATGTCTTGGCCCAGCGCCAGCGTGACCGGCGACTCGGCATTCTGGTAGACGTCGGAATCCAGCACCTGGCGAATGCGAATCATGGCCCGGTTGGGGTTGGGAATCTCGATCCCCACCGTCGGCTTGCCGGGAATGATCTCGACTACGCGCACGCTCTTCACCATCAGCGAGCGTGCCAGATCCTTCGCCAGGTTACTGATCTTGGAAACCTTCACGCCGGCCGCCGGGCGGATCTCGAAGCGGGTGATGACCGGCCCCGGCCAGGTCTCGACGACTTCCGCCTTGACCCCGTATTCGCGCAGCCGCATTTCGAGCAGGTCGGCCATGTCGGCCAGCTGTTCCGGCGTATAGTTTGGCTGCTCCGGATCGGCGGGCGTGGTCAGGCGAATCGACGGCAGATCGCCGCTCGGCTCCGGCATATCATCCATGACCGGGCGCTGGCTCTGCAGATGCTCGACGGTCCACAATGTCGGCTGGTCATCGGCGGCGGCCCTGGCTTGAGCTGCCGTCGCCAGCCGCCCCTCGCTGGGGGGTGCCGATGCCGGCGTCGGCGAAGGCTGCGGCGCCGTCGAAAGGCCGGCAGCCACGCTTTCGCCTCTCTCGCCTCTGTTCCCGCTCCTGTCGCCGCCGCTCACGGATGTCCGATCATCGTCGGCGATATCGAAGCACGGTTCCTGACGCTGCGGCGTTCGCTCGGTAACTGAGCGGCTCGGCTCATGCGCCGACGATGGCGATGGCGATGGCGATGAAGAGATGATTGGCTCCGAGGGTATCTCGCCGCCGTCCGCTTCGGCTTCCCGCCAGTTGATGCCCGAATGGCGAGGCTGATCGTCTGTCGGCTCGGTCGAAAACGCCTCTTCCGGCGCCCTCGCCGATCCTTCGATATCGATCACCGGCTCTTCGGTGTCGGCTGCCGGCTCGTCGGCCTGGGAGGCCGCTACTGGACGCCAATCCGCCATCGGCTCCTCGCGTTCCGCGCGAATCCCCCACTGCTGGGTCGGCGCGTCCTCGTCGTTCGCGGAGAGCCCCGGCTCGCTCTGCGCGGATTCCCGCGCGTTCGTGACGGCACGCTGCTCGTCTGCAGCGAGCTCCGGCGCAGGTTCCCGCGGCTGACGGCTCTCGTCGTCAATCCGGGGCTCCTCATCGTGCCGGAACGCTTCACCGTACCGGAACTCTTCGCCGTGCCGGAACGCCTCACCGTGCTGGCGCTCGTCGATGTCGCCCCGGGGAGCCGGAGGCACGGACGAGGACTCGCCTGCTGGCGCTTGAAAGGCATCGGGTATGCGTCGCCGGGTGACATCGGCGCGGAACGGCGTACTTTCCGGCCCGGATTCCTCCCCGGCATCCGGCCTGCCCTGAGCCTCGGCGGCCGAGATCGCCGACGAGGCAGCGACGGCATTCGTCGAGTCGTCGGTTGCCGATATCCTGCTCGGCCCTGACTCGGTGGAAGATGGCTGCCGGGCCGAGGCCTCGCCTCCAAAGCGGGTCGCCGGCGCCGTTCGCTGCGGTACTTCGGGCTCCTCGCCCGGTAGCCGACCCAGCGTGGGCTCGCGGGCTTCGTCACGCTGCTGGCGAGCGGTGTAGGAAGCTTCAGGCCGTTTGGCAGACGGTGTTCGCGCCGGGACATCCCACGGAATGTCCGTACGACCGTCATGACGCCACATCGAGGTGTCACGAGGCTCGACCCTGTCGGTAGCCGCACCAACGGCGCTTTCCCAAGCAGGTTCCCGCCGGACTGGCCGTTCGGCGGCCATGTCGTCGTCTTCCCACTGCTCCAGATCCGGCGCCCTGTTCCAGGGCAGCCGGTTCCACGGCAGCAACCTGGCCCACCACGCGCTCCGGCGCGGCGCGTCTTCCTCATCCATCGCACCGGCATCGTCCGCCGCTGCCGCGTCATCGGCGGCCATGCTGCGTGCCTCGGCCTTGTCGAGACGACGAGTTTCCCGCGCCTCACGACGCTCGCCAGCGCGAGCTTTCGTCCAATGGAACAGCCGATTGAGCGAGCTACCGAGCTCATCCATCACCGTCAACCAGGACATGCCGGAGAACAGCGTGAAGCCGCACATGAATGCCGCGATGGCGATCAGCGTGGTGCCTCGCACACCGACCAGCGAGCCGAGAGAACCGGCGATGCCACGGCCGAGAATGCCGCCCGCCTGGTTAGGAAGATCGCTGGCAGCGTTGTAGAAATGCAGGTCGCCCAGCGTGGTCGTGCTCATCAACAGCAGCACCAGCCCGCCGGTGTGAACGGCGAGCGCCATGGGGTCCCAGGCGATCTGCACCTGGGTCTGGCGCATCAGTCGCCAGGCGCCCAGACCGAACATGCCTGGCCACCACAGCGCACTGGCGCCGAACAGCGAATAGAGCACATCGGATAGCCAGGCACCGATCCTGCCCATCCAGTTGGAAACCGATTGATCCGGCCCGCTATGGGACCAGCCGGGGTCCGTCGGCGTGTAGCTGAACAGGGCCAACAGCAGAAAAACGCAGATGGCGAGCAACAGAATCACGGCACCTTCGCGAGTCACGCCCTGTAGGCGCATGATCACGTGGCGGGCCTGCTCCTTGGCTTGCGCTTGCGTTGATGGACGACGGCTCTTTTTGGCCGAACTCTTGGCACTCAAATGATCAACCCCCTCGCGCCCGATCTGGCGTGGCGTAACACGATCAACTGCCACGCCGCTGGCGGCATTCCATTCCGCTCGCGGCATTGACGATCACGGCCGAGCCGCTGATGGGCTCGACCTCTTCAACCCGCCATCATACCGGGGGCCGCGTCGACATCACAGGGGGCGCCGGCAGGTCATGAAATCCATGATCCGCGAGGCGCCAGATCAAGCTGGAAGAGGCTCGCCGGCTGGCGTTCGTCGCCCTGTCTCGTCCAGGCGCGAGGCAGCCTCGGGCACTCCTGTCTCAGCCGGCGGCGCGTTACGCAACCGGAACAGCGAGACGGTTTCCGCCAGCCGGCGACTCTGCTCGTTCAACTGCCGGGTCGACACGCTGGACTGACGCACCAGCGCGGCGTTGCTCTGGGTGGTCTCGTCGATCTGCGATATCGCCACGTTGATCTGCTCGATACCGCGAGACTGCTCTTCGGATGCCAGCCGGATCTCCGAGATCAGCGTGCTGATGCGTTCGACCTGGGAGACGATCTCGGTGACCCGCTGCCCCGCCTCGGCCGCGCGCAGGTTGCCGCTGTCGACTTCGTCGACGGTCTTGCCGATCAACGCCTTGATCTGCTGCGCCGACGTCGTGCAGCGCTCCGCCAGGTTCCGGACTTCCTGAGCCACCACGGCGAAACCGCGACCGTGCTCGCCGGCCCGAGCGGCTTCGACGGAGGCGTTCAACGCCAGCAGGTTGGTCTGAAAGGCGATGCCATCGATCACGCCCACCACCTCGGAGATCTGCGTCGCCATGCCGACGATACGCTGCATCGCCTCCGACGTTGCCTCGACGGTGCTCTGCGCTTCACCCGCTGCCGCCACGGTTCGCTGCGCCTGCTCATCGCCTTCCTGCGCCCGCTGCGCATTCTGACGAACCGTCGCGTTGATCTCTTCGGTGCTGGCAGCGGTCTGCTCAAGGCTCGCCGCCTGGGATTCGGTGCGCGACGCCAGTTCAGCGTTGCCGGACGCCAGCTCCCGGGTATGGCTTTCGGTCTGCGCAACTGCCGTACGCACTTGCGCCACGATACGCTCGAGCCCGTTGCCGATACCGTTCATGGCGGCAACCAGTTGGCCGATTTCATCACGCCGGCTCGTGTCGATGCGCTGCGACAGGTCTCCCTCCGCCAAGGCTTGAGCCAGGTTGACAACGCGGCTCATGGGCTGCGTCACCAGCCGCTTGACGATCCAGTAGAGCGTCACACTCAGCGCCGCGGCCAGCACAAGTGCAATCAGCAGGAAGCGATCCCGCGCCGCGATCACCCCCGCCTGCATTTCATCGACCGAGACCGAACCGGCCACGACCCATTGCCACTCGGGATAGCGCGAGTAGCGCACCAGCCGCCCTTCGCCACTGCTGGCGGTATATTCGATGTCGCCGAATGACGCCTCGAACAGCGGTGCGAAGAGCTCCCCCATTTCGCCGTCCAACAAGTTCCGCCCCTCGTAGGGCCCGCCGGCAATGACCTCCCCCTTCTGATCACCGGCTGCCGAGGCCAGCATGGTGTAGCCGGCATCACCGATGCCCATTTCACGAATACGATCCTGAACCTGAGCCATCTCGGCACTGACATCGACACCCACGAACAGCGCACCGACGACCTTGCCATCGCCGTCCTGGATGGGCTGATACTTGGTGATGTAGTCGGTGCCAAAAAGCCTGGCGAGACCAATATACGGCTGATTCGCCATCAGCCTGGCATAGCTCTTCGAGTCCCGACTGAGCAATGTTCCCATCGCCCTTTCGCCATTCTCGTTCTTGAGGGACGTGGAAATGCGCACGAAGTCATCCCCGTCGCGCGCAAAGATCGTTGCTGGCGTACCCGTCTGCTTGGTGAACCGATCGAGCTTCCAGGTATTGTCGTTGAGCACTTCAAGCCCATCCTTGAGCGCCGGTGTCTGGCGCCCCGAGACTTCGACGAGCTGGTCTGGGCTCAATACGAAACGCCCCGAATACTGCTCCGAAAAAATACTCAGGAACCGGTCCGCCTGTTGCTGCAGGCTATAATCGAACAACGACAGCATGTCACCGATGGAATCCTGCTGGGTTTTCAGCTCATGCGTCGTGGCTTCACGCAGTTGCGTCGTGCTCGCCTGGGCCATCGCGAAGGCCAGCCCCAGGAGCACGGCGGCTTGAAGAAAGGCAACGATAAGGGCCAGCTTGGTACCGATGCCGGCACGGCGAAGTCGCTGTCGAAATGCAGCCATGATGGTTTCCGAGATTGAAGGGATCAGGGCTTTTATCGGCGGCGGCGAAGGCAATCTTGATGACACTCGCGACGAAAGATGCAATAGGCATCACGCCATTCAACTTTTGCTATGCTGATGGCCGCTCTCTTGTCCGGCCGAACGCATGCTGCCCTGGTTACCGCCACATATCGTCGCTTTTCCGCCAGCCTCTCAGGCGCTCGATGAACCCGACGGTCTGCTAGCCGCGGGGGGTGCGCTAAGCCCCGACTGGCTGCTGAGTGCCTATCGACAGGGCATCTTTCCGTGGTATGCCGAGGGCCAGCCCATCCTGTGGTGGTCGCCAAACCCCCGCATGGTGCTGTTCCCGGAGGAGATACGCGTCCGCCGAAGTCTGGACAAGCGCCTGCGCAACGGTGGCTTCGAAGTGAGCTTCGACCGGGCGTTCCCGCGTGTCATTGCCGCTTGCGCCGAAACCCGCGCCGATGCCGAAGGCACCTGGATCGACGACGCCATGCGAAAGGCCTACGTGGACCTTCACCGCCTGGGGCATGCGCATAGCGTCGAGGTTTGGCAGTCGCAGACGCTGGTCGGTGGGTTGTACGGGCTGTCGATCGGGCGCGTCTTTTTCGGCGAATCGATGTTCAGCCACGTTGCCGATGCTTCGAAGATAGCGTTGGTACATTTGGCGCGGCACCTTCAGCGCCACGATTTCGCGTTGATCGACTGCCAGATGCATACGCCCCATCTGGCCAGCATGGGTGCCAGAGACATCGCTCGCGAGACATTCCTCGACTACCTTGAGAAGAACGTCAACGCACCCAACCCGGCCAGCCTCTGGCCGACGGAGCCAACGTGAGCAGCGACAATGCGAACAGCCCGCAGCGTCAGGCACGCGATCTTCGTTTCTTCCTGACGGTGCCCCACCCCTGCAGCTACCTGGAGGGCCGGGAGGCAACGACACTATTTCTCGACCCTCAGGAGACCGTCGTTCCGGAGGTTTACGATGCGCTCACGCTACTGGGCTTTCGGCGCAGCGGCAGCAATCTCTACCGCCCCCACTGCGAGAGCTGCAGCGCGTGCACTTCGGTCAGGATCCCGGTCGACGACTTCGCGCCGTCGCGTACGCAGCGCAAGCTGATCAATCGCAACCAGGATCTGACATTCAGGTTACGGCCAGCCGAGTTCGATGAGCAGCACTATGCCCTCTACGCCCGCTACATTCGCGCCCGGCATGCGGATGGCGACATGTTCCCGCCGAGCCGGGAACAGTACCGGATGTTTCTGGCCCAGACCCATCCGTTCGCCAAGCTACTGGAATTTCGACTGGGCGATCATCTGATGGCAGTCGCTGCCACGGATCTGCTCAGCCATGGCCTGTCGGCGATCTACACCTTCTTCGATCCCGACCCGCTCTTCGAGCGGCGCTCGCTGGGCAGCTTTGCCGTCCTCAGCCAGATCGAGCTGGCACGTAAACGCCGCCTCCCTCATGTCTACCTGGGTTACTGGATCCGGGCCTGTCAGAAAATGCGTTACAAGCAGGATTACCAGCCGCTCGAGTATCTCAGTGGCGGACGCTGGCAACGCATGATCCCGGCAACGGCGTTTTCCTAGAGGCGCTGGGAACTTGGCGCGGGCGACCATGCATGGCGACGCAACGACAGCTCCGCTCCCGGATGGCTTTTAGCCCGATTTCAAGCGGTATTTTTGCCTTCCCTGGCGAGATAGCCCATAATATCGCGCACTTCAGAGGCCCAAGCGTGGCTGACTCGATGACGACGTGGATGGCGACACTGCTATTTGCGGTATATCACGTCGATTGCCGACCGCGCGGCGCCATGCCAGGCTCTCACACCAAGCCCCATGCTCAAAACGTTCAAGAGGGATCGCCTATATGGCACGAGAAGATCATATCGAAATGGAAGGCGTGGTCGTCGACACCCTTCCCAACACCATGTTCCGCGTTGAACTGGAAAACGGCCACGTCGTGACCGCACACATTTCCGGCAAGATGCGCAAGAACTACATCCGCATTCTGACCGGTGACAAGGTCAAGGTAGAGCTGACTCCCTACGATCTCTCCAAAGGCCGCATCGTCTACCGTTCTCGCTAATTCGCGAGCCCATCTCGCGCTTCCCGCCCTGCTTTGGCGGCCTTGCCCGTCATCCTGAAAAAACATCTGACATCGTAGTCTTGCGTCAGACGGGTGAGATGAGATGACACGAATCGAAAAACGCCTCGCCATGTTGCCATGGCGAGGCGTTATCGTTTCCGCAGGACCGAGACGTTGCGCCGTCAGGCGACCTCGGCCTCGGTCTCCAGCTGCAGCTCGTCGTTTTCGACCCGAACGTGCACGATACCGCCGTTGTCCGCCAGGTCGCCGAACAGGATCATCTCTGCCAATGGTTTCTTGAGCTTTTCCTGAATGACGCGGGCCATCGGTCGTGCCCCCATCTCCGGATCGTAACCCTTCTGGGCAAGCCAGACGCGGGCGTCTTCGTCGACATCGAGCTGCACGCGCTTCTCGTCCAGCTGTGCCTGCAGTTCGACCAGGAACTTGTCGACCACGTTGCGGACGATGGAAGGCTCGAGGCCATGGAACTGGATGATCCCGTCGAGACGGTTACGGAACTCCGGCGTGAACGTCCGGCGAATCACTTCCATGCCATCGGTGGAATGGTCCTGCGTCTGGAACCCGATCGAACGACGCGAGATCTGCTCGGCACCGGCGTTGGACGTCATGATGATGATCACGTGGCGGAAGTCCGCCTCGCGGCCATTGTTGTCGGTCAGGCGACCGTGGTCCATGACCTGCAGCAGCAGATTGAAGACCTCGGGGTGCGCCTTCTCGATCTCGTCGAGCAACAGCACGCAGTGCGGCTGCTTGGTGATCGCCTCGGTCAACAGGCCGCCCTGATCGTAGCCCACGTATCCCGGCGGCGCGCCGATCAGGCGCGATACCGTGTGACGCTCCATATATTCCGACATGTCGAAGCGAACCAACTCGATGCCCATCAGGTGAGACAGTTGCCGCGCCACTTCGGTCTTGCCGACACCCGTCGGACCAGCGAACAGGAAGCTGCCCACCGGCTTGTCCGGTGACTTGAGTCCGGCACGAGACAGCTTGATCGCGGCGGACAGGCTGGTGATCGCCTCATCCTGACCGAATACCAGCATCTTCAGGTCGCGCTCCAGATTGGAGAGCAGCTTGCGATCCGAGCTGGACACGCTCTTCGGCGGAATCCGCGCGATGGAAGCCACCACGACCTCGACCTGATCGACATCGATCGTGGCAATTCGCGCCTCCGGCGGCAGCAGACGCTGGTGCGCGCCGGCTTCGTCGATGACATCGATCGCCTTGTCGGGGAGATGACGGTCGTTGATATACCGATCCGCCAGCCGGGCGGCACTTTCCAACGCGCCGTCGGTGTACTTCAACTGGTGATGCTCTTCGAAGCGGCCACGCAGCCCCTTGAGGATGCGGATGGTGTCCTCGACGGTCGGTTCCGGCACGTCCACCTTCTGGAAACGACGTGCCAGTGCCCGATCCTTCTCGAAGATACCGCGGAACTCCTGGAACGTGGTCGAACCGATGCAACGCAGCTCACCGGAAGAGAGCAGCGGCTTGAGCAGGTTGGACGCGTCCATGACACCGCCGGAAGCGGCGCCAGCACCGATCACCGTATGGATCTCGTCGATGAACAGGATCGAGTTGTCCTGCTTGCGCAGCTCGGCCAGCAGCCCTTTCAGGCGCTTCTCGAAGTCGCCACGGTACTTGGTGCCAGCCAGCAAGGCGCCCATGTCGAGCGAATAGACCACCGCATCCGCGATGACGTCCGGCACGTCCTCCTCGACGATACGCTTGGCCAGCCCCTCGGCGATGGCGGTCTTGCCGACGCCCGCTTCACCTACCAGCAGCGGGTTGTTCTTGCGCCGGCGCGCCAGGATCTGCACCACGCGCTCGAGCTCGTGGTCCCGCCCGATCAGCGGATCGATCTTGCCCAGACGGGCCTGATCGTTGAGGTTGGTGGCGTAGCTGCTCAGCGGGCTCTGGCCATTTTCGGTGGCTGCCTCTTCGCCCTCCTCGGACTCCTGGGAAGGCTGCTGGGGCTGGCTGTGACCGGCCACCTTGGAAATGCCGTGGGCGATGTAGTTCACCGCATCGACCCGGGCCACGCTCTGCTGCTTGAGGAAATAGACGGCCTGACTCTCCTGCTCGGAGAAGATCGCCACCAGCACGTTGGCGCCGGTCACCTCGCTCTTGCCGGAAGACTGGACGTGAAAAACGGCACGCTGAAGCACGCGCTGGAAGCCCAGCGTCGGCTGCGTTTCCCGATCTTCCTGCTCTTCGGGAATCAGCGGCGTCGTGGAATTGATGAAATCCTGCAGATCGGCACGAAGCTTTTCCAGATTCGCCCCACAGGCATTCAGCACATCGGCTGCCGAGGCATTATCGAGAAGCGCCAGCAGCAAGTGCTCCACGGTCATAAACTCGTGTCGCTTGGATCGCGCCACGGTGAAGGCCGTGTTCAGGGTGAGTTCAAGTTCTTTACTCAACATGGCAGTCCCCTTTTAGCCACTGAGGGCGTCGGTCGGCACTTTCACAATCGGGCACAAACAGCGGTTTCGCAAGTCTTCGAAGACAAAAGCGTCGACGATGTGTGTCCGCTTCCTACTCTGCGGCATCCACGTCACACATGAGAGGATGCTCGCACTCTCTGGCATATTCATTGACCTGATGGCACTTGGTCTCCGCGATATCGCGGGTAAAAATGCCGCAGGTCGCTTTTCCCTGGGTATGGACGGCCAGCATGATCTGAACCGCCTTCTCGCTGTCCATGGCGAAGAACCGCTGCAGCACCTCGACGACGAACTCCATCGGCGTGTAGTCATCGTTGTACAGCACGACCTTGTACATGGGCGGCGGCGCCAGTTGCGGTTCGGACACCTGCTCGGCGACATCGCCCTGCTCTTCATGACCAGGGTCGGGCGGGCGCGTCATACCCATGCGCGCCGGCTCCCTGGAAAGGTACAACGACACTCTATCTAGGTTCTCTGACATACGGTTGTTGGCACAAATCTGGATGAATCCCTGAATGCATCGGCTCGGGTGCATCAAATTGGGACTGGGTCAGGTATTGGATACCATCGAAGGCCCGAGGTTCCCTGAAGATGCGGCCGATAGGGCCCGTATGCAAGCCTTCACTGAAAATAGTCGCGACAGGCTGTCAACGCCATGGCATCGTGGCCCCGATATTACCATCGCGGCTATTCGAGAGGAGCGTTGGCGACCCGGCATGAGTCGAATCTATCTATTGCACAAGCCCTACCAGGTGCTCTGTCAGTTCACCGATGACCAGGGGCGGCCCACCCTGGCCGACTATCTTCAGGTTCCCGACATCTATCCAGCCGGACGCCTCGATTACGACTCCGAAGGCCTGCTGCTGCTGACCGACGACGGTGCCCTGATTCACCATATCAGCGACCCGCGTCACAAATTGTCGAAGCAGTACTGGGTGCAGGTCGAGGGAACGCCGGACGACGATGCGCTCAAGGCATTACGCCATGGCATCACGCTGAAAGACGGCCCGACCCGGCCAGCCAGGGTTCGACGGCTGACCCGGCCGGAGCCTGCTCCACGGGTCCCGCCGGTTCGCTATCGGGAATCCATCCCCACGACCTGGCTGGAAATCGAACTTCGCGAAGGACGCAATCGACAGGTACGGCGCATGACGGCGCATGTGGGCCACCCCACGCTGCGCCTGATTCGCGCCGCCATCGGTCCATGGCAACTGGGCGAGCTGCAGCCCGGAGACTGGCGCAGCGAGACCGTGAACGCTCCCCGCAAGCGCCCACCGCAACACGGCCGCAACCCGCGTTCGAAACCGCGTCGCACTCGATGATCGCCTTCCCCATCCTGGACTTGGCCCGTTGCGGCGAGGCCTTCTTCCGACCGCGGGCTTTCGAATTGCCCCAGACCGGGTATGATCGGCTGAGTCCCGTGGCTCGTTGTCGAGGGCCGCGTACCGAGTTGGGAGAATGAAAAGATGAATCGCTGGACACCCCGCGTGACCGTTGCCGTGATCGTGGAACGGGCCGGTCGGTACCTGATGGTGGAAGAGGATCGCGGCGGGCCGTTCAGTCTGTTCAACCAGCCTGCCGGCCATCTGGAGCGCGGCGAACGCCTGATCGCCGCGGCCGAACGCGAAGTTCGTGAAGAGTCCGCCTGGCAGATCGCCATCACCGACTATCTGGGACTCTATGTCCACCAGACCTCGGATGGCCTCACTTTCCATAGTCACGCCTTCATCAGCCTGCCGCTGGCGCACCTGGGCAATCCGCTCGACAAGGGGATCATCGGCGCCCACTGGCTGACCTACGACGAAATCGACGATCTTGATCGCAGCCGCCGTCTGCGCAGCCCGGTGGTAATGCAGCGTCTGCGCGACGCGCGTGACGGCCGCCGCTACCCGCTCGATCTCATTCGCGAGCGCTGAGACCGGCCTCGTGTTCGGGTGACGGCAGCTCGCCTGACGGGGAATCCCGTCGGGCTCGATGCCCAGCCCCGCTTTCGGCTATAATCCCGGGTCATTTATTCAGGGCGGCGCCCGTTTCGTCGTCGCGCCCAGCCGTCGACGAATCCGATGTCATCGCCCGCCCTCACCTGTCCTCGGGAATCGCCATGACCACTGACAGCTTGCCCAGCGATAGCGTGCGCTCACCCAACGCAGGCGCCTTGCCGTCCCGCGAGAAGGCCAAGAAGGTCATTGTCGGCATGTCGGGGGGCGTCGATTCCTCCGTGACCGCACTGCTGTTGATCCAGCAGGGCTATCGCGTCGAGGGCCTGTTCATGAAGAACTGGGACGAGGACGATGGCACCGAGTACTGCACGGCGATGGCGGATCTGGCCGATGCCCAGGCGGTCAGCGATACGCTCGGCATCAAGCTGCACACGGCCAATTTCGCCGCCGAGTACTGGGACAACGTCTTCGAACACTTCCTGGCGGAGTATCAGGCAGGCCGCACGCCGAATCCGGACATCCTTTGCAACCGAGAGATCAAGTTCAAGGTCTTCCTCGACTACGCCGAGATGCTCGGCGCGGATCTGATCGCCACCGGCCACTACGTTCGCCGAGGTGCCGACGATGCCGACGGCCGGGCGCAACTGCTCAAGGGTCTCGATGGCAACAAGGACCAGAGCTATTTCCTGCATGCCGTTCCCGGCGATGCCATCGCACGCACGCTGTTCCCCGTAGGCGAACTGGAAAAGCCCGAGGTCAGGGCGCTGGCCGAACGTCACGGCCTGGCCACGGCGCGCAAGAAGGATTCCACCGGCATCTGCTTCATCGGTGAACGCCGCTTCAGCGACTTCCTCAAGCAGTACCTGCCCGCCCAGCCCGGCCTCATCGAGACGCCGGAAGGCGATCTGGTCGGCGAGCACATGGGGCTGATGTACTACACCCTGGGGCAGCGACGCGGCCTGGGTATCGGCGGTCTCAAGGATCACAGTGAAGAACCGTGGTTCGTCGCCGCCAAGGATCTCGAGCGCAACGTCCTGATCGTCGTCCAGGGCGAACATCCGCTGCTTTACAGCGATGTCGTGTACTGCGAGCCGGCAGCCTGGGTGGCGGGCGAACCGCCGGCGAAGTCGCGTCTCAGTGCAAAGACCCGCTATCGCCAGCAGGACGTCGCCTGCGAGGTGACACTGCTGGCCGATGGCGAGATCGAGGTTCGCTTCGATGAGCCTCAGCGGGCGGTCACGCCCGGCCAATCGCTGGTGCTCTACGATGGCGACGTGTGTCTCGGTGGCGCTGTCATCCGCGCCACCGAGACCGCCGATACGGCGGCCGTCGCCGAATTGACCGGCGCAGCGCGGCCCGACACCCACCTTACCGCAACGACGGGGAGCCAGCGTTCGGCATGAATCCAACGCCCATT
The DNA here is from genome assembly GCF_002179555.1 of Salinicola salarius. Lineage (GTDB taxonomy): Bacteria > Pseudomonadota > Gammaproteobacteria > Pseudomonadales > Halomonadaceae > Salinicola > Salinicola salarius_A. Next base: position 56,853 of record NZ_NHOU01000012.1, on the reverse strand, counting down.
CAATCGGCACCGCTCGACAGCAATGGCCGGCAGGCGCTGGCCCTGGCCGGTGTCTTTCAGGCGGCTTCCGTGGTCGATCAGCTCGCCCGTACCGGCCAGTGCGACGAACGCGCCTGGAACACGCTGCTCCGCGCGACGCTGGATACCAACCCGCCGAGTTTCGAATCGATCTACGGCGGCCATCACAACAACCTGCGCCTGGGCATCGATACCCTGCTCGCGGTGATGTCCCGCCAGCATGCCCAGCCGGCGGTGATGCGCTACGGCTTCTCGATGGTGTTGCTGATGCAACGGCTGCGCAAGGACGATGCCATGATGAGCACCCTCGGCCAGCGTCTCGTCCGCATCCAGGGCCAGGCGGAACATTTCGGCGAGACGCACGAGAACGTCATCGCCAGTCTCGGCGAGCTGTATCAGGAGACGCTTTCCACCTTTCGCTACCGGATCGTGGTGCAGGGCGAGCCCAGCCTGCTGCAGAGCCGAATGATGCCGGAACGTATCCGCACCGCCCTTCTCGCCGGCGTGCGCTTCGCCCTGCTATGGCATCAGCAGGGCGGCCGCCGCTGGCGTCTGATCTTCCAGCGCGGCGCCATCAGGCGCACGCTGCGCGAGCTCGACGCCCCCTGATGTCGAGCCCCATGAATTCGTTAACCGCGAGCTTCGAGCTCGTGCGAGCCTTCGGGAACCCAAGATGATCGAACTTTCCGCATTGACCGCCCTCTCCCCCGTCGATGGCCGCTACGCAGCCAAAGCCGCGCCGCTACGCGAACATTTCAGCGAGTTCGGCCTGATCCGGGCTCGCGTCACCGTCGAGGTGCGCTGGCTCGAACGATTGGCGGCCCATCCCGGTATCGCCGAAGTGCCGCCACTTTCCGCAGGGGCACAGGCGTTTCTGGACAAGCTGGTGAAGGAATTTTCCATCGCCGATGCCGAACGCATCAAGACCATCGAACGCACGACCAACCACGACGTCAAGGCCGTCGAGTACTTCCTCAAGGAAGCGATCGCCGATCAGCCCGAGCTGCACGCCATCACCGAGTTCGTGCACTTCGCCTGCACCAGCGAAGACATCAACAACCTCTCCTATGCCCTGATGATGCGCGACGGCCTGGCCGCGCTGCTGCCGACGATGCACCAGGTTCACGACGCCATCGCCAACCTGGCCCACGAGCATGCCGAACAGCCGATGCTGTCGCGCACCCATGGCCAGACCGCCAGCCCCACGACGCTGGGCAAGGAGATGGCCAATGTCGCCTACCGCCTGCAGCGCCAGCTCAAGCAGATCGAGTCGGTGGAACTGCTGGGCAAGATCAACGGCGCCGTGGGCAACTACAACGCTCACCTGGCGACCTATCCGGAGATCGACTGGGCCGACAACGCCCGCATGTTCGTCGAATCGCTCGGGCTTACGTTCAACCCCTATACCACCCAGATCGAACCCCACGACTACATCGCGGAGCTGTTCGATGCCATCAGCCGCTTCAACACCATCCTGATCGACTTCGATCGCGACGTGTGGGGCTACATCTCGCTGGGCTACTTCAAGCAACGCACCGTTGCCGGGGAGATCGGCTCCTCCACGATGCCGCACAAGGTCAACCCGATCGACTTCGAGAACTCCGAAGGCAATCTGGGGCTGGCCAACGCGCTGCTCGATCACCTGGCCCGCAAGTTGCCGATCTCCCGCTGGCAGCGTGATCTAACCGACTCCACCGTGCTGCGCAATCTCGGCGTCGGCCTGGCCTATGGGCTGATTGCCTACGAAGCCTCGCTCAAGGGTATCGGCAAGCTCGAGGCCAATCCGCAGCGTCTCGACGACGACCTGGACCAGAGCTGGGAAGTGCTGGCCGAGCCGATCCAGACTGTCATGCGCCGCTACGGGATCGAAAAGCCCTACGAGAAACTCAAGGAACTGACCCGCGGCAAGCGCATCGACCAGGCCGGTTTTGCCGCCTTCATCGACACGCTCGCCCTGCCGGACGAAGTCAAGATCGAGCTCAAGGCGCTGTCACCGGCAAGCTACATCGGTAACGCCATCGATCAGGCCAAAGCGCTTTAAGCCCTCAACGATACCCAACTGGAGATCGATATGACGTCGGCCAACTCGCCCCGCACCCTGCTCGGCGGCCTCACGCCCGCCCAGTTTCTCAGCCAGCACTGGCAGAAATCGCCGCTGCTGATCCGCGGCGCACTGCCCGGCTTCGTCTCGCCACTGGAGCCGGACGATCTGGCGGGCCTGGCCTGCGAGGAAGGCATCGAAGCCAGGCTGGTCGAGGAGCATGGCCCCGACAAGGCGTGGCAGGTCAGCCATGGCCCGTTCGACGAGGAGACTTTCTCGCGCCTGCCGGTCAGCGGCTGGTCGCTGCTGGTGCAGGCCGTGGATCACTACGTTCCCGAAGTCGCCGAGCTGCTGGAAGCGTTCGATTTCATACCGAGTTGGCGTCTCGATGACGTCATGGTCAGCTACGCTCCGCCTGGCGGCAGCGTGGGCGCGCACGTCGATCAGTACGATGTTTTCCTGTTGCAGGCAAGCGGCCGGCGTCGCTGGCAACTGGGCGGCACGCCCGGTGACGACGCCAGGCTGCTTCCCGGGATCGATCTGCGGATTCTGGAAGATTTCATGGTCGAAGCCGGCCAGGACTGGGTGCTGGAACCCGGCGACATGCTCTATCTGCCCCCCGGCGTCGCGCACCATGGCATCAGCGACTCCGACGACTGCCTGACCTTCTCGATCGGCTTCCGGGCGCCCTCCACCGATGAGGTCGTGACCTCGTTTGCCGACTATATCGGCGAGCAGCTCGGTGACAGCCAGCGCTATGGCGACGCCGATCTGCAGCCGCCAGCCGCTATCGGCGAACTGGACGATCAGGCGATCGCCCGTGTCCGCGCCTTGCTGCTGGATGCCATCGACAGGCCGGAACAGATGGCGCAATGGTTCGGTCGCGCCATGACCCAGCCCAAGTACCTGGATCAGTTGATCCCGCCCGAATCCCCGGCAGAACCGAGCGAGCTGCGCAGCGCTCTGGAGAGCGGTAGCGAGCTGACCCATAGCCTCGGCTCGCGCTTTGCCTGGCGCCGGCTGGATGACGCCCGGGCCACGCTGTTCGCCGATGGAGACGCCATTGTCTGCGATCTCGAGCTGGCACAGTATCTGTCGGCCAATTCCCGTCTCGATGCGAGGGTACTTGAGTTTCCGAATAGCGAGCCCCTGCTTGCCACTCTCATCAATAGCGGCACCCTGAGCGTACCCGAGGAGGATGATCAGGATTAGCGGGCCAGTGGCAGCGATGTCTACACTCCATGTAGGCATGGTTGGTGCCGTAGCTAAGGATATTCTGCACTGGACTCGTTTTAGAACACTGTTTTAATGTACTGATTCAGTGTACCCGGCACGAAGCCAAATCTGGATGTTAAGGAGAATGGATCATGAAACGACTTATCGCCCCCGCGCTGGTCATGAGCCTGCTGGCCCTGGCTGGCTGCACCAACAACTCGACCTATTCAGGCGACGTCTATCGCGGCGATCAGGCAGGTACCGCACAGACCGTCAGCTACGGCACCATTCAGTCGGTTCGCCCGGTACAGATCCAAGGCGGCAACGGCGAGAGCGTTCTCGGCAGCCTCGGTGGCGCCGTGATTGGCGGCCTGCTGGGTAACCAGGTCGGTGGCGGCTCAGGACGCACCATCGCGACCGCCGCGGGCGCCATCGGCGGCACCGTCGCCGGAAGCAAGATTCAGCAGGCAACGGACCGTGTCGACGGTTACGAGCTCGAAATTCGTCAGGACAGCGGTCAGAACGTCGTGGTCGTCCAGAAGGCCGACCGCAACTGGCAGGTGGGTCAGCGCGTCAAGCTGGTTGCCAGCGGCTCGAGCGTGAGCGTGGCCCCTTATTGATCCAGGCAACGAAGGATCAAGGCAACCAGGACGGCAGAAAACCGCGTCCAATGTAGAAAGCCTGTCTATAGTCAATAGACGTCAACGGCGCCCTCAGGGCGCCGTTTTTCGTTAGCGTGATATTAATTCCAAAGGTTATCGACGCTTTACCTTCGCTGTTGTATGTTGTGTAGAGCACACCATTCGTTCAAGGGAATAATACGATTCATGAAGGGACTAACGTGGGCAAGAACCGGCTCCGCCATCGCCTTGGCTGGAATATCCGGCTCGGTTTGGGCTGATGGCATCCTGACACTGAAATCGGAAAACGATATTTTTGCCAGCGGTGAAGACGGCCACTACACCAACGGACTGGAGATCGACTGGTCTTTCAAGCCCGACCGGGACCACTGGACTCGCGCCCTTGCCGATGCCCTGCCCGGCTGGAGTGCAAACTCGCTCGATGGTGCCGCTTATCGTTTCGGGCAACAGATCTATACCCCCGAGGACATCGACAAGCGTCGTTTGATCGAGGACGACCGCCCCTATGCCGGCGTTCTCTATGCCGGGCTCTCATTGTTCGATGACGAACAGCTCGTCGGGTGGCGTCGCACCAGCGGCCTCTATTTCGATGTGGGTATCGTGGGCCCTGGCGCCGGCGGTCGTACCGTGCAGAAAAATTTTCATCACTTGATCGGTAGCGACGAGCCCGAAGGCTGGCACAACCAGCTCCACAACGAGCCGTTCGTCAACGTAGCGTATAACACCGCCTGGTGGAAGCAAGGTCAACTGGGCACGCTGGAAACCGAATACGGCCCTTCGGTCGGATTCGCGGCCGGCAACCTCTATACCTATGCCGCGACGGGGCTCGGGCTGCGCCTGGGCCAAGGGCTGAACAAGAGTTTCGGCGTTCCGGCCGTGGCACCCGCCCAAGGCAGCCGGATCTTCTTCGAAGCCGACAGTGGCTTCAACTGGTACGTCTTTGCCAACGTCGAAGGCCGGCTCATGGCCTACAACATGCTGCTCGACGGCAATACGTTCGAGGACAGCCACTCCGTCGACCGACGCCCCTGGGTCGGAGATGCCCAGATCGGCCTGGCGCTCTCCTGGAACCGCTGGCAGCTGACCTACAGCTCCGTCTGGCGCACTCACGAATTCGAGGAGCAGGACAGTGGCGATCAGTTCGGCTCGATCACGCTCTCGACCTGGCTGTAAAGCTAGCTGGTGATCGTCACTTCAAACGCAACTCGAGCGCAAAGGTAGCATCAGACGCACGACGGGCGATGCTTCAAGCATCGCCCGTCGTGCGTCTGATGGCCCCGACCGAAATGACGGACCATCGGTCCGCTCAGTGCAACCTGGCTTTACGCATACCCCAGCAGACGACGCGCTTGCCTACCCAGAGCACGATCGCCAGCAGGATCAGCGTCAAGAGCATGGAAACGGGTTTCACGATGAAGGTCGCTCCGAGCACGGCCAAGGCGATCGCCATCACCCAGCGATCCTGGGCGGGATCTCCCTGTAGTTGTGCCGGCAGCCGGCGCTTGACCGCCGCTCCGAGCGCGCCATCCCAAGCCTTGAGCAACAAAAAAATCAGAACGGCGAAGGCAATGAGCCAAACGACGAAAACGGTCATGACGAACTTCTCCTCAACCGCAGAATCACGGTAGTTTATCCTCGAATCAGGGTAACCACACCCATGAAGCGGCGCAACTGCTATGGAGGCCGTCCCGTGGGCTGCATCGAGCCGGCTAGACCAATATCCAACGTCATTGCGACCTGACAGAAAGGCCGTGGCACGTTAGGATGGGACAGACATGCACAAACGCAAAGGTTTCGAGATGCAGATTGCCCAGAACTCCGTGGTCGCGTTCCACTATAAACTGACCAATGATGCGGGAGAGGTGCTGGACAGTTCCGAAGGTCGGGAGCCGCTGACCTACCTGCACGGTGCGGGCAACATCATTCCGGGCCTCGAGAAAGAGCTCGAGGGTCACGGTAGCGGTGATAAGCTTCAGGTCGCCGTCGCACCGAGCGAAGGTTACGGTGAAGTCCAGCCGGCACTGGTTCAGGAAGTTCCGCGCGATGCCTTCCAGGGTGTCGATAACGTCGAGCCCGGCATGCAGTTTCAGGCGCAGACTCAGGAAGGTCCGTTGATGGTCACCGTCACCAAGGTAGAAGGCGATACCGTAACGGTCGATGGCAACCATCCGCTGGCTGGCGAGAAGCTGAACTTCGACGTCGAGATCACCGAAGTTCGCGAAGCGACCGAAGAAGAAGTGTCCCATGGACACGTCCATGGCGAAGGTGGTCACCAGCACTGATCGTGTCGGAGCCCCTCGCCGGGATCCGTTATCGGTGTCATCGCCATCAAGTAAAAGGGCAGCCTCATGGCTGCCCTTTTGATGTCCGCTTACTGCTCGGTCGAGACGACGACACTCACGACCGATCTCAACCTTCGCTGGCCAGCATCACCCGCTGGGCCAGTTGTGTGCGCTCGACAGGGCGCCGCGCCTGCCAGTAGTAGCGCTTCCAGTAGACGTTATCGAGACGAGACAGCTTCACGCCCTGGGATGACGACGCATGAAGGAAGTAGCCATCACCCACGTAAACGCCAACATGGTTGTAAGGCCCTGGCGGCCGGAAGAAGACCAGATCCCCCGCCTTTAGGCTATTCTCTGCCACTCGACTCCCTTCCAGCACCTGCTCTTCCGTCGTGCGCGGCAGCTCGAGAGCGAAGGCTTCCCCAAACACGTGCTGCATCAGTGCGGAGCAATCGATACCGTTGCGCGTCGTCCCACCGAGCACGTAAGGCGTTCCCACCCAACGCTCGTGTTCGTCCAGCAGCGCCTTGCGAATTACTGCCGGAGAGACATTCTGCGGCCGAAAGTCCCGGATTGTCTGAGGCGCAGGTGGCACACTCCGGTTTTCGCTGGTAGCAACAGTCGGGGATTTGACCACGGGAAGTGAATACTGCGCGTTGACCTGTTGTTGTTTTACAGGAGCGGAGCAACCGGACATGACCATCACCAGTGCCAGTGCCAGCCCCATGGCTGTGCGTCTTAGCATTCAGCGCGACCTCGTTCGCCTGTGAGCCGTCACGGGCACCGCCGACGACTCGTGAGGAGTCGTCCGGCGAAATGGAGTCGCTGTGGTGGTGACACACCTCGACGAGGTGTCACCGCCAAAACGGCCTGTATTCGGCTCGAATCATCGATCAATCGGACAGAATAAAGCCACGCCCTCTTTCCAGTGGGCGTAGCACAACGGAGATCATATGTCATTGAAAACGCTTTGGCGAGTCTTCAGGATCAACGAATAACGTCAATGCAGATGATGCGCCTCGCCCGGCAGGATATCGACATGGAGCGATGTCCAGTGAGTCATGGCGCTACCGGGAAAATCGAGGCTCGCCCAGGCGCCGGCCAATAGCGGCCTTGCTTCCAGCCAGGCATTGAGAGCCTCCCGAAAGCGCATCAGAAAGGCCTCTCGCTCGGGCGTGTCGTCCATGAAGAATCCGAAACCGCTGTACAACCCTTCGGCGTAATCGTGCCAACTGCTGTAATGCCGCCCAGCCAGGCGCATCGCGGCGTCGAGATAGTGGGAAAGCCGATCCTCGTCGAGCCAATCGAGCTGCCGACCGGCCAAGGCAAGATCCACCAGTTGCGCGATATCCCAGGCTGTCATGTCCTGATCGTTGCAGCGGCAGGCATTGTCCCGCACGTGTTTCAGGCGCAATAGATGGACGCGCTCCTCGTCCGCACACTCACCTGACTCGAGAATCGCGATTTCCGCCTCGAGCCGAGCGCGATTGAGCGTATAGGGCGCATAGTTGATCTGGTAATCCTGACGGTCACCCGCTTCGACCAGAAAATCCAGGAAGTCGATGAGCCCGGCAGCCCCCTGCAAGGCATACTGATGCTCTACCCACTCCCCCAATGCCTGCCGATCCTGCGGCGCCAGAGGCTGCGGTGCCTGCCACAGCGCTTCATTGAGCGGCCCAGCCAGCGATATCGCCGTGAAGCGCGTCAATGTCGGCCGCACGCCTGGCTCGAGCCAGGTCAGAGACCGCGACGTTGTCAGCCAATGAAACGGCGACCCCGGATCCTGCCGATGCCAGGCAATATCATCCGCCAGCGAGACTTCTTCCGGCGCTTCATCCTGACTCAAGACGATTTCCCAGGCATGCCAGGCCGAGAGCATGCGCAAGGGGTCGCTGTAAAAGCGACTCAGCACGTCACATAGCGACTGGGCCAGCGCCTTGATTTCGAAAGATGGATAGCGGCCGCTATCGGCGGCCATCACCAGATAGAACGCGTACTTTTCCGCCATGGCGATCGTCGCTGCATGATCGGCACAGGCGGCCAGTCGCCGCGATGCCTCCCGCGACGATTTTCGACCGACGTGATGGCGAGAATCCGCCGCCAGCTGATTGAGATGATGCGCCTGCGCAGGCATCCAGAACCTCGCCAGCCCAGCGGTGCCCTCCTCCCGACGCAGGCCGAGAACTTCTTCGAGGTAGCGTTCGGCATCCTCAGTCCGAGCCTGCCCCAGCGGCTCTTCGAGATGGCGACGATGGATCAGATCCGGGTCCCGTACCGCCGCAATGGCCAGCACCCAACTGTCGGCTTCTCCACGCTGCTGCTGGATGAACGTCCGCGCCATCTGGCGCTGCTCCTCTCCCAGAATCAGGGAAAGTGGCGTTTCCCACGGGCTTCGGCTGGCGACGAGCAGACCGCCCCAGTCGCTGTCGAACGTCTCTCGCAGGTCCCGGCCTTCGAACAGGCTACGCCCTCGCTGATAGGCACGTGCCACCGCTTCCCAATCGGCATAGCGCTGCTGCATGAGATCGATGGCATGGGCCGCGAGCACCTCCGCCTCCGAGACAGAAAGCCAGCCAGCGCAGCAGCCGAGGTAAGCCTGGTCGACGAGCCGCAGCCAGTCCCACGCAGCCCAATCCAGCGGCTCCTCTTCGACCAGGAACTGCAGCAGCACCCGGCCGTAGTCCTGCTGATCGTTCAACCCGGCCAACCACTCGACGCGAGCTTCAGCCCCTTGGCGCGCGAGTCGAACCGCGTCCATCTCCCAGCCGTAGCGGTGCCCTTGGCCAGCGAGCCAGAACAACAGCGACTTGAGCTCATCCGGACCACGGACCTCGCCCTGCTCGCGTAACAGCGCCTGCTGCTGCCGCTGTTCTTCCGGAGAAGGCTGGATTGGCCAGGCAAGAACCGGCGCGATAGCGGCCCTGGCTCGCCAGAGATCTGCGGGCCAAAGCGGAGCCGGCATATCGATCGATTTCAGACTGTGCCGAACCTCACGCCAGGAAACGCCTCGCTGTTGCCGTTCCCGGGCCAACAGTGCCTGCCCCGCCAGATCCAGCGCCGGATCGCCCAGATTCGCCAGCGCCTGCACCCAGGTCTTGAGCGTCGGCATGTCGGTCACGATGTCGCGTGCCAGGGCAAGCAGCCAGGCCTCATCCGTTCGAGGATGGGTCCAGCCGACGGTACTTCCCAGCGCCAGCAACTCCAGAGCGGCCAGCCGTGCGATTGGAGGCTCGCCTGTGTCGGAAGCGTTCTCCCAGAGTCGCCACGCAAACTCGTCCCGACTATCGATCCCGAGCAACATGAGGCGCTCGAACGCTTGGTCGGCGCTGAGTGCCAGTCGAGGATCGCTGACAAGGGGCCAACCACAAAGCGTCAATTGCTGGGCCCACCATGGGACGAGAAGTTCGCTCAAGAGAGACCTCATGCTACGGGAAACGGCTTGCGCCGGACGCCGAAAGGATTCCGACAGGGCGCATGCGGCGGCACAGTATACCGGAAAGGTGCTCGTGCGCCGATGGCTCGGCGCACGACGACATGACGGAGATCTAGCTCAACTTCTCGGTATGAGAGCGCGGGGTCTTGCCGAGCAGATGACGTAACAGGAACTTCCTGACGCGCACCACGAACTGTTCTTGGAACAACACACAGAAAAGCACGGTGAGAACGAGGAACAGCGGGTATAGCCAGAGATGCAACTCACCCGCCGCTGCCAGGCAGCCCTGAAAATCCGTCCTGCACAGGCCGGGATCTCCGGAGAGTACACGCTCGACTCGCGAGAACACGGCATAAAGCGGCACATGCAGTGCGAACATCGGCAACGATGCGCCGCCCAGTCGGGTTGCCCAACGCATCAATCGACGACTGCGAGGCTCTCCCCAATGCGCGGCAACGTAGATTAGCGCCAGTTGCGCCGGCAGCAGCAGACCATTATGCAGGGCGTAGTACCAGGCATGTCCCAGCCCCAGGAGCGTGACTGCCAGAGTCACGCTGACGGCAACCGCCAACAGCGTCAGGCAGCACTGGGGAAGCGTCATCAGCCGCCCCTGCGCCTTGCGTTGCGCATAGAACGTGCAAAGCAAGATGCCGGCGGCGAACTCAGGCAGACGAATCAGCGGGTTGCGGTGCAGGATGCCGGTCTCCGGCACGCCGTAATCGGTGGTCAGAATGACATACAGAGGCGGAATCAAGTAGACCAGATTGACCAGCAACATGGCGCGACGCGGGTGCAGAACGCGGCGCAGCCGAGGCGCCAGCCAGGGAAACGTCAGATAGAAGAAGAACAATGCCGAGATCGACCAGGACGGTGGATTGAAGGTCAGGTATAGCGGATTCCAGGCATGCAGCAGGGTAAAATTGAGCAGCAGATTGATGCCGGTTTCCAGCGGCCCCATGGTGTGGTTCAGGCTCTTCCAGTCGAGCTGGCCGATATCGTTATTGACGTCATACACCACGAACCGCAGCGAGATATCGCTATCCCCCGGCGCGATCGCCAGGTAGCCGACCAATGCCGATACTGCCATGGCGAGAAGCAGTGATCCGATGTGAATCGGGTAGAGATTCGAGAAGCGCTTGAGCCAGAAGCTTCTGGGCGACTCGCGCATCTGGTATGACGAGTCGAGATAGACATGGGTCAACAGAAAGCCGGATAGCACGAAAAAGGCGCTGGTCGAGAAGAAACCGATATCGGTCACGTAGTGCGACCAATCGCGAATGGAAGGATAGTTGTGAAGCGTATGGAAAATGACGATGTAGAGGCCGAGCAGAAAGCGCAGCCATTCGAGCCCAATGAAGCGCTCTTTACGCGTGCCGGTCGTTGAATCGGGCATCCTTGCAGATCTCTGTCCGTCAAAGGCGCTAGTGTACCCGATTCCAGTCAGCAAACACTTGGCCTGGATTGCTTTTCCGCGAGCGCAACGGCCAGCCAGAACCAAGAAAGCCGCGCAACGCGCGGCTTTCTCTCCTAGGCCAACCGGTATGAAATCCGTCTAGGCTTTCTTCACCTTGGCGACGATCCACAACAGGATGATCGCACCGATGGTCGCCACGACCAGGGACCCGATCAGCCCGTTCGACGATAGCCCCAGGAGACTGAACAGGAAGCCACCGATCACGGCACCGACGATCCCGACGACGATATTCCCGAGAATACCGAACCCACCGCCACGCATGACTTTTCCAGCAATCCAGCCCGCAATGCCACCAATAATCAGCCACAGGATGAAGCCCATAGTGTTACTCCTTGATTCCCTTCAGCATGAATAGCTCATCGGGCAACTTCTCATTGCCTAGTCCAAGCATAGACAGCATTCTCGAATTGTTCGAAGTTCGAGACCAAAACGGGCCCACATGTGTGGGCCCGCTTTCGCGTCGACAGGCGCATGGCAGCCGCGACTCAATGGAATGCCGGCACCCGCAGCGATACCCTTGGCGGCAATCCGTAATGACGCCAGGCAGCGTGAGCCTCGGGATCCTCCCACACTCTCCAGTGCAACTGGGAAAGCATCACCGGATCATCCAGAAACGCCAGGCGCTCGAGATTGTTCATCGCCACCGGCCCCTGCTTGACAGCCTGGCTGACGCGCTCGTGGCGCCTCCGTTTCAACGGCTCGGCATGCGCATGGCGCGACGTTCCCAGCGCCGTTGCCAGGGCGTTCGATACCGGATCCACGACCACCTGAATAAAGGTCGGCGTGGGTGCCGCGGCATTCATTCTGCCCAGATGACGCACCATCCGGCGCAGTACACGTGGAGGGTGAGTCTCTTCAGGGATCCGGAACAGCCGCGCGCGGAAGCAGGCGCTCCCCAGCGACACGCGGCTGGATAGGGTCGAGACCGGTATCGATATCATCATCGCCCCCACGATCGGCGACAGCCACCACAGGAAGGTCGGCTCCATGAGATAAACCCCCACGGCCCAGACCGCCCCGATCACGGTTTGACTCCAGTGATTGCGAATCGCGTCACCCCAGGTCGTGTCGCTGTTTTCCCGGGACGGTGATCGCCACTGGATGGACCAGCCCATGATCGAGGTCAGCACGAAGCGCGTGTGGAACAGCATCCGTACCGGGGCCAGGGCCATCGAGAACAGCGACTCCAGCACCATGCTCGCCAGCACCTTGAGCGGCCCGCCGAACTGGCGACTTCCCTGCACCCACACCAGGATCACGCTCAATACCTTGGGCAGGAACAGCAGCGTCGCGGTGGCCCCGAACAACCCGACGGCAAGCGTAGGATTCCACTGCGGCCATACCGGGAACATCATCCCCGGCTCCGGGAAATAGTTGGGCGTACTCAACGTATGGACGGCAAGTAGCGCCGTCGACAGGACCAGGAAGAGACACCACAGCGGCGCCGAGATGTAGGACATCAGGCCGGTCAGGAACACCGCGCGGTGAACGGGATGGATCCCCTTGGAGAGGAACAGTCTGAAATTCATCAGATTGCCGTGGCACCAGCGCCGGTCCCGGTTGAGCTCGTCGAGCAGGTTGGGCGGCATCTCCTCGTAGCTTCCCTCCAGCTCGTAGGCGATCCAGACGCCCCAACCGGCACGCCGCATCAGCGCCGCCTCGACGAAGTCATGGGACAGGATCTCGCCGGACATCGAGCCCTTGCCAGGTAACGGTGCCAGCATACAGTGCTGCATGAACGGCGCCATACGGATAATGGCGTTGTGCCCCCAGTAATGCGACTCGCCCAGTTGCCAGAAGTGAAGTCCGGCAGTAAACAGCGGCCCATATACCCGCGTGGCGAACTGCTGCATGCGCGCATAGAGATTCAGTCGCCCGGAGGCCCTGGGCGCCGTCTGGACGATACCGGCATCCGGATGCGCTTCCATCATCTGAACCAGGCGCGTAAGACAGGCCCCGCTCATCACGCTGTCGGCGTCCAGCACCAGCATGTAACGGTAGAGCGCGCCCCAGCGACGACAGAAGTCATCGAGGTTGCCGCTCTTGCGTTTCACCCGGCGCTGACGACGACGGTAGAACACCTGGCCAAAGGCATCGAGATCGCGGCACAGAGCCAGCCAGGCGTGGGTCTCCTGGATCGCGATGTCGGGATCGTAGGTATCGCTCAGGATAAAGACATCGAAATGGCGACCGTTGCCGCTCTGGCGCAGGGACTCGATCGTCGCGCGAACGCCGGCGAAAACTCGCGGGACGTCCTCGTTGCAGATCGGCACCAGCAATGCCGTGCGCGCGTCGTCCGGGATCGGCTCGTCGCCGACCTCGGAATCGATGGCGTAGCGATCCCGGCCTCGCAACAGCTGGAAGAAGCCCATCAGGGCGGTCCAGAAGCCGGCGGAAACCCACGCGAACAGCAGCACGAACAGCGCCAGAATGGCAACTTCCAGCCATTGCTGGCCCTGATAGGGCAATACCGTTCGCATCTGGTTGGCGGCTACGACGCTCTGGCCGAAAATCAGCACCAGCAATACCCAGCGCCGCGCGCTCGCGATCCACTGCCAGCGCGGGGTCGGCTTGGCCTCGCGCTGCCTGCGCCGATAGCCACGATCTGCCCAGTTCTTCAGACGCTGGCCAAACCGCACGAAGGGATTGGTGGACCACGCCTCCGGTGCCAGTGGCGTCCGACGCATGGGCGGCGCTGTCTGCAGGCGGGTGATCCCATGCTCGTCGGTGCTCAGGACGTCCGGCGGCGCCAGCGGCGGCTCGGCATAGGCCAGCGCCAAGCGACGCCCCACCGATGTGGCGGCAGGATCATCGCTGTCGACCTCTCGCCCGCCCAACGCCGCATGCAGCGATGCCATATCGTGAGTGTCCAGATCGCTGGCGAGCAGCTTGCGCCGCTCGTCACGATCCTGGGTTTCCAGTGCCAACCGCTCCAGGTATTGCTCGGCTGACGTCATCCGTGAGCTGGACGTCGCTTCAGCCATTGGCAGGCAGCCGGTAGTACCAGGTTTCGGAGACCCGCTTGTCGCCCTGATTCAGATAGGCGCGGATATCCAGCGGCTGGGCGTTGTCGCTGCGCTTGATCTTGACGAACACACGCCAGCCACCGGTCGCCGGGTTACGCTCGGTAGAGGCGTCGACCAGTTCGCCATTGTCGCCGACACTGGCCTGAACGCTCAGGTTGGCATCATCGCCAAGGCCGGAGAGCGAAGGGCCTTCGAAATCCAGCACGAAGGCAAGCGAGCCGTCTGCTTCACGCACCAGATTGTCCTTACGCACTTCGCCACGCGAGCGGCGGGTCTGCTCGACCCAGGCCAGCGATGGGTCGACGTAACGGCTCTCGTCCTTGGTCACGGTGAAGCGATAATCGTAATCCAGCGGCGTGCCCGGTTGCGGAGCGGTTTCCGGCAGCCACATCGACACGATGTTGTCGTTGGTTTCATTGGGGGTCGGGATCTGGATCAGCTCGATCTTGCCCGCGCCCCACTCGTTCTGGGGTTCGATCCAGGCGCTCGGCCGCAGGTCGTAACGGCTGTCCAGATCCTGGTAGCTGTCGAACTCGTGATCACGCTGCATCAGGCCATAACCACGCAGGCGCGGTGTCGCATGCTCGTTGATCATCAGCTTCGCCGGATTGGCCAATGGCCGCCAGGTCCAGCCGTTCTGCGAGTCGCTGATCAGCAGGCCGTTGGAGTCATGAATGGCCGGACGGTAGTTCAGCGTCGATGAGGGCTGCTCCGGACCATAGAGATACATGCTGGTGAGCGGCGCCACACCCAGCTTCTCGACCGCGCGGCGCAAGAAAAGCCGCGACTTGACGTCGACCACGGTGTCGGCACCCGGGCGTAGAACGAAGCGATAGGCGCCCGTCAGGCTGGGAGAATCCAGTAGCGCGAAGATGGTCAGATACTGGCTCGTCTTGCTCGGCTTGACGATCCAGAACTCCTTGAAACGAGGGAATTCTTCGCCGGAAGGCAACCCCGTGTCCACGGCGAGGCCGCGACCGGAAACGCCATAGACCTGGTTCTTGCCGACGACGCGAAAGTAGCTCGCGCCGAGGAATACCATCGTCTCGTCCTTGCGATCCGCCTGGTTGAGGGCGTAATTGACCTTGAAGCCCGCGATGCCCAAGTCATCGTCGTTCTTGGCGCTGTCCGGCAAATCGAGATTGCCGTAGGTAAAGTCATCGGGATTGTAGGCGAAATCCTGAACGCCCTGATCATCGACACTATGAAGCTGAATGGCACTGTCGTAATGCATGCCCTCATGGAAGAAGCTCAGAGTGAAAGGCACCCCGTCTCCACTCCAGACATCGCGGTCACGCTTGTACTGGATCTGCTCATACTGGCCGTAGTCCAGATTACGCAGCGCTTCCGGCAGATTTTTCTCAGGTTCGCTATAACCCTGCTTCGAGAGGTCTTCGGCTTTCTTCGCGACATCATCGAAACCAAAAGCCAATACATTTTGGGCGATACCGCTGAGTAGCAACCCTGTCAGGGCTACCACCGGAAGAAGCGCCTTGCGTTTTTCAAGGTTACTCCGCCGGATCGATGCACTCACACTCATACTCCTGTCATAACTATCTTGGCCGATATCAACGAGCTCGAAATGTTCAAGACCGCACATAGCCATATCGTAAACGGTCAGCCCAGCCGGTAGCCGCACTGCCGGTATTCAGGACGCGGACGCAACTCACGATGAAGGACGACGAGATAGCGAAGCCTCCGTGCTTCGTATGGCCGAAGTCTAGCATACGCTACACTGCGGACACGGAAAGACCTCGATACCGGTCTGCGACCGCGCTATTTGACTCATGTTCTATTCACACACACTTTATTAGCCCGCGCCCCGGTTCACCGACGGATGAGGCCGATGAATGCGTATCGATTCGCACCCCAACCAGGTGAACATGACAACCGGATTACGCCGCTGGCTGGGCATAATGGCGTATCTGGTCATTTTCAGCTACCCCCTCGTCCACGCCGACCACCTCTACCGTGACGATATCTGGCGCAGTTTCCATGGCGAAATGGGGTGGGTCTCCAACGGGCGTCCGCTCTCCAGCCTGATCGCCTTCCTTGTCAATGGTGGCCCACGTCTTGCCGATCTCGCGCCACTGCCGCTATGGCTGGGGCTGGCTGCCATCACCGCGGCGATTCTGCTGTGGCGCCGTCGCCTGCTTGCATTTGACACGGGTTATGCCTGGCTCGCGATGCTGATACTGGTCGTACAGCCATTTTTCCTACAAAACCTCTCCTATCACTTCGATGCGTTGCCCATGGCGCTCGCCCTGGCCTGCGCCATTGCCGGTATCGCCTGCGCCCTGGACCCGCGCGAAAATCATCTCTGGAAAGCGCGGTTTCGCTGGCTGACAGGCGGGGCCGGCGTACTGGCTTCGCTGCTGTTCTACCAGCCGGCGGCCAACGTCTACTTCATCCTGCTGGCATTTCATGTTGCCTTGACCATCTCGCACCATGGCCGCCCGGACTGGAACCGGCACCTGGGGGCACTGGCGGTGGGCGTGTTGGCACTGGTGATATCGAAGCTCGTCTCCGCGGCATTGATCGAGGGCGACTACAGCGAGCAGCACAGCAGGCTGGCGCCGCTCGGGCAGTTGCCCGGCCACCTGCTCGACCAGACCGGGCAATTCTGGCATTACGCGGCAACGATGGTGGACACGCCCACCTGGTGGCTATTCACGGCGCTGGCCATCGTGACACCGACAGGCTTGCTGGTCGCCGCGTGTCGTCGCCGCAGCGTCCCCGGGCTGCCGGTAATGGTGCTGGTGCTGGTCTGCTTGCCCTTCGGCGGGCTGGGATTCCTCTCGGCCCTGGCCCATCCGATCTGGCAACCCAGGGTGATGATGGGTTTCGGCGCGCTGTATGCCGGCCTGCTGTTCTGCGTTCTTCATTGGCTGGGACGTCCACGCCAGTCCAAGGGCTGGTCCCTGCTGGGTTGGCCACTGATCGTCTTGGCACTCGGCACGCCACTGACCCTGGCTTACGCCTACGGCAACGCACAGCGTCAACAGGCGCTCTTCGCCGATGAGGTGTCGATACAACTGATCGACGATCTCGCCACACAGCCATCAGCCACGCCGTTGGTCATCGATGGAACGCTGCCCTTCACGCGTGCGACACGTAACGCGATCGCCGTGCATCCCTTGATTGGCGAGCTGATCCGTCCCTATCTCGACAATGGCTATTGGTGGGGCTATCAGGATCTCTATCGTCGTGGGCTTTCCTCGGCCTTCGAACTCAGTGACGACCCGCCGCTGCGTCGGCGCTTCGAGGCGCAATGCCGACGGCTCGAACCGCTGTCCCGGCGCGCCTGGTATACGCTCTACCAATTCGAAGGGAGTTATGTGGTGTCGTTCGACCGCAAATGTCATCACGCGCTGACCACGACAGAACTTCCGATCGACGACTGAGCCGATTCGGCATGCGTCTTCCCATTGCCGCCTGCGCGATGTCACGCCCGATGTTCCCCTTGTCGCCTGCTCTCATGGGTCGGTGCTCAATAAACATCTACACATTGGACAGGTTATGTCAGACAAATGGCGAATGGCGATTTACGACTAGTTGACCAACAATTCGCAGGGTAACGTGGCGCAACTCAACGTTAATTACGTTGGCGCGCCCCCCGGGATGCATTCAACAAGGATACCCCCTATGCATGCGTGGACTTTAATCTCGTTTCTGTTCTTCACGGGATTGGTCGCCTTGATTACCTGGCGTATCACTCACCGTGACGATCTCAGTAACACGCGCGGCTACTTTCTCGCAGGACGCAGTCTCAGTTTTCCGCTGATCGCCGGCTCCCTGCTGATGACCAACCTCTCGACGGAGCAGATGGTCGGGTTGAACGGTTCGGCCTTCTCGGACGGGCTGAGCGTCATGGCATGGGAGGTCGTTGCCGTCGTCGCCCTGGTGCTGCTGGCGCTATTCTTCCTGCCGCGCTTCTTGCGCAGCGGTATCGCCACCGTCCCGCAATTGCTGCAGGAACGCTTCGGCCCGACGACGCAATTGATCTGCAACGTCATCTTCCTGGTCGCTTACGCCGTCATTCTGCTGCCAATCATCCTCTACTCCGGCGCCGTCGGCCTGCAGGGCATGCTGGACTTGCCGGTACTGACAGGCATCGACTCCAGCACGACGCTACTGTGGCTGACGGTCTGGGGCGTCGGCATCATCGGCGCTGTCTATGCCCTGTTCGGCGGTCTGCGCACGGTCGCGGTTTCCGACAGCATCAACGCCATCGGCCTGCTGGTCGGCGGGTTCGTCATCGTCTATCTCGGTCTCGATGCCGTAGGAGACGGCAACGGCATCGCTGCCGGCTGGCAGGCCATCCAGGAGGCCCAGCCCGATCGCCTCAACTCGCTGGGACGCCCGGATCAGCAGGTTCCGTGGCCGACATTGTTTACCGGGGTCTTCCTGATCAACCTGTTCTACTGGTCCACCAACCAGCAGATCATCCAGCGCACCTTTGCGGCAAGGAGCCTTTCCGAGGGCCAGAAAGGCGTGCTGCTGACCGGCTTCCTCAAGCTGCTCGGGCCACTCTACCTGGTGCTGCCGGGCATCATCGCCTATCAGCTTTATGCCGATGAAGGCATCGCCGGCGACCAGGCCTACGGCTATCTGGTTTTCCACCTGCTGCCGCCGTGGCTGACAGGCTTCTTCGCGGCCGTCATGGTCGGCGCCATCCTGTCATCGTTCAACTCGGCGCTGAACAGCACCACGACTCTTTTCAGCCTGGGTATCTACAAGTCGGTATTCAAAAAGGATGCCAGCGAACAGGAAGTGGTCAATTCCGGCAAGGTCTTCGGCTGGATCATGGCCGTCGCGTCGATGGCCATCGCCCCGCTGCTGGCCGGCCAGGACAGCCTGTTCGACTATCTGCAGACCATGAATGCCATCTATTTCATTCCGATCCTCGCGGTGGTGATCGTTGGCCTGCTGACCAAGCGAGTGCCGGAGTCGGCCGCCATCTTTGGCCTGGTCGGGGGGATCGTGCTGATCGCTGCGGGCTACTTCGTGCCGCCGTTCAACGGCATCCTCGAGATCACCAACCAGTATCACTTCGTCGCCGGCGTCTTCGTGCTGCTCATCGTCGTGATGCTGTTGATCGGCAAGATCGCGCCGCGCCGCGAGGCCTGGGTCCATGAAGACGTCAAGGCCGTCGACCTGACGCCCTGGAAAGGTGCCGTGCCGGTGGGCATCGTACTGCTGATCCTGGTCTTCGCGATCTACTTCGCCTTTGCCGGCTGATCGCGACGACAGATACCCGGCACAGCAGCAACAACGATGACGACGCCTCGCCACCGCGCGGGGCGTCGTCTTTTCAGCCTCTTTTCACGGCAAAATCCTTTCACGGCCTCGCCGCCACGCCCGCATACCCGCTCATATCGTTTACCATGCAGGCATGGTTTTCTTCGGAAACGAAGCGATGCGCCGACAACTGACCCACGAATTTCAGAACCTGATCGATCGCAGCCGGGATCGCCAGTTGCGCCTGGCGGTGACCGGGCTTTCGCGCGCCGGCAAGACGGCGTTTTTGACCTCGCTGGTCAACCAGCTGCGTCACGCGGGTATCGATGCCCGTCTCGACCTGCTCAAATCCGCCCGTGAAGAACGCCTGCTGGGTGCGCAGCGCGTCTCTCAGCCCGATCTCGGGGTCCCGCGCTTCCCCTACGACGAAGCGATGACCTCCCTCAAGTCGACACCGCCCCATTGGCCCGAGCCGACTCGTGGCATCAGCGAGCTGCGCCTGCAACTGCGCTACAAGACACGACGCGCTCGTGGGCTGCTGGGTGACACGGCGACGCTGACGCTGGACCTGATCGACTATCCCGGCGAATGGCTGCTGGACCTGCCGCTGCTCGAGCATGACTTTCTCAGCTGGAGCCAGGCCCAGCTCGAAAGCATGGGCCCGGAGCGGCAGCGCTACGCCAGGACCTGGCAAGACGCCGTCGCGACCCATACCGCCGACGAGACGGTGGATGAATCGCGCCTGGCCGAGCTCGCCGAGCATTACGCCGCCTCGTTGCGCCAGGCCCGGGAAGCCGGCTTTTCTCATCTGCAGCCGGGCCGCTTCCTGCTGCCCGGCGATCTGCAGGGCGCGCCGGTGCTGCAGTTC
Source organism: Salinicola salarius (assembly GCF_002179555.1). Lineage (GTDB taxonomy): Bacteria > Pseudomonadota > Gammaproteobacteria > Pseudomonadales > Halomonadaceae > Salinicola > Salinicola salarius_A. The sequence continues at coordinate 36,614 of NZ_NHOU01000012.1, read as the reverse complement.
TTCCCGCTGCCGGGCGTCACCGAGAAGGATCGTCAGACGCTGGAAGCCCTGCCCGCCTCCAGCCTTTACCAGACGCTGAAAAAGCGATTTCGCTTCTACCAGCAGCACGTGGTCAAGCCTTTCTATCGTGAGCACTTCCGCCGCTTCGACCGCCAGATCGTACTGGTCGACGTGCTCGGCGCGCTCAACGCCGGCTCCGAACGCTTCGAGGATCTGTCGCGTGCGCTCATGACCTTGATGCGAAGTTTCGACTACGGCAAACGCAGCCTGCTGAACCGGCTGTTCTCGCCGCGTATCGACCGGCTCGCCATCGCCGCCACCAAAGCGGACCACGTCACGCCGGACCAGCATGCCAACCTGGTCACGCTGCTCGAATCGCTGCTGGCCGAACCGATCAAGGATCTACGCTACGCCGACGTCCCGGTTCGGGCTTTCTCGCTGGCTTCGATCCAGGCTACCGAGACCCGTGAAGTCGAAAGCGACGGCAGACGTCAACCGGCGCTGCGGGGGCATGGCCTCGACGGCGAGCCGCTGCTGGTCTATCCCGGCGACGTCCCGACCCGGCTCCCCGAGCCTGAATTCTGGCAGCGCCAAGGCTTTGCCTTCACGGCCTTCCGGCCGCCACCGTTCACGCCAGCCGCACTACCCCATATTCGCATGGACGCGGCCCTGGAATGGCTGATGGGAGATAAACTGCGATGAGCGATCCCCGCCCCGGGCAGCGCTTCACGTTCGATGAACCGCCGACGCCTGCCGACGACGTCTCGTTGAACGGCGCGCAAGTCTACGCCCCCACGCAGGCCAGCGATCCCTACTCCGCGGACGACGACTCGCCCGCGCTCGATGCCGCCATCGAACCGCCGCGCAAGCGCCGCTGGGGACTGTTGGCCATCTTCGGCGGCACGCTCGCGCTCGGCACGATCGAGGCCGCACAGTCGCTCTATACCTCGGCGCTCGGCGGCGACTGGCTGTCGGGCGCCTGGAGCATGCTCGGCCTGCTTGCCGTCGGGCTGGCTGCCAAGGCGCTCGCTGGCGAGGTGTGGCGGCTGCGCCAGTTGCGCCGCCACGCACGCCTGCGGCAGCAGTTGGACGACGAATGGATCGACGACACCGACAACGCCCGCACGGACCCGGCCACACTGGCCGACGAACTTCGTAGCCAAATGGGGCTCTCCCGGGATCATCCGCACTGGCAGTCCTTCCTGCGCGCCCACCAGGCGCACCATACGGCGCACGAGACCCGCGAACTGATCGCGCACCATATCCTCGCGCCGCGCGACCGGGCGGCACGACGGCTGGTGACGCGAATGTCGGGAGAAACCGCCGTCATGGTCGCCGTCAGCCCGTTGACCCTGGTGGACATGTCGCTGATGGCCTGGCGCAACATTGCCATGCTCGATCGCATCGCCGCGCTCTATGGACTGCAGCTCGGCTACGCCAGCCGTCTCAAACTGTTCAGGGAAGTGCTGCGCAACATGGCCTTCGCCGGTGCCAGCGAGATGGTCACCGACGCCGGCATGGATCTGCTGTCGATGAATCTGGCGGCCAAGCTATCGAGTCGCGCCGGTCAGGGCCTGGGTGCCGGGTTGCTGACGGCACGTCTGGGCCTGCGCGCCATGCGAACTACCCGGCCGATCGCCTTCGAGCCTGGCGAACAGCCGCGCCTCGCCGACCTGCGGCGTGAAGTGTGGCAGCAACTGCGGCGGCTGGATGATACTGCGGAGAAGGGTTGACTCGGCGAACGGAAATCCGCCGCCGAGTCGATCGAGAGCACGTGAAGCGACACCGTGACATCAATCGAGCGAAAAGAACGCTCGCAGCGTGTGGGCCACCGCCGACTCGTGATGCGCGCCAATCCTCTTGGCCCGTGGCAGTTGGTCGATGACCTCGGGATGGGCGTTGGAAACGACATAGGCATTGCCCACCAGCGTCAGCATTTCGACGTCATTGAAGTTGTCGCCGAACGCCAGCGCCCGCTCGATGGGAAGATCGAGCGCCTTGATCGCGCGGCTCAGCGCGGTCGCCTTGTTCACGCCCCGATGCATGACCTCCAGCGAATTGGCCGCCGAATAGGTGATATGCAACGCCTCCCCATACTCCTCCCGCAGGGTGTGCTCCAGCGGCTCGAGCAATGCCGGCTCGCCAATATAGAGCACCTTGCCGACGTGTTCATCCGCCAGGTCGCGCATGTCATCGACCTGGTAGGTGAATCCCGTCATCGCATGAAGCGGCAACAGTTCCGGCGCCTCGGCGTCGATCAGCCAACGGTCGTGGGTGTAGAGATTGAGCCGCACCGTCTCCGGACGTGGCAGCGCCACCAGTGCCTGAACCAGCTCGATCGGCACCAGCGTTTCGTTGACGAGCCGATCGTCGGCATCGTGAACGTGGGCGCCGTTGCTGCTGATGATCCAGGTCGGGATCTCCAGCTGTCGTCGGATCGCCGCGATATCGTGATAGTGCCGCCCGGAGGCCAGCGCAATCACATGGCCCTGCGCCGACAATGTCCGCAAGGTGTCTCGCGTCAAGGCGTCGACGCGATGCTCGGCATTCAACAGAGTGTTATCGAGATCGCTGGCGATCAGATGCTGGGCCATGGAGTCTTCCTTGGGTCGATAGCGTCGAACTTCGGCGGCCAGTGTCAGCCACGGTTTTCAAACTCGGGGCGTTCAGTGTCGGCGGCCGGCCAGCGGGCGTCAATTTCCCACTGGCCACCGTACGCTATCCCACTCTCTACACTCTCCCAGAATCGCAGCCCTCAACTCCGGTCTGTCATCTGGTCTCGAGACTATTGGCCACCGCGCCGGCCTGCCGCCCCATCACCAGATGCAGAACGCCGTGACCAATTTCCTGGATACCGGCAGCCCCCAGCGCCAGGAGCGCAGACTCATCGATACGATCACGGTCCCCTAGCTCCACCCGCAACCGGGTCGTTGCCACGGCCGCGACGAGGCGAATATTCTCCGCACCACCCAGCGCCGCCAGCCACGCTTGTCGCGAAGCCGAATCCAGCACGGCATCGTCCAGTGCCGTGTCGCTCTCCATCGCCGCCGGTACATCCGGCGTCTTGCCTTGATCCCGCATCGCCGCGCGGATTTCGTCGGCGATGCCATCGGCGATCGGCCCCAGGATCACCTGAAGGCCACCACCGCGCAGATGCAGCACGCCACGCGCACCAAGCTGCTTGAGCGCCGGCTCGTCGATGGCCTTGTCATCGACCAGTACCAGTCGTAGGCGTGTGGTACAGGCTCCCACGCTGGTGAGATTGGCCGCGCCGCCCAAGGCGCGCACGAACGCCGGGCCCCGTTCGCCGGCCTCGACCGGAGCGCCGGCAGCCTCTGCCGTTTCCGGCTCGCGGCCCGGCGTAGGCAGGTCGAAGCGCACGATGGCCCAGCGGAAGATGCCGTAGTAGAGCACGAAGTAGCAAAGCCCCACCGGAACCATCATCCAGCCGTTGGTCGACAAACCGTAGGAGAGCGCATAGTCGAAGGCCCCGGCCGAGAAGGTGAAACCCAGCTTGACGTCGAGCATGTTCATCAGCGCCATCGAGATGCCGGTGAGAACCGCATGCATCGCATACAGTGCGGGCGCCAGGAACATGAACGAGAACTCGATCGGCTCGGTGACTCCGGTCAGAAAGGCAGTCAGCGCCAGCGACAGCAACAAGCCGCCGACCTGGGCGCGACGAGACTTGGGCGCAGCGTGATACATCGCCAGCGCGGCCGCGGGCAGGCCGAACATCATCACCGGGAAGAAGCCCGCCATGAAGCTCCCCGCACTCGGGTCACCGGCAAAGAAGCGATTGAGATCGCCGGTGGCGCCGTCGAAGCTGCCGAACACGAACCACACGAAGCTGTTGAGCACGTGATGCAGGCCGGTGACGATCAGGATGCGGTTGAGCACGCCGTAGACGAACAGCCCCAGATCGCCGGCGTCGATCAGCCACTGCCCCAGTTGATCGATGCCCTGCTGGACCGGCGGCCAGATCAAGCCGAAGATGCCGCCGAGCACCACCGCCGAAAGCCCGGTGACGATGGGAATGAAGCGCCGCCCGCCGAAGAACGCCAGGTAGTCCGGCAGCTTGATCGCCTTGTAACGGTTGTAGAGCAACCCGGCCACACTGCCGATGATGATCCCCGCAAGCACCCCCATGTTGATGTCGGGATTCAGCGTTTCCAGTACCGCGTTGAGTACCAGGTAGCCGATCACCCCCGCCAGTCCGGCGGCACCGTTGTCGTCGTCGGCAAAACCGACCGCCACGCCGATGGCGAAGATCAACGCCAGGTTGGAAAAGATCGCATTGCCGGCATTGGCGATGAAGGCGATATCGAGCAGATCGGGCTGGCCCAGGCGCAGCAGCAGGCCCGCCACCGGCAATACCGCGATGGGCAGCATCAGCGAGCGCCCGAGTTTCTGCAGACCGGCCATGAGCCGGGAACCGAAGGTCGTGGTCATGACGCGCTCCTCAATCTCTTGTTGTCGCGTTATCTCGTGTCGCGTTATCTCGTGTCGCGTTATCTCGTGTCGCGTTATCTCTTGCTGTCGCGTTGCCGATGCCGGACCTGGCCTCGCCGTCGCTCGAGGACACGCCGTCGACACCCTGGGCACCAGCGTCTGGCACGTCATCGTCCGAACCGAAAACCGCTTTCGGCAGATCGCCCAGCGCCTGTCTCACCGCAGCGCCATCTTCCAGCGCCAACAGCGAGGGGAGCCGGCTGGCCAGGGCAGCGGCGTCCAGCCGACGCAGTGCGGCCTTGACCGCGGCGATACGGCCGGGTTCGACGGAGAGCTCGTCGACGCCCATCGCCGCGAGCAGGACTCCCGCCAGCGGATCCCCCGCCGCCGCGCCGCAGACAGCGACCGGGCATTGGCCCGCCACCCCTTCGAGACACAGCGTGATGAGCCGCAGCACTCCGGGATGGAGCACATCGTTGCGCAGCGCCAGCGACGCCACTTCGCGATCCATGGCCAGGGCGTACTGGGTCAGGTCGTTGGTGCCGATGGAGAGAAAATCGGCTTCGTGAGCCAGACTGGCCGCACATAGCGCCGCGCTCGGCACCTCGATCATCGCCCCCAGCGCCAGCAGCCGCTCGATGCCCAGCGCCGCCGCCCGTGATACGAGCCGCTCCCGCACCCAGCGCAATTCGCCGACATCGGCCACCATCGGCACCATCAGCCGCAGTGACGGCAGCCCGTCTTCACAAAGCGGCAGACCGCGACCCGCTTCGAGCAGCGCGTCGAGCTGTGTCTCGAAGAGATCGGGATGTGTCTGCCAGAGTCTGACACCCCGCTCACCCAGCGCCGGGTTGGGCGTTGCCGATAGCTGGAGATAGGGAAGCTGCTTGTCGGCGCCGATATCCAGCAACCGTATGACGACTGGTTTGCCATCCATCGCCTCGACGGCGGCGCGGTACTCGGCCTGTTGTTCGGCCAGCGTCGGTGCGGTCTGCCGCTCCAGAAACAGGAATTCGCTGCGCATCAGCCCGACGCCACCGGCGCCCGCCCCGGCAGCCTCCCGCGCCTCCATGGGAGAGGCGATATTCGCCGCGACATGAAGGTGCCGCCCGTCTCGGGTCGATACCGGGTCGAAAGCAGCCGCCCGCTCCGCTGCCGCCTGCCGCCGCTGACCGGCCAGTTCGGCGTCGACCGCCGCCAGGCGGCTTTCATCGGGCGCGAGCTCGAGTACGCCATGATGACCATCGCGACGGACATCCAGGCAGGCCTTGTCGCTGTCCGCCTCCAGCAGCGCCTCGCCCATCGCCACCAGGCATGGCAGGCCTCGCGCTCGCGCCAGGATCGAGACGTGGGAGGTCAGGCCGCCGGCTGCCAGACACAGGCCGGCTATCCGATCCGCCACCTCGACGAACTGCGAGGGCGTGAGCTCTCGCGCCGCCAGAATCGCGCCGTCGATCCCCGAAACGGTTGTCGCCGCCTCGGCCGCGAGAGGCTGCATGACCCGGCGCTGCAGATCACGCAGATCGTCGGCCCGCGCCGCCAGCAAGGGACTGTCGCCGGCCTGCAAGCGTTCAATCTCGCGCTCCAGCGCCAGGAACCAGGCCCGCCCGGCGCTGTGCCCGCTGGCGATTTCCGCCTCGGCCGCTGCGCGCAGATCGGGATCGTCCAGCCAGGCGCGGTGGGCTTCGAAGATTTCCGTCTCGTCTTCTCGGCCCTGCGCCCGGGCGTCTTCCATCGCCTGGGCCAGCGAGGCGTCGGCATCGGCCACGGCCTGCGACAGCGCCTGGCGCTCCCGCTCGGGATCCTCCCCTTTGTCAGGCACATGCGGTAGCGCGACCGCGTAGCGAACCAGCGGCCCCACCACCAGACCAGCGCTTGCGGCCAAACCGGTCAGAACGCCAGCCGGGGACTCGATGGCGGCTGCCGGCGATGCTCGTTGCTGCCGGCCGGGCTGCGTCTGAGGCGGCTCGTTCTGGCCGCCATCATCAGCGGCTTCAGGCGCTTCGAGCAACGCCACCGCCGCCTCGACAGCGGCCTGCGCGCTCGCCCCTCGCGCCATGATCCGCACCCGATCCCCCCGAGCCAGCCCCAGGTTGAGCAGAGCGCTCAGGCTGGCAGCGCTGGCGCCGGTTTCGTCCTCAGGGGGTTCGCCGACGCTGCCATCGCCAGCCCGCGTCAGCGTCAGTTCGACCGCATGCGCCTGGGCGATGGCTCGCAGCCGCGCCGCCGGACGAGCATGCAACCCGCTGGCCGAAGCGATCGTTGCCTCGCCATGCGCGGTTTCCTCGCGTCCGGAGTCGTCGTGACCTGCGCTTGCTGCCTCGACGGCTACCTGCCAGCGGAGAAGCGCTTCGCCCATCTCGACGACCGTTCCCGGCGTGACCAGCGTTTCCAGCTGGATCTCGGCGCCGTTGGTCAGCACGATGGGGCTGACCAGCGCCGTGGCGCGCTGCGCCAGCCGGTCGGCGTCGAACCGGCACAGCGGATCACCGGCCGAGACGTGCTCGCCGGCCGAGACCAGCAGCTCGAACCCCTCGCCACCCAGATCGACGGTATCGAGCCCGATGTGCAGCAGCCATTCGTGGTTGCCATCGTCTCGCAGCGTGATCGCATGGGCGGTCCGGGCGCACTGGATGACCTCGCCGTTGCAGGGGGCGTGCAACGTTTCCCCCAGCGGGTCGATCGCGATACCCGGCCCCATGACGCCTTCGCCAAAGACCGGGTCGGGCACTTCCGACAGCGGGACCACGACCCCGCGCATCGGGGCACTGAGAAACCGTAACGTGGATGACATGAAGACTCCCGACTTGTTGTTGTTTCGATTTCGATCCTGTTTCAATCCGGCACGCGCCGAACGCCCGGTATCGAGTGGCTAGCCGAGACCAGCGAACCGCTGGCGATTCAGAGCGTGCGCGTCACCTTCTGCAGGTGGCGCGGCTGATCCGGGTCGCCACCGCGTGCCACCGCCAGCTTCGCGGCCATCACGTAGAAGCTCTGGATCACCGATAGCGGCTGCAGATCGTCATGACCGGCATCGATCAACGGCAGATGACGCTCGGCGACACTGTCGTCGGCCGCCAGCAGCACCTTAGCGTCGATGCTCTCCAGCCATTTCACCAACTCCAGTAGGCCGGGTTGGTCCGGCCCCGGCGGCGCGAAGACCAGCACCGGATAGCCCGGCCCGATCAGCGCCATCGGCCCATGGCGAACCTCGGCGGCACTGAACGGTTCGGCCTGGATGGCACAGGTCTCCTTGAACTTGAGCGCGGCTTCCTGAGCGATGGCGAGCCCCACGCCGCGACCGATCACCAGCAGCCTGTCGACGTCGACCAGCGCATCTATCGCCGGCTGCCAGTCCTGTCGTGCTGCCGATTCGAGTCTCGACGGCAGCGCTTCCAGCGCCGACAGCAGCGCCTCGTCACCGCCCCAGGCGCCGACCAGATGCGCGCAGGCGGCAAGCGTGGCGAGATAACTCTTGGTTGCCGCGACACTCTTCTCGACTCCCGCATGCAGGGCGATTTCACGCTCGGAAGCGTGCCCCAGCGGGGAGTCGGGCGTGTTGACCAGCGCCAGGCTGCGCGCCCCGCCGGCGGCCAGCGCCTTCTGCGTCGCGACCAGGTCCGGGCTGGCGCCGGACTGCGAAATGGCCACCGCCAATTGCCCCTGGACACGCCATGGCGCATTGGCAACGGTCGTCAGCGAGGGCGGCACCGACGCCACTGGCAGCCCGAGATGCTTCATGCCGAGATAGCCGAAATAGGCAGCAGCATGGTCGGAACTGCCACGCGCCACCGTCAGCGCGCCATGCAGGTCCGCCTCGCGCAGAATCTGGCCGAACTCGGCCAGCGTATCGGCGTTGGCCTGCCATTGGGCTCGCAGGCATTCCGGGGCGCTCTGCGCCTCTTCCAGCATCAGTGACATCAGTGGCTCTCCCGCGGCGCGCCGGCCGCCCGTGTTGTCGTCTGTTCTCGTGACGTCGCCGATGCCTGGTGAGCGAGCTCGCCCCCGACATAGACAGAATCGATCTCGAGTCGAGCATTCATGACCACGACATCGGCACGGCAGCCGATCTCGAGCCGGCCGATGTCGGTCTCGCCGAGGAAATCGGCAGGATACTGAGATAGCCGACGACAGGCGTCGTCCAGATCGAGGCCGATCTGGAGGAGATTGCGCAGCGCCTGATCCATGGTCAGCGTGCTGCCGGCCAACGTGCCATCGGCCAGTCGCACGCCGCCCAGGCACTTGGTGACATGCTGCTCGCCGAGCCGATATTCGCCGTCGGGCATGCCGGCCGCGGCGGTGGAGTCGGTCACGCCATAGAGGTGAGGAATGCAGCGCAAGGCCGTCAGAATCGCCCCGGGATGGACGTGCAGGAGATCGGGAATGATTTCGGCGTAGTCGGCATGCGCCAGCGCCGCGCCGACCATTCCCGGTTTGCGATGATGCAGCCCGGTCATGGCATTGAAGAGATGAGTGAAACCCTGGGCGCCGTGAGCCAGCCCGGCCACGCCCTCTTCATAGCTGCCCAGGGTGTGCCCCATCTGCACCCGCACTCCGCGCTCGCGTAGCAGGCGGATGAGCTCGGCATGGCCGGACAGCTCCGGTGCCAGCGTCAGCAGCCGGATCGGGGCGAGCGCCATCAGGGCTTCGACCTCCTCGATCACGCCGGGGTGGGCATACGGCGGCTGGGCGCCCAGCTTGCCGGGGTTGAGATAAGGCCCTTCGAGGTGCACGCCCAGCAGTCGCGAGGCCTGAACGGGCGACTCGTCGATCAGCCGAGCGATATCCCGTAACGCCTGACGGATATCGGATACCGGCGCGGTCATGGTGGTGACCAGCAGGCTGGTGGTCCCGAAGCGCACATGGGTACGTGCCATGGTGGCGGCGGCATCGCCTCCTTCCATGGCGTCCGCCCCGCCGCCGCCGTGGACATGCAGATCGACGAATCCCGGTAGCAGGCGGGGATGATCATTGGCGTCCGGATCGACCGCCTCCCCCTCGAGGGTGACGATTCGCCCGTCACGCCAGTCGAGCGTGCCGAGCCGCCACCCTGCCGGGGTCAGAATGTTGCCGTAAAGCATGTCCTCTCCTGCTCGAACGCTCTCACTGGGTCATTTCCTTCATTCATTTTCCTGGGCTGCCATCATTGGGTGAGTTCCACCATGAAGTCGTAATAGTCGGTGCGACAATAAGTCACCGTCAGTTCGCCGGGCCGGCCGTCGGCGAGATAGCCGAGCCGGGTCATCATCAGCAGCGCCTGGGATGGCGGCACCTGGGCCAGTTGCGCCAGCTCGGCATCGGCGTTGACCGCCGACACGTGCTGCAGGGCCCGTACGATCGGCGTGCCCAGGTCTTCGAGACGGCGATAGAGCGAATGGGTCACGCTCTCGGGATCCGACAGGACATGGCTCGGCAGACAGCTCTCCTCGACCGCGACGACCACGTCATCCGCCAGTCGCAGCCGCTTGAGCCGCGAGACCTGGTGGTCCGCGCTCAGCCCGAGGCGCAGGCTCTCCTCCGCCGTTGGCGTGCCCAGGCGCCGGCTCAACCAGCGCGAGCTGGGGCGATGACCGCGCTGAACCAGCAGTTCGGTAAAGCTGGTCAATCGTGTCAGCGACTGATTCAGACGCGGGGCGATGAAAGTGCCCGAGCCGTGGGTCCGCTGAATCAGCCCCAGCGCCACCAGGCGATCCAGCGCCTTTCTGGCCGTGATGCGGGAGATGTTGAGCGATTCCGCCAGCACTCGCTCCGAGGGCAATGCCTCGCCAGTCTCCCAGTCGCCCGCTTCGATCGCCTCGACCAGTTGCTGGGCCAGCTGGCGATAGAGCGGGGTCGACTGGGCAGCGTCCAGTTTCAGCCGAGAAAGCGTGGGTTCCATGGCAGGTCGGTTCCGGTGTCGCTGTGGTGGAGCTCGTAGTTAATACCACTTCAATACCACCAACATAACCAGTCGAATACCAATCTGCCAGTTCGGCTACTGCCGACATTGGTCGAATGCCACCGCCTGCCACACCCTGCCATACGACGGCCCGCCACGAGCAGCCGTCGACCACCGCATGATTGGCGTGCCCCACGCGGAATCCGTATAGTGTCGCTCTCGTCCACCGACCGATCCGAACCGATGCTGCAGAACAACTCTCTTCTGGCCCAGCTGAAGCAAGATATTCGCGCCAACACGCCGCGCGTTCAGGGCACCATCAAGGCGACAGACAAAGGCTTCGGTTTCCTCGAAGCCGAAGACGGCACCTCCTATTTCATTCCACCACCCGCCATGAAGCAGGTTCTCCACGGCGACCGCATCGAAGCGATCGTCAAGGAGAACGGCGACAAGAAGCAGGCCGACCCCGAGACGCTGCTCGAGGCGTCGCTGGATCGCTTCGTCGCACGGGTGCAGAAGCGCGACGGCCGCCTGGCCGTGGTGCCGGACCACCCCTCGATCAATCTGTCGCTCAAGGCCCGTCTCAAGCGTTCGCTGGAAGAGTCCGACATCGCCGATGGCGACTGGGTCGTGGCGCGCCTGATTCGTCATCCGTTGCGCCCGGACGATCGCGCCTTCTTCACCCAGATCGACGAGGTGGTGGTCAAGAGCGAAGATCCGGCCGTGCCGTGGCGCGTCACTCTGGCACGCCATGCCCTGGAGCAGGAGTGCCCGCCGGCGGCCGATGCCTGGCCGCTGAAAGACGAAGGGTTGACGCGCGAAGACCTCACCGCCGAGCCGTTCTTCACCATCGATGGCGAGAAGACGCGCGACATGGACGATGCGCTGCGTATCGAAACCACCGATGACGGCTGGGCGCTGACTGTGGCGATCGCCGACCCGACGGCCTACGTGGACGAGTCTCACGCCGCGGACAAGGAAGCACGCACGCGCGCCTTCACGGTCTACCTGCCGGGTCAGAACATCACCATGCTGCCGGAAGCGCTGGCCGATGACCTGTGCTCGCTGAAGCCGGACGTAGAGCGGCCGGTACTGGCCTGCCGGCTACAGGTCGGTCGCGATGGCACCCTGGGCGAGTACCGCTTCTTCGCCGCGACGATCCGCTCCCAGGCTCGCCTGGTCTACGACAACGTCTCCGACTGGCTGGAAGACAAGGCAGGCACCGAGGCGCCGGCAGCAGCGATCGCCGAGCAGCTCAAGGCACTGGCCGAGCTCTCTCGCGCTCGTGCCGCCTGGCGCGAAGCCAACACGCTGGTGTTCAAGGATCGTCCCGACTACGTGTTCGACCTCGACGATGCCGGCAACGTGCTGGGCATCCGCGTCGAGGAGCGCCGCATTGCCCAGCGCATGATCGAGGAGGCGATGATCGTCGCCAATGCCTGCTGCGCCGATCTGCTGGCCAAGGAAGTGGGACACGGCATCTTCAACGTGCACCACGCTTTCGAACCGGAAAAGATCGATCAGGCGCTGGAGTTCCTGACCGCCCAGGAGATCCCGGTAGAGCGCGAGCAGCTCGCCGAGCTCCCCCGCTATCGCGAGTTGCGCCGGGCGCTGGACCTGCGAGAAGACGCCTGGCTGGACGCGCGCCTGCGGCGCTTCCAGGGCTACACCAACATGTCGGCACGACCGGGACCGCATTTTGGCCTGGGGCTTTCCGCCTACGCGACCTGGACATCGCCGATCCGCAAGTACGGCGATATGGTCAATCACCGCTTGATCAAGCGGGTACTGAAGGCCGAGGCAGCCCCGGCGGAAGCCAGCCAGCAGTTGACCGAACAATTGACCGAGCGCCGTCGACTGAACCGAATGGCCGAACGCGACGTCAAAGACTGGCTTTACGTGCGCTATCTGGCTACCGCCATCGAGCAAGGCGATGTATTCGATGCCGATATCATCGACATCCGCCGAGGCGGCATGCGGGTTCGCCTGACCGCCAACGGTGCCACCGCCTTCGTGCCGGCACCGTTGATTCACAGCGACCGCAATCAGGTCGTGATCGACGACAAGGAAGGCCGCATCCAGGTCGCTGGCGAGCCTCGCTATGCGCTCGGCGGTACCCTGCGCGTCAAGCTGGTCGAAGCGCGTGAAGCAACACGCTCGCTGGTGGCCACTCCCACCGAATGAGCGTGGTAACGGCCTGGCAGCGCTGGATATTATGGCGCTGCCAAGCTACCACTATGGTGTGAACGCCCTGTGGCAGTAACCCGATATACTGCAATGTAGTCATCGCCATTCTCCGGAATGTGCTTTATCGACAGGAACGTTCTGACAGGGAAAGCCTTTTAGAGGAGCGGCTCGTTGCACATTGCCGACGTTACGATGTTCTATGCCCCCGCCAGTGGCGGGGTTCGTACTTACCTCGATGCCAAGCATCGGCGCCTTGCCAAGCGACCGGGCATTACCTGCAGTCTACTGATACCCGGATCCCAGCTCTTTACTCACAACGGCATTCATGAAGTTCCGTCACCGCCGTTGCCGTTCAGCCAGGGTTATCGATTTCCGCTTCGCCGTCGCGGCTGGGAGCGTGAGCTCGTTCGTCTGTCACCGGATATCATCGAAGCCGGCGATCCCTACGTGACCGGCTGGGCCGCGGTGCGGGCCGGACGCAAGCTCGATATCCCCGTCGTCGGTTTCTATCATTCCGACCTGCCGCGGTTGATCAGCAATCGCATGGGCAGCGGTATCGACAAGCTGGTGGAGCGCTATGTCTACCAGCTCTACCGGCGGTTCGACCAGGTACTCGCGCCAAGCCGCGTGATGGCGGAGCGACTGACCCGTCTCGGCATCGAACAGGTCGCCATTCAGCCGCTGGGCGTCGACCTGGAGACATTCCATCCCAGTCGCCGGAACCCGGCGCTGCGTCAGCAGCTCGATCTCGACGACGATACGAAACTGCTGATCTTCGTTGGTCGCGGCTCTCGCGAGAAGAACCTTCACGACCTGCTGGAAACCGCGCGCCTGCTCGGCAAGGGCTATCACTTGCTGCTGGTCGGCCCGAGCATGCCTAGCCGCGTCCCCGACAATGTCAGCGTGATCGACCGCTACACGCCGACCGAAGAGGTCGCGAGCTGGCTGGCATCGAGCGATGCGCTGGTCCATGCCGGTACCCAGGAAACGTTCGGCCTGGTCGCGCTGGAAGCGATGGCGAGCGGCATTCCCGTGGTCGCCGCACGCGCGGGGGCGCTGGCCGAAAACGTGCCGCTGGGCTGTGGATTATTGAGCGAGCCGCATATACCGGCCGACATGGCCCGCGCCGTGAAGGAACTGTTTTCCAATCACGATGCCGCGCAAGCCGGTCGTCGCGCCCGGCGATACGTGGAGCGTAATCACGACTGGGACATCGTCATCGACGGCCTGCTTTCCCACTACCGCCGGCTGACCAGTGCCACCGAAGGCGCAGGAGAGGCCCAGCAGGGTTCCCAGCATGGATGATCGTCATTTTTCGCTGGTGCTCCACGACATCGCCCCCGAAACCTGGCCGGACTATTGTGGATTCGTCGAGGCGATCGATCGTCTCGGTGAACGCCTGGGCCGGCGTATTCCCATCACCTGGCTCGTCGTGCCCAACTTCCACGGTCGTGGCGAATGTCGCGACAGCGACACCCTGCGCCGTGTGCTCGACACCCGTCTGGCGCTGGGCGACGAGCTGACACTGCATGGCTACTATCATCGGGACGATGCCCCGGCGCCGCGCTCGCTGCGCGATTTCTATATGCGCCGGATCTACACCTGGGAAGGTGAGTTCTACACCCTGGACCGCGCTCGCGCTGGCGCTCTGCTCGACGAAGGCATGGCGCAATTCGAGGCCTGCGGCTGGCCTCACGGCGGCTTCGTGGCCCCGGCCTGGCTGATGAGCCAGGGCACCCGCGAGGCGCTGCAGGAACGGCCATTCACCTACACCAGCGACCCGCAACGACTCTATCGCCTGCCAGCCTTTTCCGCGCTGGAAGCGCCTAGCATCGTATGGAGCGCGCGCAGTGCGTGGCGGCGCGGCATGTCGAGAGTGGTCAGCGCCATTCAGTATCGCCGCTTTCAGCACGCCCAACTGTTACGCCTGGCGCTGCATCCGGTGGACATGCGCCATCGCCCTTCGTACGACTACTGGCTGCATTTCGTCGAACACCTGCTCCGACAGGGACGACAGCCGGTGACCAAGCAGGACTGGCTGGCCCATGAAGCTCCTGACCTCGCCCCCGGCAATCTCGCCAATCGGGCGAACAAGGATCGCCCCGCGGCATGAAGCGTATCCTGTGGCTACTGGCGCTGGGTCTGGTGGCGGCGCTGGCGATACCGATCCTGATCGGTGGGCGCGGCATCGTCACCGAACTGCGGGGCTTTCCTACCTCGCAACTGCTGATGATGCTGGGCATGATCTTCGTCTGCTGGAATCTCAACGCCCTACGTCTGAGGTTGTTGCTGGCGGGTCGCGCCGGGAAGCTGTCCCAGACCCGCGCCTTTTCGATCGTCATGGCCACCGAGTTTGCGATCTGCGCCACACCGGGTGGTACCGGAGGGCCACTGACTCTGCTCGGCCTGCTGGCCCGACGAGGCATTCGGCCGGCCCAGGCCTCCGCCATTTTCGCCGTCGATCAACTGACCGACCTGCTGTTCTTCCTGTCCGGCCTGGTAGGTGTCGCCATTTATGTACTGATCGAGGCGGTCGATCTCAAGCTCGGCTGGCTGGTGGGGCTGCCCACCTTGCTACTGGTCTCGGCATTGGTGCTGCTGTGGCTCACGCTCAACAACTACGCCCGCGTCATGCACGTCACCGGTCGCTGGCTGGCCAGGCTCAACGTCAAGCGGCGCTCACGCTTCGGCTTCGCCCGCCGGTTGCTGCACTTTCGCAACTCCCTGATGGAAACCCTGCGTCTGCCGCGCTGGCTGCTGCTGGGCGTCTTCCTGCTCTGCTGCGCGCACTGGCTGATCCGTTACAGCATTCTCTATCTGGTCGTTCAGGGGCTGGGGCAGCATATCGACTGGGCGTGGACTTTCCTGGTCCAGATGGTATCGATGGCCGCAGGTCAGCTGAGCTTCCTGCCGGGTGGCGCGGGCGGCGCCGAGCTGACATCGTCCGCGCTGCTGACGCCACTGATCGGCGCGCAGAGTGCCGCTGCTGCCGTACTGATCTGGCGTTTCGTCACCTACTATTTCTATCTGCTGGCCGGATTTCCGATATTCATCGCCACCGCCGGCAAGGCGTTCCTGCGGATGATGAACAAGCGCAAAGCCTCCGATAAGCGCTGATACCGATATATCAAGCGCTGATACCGATACATCAAGCGCTGATACCGACACATCGCATAACGCAGTTCACGGAGCACGCAAATGCAATCGCCCCGTCAGGCAGGCCTGACGGGGCGATGACAGAGACGTATTGTCTCGAGCGGTCAGCTCACGGCTTACCAGCCAGTAGCCGCCTTCAGTGCATCACCGATTTCGGCGAGCGAACGTACGGTCTTGACGCCAGCGTCTTCCAGCGCAGCGAACTTTTCGTCCGCAGTGCCTTTACCACCGGAGATGATCGCACCGGCGTGACCCATGCGCTTGCCCGGAGGCGCGGTAACGCCCGCAATGTAGGAAACTACCGGCTTGGAGACGTTGGCCTTGATGTAGGCCGCGGCTTCTTCTTCGGCGGTGCCGCCGATCTCGCCGATCATGACGATCGCTTCGGTCTGCGGATCCTTCTCGAACATCTCGAGGATGTCGATGAAGTTGGAGCCCGGGATCGGGTCGCCGCCGATGCCCACGCAGGTGGACTGACCGAAGCCGTGGTCAGTGGTCTGCTTGACCGCTTCATAGGTCAGGGTACCGGAGCGCGACACGATACCGACGCGGCCCGGCTTGTGGATGTGACCCGGCATGATGCCGATCTTGGTCTCGCCCGGCGTGATCACGCCCGGGCAGTTCGGGCCGATCAGGCGAACGCCCAGCTCGTCGCACTTGACCTTGACGTCCAGCATGTCGAGCGTCGGGATGCCTTCGGTGATGCAGACGATCAGCTTGATGCCGGCATTCGCGGCTTCGAGGATCGAATCCTTGCAGAACGGGGCCGGCACGTAGATGACGGAGGCTTCCGCACCGGTCTTCTCGACCGCTTCCTTGACGGTGTTGAACACCGGCAGGCCCAGATGCTCCTGGCCGCCCTTGCCCGGCGTGACGCCACCCACCATGTTGGTGCCGTAGGCGATCGCCTGCTCGGAGTGGAAGGTCCCCTGGCCGCCAGTGAAGCCCTGGCAGATGACCTTGGTGTTCTTGTCGATCAAGATACTCATTACTTGCCCTCCGCCGCTTTGACGACCTGCTGAGCCGCGTCAGTCAGGCTGGTAGCAGCGATGATGTTGAGTCCGCTGGACGCCAGTTTCTCGGCACCCAGCTCGGCGTTGTTACCTTCCAGACGCACCACGACCGGCACGTTGACGCCAACCTGCTCGACGGCACCGATGATACCTTCCGCGATCATGTCGCAACGCACGATACCGCCGAAGATGTTGACCAGCACGGCCTTGACGTTGGTATCGGAGAGGATGATCTTGAACGCTTCCGCCACACGCTCCTTGGTCGCGCCGCCGCCAACGTCGAGGAAGTTGGCCGGGCTGCCGCCGTTGAGGTTGACGATATCCATGGTGCCCATGGCCAGGCCAGCGCCGTTGACCATGCAGCCGATGTTACCGTCGAGCGCAACGTAGTTGAGCTCCCACTCCTGGGCATGCGCTTCGCGCTCGTCTTCCTGCGACGGATCACGCATCGCCTGCAGGTCGGGGTGACGATACAGGGCGTTGGCGTCGAGGTTGATCTTGGCGTCGAGGCAGTGGAGGTTGCCTTCGTCGGTGATCACCAGCGGGTTGATCTCCAGCAGCGCCAGATCCTTGTCGTGGAACAGCTTGGAGAGACCCAGGAAGATCTTGGTGAACTGCTTGATCTGGTCCTTGTTCAGGCCCAGCTGGAAAGCCAGTTCACGCGCCTGATACGGCTGTGCGCCGACCAGCGGATCGATTTCGGCCTTGAGGATCTTCTCGGGGGTTTCCTCGGCGACTTTCTCGATCTCGACACCGCCTTCGGTGGAGGCCATGAAGACGACACGACGCGTGGCGCGATCGACGACGGCGCCCAGATACAGCTCGCTGGCGATATCGGTGCAGTTCTCGACCAGGATCTTGGCAACCGGCTGACCTTTCTCGTCGGTCTGATAGGTCACCAGATTCTTGCCCAGCCACTGCTCGGCGAACGCCTTGGCGGCTTCCGGGCTATCGACCAGCTTGACGCCACCAGCCTTGCCGCGGCCGCCCGCGTGAACCTGTGCCTTGACGACCCACTTGTCGCCACCGATTTTCTTGCAGGCCTGTGCGGCTTCATCCGGCGTGTCGACGGCGAAACCCTTGGACACTGGAAGACCGTAATCGGCAAACAGCTGTTTGCCCTGATACTCGTGAAGGTTCATCGATTCATGCCATTAGGTTGCATGTGACTCGAATGGCAACGAGCCGAGACATCGGCTCGTTGCCCCCGTGCCATTCCGACAGGGAATGGCACCTAGTGCAGGAAACGCGAAAGGAAAGACTTACTTGCGCTTCTTGCGGTTGGCCATGTGAATGGCGTGTCCATCGACGGCCAGCGCCGCCTCGTGCACGGCTTCCGACAGGGTCGGGTGCGCGAAGCAGGTCAGCGCCAGATCTTCGGCACTGGAGCCGAATTCCATGGCGATCACGCCCTGGGCGATCAACTCGCCGGCGTGCTGACCCAGAATATGGACACCGAGCACGCGGTCGGTTTCGGCATCGGCGATTACCTTGACCATGCCTTCCGGCGCGTTGTTGGCGAGCGCGCGACCACTGGCCGAGAACGGGAAGGCACCGGTCTTGACCTCGATACCCTGCTCCTTGGCCTGCTGCTCGTTGATACCCACCCATGCCACTTCCGGGGCAGTGTAGATGACGCTGGGGATGGCATCGTAATTCATCTCCGGCTTCTGCCCGGCGATGATGTCCGCCACCATGACGCCCTCTTCGGACGCCTTGTGGGCCAGCATCGGACCACGGACCACGTCACCGATGGCGTAGACGCCGGAGACGTTGGTACGGCACTGGTCATCGACGAAGATGAAGCCACGCTCGTCGAGCTTGATACCGGCAGCGTCATCGAGCAGATTTTCGGTGTAAGGCTTGCGCCCGACACAGACGATCAGCTTGTCGAAGGTCTGCTCCTGCTCGCCTTCGCTGTCGGTGTACTTGACCACGACTTCGCGGGACTTGCCCTTGCCCTTGATCTCGGAGCCGGTCACCCGCGCGCCCATCTTGATGTCCAGACCCTGCTTCTTGAACAGCTTCTGGGCATCCTTGGCGATCGCCTGATCGACCATCGGCAGGAACGTATCCAGCGCTTCGAGCACGGTGACTTCACTACCCAGGCGATTCCACACGCTGCCCAGTTCGAGGCCGATGACACCGGCGCCGATGACACCCAGACGCTTGGGTGCTTCGGTGAACTCCAGCGCACCGGCTGAGTCGACGATGACATCGTCGGTCATCGGTGCCGGCGGAATGTTCACCGGCACCGAACCGGAGGCGATGATGACATTCTCGGCCTCGTAGGTTTCGGTCTTGCCGTCGTGGCCGGTCACTTCGACCTTCTTCCCGTCGAGCAGCTTGCCGGTGCCTTCCAGCGCGGTGACGCCGTTCGATTTGAACAGCATGCTGATACCGCCGGTATTCTTGGCGATGACGCTGTTCTTGAACTCCAGCATCTTCTTCACGTCGGTGGAAATGTCACCGACGTTGATGCCGATCTCGGCGTAATGGTCGCGAGTCTCGACGAACTTGTGCGAGGTCTCCAGCAACGCCTTGGAGGGGATACAACCCACGTTCAAACAGGTACCACCGTGGACCGTCTTGCCTTCCTTGTTGACCCACTTCTCGACGCAGGCCGTCTTGAGACCCAGCTGAGCGGCGTGGATCGCGGCGACGTAGCCTCCAGGGCCCGCGCCAATGACGATCACATCGAATTTATCGGCCATGAGATATTTCCTGTTCGCTTCGTTTGCCATTCGCCGGGCGAACCCGGCGAATCGAAAGTCCGGTGTTTAGAGATCGAATACGCTCAGATGTCCAGCAGCAGGCGCGCCGGATCTTCCAGCAGCGACTTGATCGCCACCAGGAACTGGACCGCATCCTTGCCATCGATCATGCGGTGATCGTAGGAAACGGCGAGGTACATCATCGGGCGAATCTCGACCTTGCCATTCACCGCCATCGGACGCTCCTGGATCTTGTGCATACCCAGGATCGCGGTCTGCGGCGGATTCAGGATCGGGGTGGACATCAGCGAGCCGAAGATACCGCCGTTGGTGATGGTGAAGGTACCGCCCTGCATGTCCTCGATGCCGAGCTTGCCTTCACGACCCCGCTTGCCGAAGTCGCCGATCGCCTTCTCGACGTCGGCCAGCTTCATGCTGTCGGTATCACGCAGCACCGGCACGACCAGGCCACGCGGCGTGGAAACGGCGACGCCGATATCCTGATAACCGTGGTAGACGATGTCGGTACCGTCGATGGAGGCGTTGACGTCCGGGAAGCGCTTGAGCGCTTCGGTCGCCGCCTTGACGAAGAAGCCCATGAAACCGAGCTTGACGTCGTGCGCCTTGAGGAAGGTGTCCTTGTACTGGCTGCGCAGCGCCATGACCGCACTCATGTCCACCTCGTTGTAGGTGGTCAGCATGGCGGCGGTCTGCTGAGCCTGCACCAGGCGCTTGGCGATGGTCTGACGCAGGCGGCTCATCGGTACGCGCTGTTCGGGACGCTCGCCCTCGACCGCCGGAGCGGCAGCGGCCTTGGGTGCTGCAGCGGCCGGCTTGGCGGATTTCTTCGCCGAACCGTCCTTGATCGCCTTCTGGACGTCTTCCTTCAGAACGCGACCGCCTTTGCCGGTGCCCTCGATCCTGCTCACGTCGAGATCGTTTTCCGCGGCGAGTTTGCGTGCCGCCGGTGCCAGAATCTTGTCGCCAACCTTGGTATCTTCTTCACCATCGGCAGCGGACGCCTGATCCTGGTCGCCAGCGGATTCGGCGGAAGCGCCGCTGTCGCCACCAGAGCCTTCGCCGCCTGCGCCTTCGGAGAAGGTCGCCAGCAGAGCCTCGGACTCGACGACTTCGCCTTCCTGAACCTTGATTTCGGAAAGCGCGCCGTCAGCCGGAGCGACCACTTCCAGCACGACCTTGTCGGTCTCGATTTCGGCCAGCACTTCGTCACGCTTGACCGCTTCGCCGACCTTCTTGTTCCAGCTGGCGACGGTGCCTTCCTGTACGGATTCCGGGAAGCTCGGCGCTTTGACCTCAAAGCTCTTGCCGGCGGCAGCGGGCTTGGCAGCCGCTTTCTCTTCACCGCCCGACTTCTGCTCACCGCCTGATTTTTCTTCGCTCTTGGCCTCGCTCTTGCTACCTTCGGAGGCAGCACCGAGGACGCCCAGCACCTGCTCGGACTCGCAGGTATCGCCTTCTTCGATCTTGATCTCGGAGAGCGTGCCGGCCTCGGGCGCCACCACTTCGAGGACGACCTTGTCGGTTTCGATCTCGACGATCAACTCATCGCGCTCGACGCTATCGCCCACTTTCTTGTGCCATGTGGCGACCGTTCCCTCGGCAACGGATTCGGGAAAACTCGGCGCTTTGATATCAGTAGCCATGTCGTATCCTTAGTCTCTTTTCTCTCGCGCCTGTCTCAGCGGCAAGGCGCCTTACGCGTTGAAAGCGTCGTCGACCAGTTGGCTCTGTTGTGCCACGTGGACAGACATATAGCCTGCGGCTGGCGCGGCGGATGCCGGACGACCAGCAAACTTGAGGCTGTGATCCAACCCTTCGCGCACCATGCTCGCCACCAGGCGCAGATGATGCTGGCTCTGATACCAGGCGCCCTGGTTGAGCGGCTCTTCCTGACACCAGACGACCTGCTCCAAATTCGGATAGGTCCTGAGCGCTTCCAACAGCTCGTCCTTGGGGAACGGGTAGAGCTGCTCGACACGGATGATTGCCGTGTCGTCACGCTCGTTTTCAGAACGATAGGTCGCCAGGTCGTAGTAGACCTTGCCCGAGCAGAGGACGGCTCGCTTGACCTGCTGGGGATCCCGTTCGCCAACGTCGGGGATGACCATCTGGAAACGGCCTTCGGCCAGCTCTTCCATGGTCGAAGTCGCGTCCTTGTGGCGCAGCAGGCTCTTCGGCGACAACACCACCAGCGGCTTGCGCAGCGGACGGATGACCTGGCGGCGCAGCAAGTGGAAGATCTGGGCCGGCGTGGTCGGTACGCAGACCTGCATGTTGTGCTCGGCGCACAGCTGCAGGAAACGCTCCAGGCGTGCCGAGGAGTGCTCCGGGCCCTGGCCTTCGTATCCATGCGGCAACAGCAGCGTCAGTCCGCACAGGCGCGCCCATTTCGACTCGCCCGAGGAGATGAACTGGTCGACCACGACCTGCGCACCGTTGAAGAAGTCACCGAACTGGGCTTCCCAGATGATCAACGAGTTGGGCGCAGTCGTCGCATAGCCGTATTCGAACGCCAGCACGGCCTCTTCCGAAAGGAAGGAGTCATAGATGGCAAACGAGGGCTGATCGTCCTTGATGTGTTGAAGCGGGACATAAGTCGAGGCGTCGGCCTGGTTATGCACCACGGCATGACGGTGGGAGAACGTCCCGCGGCCGGTATCCTGCCCGGTCAGGCGGACCGGATGACCGGCATCGACCAGAGTGGCGTAAGCCAGCGTTTCGGCAAAGCCCCAGTTGAGCGGCTGGTTGCCGGCCAGCATCTTGCGCCGCTCTTCATAGACTCGTGCCACCTGCCGCTGCACGTCGATCCCGTTGGGAATCTCGCTCATCTTCTGCGCCAGTTGCGTCAGATGTTCGAGATCGCAGCTGGTATCGGTGTCGCCGCTCCACTCGTGGCCGAGATACGGTGTCCAGTCGACGAACAAGCCCGTGTTGGGCTGCTTGACCAGGGCATTGGCAACGTGATTGCCGGCCATCAGGTCGTCGCGATACTGCTCGCCCATCTGCTTGGCCTGATCCTCGGTCAGCACGCCCTCCTTGATCAACTGCTCCACGTACAGGGTACGCGTCGACTTGTGCGACTTGATCTTGGAATACATCAGCGGCTGCGTACCGGAAGGCTCGTCGGCCTCGTTGTGTCCCCGGCGACGGTAGCAGACCAGATCGATGACGACATCGCGCTGGAATTCCTTGCGATAGTCGACGGCGACCCGGGTCGCATGCAACACCGCTTCGGGATCGTCACCATTGACATGGAAGATCGGCGCCTGAACCATCTTGGCGATATCGGTGCAATACTCGGTGGAACGCGCGTCATCGGCGCGCGACGTCGTGAAACCGACCTGATTGTTGATCACGATGTGCAGCGTGCCGCCGGTCTTGTAACCGCGGGTCTGCGACATCTGGAAGGTTTCCATCACCACGCCCTGACCGGCGAAGGCGGCATCGCCATGCACTACGACCGGCAGGACCTGCTTGCCTTCGACGTCCTGGCGGCGATCCTGACGAGCGCGAACGGACCCTTCCACCACCGGCGAAACGATTTCCAGGTGCGACGGGTTGAACGCCAGCGCCAGGTGGACCTCGCCTCCGGGCGTCATCACGTTGGAGCTGAAGCCCTGGTGATACTTGACGTCGCCCGACCCTTGCTCGATCTGCTTCTTGCCGTCGAACTCGTCGATCAGTTCCGACGGGCTCTTGCCAAGGATATTGACCAGCAGGTTGAGGCGGCCGCGGTGGGCCATGCCGATCACCACTTCCTTGACGCCGTAGTTGCCGCTGCGCTGGATCACCTCGTCCATCATCGGAATGAAGGACTCGCCACCTTCCAGGCCGAAGCGCTTGGTGCCGGGATACTTGGAAGCAAGATAGCTTTCCAGCCCTTCAGCGGCGGTCAGGCGCTCGAGCAGATGCTCCCGTTCGCTCTGGCTGTACTTCGGCTTGGAACGCACCGACTCGAAGCGCTGCTGCAGCCAACGCTTCTCTTCGGTGTTGACGATGTGCATGAACTCACAGCCGATCGAGCGGCAGTAGGTCTGCTCCAGCGCCTCGACGATCTCCTTGAGCGGCGCCTCTTCCTTGCCCAGGAAGAACGAACCGGTCTGGAACTCGGTGTTCATGTCGGCCTGGGTCAAGTCATGGAAAGAGAAATCGAGGTCAGGGACCGTATCGGGCTTGCGCAAACCGAGCGGATCGATATTGGCACGCTGATGGCCACGGAACCGATAGGCATTGATCAGTTGAAGAACCTTGACCTGCTTACGGTTTTCGCTGCTGCCGGTGGCGGCCGATACGGTGGGACGACGCTCGCGCGCCAGCTGGTAGAACTGTTCCCGAATGGGGCTGAGAGGAACGTCTTGGGAGGGAGTGCCTTCCAGGCGCGGCAACTGATCAAACGCTTGGCGCCATTCATCGGGGACAGTCGCGGGGTCATTCAGATACTGCTCGTAGAGCGCTTCCACATAGTGGGCGTTGCCGCCGCTCATATGGGAAGTGCGCCACATCAACTCCATTATGCCTTCTTGCATCTCTCGTTCACCCTACACTGATGGGGTGTTGTCGGCGCCGGTCGCAGCTGCGCGCCTCGGCGTCACTCCGGAACCGTCGCGAGACGGCCAACGACCATGCCAATTCAAGGCGTCGTCATGATCGTTAAAAGCCGGTGCGCGAGGCACCGGCCAATATCTTGAGCTGGATCGGCTGCGACAACGCGTCGCAGCCAATAGCGTGGCGACATGATAACAAGCCAAGCGCTACGATTTAAGTCGTAGATGCCGCCTCTGACCATCAAGTCGCGTTGGACAGTAGCATTTCGCGGATTTTGCCGATCGCCCGGGTCGGATTCAGCCCCTTGGGACAGACCGCAACACAGTTCATGATGCCACGACACCGGAATAGGCTGAACGGATCTTCCAGCTCTGCCAGACGGGCCTGCGTCGCGTTGTCGCGAGAGTCCGCCAGGAAACGGTATGCCTGCAACAGACCGGCCGGACCGACGAACTTGTCCGGATTCCACCAGAAGGACGGGCAAGAGGTCGAACAGCAGGCGCACAGGATGCACTCGTACAGACCATCCAGTTTGTCACGCTCTTCCGGGGACTGCAGACGCTCGATCGCCGGCGCTGCGGTATCGTTCTGCAGATACGGCTGCATACGCTCGTACTGCTTGTAGAACAGACCCATATCGACCACCAGGTCGCGCATGACCGGCAGACCAGGCAGCGGCCGCAACACCAACTTGTTGTCCTTGACCACGGCCGACAGCGGCGTGATACAGGCCAAACCATTGGTGCCATTCATGTTCATGCCATCGGAGCCGCAGACACCCTCGCGGCAGCTGCGACGAAACGCCATCGAGCTATCCTGATCCTTGATCATGGTCAGGATATTGAGAACCATCAGATCGCGCCCTTGGGTATCGATCTGAAACTCCTGCATATACGGTGCGGAGTCGGTCTCAGGGTTGTAGCGATAAACGGAAACCTGAAGACTGGACATCGTTGACAACCCTCTTAATAGGTACGGACTTTCGGCTCGAAGGTGTCGACCGTCTTGGGCGTGAAGTTGACTTCACGCTTGGTCACGGTCTTTTCGCCCGGATGAAAGAGCGAGTGCTTGAGCCAGTTGACGTCATCGCGATCCGGATAATCGTAGCGAGAGTGAGCCCCACGGCTCTCCTTGCGTTCCAGTGCCGCGATGGCGGTGGCTTCGGCCACTTCCAGTAGATTGTCTAGCTCGAGCGCCTCGACACGCGCCGTGTTGAAGACGTCGGACTTGTCACCCAGATGCGCCTGTCCGATACGCTCACGCAGCTCCGCCAGCTTCTTGACACCTTCCTGCATGTTGTCTTCCTGGCGGAAGACACCGAATGCATTCTGCATGGTGTTCTGCAGCTCGGCCTTGAGCTCGGAAACCGACTCGCCGCCACCGGACTCGTTCCAGCGCGCCAGACGGCTCGTAGCACGCTCGACATCCGACGCGGAAGCGTCGAGATACTCGATCCCTTCGCTGAGCGCCTTGTCGATGTAGATGCCGGCAGCACGACCGAACACCACCAGATCCAATAGCGAATTACCGCCCAGACGATTGGCGCCGTGCACCGAAACACACGCAGCTTCACCGCAGGCAAACAGACCATTGATGATCTGATCGTTGCCATCGCCGTCCTGCATGATGGCTTGCCCATGCACGTTGGTGGGAATACCCCCCATCATGTAGTGGCAGGTCGGCGTGACCGGAATCGGCTCCTTGACCGGATCCACGTGCGCGAAGGTCTTGGAGAGTTCGACGATACCCGGCAGGCGCTTCATCAGCACCTCTTCACCCAGGTGGTCGAGCTTGAGCATGACGTGATCGCCGTTCTCGCCGCAGCCACGACCTTCCAGCACTTCCATGACCATGGAGCGTGCCACCACATCGCGACCGGCGAGATCCTTGGCGTTGGGCGCGTAACGCTCCATGAAGCGCTCGCCGTCCTTGTTGATCAGGTAGCCACCTTCACCGCGGCAGCCTTCCGTGACCAGAGTCCCCGCACCGTAGATACCGGTCGGATGGAACTGCCACATTTCCATGTCCTGCATCGGGAAGCCGGCACGCAGCGCCATGCCGATGCCGTCGCCGGTGTTGATCAGCGCGTTGGTGGTCGAAGCGAAGATACGCCCTGCCCCGCCGGTCGCCAGCACCGTCGCCTTGGATTTGACGTGCACGACTTCGCCGGTTTCGATGCACAGCGCGATACAACCGACCACGTCGCCGTTGGCATTCTTCACCAGATCGATGGCATACCACTCGTCCAGGAAGACGGTGTTGTTTTTCAGATTGTTCTGATACAACGTGTGTAGCAGCGCGTGGCCGGTACGGTCTGCAGCTGCGCAAGTACGCGCCGCTTGGCCACCCTTACCGAAATCCTTGGACTGACCACCGAAAGGACGCTGGTAGATACGACCATTGTCGAAGCGCGAGAACGGCAGGCCCATATGTTCGAGTTCGAAGACCGCCTTGGGCCCCTCGGAGCACAGATACTCCGCGGCGTCCTGGTCAGCAATGTAGTCCCCTCCCTTGACGGTGTCGTACATGTGCCAGCGCCAATCGTCGTTGGGATCGGCAGAGGCAATCGCGCAGGTAATACCGCCCTGCGCCGATACCGTGTGCGAACGGGTCGGGAAGACCTTGGACAGCACGGCAGTCTTCTTGCCGGATTTGGCCAGTTCGAGCGCCGCTCGCAGGCCGGAACCGCCACCACCGATGATGATGGCGTCGAATGTCAGGTTACGCATGGTAGACATGGATCAGGCTCCCCAGAGGACTTGAACGCCCCACACCAGAAAAACGAAGATGGCGAGAATCACGATGGCCTGGAAGCCGAAGCGAACACCGGTGTGTTTGAGATAGTCAGTGGAAACCGTCCACAGACCGACCCAAGCGTGAGCGGCCATGGAAATGAAGGCCAGCAAGGAAAAGATACGCATCCAGGTCTGGGCGAACAGGCCACTCCAGGCGGCGTAGTCCAGATTGGGATGGAACAACAGATAGGCCACGACGAACAGCGTATAAAGCGCCAGGACGACGGCAGACACGCGCTGAAGGAGCCAGTCGGACAGCCCGCTGCGGCCCAGATTCGTAATATTGGTTACCATACCCAGACTCCCGCCAGAACCACCAGGACAGCACTGATCACGACCGTGATTTGCGCCTTGCGATTGCCACCTTCAAGATCGACACCGTAACCGGTGTCCATGAGCAGGTGCTTGATTCCCGCCACGAAGTGAAAGCCGAGTGCCGACAACAGGCCCCAGGCGATCAGTTTCGCCAACACGTTATTCGCCAGCGCGTCGCGTACTGATTCGAACCCCTCGGGAGAGGACAGCGAAGCATCCAGTGCCCAGAAGCCAAAGATCAGCCCGACGAACAAGATGACGCCGGTAATGCGATGTGCGATGGAAGTGAGTGCGGGAAGTGGAAAATGGATGGTGGATAGGTCGAGGTTTACTGGACGTTTGCTATTCACGGCTCTTAAACACTCTCTTAACCCTGACGGGTTGTGCCCGTTCAGGGGCGGTGGTTTTTAGAAGCAGGATCACGGTCGCGGAAGCAGTTCCGATGCGGCCCAAACCGGCTGACGATGCCATCTCGTGCGGTAGCAGATTATAGGGTTTGGGTAACCGGATGACAAATCGCTCCATCGCCCGGAGGCGAAAGAAATGCCCCGAACCTACGCCAGCACGGCCTTCAGGTTGTCGACACTCGATTCAAATTCTTTCGTTACTGTCAGCCTGCCCCTCTCAATTGGTATGATAGTGGCTAGATTGGCAGAACAACGAGCTCCCTTCGCACAAGCCCGCCCCCTCCGCCACCTTGCAACTCGGCAACAACGCCGAAGCCACGGCACAAGGGCGACCCAGGCGAATTGACAATCCCCCGCGGAAATCTATAGTGGGCGAACTATTTTTCGCCCGCACGGCAGTAAAGACAAAGGCTTATGTCACGATAAAGGAGGCCATAATGGCTGACAGAAAAGCGAAATTATCGGTCGATGGTGTCGACAATGCCATTGAGCTACCGGTATACCCCGGTACCGCTGGTCCCGACGTCATCGACGTCCGCGGCCTGACCGCAGAAGGCCTGTTTACCTACGACCCTGGCTTCGTTGCTACTGCTTCGTGCGAGTCCGGCATCACTTACATCGATGGCGCCGCCGGCACACTGCTTCATCGTGGCTATCCCATCGAACAACTGGCCGAAAGCTCCAACTATGTAGAGCTCTGCTATCTGCTGATGTTCGGCGAGCTCCCCTCCCCCGACGAGTACGAGACGTTCAGAAGCACGATTGCCCGCCACACCATGGTTCACGAGCAGATCGTCAACTTCTACAAGGGCTTCCGACGCGACGCACACCCGATGGCCGTTCTCTGCGGCGTCGTGGGCGGGCTGGCAGCTTTCTATCACGATAATCTCGACATCACGCAGGCCGACCAGCGCCACGTCAGCGCCATTCGCCTGATCGCCAAGATGCCGACCCTGGCGGCGATGTGCCACAAATACAACATCGGCCAGCCATTCATGTACCCGCGTAATGACCTCAATTACTCGGAAAACTTCCTGTACATGATGTTCGGCAATCCGTGCGAGAACTACGAGGTCAATCCGGTCATCGCCAAGGCGATGGATCGTATATTCATGCTTCACGCGGATCATGAGCAGAACGCCTCGACGTCCACCGTACGCTTGGCGGGCTCGACCGGCGCCAATCCTTTCGCCTGCATCAGTGCCGGCATCGCTGCACTCTGGGGGCCGGCACATGGCGGCGCCAACGAGGCGGTCCTGGCCATGCTGGACGAGATCGGCGACGACTCCGAAGAAAACATTCAGCGCTTCATCGATAAGGCCAAAGACAAGGAGGATCCGTTCAAGCTGATGGGCTTCGGTCACCGGGTCTACCGCAACTTCGACCCGCGCGCCAAAGTGATGAAGGAGACGTGCGATGAGGTGCTGGGCGAGCTGGGGATCGGCGACGACCCACAGCTGCAGATCGCCAAGCGCCTGGAGCAGATCGCCCTGGAAGACGAATACTTCATCGAGCGCAAGCTCTACCCCAATGTCGACTTCTATTCAGGCATCATTCTCAAGGCCATTGGCATTCCGACCAATATGTTCACCGTCATCTTCGCGATGGCACGAACCGTTGGCTGGATCTCTCACTGGAACGAGATGATCACCAACGGCTATCGAATCAGCCGGCCTCGCCAGCTCTATACCGGCTATGACAAGCGCGATTACCCCAAGAAATAACGCTTGACCTGATATGGCACTGGAACGCAAGCCGCCGACTTCTGTCGGCGGCTTTTTTGTGCCTGCCCAGCGGCACGGAAGATTTCCACACTTCCTGTGGATAACCCTGTTCAAAACCCTTCGATAATGTCACCAAACCGCCTTCAGAAGCGCCCTGGCAGCAAATTGCCTAAATTTTAATCAAATATAAAGCACTGATTTTTATGAAAAAAATCTACATCCACGTATTTTCAGCAAGTTAGCCGTGGCGCCAACAAGCGAGGAGCGAACAGTGGAAAAGCCTGCCGATGTCAAGCATTTCGACAGCAAAATCAGAGAGGTTATCAACAGCTGCAGATACCCGGAAAACCCGGTATCGAAGAAGAAACAGAAGGAAGGAATGAAATAGAGTGGCGTCCCATAGGGGGTTCGAACCCCTGTTACCGCCGTGAAAGGGCGGTGTCCTGGACCACTAGACGAATGGGACGCGGAAAACAGCCTGTTGGCTGGTTCTTGTGGTGGAGCCTAGCGGGATCGAACCGCTGACCTCAACACTGCCAGTGTTGCGCTCTCCCAGCTGAGCTAAGGCCCCGTCTCAAGAACGGGGCGAAATATACGGTCATCTCACTGATAAGTCAACGCTTTATTACCAGAAAAACTCGGCGGTTCGATCCGAACCAGCATCCTGACGCGCTATAGCTCCCGATACTGCTTTTCCAAGCGCTTAGCCTGCTTTTTGGAAACGCCACCCAACACCTCGATAGCATGCCGGAGACGAGCCCGTGTCATATCCGATCCGAGAATCGCCATGGCATCGAGCACCGACGTCGAATGGGCGCTGCCCGTCACCGCAATGAACACGGGAGCCAGAAAGACTTTCATCTTCAACTCGAAGTGCTCGGCCAGAAGCTTGACCTGTGCCAGCAGCTCCTCCTTTTCCCAGCGCGTCACGGTTTCCAGTCGCCAGACCAGGAACTGCAACAGCGCCACCAAGGTATCGCGCTCGAGGTCGAGATCGGCAAAGCTGGCCTCGCGAACGTCGGGCAGCCCCGCGAAGAAATGCCCGGCCAGCGGCATGGCATCCGACAGCGTCGAGATACGCGGCCGGATCTGCGGAAGGATCTGGCCGACATACGCCTCGTTGAACGACCAGTCACGCAACGCTTTCATCAGCGCCGCGTCATCGAGATCCTCGCGAATGTAGACACCGTTGAGCCAGGTCAGCTTGTCGAGATCGAATACCGGCCCCCCTAGCGAAACCCGCTGTATGTCGAAGTGAGCCATCATGTCGTCGAGGCTGAATTTCTCGCGCTCGTCCGGCATCGACCACCCCATCCGGCCCAGATAGTTGGTCACGGCCTGCGGCAGGAACCCCATGCGCCGATAATAGTTGATCGAGGTAGGGTTCTTGCGCTTGGACAGCTTCGATTTGTCAGGATTGCGAAGCAGCGGCATATGACACAGCTGCGGCATGGACCAGCCGAAATATTCGTAAAGCAGCTTGTGCTTGGGCGCCGAATTGATCCACTCCTCGCCTCTCAGGACGTGAGTGATTCCCATCAGGTGGTCGTCGACCACATTGGCGAGATGGTAGGTCGGCATACCGTCCGACTTCATCAGGATCTGGGCATCTACCTGTGCCCAGTCGACCTCGATCCGCCCACGCAGCATGTCGTCGACTTCGCACACACCTTCGGAAGGCACATTCATTCGAATGACGTAGGGATAGCCCTCGGCCTCCCGTCGCCGCTGCTCTTCCGGATCCAGAGCGAGATCCTGCGGCTTCAATGCCAGATGAAGCCCCGCTGCCTTGCGCTCTTCCCGCAAGGCGTCGAGCTCTTCGCTGGTGCGATAGCATTTGAAAGCGTGCCCGCGCTCCAGCAGCTGTTGGGCATGCTCGGCGTAGATATCGCCGCGCTCGCTTTGCCGATAGGGACCGTGCGGGCCGCCGACATCTGGCCCTTCGTCCCAATCCAGCCCTAGCCAGCGCAAAGAATCGAGAATCATCTGCTCCGACTCAGGCGTAGAACGCTGGCGGTCGGTATCCTCGATGCGCAGAACGAACTGCCCACCATGCTGGCGAGCGAAGCAGAGATTGAAGAGGGCGATGTAAGCCGTGCCGACGTGCGGATCGCCGGTGGGCGAAGGCGCAATACGCGTGCGTACCGTCATGAAATCCATTCCGTTGATGAACGAGCCGCCACATTATACGCCCCCAAGGCGACGGGCTGCAGCGCCCGACTCGTCGTCTTCGGCGCTTTTCGATGGTGGCAATGCCGACGACGGACTACTATCGGACTGATCGACTGCACTTCCGAAGTGCCGGCTTCCCGTCCTCACGGCACACGCAGACGACCGCAAACATGAATCACGATAAGAATTTCCAGAAGGTTTCGGGCGACAAGTTCGTAACCCGAAACATACTTCGGCGGTGAGTGGATATCCTCACTGCATCAATAACGCAGGCGAGATTCATGGATGGACGGGTTAGGACCACGAATCAAACAGCTACGCCTTCAGGCCGGCATGAGCAAGGCCGCGCTCGCAAGACGGGTAGGCGTCTCCGACGTCACGATCTCCTACTGGGAATCAGGCACGATCAAGCAGATCGGCCATGAGCGCCTGGTCGCGCTGACCTCGGCGCTGTGCTGCTCGATCAAACAGCTGCTCGATGATGACTCGTTAAACGCAATGGCGGCCGCCTCTCGTACGTCAGGCGGGACCGTGCTCAGCCTGCAGGCGAATCTTGCTGCACCCTGGGAGCAGCGGGAAGACGAACCGGGAGAGATGTCCACGCTACAGATGCTGACTCAGGACTGTCACCTGGTAACGCCAGCGGAGAACGAGTCTTTCGATTTTCTGTTCGAGGGGGATCTTGCCGCCATCGCACCCTGCGATAAATTTCAGCAGGACGGACTGTATCTGCTGGAGCGCGAAGGTCTGTTGCAGATTCAGTATCTGGAACATCTCGCTTCCGGCAGAATGCGGGTCAGCGGTGAGCAGCTTCAAGGCGCGACCGTGGAAAGCGTCCGCCACCCTCCCTTTCGCATCGTGGGCTATATCAGAGCCCGCTGGTGTCGCCAATAGCAGCCTGGATAGCCGTACCCTAGAATTCAGGCCTGAAATTCGTAGTTTGAAATCTCTAGCTTGAAATCTGTAGATGGGAATTCGCACAATGTAGACAAGTGCCGATCCGGCCACGCGGCGAGCGCTGAATCACCGCGTGGTCCGGCCCTCTTCGGGCATTCCCGTTCAATCGCCTTCGTTCAGCCGTGGCGCTGTTGCTGGCGATAGGCAAAGAAGAACACGACCAGTCCGCCCACCGCGGTAGCCGCACCGACATAGCCGGTCACGGTCCAGCCGAAACCCGCTCCAATGGCCATCCCGCCCAGCCATGGCCCCAAGGCATTCGCGACATTGAACGCCGCATGGTTGGATGCAGCCGCCAGCGTTTGCGCGTCCGCCGCCACATCCATCAGGCGTGTCTGCAGCGCCGGCGACAGTGAAACCATGGTGCCCACGGCTACGCAAATGAGCAGGATCGACCAGAGCGACTGCGCCGCCAGCGGAAACAGCAGCAGAATGGCGATGCACCAGACCAGCAGCCAGCCGACGCCCTTGAGCTGCATGCGATCGTAGAGCTTTCCACCGACGATATTGCCGATGATGGCGCCCGCACCGAATGCCGCCTGAGCGACCGGTATCCAGTAGGGCGACACCTGAGTCACGTTGATAAGCACCGGAGCCAGATAGCTGAACACGCAGAACATGCCGGCGAAGCCGATCGCCCCGACACCCAGCGTCAGCCAGACCTGGGAGCGCTTGAGCGCCGTCAGTTCCTGAGCAGGGCTGTTGCGTTTTTCCTGGCGGTTCAACGGCAGATAGATGAACACCAGCACCACGGTGAGAATGGCGATGCCGCCGACCATCGCGAAGGCAAGACGCCAGCTCATCATCTGGCTCAACCAGGTGGCGAAGGGATTGCCTACCAGCATGGCGATCGTCAGCCCCGACATGACCCGGCTGACCGCCTGCGCACGCTTGTGCGTCGGAACCAGCGAGGCCGCGACCAGAGACGCCACGCCGAAATAGGCGCCGTGCGGCAATCCCGAGATGAAGCGGAAGATCATCAGGGTGTGATAATTGGGCGCCAGAGCACTGGCGATGTTGCCCAGCGCAAAAAACGCCATCAGCATCAGCAGGAGATGGCGTCGATAGAAATGCGAGCCCATGACGGCGATCAAGGGCGCGCCAACGACCACCCCCAGCGCATAGGCACTGATGACGTTGCCAACCTGCGGCTCCGAAATGTTCAACGCCTCGGCCACGTTGGGCATCAGCCCCATGATGGTGAATTCGCCGACCCCGATGGCGAATCCACCTACGGCCAGCGCCAGCTCTATCAACAGAGCAAACCGCCGCGACGGCTTCGCAGCGCCGGTCTCGAATGTGTCAGCCACAAGCTACCCCTACTTTAGTCTAAGGCGTAAAGGTCTCGATTATTCACACCTCGCCACGGATTGGAAACCGCTGATGCGCTATCTGCGATGTTTTCTGCTGCCGAATGGCGAGGCACGACGTCCAGACAACCCTCTTCGAGAAGCCGGATTTCTGCCGCCGGGGAACTTTTTCGTCGATTGCCGCTCACAAGAACAAGCAAGAGATTCGACACAGCAGTTGCTATGCGGTTTCTCGAGCTTACTGTAACGATCGTTATCGCCGCGCCATGCGCGGCGATTTTTTGTCGGTACGATGTCTCTCGCTCGCTTTTTTTCCCGTCATCTCGCTGTTCGCCGCCAGCCAGCTCCCGCCAAAGGGCAATAGCGAACGCCGCCCCAATCCATTAC
The DNA here is from genome assembly GCF_002179555.1 of Salinicola salarius. Lineage (GTDB taxonomy): Bacteria > Pseudomonadota > Gammaproteobacteria > Pseudomonadales > Halomonadaceae > Salinicola > Salinicola salarius_A. Next base: position 2,581 of record NZ_NHOU01000012.1, on the reverse strand, counting down.
TGTCTCGCGGTCGCCCCACAACCCGACAACAAGCGCGACCTGAATAACGATATTGATATTTCGCTGAAGACACCGTACGGACTCATATCATGCGCTCCTCCTCCCCTTCTGCTTCCAGAATCACTGCTTCTCCGGCCAATTTCTTCAAGCTTGCGTGCCAAACGCTGCCCTTGGTGGCGGTGATGCTTGCCGCTCCTGTGCACGCCGCGCCGCAAGGCAAGGTCGACTGTATCGCGCCTGCCCAGCCGGGCGGAGGATGGGACTTCACCTGTCGTTCGGTAGCCAGAGCGCTCCAGGAGCTCTCTCTGATCCCGGCGGCCATGCAGACGCTCAACGTCCCCGGCGCAAGCGGCGGCGTAGCCTTCAGCCATGTACAGGCGAAACGTTCCAGTGATGACGATCTGATCGTGGCGGCGTCGACCGCCACGACCACGCAGCTGGCGCTGGGCAATTATCCCAACGGCAATGCCGATCAGGTTCGCTGGGTGGCGACGCTTGGCGCCGACTACGGCGTGATCGCCGTGGCGGCCGACTCGCCCTACCACTCACTTAACGAGCTTCTCGACGACCTCAAGGCAGATGCCGGCAGCGTGACGTTCTCCGGCGGTGACGTTGCCGGTGGTTTCGATCACATCAAGGTACTGATGGCTGCCCGCAAGGCCGGTATCAAGTCCATTCGCGACATCAAGTATCTGGCCTTCGATTCCGGCTCGGTGGCGATCAGCCAGTTGCTCGGCGGACACATCGACGCCTTCACCGGCGACCTCAGTGAAGCCAAGAGTTTCGTCGACAGCGGCGATCTTCGCATTCTGGCAGTCTTCGCCGAGGACCGCTTGCCCGGCGAGCTGGCCGATATGCCTACGGCAAGAGAGCAAGGCATCGATGTGGTCGCCCCCAACTGGCGCGGATTCTATACCCCCGCAGGCGCTTCCGAAGCGAGCTACACATGGTGGAAACAGACACTGAACGATCTTTACGCCTCTCCCCAATGGAAGCAGATCATGACCCAGAATGGCCTGCTGCCGTTCCACAAGTCGGGCGACGAGCTGAACCGCTTCGTCGATCAACAGATCACTGACATTCGAGAGATCGGCAGCGAACTGGGCATGATTCGCTAACGGTCGCGTCTACGTTCGTTTGGAGGCTGCGGCAACCAGCGTGGTAAACTGCGCCGGTTGTCGCGCACCGGGAGCGTCTCCATGTCACTCTTTCTCATGGTTTTCACCGTCTGTCTGCTGGTCAGTGTGGCCACCGTGACGGCGCTGATGCTGTCTCGCACGCCCCGCTACCGCACCCAGGCGCAGGATATGCTCGATCTCTTCGATGCGGTGCTGGATAACCGTGCCAGCGAAGCACGCTGGCATACCCTGATCGGCTATCCGATCCGCCACGATGCCTATCTGGAAAACCTGCGCCGGCGAAGCCAGCATCTGATGGAAACCCACGGGCGCCCCTGGCAAGCTGCCCAGGGCGGGTCGCTGTTTTCCCGCAGCGGACGTGAAGAGCTGGTAGCACTGCGCGATCATCTGGCCGTCCACCAGGCGCTTCAGGGAGGCGAATATCGTGCCTGATCCGGCTCTCTTGCGGCAGACATCATGACCGACACGATTCGCCTGGCGCCGCTCGACAACGCCATTCAGCATCATCATCACGACTATCACCAGATCGTGATCGGGTTGTCCGGCTATGCGGAATTCGAGATTGCCGGCCAGGGCGGCGTCGTGGCGCCGCTTTCCGGTTGCCTGGTGCCGGCCAATATCGAGCATTATTACGAAGGAATTGGCGACAACCGTCAGTTGATCATCGACCTGCCGGACGACGCCGCTTCCCTGACCGGCATGCACCGCCAGTTGAGAAGCCTGTTCGACCGTCCGGGCTATTTCTCGCTGGACGAGTCGCTGCAGCATTATCTCCAGTTCCTGATTCAGGAGATGACCCATGCCAGCCATGCGCCAGCGGATCTGCTGGTCACGACGCTACTGAGTTCGCTGCACGCCCGCCTCAGCGCGGCGTTCCGCTCTCCGCCGCTGACCAGGCGAACCAGCCGGTCGCTGGACATTCAACGACTCGAGCAGTTCGTGCTGGAACGTCTGGACCAGCGCCTGAGCGTATCCGACCTGGCCAATCTCGCCTGCCTCAGCGAGGCGCACTTCTCCGAGCGCTTTCGCCAACAGACAGGTATCACGCCGTATCAGTTCGTGATGCGGTTGCGGCTGACCCGGGTTCGCGAGCTGACGACATTGACCGACATGCCACTGGCCGAGATCGCGGAACGCACCGGATTCGCCAGCCAGAGCGCTCTGAGCCATGCCTTTCGCCGTCGCTACGGCCACTCTCCCATGCAGCTGCGTCGCCCCTCTCGCTAGCGGATACCCGGGCTTTTTCGCAAATCTCCCCGGATAATTGGCAAGAACCCTTCCCCTGTTTCACGCTAGAGTCAGCCACCACGCCTTCCATTATTGACGGCCACCGCCTGCTTGCCGCGAGCGGTCGCCGAGGCTAACGCCGATTCCTGTGGACCATACTGCAGTGGTCCATACTGCTATAGGGGCGTAAGCGTTCATTCCAGGACGCCCTGCCA
>NZ_NHOU01000118.1 GCF_002179555.1 Salinicola salarius | reverse complement strand
GAGTTATTGTCAAATCTGGTGGATGACGGTCAGGCCGCATTCCTGTCTGATTGATCGGTTATCTGCTCTCCGTCCTGGAACTTGACGTTGCTGACGACCAGTTCCAGCTTCTGGAAGTGCTTGATACGTCTCCAGCGTTTTTGGGCGCTCTGAAGCAACTTGAATACCATCGACAGGGTCGTCGCCCGAGAGCCGCAGTTCCGGCTCCGCTTGCTGCGCAGACGGACCGTGGCGAAGGATGACTCGATCGGGTTAGTGGTGCGGATATGCACCCAATGCTCTGCCGGGTAGTCGTAGAACGCCAGCAGCGACTCCCGATCCTTGGCCAGGCACGCCATCGCCTTGGGGTACTTGGCCTCGAAGCGTTTCAGAGTGCGATCGAAGGCCTTGTGTGCCTCGTCGCGGGTCTCGGCCATCCAGATGTCATGCAGGTCTGCCTTGACCTTGGGCTGAACAGACTTCGGCAACTTATTCAGTACGTTAGCCGTCTTGTGAACCCAGCAGCGTTGATGGTCGGTTTCCGGGTAGACCTTGTTCAACGCCGCCCAGAACCCCATGGCGCCGTCGCCGACCGCCAGTTTGGGAGCCGTAGTCAGGCCGCGTTCACGCAGGCCCGTCAACAGGGTCTCCCAACTGGCCGCCGACTCGCGAAAGCCATCCTCGACGGCCACCAGTTCCTTTCGCCCTTGCTCGGTAACGCCAATGACCACCAGCAGGCACAGACGGTCATCCACTCGCACATTGCTGTAGACACCGTCGGCCCACCAGTAGGCGTAACGGCGATCCGACAGGTCCCGCTGACACCAAGCCCTGTGCTCGTCGAGCCAGTGGGCTTTCAATCGCGAAACCGTGTTGGCCGACAAGCCCTTCGCCTGGT
>NZ_NHOU01000117.1 GCF_002179555.1 Salinicola salarius | reverse complement strand
TTCGCTGCCGCCCAGGCAGCTCAGAAAACCTGATCGAGAAGCCCGAGCGCAAGCGCATCGTTCGCTGCCGCCCAGGCAGCTCAGAAAACCACTTCGTCGACGTCGTCACGCTCGTAGCTGTTCGCTGCCGCCCAGGCAGCTCAGAAAAACGCTGGCGCCATCCGCTCACTCGATCAGCGGTTCGCTGCCGCCCAGGCAGCTCAGAAAGCTTCAACGCAGACGACGAGGGATTCCGAGCGGTTCGCTGCCGCCCAGGCAGCTCAGAAATGGGAGGATGGCCTCGGCGGCCTGCTTCTCAGGTTCGCTGCCGCCCAGGCAGCTCAGAAAATAATCTCTCCGCATGTGTGGCTTTGGGATATGTTCGCTGCCGCCCAGGCAGCTCAGAAAAAGTTGGCATCAGCGACGCCGCCAAAAGTTACGTTCGCTGCCGCCCAGGCAGCTCAGAAAATGCAATATGAGGAAAAGCGCAAAAATGCCAGGTTCGCTGCCGCCCAGGCAGCTCAGAAAGGCTGGTTCGGTGGGCTGTGGGATGGCATTACGTTCGCTGCCGCCCAGGCAGCTCAGAAAGACTTCTGGCAGCAGACCTCCTCGACGTTGGGGTTCGCTGCCGCCCAGGCAGCTCAGAAATTGCCTCCCTTCGGCTGCGGCACAGCGCGCAGGTTCGCTGCCGCCCAGGCAGCTCAGAAAACATGAACCGGCTGATCCGCAGGGCGCTGATCGTTCGCTGCCGCCCAGGCAGCTCAGAAATTGCGTGCAGCGGCGACGGTAAGGCCTTCGCCGTTCGCTGCCGCCCAGGCAGCTCAGAAAGGCAAGCCCAGACTCGTATTCCAGATCTGAAAGTTCGCTGCCTGTAGTGGTTGTAGTGGTCAAGTGCTTTTGGCCACCGAG
>NZ_NHOU01000116.1 GCF_002179555.1 Salinicola salarius | reverse complement strand
AAGTGTCGGCGCTGGCTTCACGGAATCAGGAAGAAATCAGGCTGGTAAAAAGCCATTAAATACCTACATTAGCCAAGACGCTAAAAAGAAGTTGAAGTCTCTATCCAAAAAGAGAGAAGAAAATATGAAGGCGACCTTAGAAGCCATTATCATGGAGGCTTACAGAAGAGAGTTCTAAGGTTATATTCAGTTGAGTTTATGAATTAAGCCGCTATTTGAAACTTCGAAGGTCGGTTGTAACCGACTTTCGAAGTTAAATGTTTATTTGGTTAGCTAACGGCTCAACTAGCTTGGCAACCTTTTTGTGAGCCAGCTTGCGCTCTTCGAAATAGTCGTAGCGGTCGTATATGCCCTCTACTCCTTTGATTTTATGATTGAGACATCGCTCAGCAACATGCCCGGGAGTACCCACTGAGGCTACGCTTTGTCTGAAAAATGATGTCTTGCTAAGCTCTGTCTGAAAAATCGACGAGCGATGGCCAGACAAGGCAAAAATCGGCGAAAAAGCGGAGTTTACAGGGAAGTAAATGAGCCTTTTGAGCCGATTTTTAACGCAGTATGGGCGAGCGCAGGCATTTTTCAGACAAAGCGTAGTAAACTTCGACATGTGCGGCGTAGGTCATGGACCGTGAATACGGGTATGTCGCCCATTCGGTTCTCTGGCTGCTGCTTGCCTGGTTCTCGACCGAAAAGCTTGGCAATAGCGTGGTTCAAAGTGTCCTTCCCCATGTGAGGGAGCTTGCTGCTGCGCCGGTTGGGAAACACGAACTCAGAGCCGCAGGCGCGAACTTGAAGCTCTTGAAACCAGTCAACGGCTTGGGAAGGCAACGGTACGATCATACCGACGCCCGACTTGCTGCGCGCTCCAGGTAGCTCCCACTGACTTTGCTCCAAGTCGAACTCCTCCCACTTGAAGTGACCCCCTCCAGAACTGCACAGGG
>NZ_NHOU01000115.1 GCF_002179555.1 Salinicola salarius | reverse complement strand
TGAAGTGGACCCTATCCATTGGTCCACCTGACAGGCGATCTAAGCTCTGACTGGGTTGTCATCAGGCGTCAGGCTGCCTGGGTCAATGGTTGATCGAAGTACACCTCATCGGGTGTTTCGTCGTCGAGCCCCTGATGGGGTCGGTCCCTGTTATACCAGGCGAAATAACGCTTCAGGTCTTCGCGCAGATGGGCACCATTCTCGAAGGCTTTCAAGTAGACGCACTCGTACTTCACGCTGCGCCAGAGCCGCTCAACGAAGATGTTGTCCTGGTAACAGCCCTTGCCATCCATGCTGATCCGGACCTCATGGGCTTCCAGCACGTCAGTAAACGCCTTACTGGTGAACTGGCAGCCTTGATCCGTGTTGAAGACCTCGGGCGACCCATGGCGTGCCAGGGCATCTTCCAAGGCATCGACGCAGAAGTCGGTGTCCAGGGTATTCGATATTCGCCAGGCCAGCACACGGCGGCTGTGCCAATCCATAATGACCACCAGATACATGAATCCGCGTGCCATAGGAAGGTAAGTCACATCAGCTGCCCAGACTTGGTTGGGGCGATTAATGACCCGACCCCGCAGCAGGTAGGGGTAGATCCGGTGCCCCTCACCGGGGCGACTGGTGCGCGGCCTCGGATATACCGCCTGGAGCCCCATCTGACGCATCAATCGCTGGACTCGCTTGCGGTTCACTGGATGTCCCAGACGGTTGAGATAAATCGTCATCCGCCGTGAACCATAGACTGGCGTTCGCAGATGTTCCTCGTCGATCAGGCGCATCAGCTCCAGGTCATAGGCCCGCCGCTCTTTGCGCTGGTAATACACCGAGGACCGGCTGATACCGAGCAGCCGGCATTGGCGCCGGAGGCTGAGGTCAGGCGCCTGTGGCTCGACCAGTGCCAGGCGCTGGGCCCGACTCAACGATCGAGCCTGCGTGACAAAAAATCGCGTTCCACCGTCAGCTTGC
>NZ_NHOU01000114.1 GCF_002179555.1 Salinicola salarius | reverse complement strand
TATAGCTCATTTGATCATCCGGAACCCTACAGCTAGTCGTGTTCTTCAAGAGTCTTTCATCATCCACAAAGTAAGTTTCTGTGGTGGTGCGCTGCTGAGCTTTCAATAGCATTTACGAAATATGATCGATTACTGTTTTTCGAATTGCTCGCACGCTTCGTCTCTTTCCATGATTTTCGAGGCTATCCAGTCGTCGACTTCTCTTTCTACCCAAGCGACATTTCTTTCTCCTAAAGAAACTGGCTTTGGAAACCTGTTTTCAGAAATGTATTTGTAAACAGTGGACCGCGCCAGGCCAGTTTGAAACATCACGTCTTTCAGTTTGATTAATCTCATGTCTACGAAGCTCCATATTCGTCTCATGAGATTCGCCATGCCTGTAATATTTAACCTTACCAATTTCATTGGAGCCTAGGGCGTGTTCGCCTTTTTCACTGAATGGGGTTGGCCGGCAGGTTCGAGTCGAGAGGGCGGGCCACCATGTGCGTATTCTGATACCAGCTCCTGACATGAGGCCAAGCATGATTCTGGCAATGTCAGGTACCGGGATCATTGGTAACTTATTGATTTTTTCGTCTCCTGGTAAATTATGGCCATCATGCTCCTCTGAAAATCCTTCGCAAAGCTGACGAAAAAATTACTCAATTGGACTGAAAAAATGCCGATAAAGCTACGAGAGGGTTACGTAGTTCTATAGCGATTCAGAGGGTGGAGGTTTACTTTGGCGGCATTGAATAGAGGTTCTGTTTTTAATCGACTGACATTAAGCTGTGCTAGACATTGTCGTGGCTATGCGAGTGTTATAAACAATGATGAGTCGGGCTCATTTAAGGTTGCGCCGACGCGAGAGTCGATTGAAAACTACTTGTTCGAAATAGATCCGGCATTGGTGCCGGAGAAAATAGAAAGCTTGTTGTTATGGGAAAATAGCAGGTTACTAAGTACCTGATCTAAAGTTTTCGTGTAATATCCAT
>NZ_NHOU01000113.1 GCF_002179555.1 Salinicola salarius | reverse complement strand
GCTGTTTACGGGTCTATTTTTCAGACAGAGCCTAGCTTATTTGGCGAGTGAGTCTTCCAATTTCCGAATGATAGCTGCATTTGTCCTGCATTTTGACGAACATAAGGATCGGGAAAGGCCGCATTGTCTAACACGATCGCACGGGATCCATATGCAAACTATCGAATTATAAAGGACACCGACTAGAATCCCTCAAACCATGATGGATACGTCACACCTATGACGATGAGACGGCATTCGTGGTTTCCTGCATGAGTCTCCCTGAGTCCGACAAGTATTTTCGGTCCGATCCATCGACTCTTCAAGAGGATCAAAAGATTGGAAACAGGGAGCTTTACCAATTATTTCATCCGAATATCTTCGAAATCTTGCTTCGAACTGACGCTAGATCAGCGGCGCCGGGGCCCGGCTATGCGGCTAAGAGTACCATCCCGGCGTATCAGGCCGTGCCAAAGCAGTGCCATACCGGCATGACCGACAATCAGCGCCAGCAGGGTCCAGCCAAGCCAGACATGCCACTGGCGAGCCTGCATCATCCGAGGACCTTGGGTGCTTCCGCCGTCGAATAAAGGTATGCCGAAAGGTGCGAAGGGCTGACCACCGAGCCAGGTCATGTAGAGCCCGAGAGCCGGTATTCCCAGCATTAGCAGATAGAGCAATAAGTGCGACAAAGTCGCGATTTTGGCTAACTTGCCGACGTGAGCTGGGCGGTGGCGTAAGTTGAATAGTGCCCAAAGTGCGCGAAGTACAATCAAGCCCATCAACAGCGTGCCCAGGGGTTGATGGGTCGAAAGCCAGGCTTGTACCCACTGTGGGTGTCCCCATAATATTTTTGCTGCCATCCCGCCAAGTTGCCATAGCAACAGAGCGCCAATACCCCAGTGTAGCCAGCGGCTGATTCGACCGTAGTAAGCAGGTGTATCCCTCCATGGAAAAGATGACATCGTGATCCTCCCTTAATCCTGATTCCGTGAAGCCAGCGCCGACACTT
>NZ_NHOU01000112.1 GCF_002179555.1 Salinicola salarius | reverse complement strand
GCTCAATCAGCGCCCTCGTGAATAAGGCGGGCTCAAGACACTCCTGGTCAAGGGTAAGGGCCCTGATGGATTCGGTGCCGGAGCCATCAGCTATATGCATCAGCTGATCGGCGAACGTATCACCGGTGAGCCCAGCGATGCCTTTACGGGCAATGCTCACACCCAGCGGGGCCATGAAATGGAACCGGTGGCCCGGGAGCTCTATTGGGAAGCAACCGGTCATTTGGACCTGGAACAAGTCGGCATCATTCTCAACAACGGGGTGGGCTATTCGCCCGATTGCCTCGTGGGCAACGATGGCCTGGTCGAGATCAAAACCAAACTGCCCAAATATCAGATCGAACTATTGCTGGCTGGAGAGATTCCCGCCGAGCACGTCGCTCAGTGCCAAGGCGGCTTATGGGTCAGTGAGCGAGAGTGGATCGACTTCGTTAGTTATTGGCCGGGAATGCCGCTGTTTGTGAAGCGAGCCTATCGGGACGAGGCGATGATTCGGGCTATTGCCGAGCGCGTGGAAGCGTTTCATGATGAGATGAAGCGAAGGTTAGGTTCAGTAATGGCGGCTTGAGTTAGTCTGAACTTAGCCTTTGAAAAATTTCGACTGACATTCTAGATAGAAAATCTATGCCGGTTCTAAACATCAATGCGATATTTGGCGCCGCCCGCAGGCGGCGCCGAGTACGGAAACTGTTTTATTTTTTTGTCATGGCTTTGAGATAGATGGGCGTCTTTCGATGCTAGTTCCAATAAGTGGATTTTAATGAGTTGTTATGCGGCCCGTAATGAAGGGCTGTGACGCGTTCAAAAGAGGCGAGGGCTATCCAGTAGCTACTGTCGTGGTGCAGTTAGTGTTAGATCAGGTTGCCTTTTCAGATTAGTTGCCGTTTTGAGTGTCGGTGGACGTTAGGTAATCCGCCAGTTGCGATATGACGCCCGTTTCTACAGGTTATAGTCTTGTTTCTCTTGGTCTGTATCTTCGCTAGCTAGTTGTCGGGTCCCGCGTGATTGACAACCCGTTT
>NZ_NHOU01000111.1 GCF_002179555.1 Salinicola salarius | reverse complement strand
ATCACCCCGGCCTGGTCTCGTTGAAGTGATTCCAGTGGAATCACCCTAACCTGCTCTTGCTGGAGTGATTCCCCCGCATCACCTTGCAGCATTAGTCCTCGGATTCTCCGAGCTGGGGCAGCAACTGAGCGTCGTCTAGATCCGCGCCTTCGAGCTTGTGATCCTGATCACTGCCGGCCAGCTCGGCTCCCTGGCGTCGGATCGTCGGTGCAAACTCACTGCGGCGCGTCCCTTCAAAGATGTCCTGCGGTAGCTCGCCGTACTTCTCGAGAGCGTTTCGGGCCTTGGCGTTATTGGCTGCGAAGTCATCACGCGTCGCCCCGCTGAACCCCGGAAACTTGACCGGCGCGTAACATAGCGATCGCAGGGCGTGGCCGCCCTGATCGCGAATCATCGCGCCACGCTGCTTGTTGCCCAGCAGTCCAATGTGATGGGCCAGCAGCACATCGCGAACGATGCTGTCGTACTGCATCAGCAGCATGACCGCCTGCCAGCCCATCTGACCTCCGGTGAACACGGGGCTCACGAACGGTTGCTGGCTGACGTTGCGGCTGACATCGAGCCCCTCCGGGATCTGCTTCAGAACCTGGCTCACTCGCTTTTCCAGTTGATGGAGCGATTGTCGGGTCTCGTCGATCTTCTCCTCGAGCATGAGCAGCCAGCTGTCGGCGTAGGGATCGTCCCGGCCTGCTGCCTGATGGACACGTCCGGCGAGCGACAGAAACTGTTTGAGACCGACCACCTGTGGCTTGCCGCTTTCGACACCGCGTCCGTGCCAGGCAAGCACTGCCGGATAGGTATGCAGAGTCATCTCGATTTTGCTGCGTAGCTGCCCTACACGGGGCTCAGCGCTGGCCATAATCACTCCTGAA
>NZ_NHOU01000110.1 GCF_002179555.1 Salinicola salarius | reverse complement strand
TTTCCCGGTAAAGCGCGATGAACCTTTTTTTCAGCTGGCGGCGGCGCAGCGTGACCAGCAAGGCATAGGCGGCCATCACCAGCGTGATATGACGATGCCAGCCCGTCCACGTCCGGACTTCATATTGATCCAGGCCCAGTTGGGACTTGCTCTCCTGGAAACAGCGCTCGATGTTCCACCGCGCCCCGGCGGCCAACACCAGATCCTCCAGTGATGTGCCCTCGGGGGCGAAAGTGAGGTATGCCGTCATCTCCCGCTTGTCATCCAGAGAGCGCCGTACCAACACCCCATGCTGCCACCCTTGGAACGGCCCCGGATTCACCGGCAGATAGGCCCAGTCATACTCCCGGGGTCCCTGGCTACCCGCCCCGGCGCTGAGCCGGGTCCAGCCGACGTCCCCGGGCAGGGCTTCCAGCAGGACGCCCACTTTACGTTGTTCCAGCCCCTGCCAGACATGCGCCTTGCGGCTGACCGCCATCACATAGCCCTGACCGCGCTCCTCCAGCGTCCAGCGCAACCGAAAGGACTCGCCATAAACGGCATCTCCCGTCACCCAGCGGGCGTGACGCCGCTATCAAGTGCCCGGACCAGCATCTCCCGGGCCAGCTCCGTCTTGGGCTTGTGACTCACGTCCTCCGGATGCCCGCCTGGCGGCAGCGTTCACGGTCCTCCGCCCAACCCCGGGGCAGAACAGAGCGCGATCCATCAATCCCTGTCCCCAGTAACTGGCATAGCCGAGGAGCACGCCAATCTGGCAGTTCTCGATCCGGCCGGGGGGTTCACATGGGAACCCTCGGTGCTGGCATCGTCCCCTCCAGGGGGCAAAGGCAAAAGGTGGGAAGGGTACGCCGTATAAGTCCAGATTGTTACAGCGAGTTAGGTGAGATGCCGGGAACGTGACCGATGATCCCGGCATTGGAGCCGTGCCACTTCATCACTCACCCCCGTACCGGAATCTTAGCTGTCTACAGGCGCTATCCATGAGGGCCCGCTTCGCGCCAGTCACGTAAACGGTGCCTGCAGGCCTCGCCCGAGCCACAGCCCATCTCATTGGGCAGCAACCCTACGCTCTGTCTGAAAAATAGACCCGTA
>NZ_NHOU01000109.1 GCF_002179555.1 Salinicola salarius | reverse complement strand
GTGTCGGCGCTGGCTTCACGGAATCAGGTAAAGAGCCAAGCTGGACAGCGAGCTCTGTAATATCATAGAAATACTCAACTGCTTCCCGCATGGTAGGCGGTTGACATTCGTCCTGATGAGTCAATTCATTCCTCCTTGTTACTGCGGAAATTAAACGATCAAGAATAGCATCGTCTACACAGCCGCGCAGCTTTTCAGCTCTTTTCTTGTTAAAGGGAGCTTGAAATAATACACATATTTCTTTAAAAAGTTCAAACTGTTCGATTATCGCCGCTTTCGCAATGTAGGGCTCTACTCTAGACCCATCCACTTCTGGGAGATCTATTTTCTTCATGCCACTTTCAGCTTCTTTCTGAAAGATATGATCAGTTCGTTTAGCTATCACTCTGGCTTCTATGCTGGCTCTTACAATATAGGGAAAGCTCCGATCAATTGTTCTTTGATTAGCAGGTGTTTCAATAAAAGGGCCTTCAGACCATGCTTTATTACTGCTGCCAACATTCTTCCATTCGCACATTTTCTCAGCAGCCCGTGCCAAATCAAATACAATTGAAACTTGGTTCATAGCCCTGTGGGCTTTTTGTTCGTACTTCGTGTACTCATCAAACATTATTTAATATCTCTTGATCACGCCAAGCTCACCGGTAAACTAGGAGCGTAGCGAGTAATTTATCCGCGTGCAGCTTTTTGTTAGCTTTCCTGCACCGGAGTTCAGTAGAAAGCTTTTTCAGGCCTTGCGCTTCTGTGCCGTCATCTTGACTCTCTTCTCGATACCCTCTCGCCAAGCATCCAACTCCATAATATCAGCAAGTAGTTCGTCGGGGTCTGGAACAGCAATGCCGCCTTGCAGGGCCTTATCATGTGCGTAGTTCGAACACTTGGTCATGCCAGCGTAGACTTTCGCATAATCGCCATCTTCAACAACGACACCAGCAAGTCTCTGTGTTTCAACACCTTTCCGGAACCGAAGGATCACCTCGCGCAAGAGAACTTCCTCGACTGCCCGTTCCCAGGTCATACGTAGCCGGAAATAAGCATCAACTGTTTGTCTTTGATACTGTTGCTCTTCGCCATCCCTGTGCAGTTTGGCTATAGTTTGATGCTGAGCTTTAAGGGCCTTAATCCGCTTACTACGCTCTGTCTGAAAAATAGACCCGTAAA
>NZ_NHOU01000011.1 GCF_002179555.1 Salinicola salarius | reverse complement strand
TTTCGGGCCGGCCTCATGAATAAGCCGGGATTAGAAGACTTACTTTTTTATGGTGCGGTCGGTGTCATTATTGGTGGTCGCTTAGGCAATGGTAAAGGTGAAAGCAATGAGTGCCCAGAAGGCCCTATCATTGACCATCCGTGACGATGAGACGCTGCGTAGCGCCTATATGTCGTGGCTCAAGCATGGCGGACTGTTCGTGCCGACCGAGCTGGACTATCGGATTGGCCAGTCCGTCTATCTGCTGGTGACGCTGCCCGGCGAGAGCGAGCGCTTCCCCGTCGCCGGCAAGGTCGTATGGCTGACACCCACCGGCGCCGGGCAGCGCGTTGCCGGCATCGGAGTTCATTTCAGTGCCGACGATCGGGCGCTGCGTGAACGTATCGAGGCGCGGCTGGCATCTTCTCCCGGACAAGGCGGGTCGTTCAGTCATACCTTGTGATAGCGCTCTTGAATTACCGGGCGCAACGTTTGTCATTCTCTTTCTGGAATTCGCATGTTCGTCGATTCTCACTGTCATCTCGATCGCCTCGACCTGACGCCCTACGAGGGCGACCTCAACCTGGCCCTGGAGGCCGCACGTGCCCGCGGTGTCCATCGTTTCCTGGCGATTGCGACATCGTTGGAAGGGGCCCCGAACCTGGCGGAGATCGCGCGGCAGCATGACGATGTCGATATCAGCATCGGCTTGCATCCCTTGCATGAGGTGTCGGCGGAGCCGGACAGCGAAGCGATTCAGGCGTGCGCCGATCGTTACGGGGCGGTCGCCATCGGCGAAACCGGCCTCGATTTCCACTACGACAGCGTACCGCGGGACATTCAGCGGCAACGTTTCGTTGCGCACCTTCGCGCCGCTCGTGAGCTTGAGCTGCCGGTGGTGATCCATACTCGCGAGGCGCGCGACGAAACGCTGGACCTGATTCGCGAGCATGTCGATCCCAAGGTGGGCGGCGTGCTTCACTGCTTCACCGAGGATCTCGCCATGGCGCGGGAGGCGGTCAGGTCGGGTTTCTACATTTCGCTGTCGGGGATCGTCACCTTCGCCAGCGCTGGCGCCCTGCGCGAGGTCGCCCGGCAGGTGCCGCTGGACCGGCTGCTGATCGAGACCGATAGCCCGTTTCTCGCCCCCGTTCCCCATCGCGGCAAGCCCAACGAGCCGCAGTGGGTCGTCGAGGTCGCCGAGTGTATCGCCAGCGAACGAGGCATTACCGTCGATGAGGTGGCGATGCAGACCCGGGCCAACTTCTATCAGCTGTTTCCTGGTTGCGCGCCCGGCGGTCAGTCCGACAATCCATTCGTGTAGGCACGTTCACTGCATGGATGCCCCTCTGCGAGAGGGCATCGTCATACGGGGGCACGATGAAACTCGATACGTTGTTTCAACAGCTCGATGCGCAAGCCATTCCGCCGCTCGAACGATGGGATCCGTCTTTCTGCGGGGAGATGGATCTTCGCATCGCGGCCAACGGCGAGTGGATCCACGAAGGCACGCCGATCCGACGGCCGGCGCTGGTCAACTTGCTCAGCCGTGTGCTACGGCGGGAGGCCGACGGCGACTATTACCTGGTGACGCCGGGAGAGAAGCTGCGTATCGGCGTCGAGGATCTACCGCTATGGGTCACGGATGCCGATCAGGTCGGTGCCGACTGGGTCGCGGTGACTGCCTGCGGTGACCGCGTGTCGCTGGATGCGTCACACCGGCTGTCTTTGTTGGCGACGCCGGATGGCGATCTCTTGCCGGCGCTGCCCGTTCGTCATGGTTTGCAGGCGCGTCTGCATCGTAATCTCTACTACCGCTGGATCGAGCTCGCCGAGCAGCAGGGCAACGAGCTCGGGCTGTACAGTGGCGGGGCATGGCACCCGCTGGGCCGCCTCGACGACGGTGCGAGATGAACGAGCTGGTGAACGCGACGCTGCCCTTGGCTGCCACCGCCGACGGCCTGACCGAGGAGCAGCGCGCCGTGGTCGGCCATCGCGAAGGGCATGCGCGGGTCGCGGCGGTTGCCGGGGCCGGCAAGACCACGACCCTGGTCAGACGAGTGCTGCATCTGCTCGCCAACGGCGAAAACCCCCGCCGCATTCTGGTATTGATGTTCAACCGCGCGGCGCGGGACGACTTCCGGGCCAAGCTGGTACGGGAAGCGCCCGCCGATGTCGTCTTGCCCGAGGTGCGCACCTTTCATTCGATCGGTCACCGTCTGACCCAGAGCCTGACTCGCTGGGGCTATTTGCCGCCGCGTCAACTGCTGCAGGCCGACTGGCAGCGTGAGCGGCTGCTGCGTCAGGCGGTGATGCAGAGCCTGGAATCCGCCGATGGCGAGACCCGCGAGGCCGCGCTGGACGCGGACCGGCTCGAGGCGTTCGGCCAGTTCTGCGATCTGGTCAAGGCCGAAGTGGTGGCGCCCGCCGAACTCTTCGAACGGCTCGGCCATACCGACAGCGAACGCCACTTCATCGAGGCCTTCGACGTGGCGGAATCGCTGCTCGATGCCTCGGCTTCGATGACCTACGCGGACCTGCTCTATCGGCCGTTGCAGTGCCTGGAACGCCATGCGGAGGCGCGACGCCGGGTCGAGGGCTTTCTGGGCCACGTCATCGTCGACGAATATCAGGACATCAACGAAGCCCAACTGCGACTGCTCAAGATTCTGGCCGGTCATCAGGCGCAGGTCATGGCCGTCGGTGATGCCAACCAGTGTATCTACGAGTGGCGTGGCGCTCGACCCGACGCCATGCTGGCGCGCTTCGACGGCCTGTTCGGCCAGGCCAGCGAATATCCGCTCTCCTTCACCTTCCGCCACGGTCATGCCCTGGCATTGGCCGCCAATCACGCGATTCGCAACAATCGCCAGCGCTGGGATCAGCTCTGCCTGGCAGCGCCCGGCAACCCACTGACACGGCTGCGGACGGGCGTCGGCGCCGGTGCGTTGCTGGCGACGCTGCAGCGTTGGCACGCCGATGGCCGGCGTAGCGACGAAGCCTGCGTCCTGGTGCGCAGTTGGTCGCTGTCGGTCTCGGTACAGCTCCAGTTGCTGCGGGCCGGCGTACCGTTCCGGCTGGCACAGGAAGAGCGCTTCGTGCTTCGGCTGCCGCTGGTGCAGGCCTTGGCGGGCTATCTTCAACTGGCCCGTGAGCCACAACGGCTGCACGATCCCGGCCATCTGGCCCTGCTGTTCTCGCAGCCGACGACATTCGTCGCCCAGGAGCGCGTGCGTCGGCTGGTCGAGGAGCTCGCACGCACGCAGCAATGGCCGGCGCGCGAGGCCTCGGTCCTGACGGGGCTCAAGCCCGGGCAGCGCCGCCATCTCAAGCGGCGCTGGCAGCTCCTCTGCGAACTGCCCAAGCTATCCGCCTGGCCGCCGGCGAAGCTGCTCGAGCATGTCGTCGATGCCATCGATGCGGAGAAAGTCCTGCGTCGATCGGCAGCGCGGCGTGAGAAGGGGGACGACGACGTGCGCCTGCTCGACATGCTGATCGAGCAGGCCGGCGAGCTGGCCAACGATCCCGAGGCTTTCATCGAGCTTTTGCGCAACCCGGTGGAGAACCGTCCCGACGGCGTCTTGATCAGCACGGTGCACGGCGCCAAGGGGCTCGAGTGGCCGCTGGTGGCGGTATGGGGGCTCAATGAGGAGGATTTCCCCCATTACAGTCGCGACAATCCGCTGTCGCCTGAACGACTGGAAGAAGAGCGGCGACTTTACTATGTCGCCATCACGCGGGCGCGAGAACGGCTGCTGCTGGTTCAGGATGGCGGCGATCACCGGCCGAGCCGCTTTCTCGACGAGACGGCGGTGGAGGATTGCCGTCGGATCGACCAGGCGATTCAGGCGCGCAGCGAGGCCGCCGTGGCGGTTCGCGAGCCGGACATGGTCGGCGCCTACCTGCAGCGTGTCGGACTGGAGCACGTTGGGCGGGGTCTCGTGCCGCGAGCCAGAGAGGCGGAAACGCCTGCCGTGGAACGCGGGGCGGAATCCGGAGCGAGCTGGCAGGTTGGCGATCGAGTGCGGCACGCCAGCTTCGGCGACGGCGAGGTGCTGGTGGTCGAAGGCAACGAAGCCAATCCGGTCATCGACGTGCGTTTCGAGTCGGCCGGCCGACGTCGCCTGATCACGGCGCGGGCGCCCCTGACGAAACGGCATTGATCGGCCAGACTCTTTCAACCGACGATCTTTCTCGGCCAACGATTTTATTCAGCCAACAGCGACTTTGCTCGATCGACGACCTGTTTCGGCTGATAAAGCATCAAGGAGGCAATGATGAACGAATCCGTGCTCGTAACGGCAGAGGAGCTGCGGCAAAGCCTGGCTGGCGATCGCCCGCCGCTGGTGCTGGATTGTCGTGCCCGCCTGGACGCCGCCGCGGCAGGAAAGCGGCTTTGGCAGGAATCGCATATTCCTGGCAGTTACCACCTGGATATGGACCGCGATCTCTCGAGACCGCCCGGCGACGGTGGCCGCCACCCGCTGCCGTCTCATGAGGCCTTCGCGGCGACGATCCAGCGTCTCGGCATCGAGCCGCAACGCGCCGTGGTGGTTTATGACGATAGAGGTGGGCAGCTATCGGCAGCTCGCGCCTGGTGGATGCTGGCTTGCTGGGCGGGGCATCCCGACGTGCGGGTGCTCGATGGTGGCTTGCCCGCATGGCAGGCCGCTGGCGGCGAGCTGGCGACTGACGAGCCGGCACCGTCGTTGAGTAGTCAATGGCAGCCGGATTTCGACGATACGATGATCATCCCGGTACGAGATCTGCTGGAAGAAGGTGGCTTGCTGGTCGATGCCCGAGGCGAAGCTCGCTTTCGTGGCGACGAGGAACCTATCGATGCGGTGGCGGGACATATCCCCGGCGCAGTCTGTCGGCCCAGTAGTACCAATCTCGAGGCGGATGGGCGTTTCAAATCACCCCAGTGGCTGGCGGAAGAGTTGCCCGGGGGCGATAAGGTGACGGCATACTGCGGCTCCGGCATTTCGGCCTGTCACGATATCCTGGCCTATGCCGTGGCGGGTCTGCCGCTGCCGCGACTTTACGCGGGATCCTGGAGCGACTGGATTCGTGACCCGTCGAGGCCGATCGCGACCGGCGAGTAAGCCCGGGCTCGCCCGGAAGCTGCAAGTCATAAGCTTCAAGCTGGAAGAAAAAACCGCCCCAGGTGCTTGCCGTGGGGCGGTTTGCTTATGCTGTCTTCGAGCTTCGAGCTTCGAGCTTCGAGCTTCGAGCTTCGAGCTTCGAGCTTCGAGCTTACATATTGGGATAGTTGGGGCCGCCGCCGCCTTCGGGCGCTATCCAGGTGATGTTCTGGGAAGGATCCTTGATGTCGCAGGTCTTGCAGTGGATGCAGTTCTGGAAGTTGATCCGGAACTGCGGTTGTCCTTCTTCCTCGACCACTTCGTAGACGCCGACCGGGCAGTAGCGCTGCGCGGGCTCGGCGTATTCCGGCAGATTTCTGGCGATGGGAATGTCCGGATCGCTCAGTTTCAAATGGCAGGGCTGGTTCTCGTCGTGGTTGGTGTTCGACAGGAACACCGAGGACGGCTTGTCGAACGATAGCTTGCCATCGGGTTTGGGATAATCGATCGGCGTCGACTCCGTCGCCTTCTTCAACTGATGGTCCGGCGTGGTGTCGTGCTGCACCGGCAGCTTGCCGCCCAGCAACTGGTCGACGAAATTGAAGGCGCCGCCGCCCACGGTGCCGAACCGATGGATGGCCGGGCCGAAGCTGCGGCTGGCCTGCAGCTCCTGCCACGCCCAGCTCGACTCCCAGGCCTGGGTGAAGGCGGTAAGCTCCTGACCGCCCTCGTCGCCGGAAGCGATGGCCTCGAACACGCTCTCCGCCGCGACCAGCCCCGATTTCATCGCGGTGTGAATGCCCTTGATCTTGGCGAAATTGAGCGTGCCGGCGTCGCAGCCCAGCAGCAGGGCACCGGGCATGGTCATTCTGGGCAGGCAGTTGGCGCCCCCCTTGGTGATCGCGCGAGCGCCATAGGCGACACGTTTGCCGCCTTCGAGATGGCGTTTCAGCAGCGGATGGTGCTTCATGCGCTGGAATTCGTCGAACGGCGAGAGATAAGGGTTGCGGTACGCCAGATCGACGATCAGCCCTACCATCACCTGCTGATTGTCGCCGTGATAGAGAAACCAGCCGCCATGGCTGTCGCCGCCATGGTCCTTGTCATTCAGGGGCCAGCCGGAGCCGTGCAGCACCAGGCCGGGCTCATGCTGCTCGGCGGGCACGTCCCACAGCTCCTTGAAGCCGATGGCGTAATGCTGCGGGTCGCGGTTCGCATCGAGATCGAAGCGAGAGATCAGCTGCTTGCCGATATGGCCCCGTGCGCCTTCGCAGAACAGCGTGTACTTGGCGCGCAACTCCATGCCGGGCATATAGTTGGCAGTCTCGCTGCCATCGGCGGCCACGCCCATGTCGCCGGTGATGATGCCTCGCACGATCCCTTCGTCGTCGACGATCGCTTCCTGGGCGGCGAAGCCGGGAAAGATTTCGACACCGAGTTCTTCGGCCTGCTCGGCCAGCCAGCGGCAGAGGTTGCCGGCGCTGATGACGTAGTTTTTCGTGACGTGGCTTTTCGTGGCCTGGCTGTCGCTGCCATGACCGGTGTTGTGCATCGTCTTGGGTACCAGCGCGTTGGGCAGCTTCTGGGCCTTGTGGGCATCCTTCAGCAGATAGAGCTCGTCGCGCAGTACCGGCGTGTTCAACGGCGCGCCACGCTCGGCCCAGTCCGGGAACAGTTCCGACAGCGCGCGCGGTTCGAACACGGCACCGGAGAGAATGTGCGCGCCCACCTCCGAACCCTTCTCGACCACGCAGACGGAGAGCTCCCGTTCGGCCTCGTTCGCCTGCTGCATCAGGCGACACGCCGCCGACAGGCCGCTGGGGCCCGCTCCCACGATCACTACGTCGAAATCCATGGATTCACGTTCCAAACCCGATCTCCTCGCTTGCTGGCAGGATGCGTGCCGCCATGCCTGCCCGGTCCGTTCGTCGACGACTGATGGCCGCCGTTTTTTATAGCCTAACGTGAGTCAGCTGCCTGATGTTATGCCAACAGGCGCTTTTCTTATGCGAAGGTGCTGCTTCGGCAGCACCCCTTTGATGCGCTATCATCGCATTTTTCGCTCGTTCCTGTCCCGATGGCGCACCAAGCTGGGGCAGGAGGAGCGCCGAGTTGACCCGAGCTGGCGTCGGCGTGATTCTGTCTCCGCCGACGTTTTTGTTGCCCGGCATTCCGTCATGCTGACGATCGCCGATATTTCGATCGTCGATGCCGACCAACGCCTGCGGGGGTCGGTTTGTCACTAGTCTGCGAGGACACCCATGAAAGTACTCGTCGCGGTCAAACGCGTCATCGATTACAACGTCAAGATCCGGGTCAAGCCGGATCACTCCGACGTGGATCTGACCAACGTCAAGATGGCCATGAATCCCTTCTGTGAAATCGCGGTGGAAGAGGCCGTTCGTCTCAAGGAGAAGGGCGTCGCCACGGAGATCGTCGCCGTCACGGTCGGCCCCAAGGCCGCTCAGGAACAGCTTCGCACGGCGCTGGCGTTGGGTGCGGACCGCGCCATTCACATCGAGACCGACGAGCGCGTCGAGTCGCTGGCGGTGGCCAAGCTGCTCAAGGCCGTGGTCGATGAAGAGCAGCCCGACCTGGTCATTCTCGGCAAGCAGGCGATCGATACCGACAACAACCAGACCGGCCAAATGCTGGCGGCGCTGAGCGGTATGGGGCAGGGCACCTTCGCCTCGGAGGTCGCCTTCGGCGATGGCGTCGAAGACGGCTACGTGCGCGTCACCCGCGAGATCGATGGCGGCCTGCAGAGCGTCGCGCTCAAGCTGCCCGCGGTGGTGACCACCGATCTGCGCCTGAACGAACCGCGCTACGCCAAGCTGCCGGACATCATGAAAGCCAAGAAGAAGCCGCTGGACAGCCGGACGCCGGAAGCCCTCGGCGTGGCCGTCTCCAGCGGGCTTGAGCTGCTCAAGGTCGAGACGCCGGCCGAGCGCAAGGGCGGTGTCAAGGTAGGCTCCGTGGACGAGCTGATCGATAAACTCAAGAACGAAGCCAAAGTGCTGTGAAAGGAGCTGATCGCATGAGTATTCTGGTTCTGGCCGAACACCATGAAGGGCGTCTCTCCGCCGGCACGGCTCATGTCGTCGGTGCCGCCCGAGCCATTGGTGGCGATATCGACATCCTGGTAGCCGGCGAGCATGTGGCGGCCATCGCCGAAGCGGCCGCCAAGCTCGATGGCGTCTCCCGCGTGCGAGTGGCCGACGATGCGGCGTACGCGCATCAGCTGGCCGAGCCGCTGGCGGATCTACTGGTCCAGTTGGCCGGCGACTACAGCCACGTGCTCGCCGCGGCATCGACCGATGGCAAGAACGTGCTGCCGCGGGTTGCGGCGCTCAAGGACGTCTCCCAGATCTCCGAGATCCTGAGCGTCGAGAGCGCCGATACCTTCAAGCGTCCGATCTATGCCGGCAACGCCATCGCCACGGTGCAGTCCAGCGATCCGCTCAAGGTGATCACCGTGCGCACGACGGCGTTCGACCCGGTGAGCGAAGGCGGAGCCGCGACCATCGAGCCCGTGGATGCCGTCGTCTCCAACGCGCTGTCGCGCTTCATCGGCGAAGAGCTCGCGCAAAACGAGCGCCCGGAGCTGGGTGGCGCTCGCGTGGTCATCTCCGGTGGCCGAGGCATGGGCAACGGCGACAACTTCAAGCTGCTCGACGGCATTGCCGACAAGCTCGGCGCCGCCATCGGGGCTTCTCGTGCCGCGGTCGACGCGGGTTTCGTGCCCAACGACATGCAGGTCGGGCAGACCGGCAAGATCGTCGCTCCCGAGCTTTATATCGCCGTCGGCATCAGCGGCGCGATCCAGCACCTGGCGGGCATGAAGGACTCCAAGGTGATCGTGGCGATCAACAAGGACGACGAAGCGCCGATCTTCCAGGTGGCCGATTACGGCCTCGTCGGGGATCTGTTCGAGATTCTGCCCGAGCTGGAGCAGAAGCTGTAGACGACTCGCCTACGCGATTCGCGATCCAGAAAGCCGGTACCTGCGGGTACCGGTTTTTTTGTGCCTCGCCGTTCAGCGGATGTCGCGGGCTGTCACTGGAGCGCCAGGTTATACGGATTGATAATTGTTCTTGTTTGTATTAGCGTATCGCGTCGAATTCAGCTTCGTTACACCGCTGGTTAGCGGTGCTTGTCACCAGCTTGTTGTCACGGCTCATACGCAAGGAGATAGCGTGGTGCATCATTCCCCGCGGAAACGAGGAAGCGCACGCCTGTTGGCGTCCTTTCTCGCCGCCATGAGCTTGGGCGTTGCCAGCACGGCGCCGGCCCAGGACTCGCTCAGCCAGGCCAGCATCGAGGCCCAGCAGACCCAGGCCGAACTTCAAAGCCGTATCGACAACGCCGACGACGCCACGCGGGAAGCGCTGCAGCGCCTGCGCCAGGCCAGCCAGCAGGCCGACCGGCTCGAGAGCTACAACGCCGAGCTGGCACCAATCGTCGACAACCAGGCCAAGCGCATCGCTTCCGAGCAGCAGGCGTTGACGCAGATCTCCGTGACCCGCGAGGGACTGCCGGGGGAGATGCGCGAGATGGTCGAGCAACTGCGCGCGATGATCGAAGCGGACATGCCGTTCCTGCGCGACGAGCGTCTGGCCCGCGTCGACGACCTGGAACAGATGCTGGCCCGCGATGATGCCTCGCAGGCCGACAAGCTGCAGCGAATCTTTTCCGCCTGGCGTACCGAGCTCGCCTACGGGCGGGAAATGGACCAGTGGAGCGGCCCGCTCGAAGGCGCGCAATCCGACGCGGCGAGTCAGGGTAGCCAGCTCGCGCGGGAAGTCGACTATCTACGGGTCGGGAGAACGGGCTGGTACTACGTCACGCCCGACGATCGCGCCGGCGGTGTCTGGAGCATCGCCAACGGCGAGTGGGAAGCGTTGGACGGCGATCAGATCGACGAGGTCCGTCGCGGCATTCGCATCGCACAGGATCAGAGCGCGCCGGCCTTGTTGCACCTGCCGGCATCGCTGGTCGTCGAAGACGGACAGTCAGCGACGGAGGGGCAGTCATGAGACGGACAGTCATGAAGCGTCATGCATGGTGGTCAGCGCTCTCTTTCGTGGCGATGACGCTATTGCCCATCGTCGCCAGTGCTCAGTCCGGCGACGCGTCGGGTAGCGGATCGCACTCGATGCAGCAGGTGCTAGAGACGTTCCGGGCCGACAGCCAGGCCGCGGAACAGCGCGATACCCAGCGGCTGGAGACATTGCTGGATGACCGTGAGGCGTTGCAGCAGGCGGTCGCCGATGCCGAGCAGCGGCTGCAGGACGCCCAGGGCAGGCGCGACCAGCTGGAATCGCGCCAGACGGACCAGCAGCAACAATTGGCGGCGCTACAGCAGCAGCGCACGGAAGAGGCCGGCGATATCGGTGATATCTCCGGAATCGTCAAGCAGCAGGCCAGCGAGCTTCGGGATGCGCTGGGCGAGAGCTGGCTGACCGTCGGCGGTGATGCGCAGTTGCCTCCGCGGCTCGACGATCGCGGCCTGATCGACCTGCAGACGCTGGATCGGGTGCGCCAGGATCTGGCGGGCCTGATCGCGGAAAGCGGCCGAGGCGTGCGGTTCCAGGCGCCGGTTGCCGGGCCGGACGGCGATGTCGCCCAGCGCCCCGTGGTCCGTCTGGGGGATATCGTCGCCTTCAGCGACGGCGATCTGCTGCAGCGAATCGGCGACGACGGTCGTCTTTCCGTCGTGGCGGCAACGCCGGGCGATGCTCGCCAGGCCTTGCAGGCTTTCCAGCAGGGCGAGGGCAACCAGATCGTGGTCGATCCCACCGACGGCGACGTGCTGGACGCGCTCGCCCAGCAGCCGAGCCTGTGGGAGCGGTTCCAGCAGGGCGGCTACGTCGGTTACGTGATCGTCGCGCTGGGGATCATCGGGCTGCTGGTGGCGCTGATACAGTATGTCTACCTGCTTCGGGTCAGCGGGCGCATGCGTCGGCAGATGCGGGCGCCGGAGTCCCTCAGCGACGACAACCCGCTGGGGCGCGTACTTCAGCGCTTCGCTGCGCTGGGCCGCGACCACGCGCCGGAAGCGCTGGAGGCTCGGCTCGACGAGGCGCTGCTGGCAGAGCAGCCGCGGCTGGAGCGGGGCCAGCCGGTCGTCAAGCTGATCGCTGCCGTCGCGCCCTTGCTGGGGCTGCTGGGCACGGTGACCGGGATGATCGTCACCTTCCAGTCGATCACCGTGTTCGGCACCGGCGATCCCCAACTGATGGCCGGCGGCATCAGCCAGGCGCTGGTGACCACCGTGCTGGGTCTGATCACCGCCGTGCCGCTGCTGTTCGTCAATACCGCCCTGAGCAGCCGCAGCCGACGATTGATCGGTCTGCTGGAAGGGCGCGCCAGCGCGGTGCTCGCCGAGCATCTCGAGGCCGAAACGGCCGCTGTCGCCCATGCCGAGGAGCGCAGCCATGGTGTCCGCGCTTGAGCCGATCCGCTGGCTGATCGGCGCTGGCGGCGAGGTGCTGGTGGTGATCATGCTGGTGGCGATGGCGCTGTTCGCGATGTCGCTGGAGCGGCTGTTCTACTGGCAGTTCACTCATCGACGTGCCCGGCGTGTGCTGATCGAGGCGTGGATTCAGCGTCGCGATCACTCGAGCTGGAGCGCGCTGACCCTGCGCGAAGTGTGGACGAGCGAACTGATCGCCCGGTTACGCCTGCCGTTGCCATGGCTCAAGCTGCTGATCGCGGTCTGCCCGCTGCTCGGGCTGCTGGGGACGGTGACGGGCATGATCCAGGTATTCGACAGCCTGGCTCTCACCGAGAGCAACCAGGCCCGCGCGATGGCCGACGGCGTCGCCCAGGCCACGCTGCCCACGCTGTGCGGCATGGCCGTTGCCGTGGTCGGCCTGCTTTTCGTCACTCGTCTGGAACAGATCATTCGGCGCGAGGATCAGCGGTTGCATGACCGCATGGCCCGCGCCGTGGAGGACTCTCATGCGTAGGCGCCGCTTGCGGGAAGCCAGTGACGATTCGACCGGCATCGATCTGACGCCGATGCTGGATGTCGTTTTCATCATGCTGATCTTCTTCATCGTCACCACCAGCTTCATCAAGGAGAGTGGCGTCGAGATCCAGCGGCCCGAGTCGAGCGAGGCCACGGCGCGCCAGGATACCCAGGTGCTCGTCGCCATCACCGGCGAAGGCGCGGTCTGGGTCGACGGCGAAGCGGTGGATGCCCATCGCGTCGGCGCTCGTGTCGCGGAGCTGGTCTCCGGTGATGGCAGCGTCGTGGTGCAGGCCGACAAGAACTCGACGACGGGCTTGCTGATCGAGGTCATGGATCGCATCCACCAGGCGGGTGTCGATAACGTCGCCGTGGCCGCCAACCGGGATGCCGGCTGATGCGTAGAGTGGCAGGCCTGGTCGGCGGCGCGCTGCTGGCGCTGCTGCTGTTCTATCTGTTGGCGCTGCTGGTGGCTCCGCCGGAACCGGATCGCACCCAGATCGTGACGCCGACGGCGATCTCGATGGTCGACGCGCCGGAGCAGGAACAGGCGCAACCGACGCCAACGTCGCCGGCATTGCCGACGCCGCCGAGCGCGCCGCCGCCACCTCCTGCGGCGGCACCCGTACCTGCGGCAGAGGCGCCGAGCCCGGTGGAGATTCCGGAGCCGCAAACGCCGCCCATGGAGGCGCCGGACGTGACGCTGGACGAATCGCTGCCCGAACTGAGCGAGGCGCGGCCGGAGCCAGAGCCGCGTCCACAACCGCAACCCGAGGCTCAGCCGGAACCCCAGCCGGAACCCCAGCCGACGCAGGAAGCCGTGGCGGATGCGGCGCCTCAGTCCGAAGCCGAGCCCGGCCCGCCGCAGCCCGAACCCGCACCGCAGCAACCGCCGCGAGGAACGCAGGCATCGCCGCGCGATGTCGGCCAGCTACAACCTGCCAGCCGGGTCAATCCATCCTATCCGATGCGCGCGCGCCGGCGTGGCCTGGAAGGTTACGTGGAGGTGAGTTTCATCATTCAGCCTGACGGCCGGGTCGATACCGACAGTTTGCGAGTGATCGACGCCGATCCCGCCAACGTGTTCGACCGTGCCGTCGAGGAAGCGGTATCACGGTGGCGATTCCCGCCGGCCGATGACGTTCGGCGGGCCACCCAGCGCATTCAGTTCCAGTTGGAGGGCTGATCGTGAGTTCAATGACGGTTCGTCGTCTGGGCAAGCGCTGTCTGTCGCTGGCGCTGGTGGGCCTGATCGGTTGCGGCGGTATCTCGCTGGCCCGGGCCGAGGGTCCGGCGCTGCGCGCGGACATGATCCAGGCGCTGCAGTCGATGCAGTCGCAGCTCGAGTCCGGCGACGACGCGGCGGTGGCTTCGCGTGCTGCCGAGTCGGCCTCGCGCCTCGAAGGCGGCAATGCGGCCGACCGCTGGGCGCGCGCCCTGTTTTTGCAGCTGGCGGCGTCGGCCAATGCCCGTCAGGGCCACGATATCCAGGCCGCGGAGCAGTTGGCCGAGGCTCGGCGCATCGACGATGCCCCTGACGCACGCCGTCTCTCTTGGCTGCATCAGGAAGCACGATTGCGCTTGAGTGGCGGCCAGACACGACAGGGCGCGGATCTGCTGACTCGCTGGGTCGAGCGCAGTGGCGGAGACGAGGCTTCGCGCTGGCTGCTGGTCCAGGCGTGGGCATCGCTCGAGGAGTGGTCGGCCGCGGCCAACTCGCTCGATCGGCTAAGAGCGTCCGGCACCGAGGGCTGGAGCCAGTCCCGACGGCAGCTGGCGAGTACGGTCTACCAGCAGGCGGGACGCTTCGACGACGCGCTGACGCTGCTGGGCGACGAC
Organism: Salinicola salarius; assembly: GCF_002179555.1. Classification (GTDB taxonomy): domain Bacteria; phylum Pseudomonadota; class Gammaproteobacteria; order Pseudomonadales; family Halomonadaceae; genus Salinicola; species Salinicola salarius_A. The sequence continues at coordinate 100,019 of NZ_NHOU01000011.1, read as the reverse complement.
GCGAGCTCGCCGGACGTGTGGCGCCGGGCCGCGGTGCTTGCCCAGCAAGCCGGGGATGACGGTCGTGCCGCCGCGATCTGGGAAAGCGGCTGGCGCCGAGGTGTGCTGACGTCGGATGAAGATCTGTTGCGGCTGGTCAAACTGCACATCGTCGGAGGAACGCCGGCGCGTGCCGCCGAGCATCTGGAAAACTGGCTGGATAGCGGTCGGCTGGATTCCAGCAGCACCAATCTGCGCCTGATCGCCCAAGCCTGGACGGCCGCTCGCGATCATGAAAACGCGCTGTCGGCCTGGCAGACGCTGGCCGAAAAGAGTGGTCGGGCAGAGGATTGGCAGCAGTTGGCCGAACTCGCTTACGGTTGGGGCGAGTGGCAGACGACACGAGACGCGCTTTCCCGTCTGCGTGAGGCAGGCGGCGAGATTTCCGGACGGGACTGGTTGTTGCAGGGCGTCGCCTCGCTGCAGCTCGGCGATCGGAAGGCGGCCCGCAATGCCTTCCAGCAGGCCCGGGCAGCGGGCATCGAGCAGGCGCAGCAGTGGCTGGATTCGCTGGGATCGGCGTAGCGGTGGTTCGCTCACGCGCTGGTCGGTTTTGGTAAGGTGGCGAATTGTGGCGTGAGCCGTTCTCCACTGACCATCACCAGTGGTCCTTGTCAGCATTTTTGTTTGTTGGTCAATAAAGCCGGGACACTGGGATTTGCCGCCGAATGACGCCTTCCAGACGGCGCTAAACGACGGTCGCCCGTGCCGGGTCTGGCGTCATGGATGACGCCAGAGGCGCGTAGGGCAGGGATGCCCTTTCGCGCCGACCCGAGCGCGGGCGATTGGCGTTTAGGGTTTCGCCGTCTGTGGCGTCAAAAAGGGGAGCGCGAGGGGCTTGCCCCTCGCATTAACGAGCAGAAGGAAAGTTGATGCTCGGTCAGTGGTAAGTTCGTCCTGCTTGAACCTGTCGCCATAGTGAACTTGTCGCCATAGGAAACGAAACTCACGCTAGCTCGAATTCACTCCACACCGGGGCGTGGTCGGATGGCCGTTCCATGGCGCGCAGGTCATAGTCGATACCCGAGCGACGCGTGGCGCGGGCCAGCGGTTCGGTGACCAGGATGTAATCGATACGCAGGCCACGCTTGGGCTCGCGATCGAAACCCTTGGAGCGATAGTCGAACCAGCTGAAATAGTCGCTGCTGTCCGGGTGGCACAGTCGATAGCTGTCCTTGAGCCCCCACGCCTTGAGGCGCTCCAGCCATTCGCGTTCCTCGGGCTGGAAGCTGGTCTTGCCTTCGCGCAGCCAGCGCTTGCGATTGTCCTCGCCGATGCCGATGTCGATATCCGTCGGGGAGATATTGAAGTCGCCCATGATCGCGACGCGCTCCGAAGGCTGGTGCTGCGTTTCGAGAAGCGCGTTGAGACCGGCGTAGAACGCCCGCTTGTTGGGGTACTTGGTAGGGTGAGCAATGTTCTCGCCCTGGGGAAAGTAACCGTTCCACACCGTCAGCGGCTTGCCATCATCCATATCGAGCGTCACCCCGATCAGGCGGCGCTGCGCCTCCTCGCCATCGTCGGGCAACCCATAATGAACGGATGTCGGTGCTGCCCGTGTCAGCATCGCGACACCGTAATGGCCTTTCTGGCCATGAAAGTGAACGTGATAGCCCATGGCTTCCACCGCTTCGCGGGGAAATTCGCTGTCCTGGACCTTGGTCTCCTGCAGGCCGATGACGTCCGGCGCGTGGGTCTCGATCAGTGCCTCGAGCTGGTGCAGACGAGCGCGGATGCCGTTGATATTGAAAGAGACGAGTCGCATCAATCGGAGCCCTCATGCTTCGAGGCGTCGCCATCGGTGCTGGCGGAATGCAGCGGCAGCGGCGGGGCGCTCTGACGCTGGCGCTTGCGCTCGGCCTGCAGTTTTCGCTGCTGGGTCTTCTTGTCGACGTAACGACGCGATGGAGCGACTTCATCGGGATTGTCATGGCGCCAGCGGCGATAGTCCTTGCGCTTGCCGGTACGGATCGTCACCTTGTCGGCCAGCGACCGGGTCTTTTTTCTGCGAGTCATGCGCGCAACCTGTCAGTATTCAGCGGGAAATCCAGCGATATAGCGATATGGGCATCGGCATTGGAAACTCTCGACCGCCAAGGCGGTGTTCCCGGAGCCAACGATAGCCCACATTCTAACAGGGGAAGGGGGCTCTGCCATCGGCTAGCCGCGACGTTGGACCACTGGGCTCGCGACGTTAGCAGGCCAGAACTGGTACAATGTGTTCGGCTCGCGCCGGGCCTGGCCCCGGCGAAGTCGATCATCGTCGCGTCGAGGGTTCGTCCTTGAAGGCGTGAATGCCGGCCCGCCGCGCCGTAGATGGCGCCGCCGAGCAGGACGCCAGCCGTCGCGAGTCAAACCGTCAATCGATTTCGGACATTCGTCATAACTATGAGTGAGTCTGACAACACCCAGCCCCCGGCACAGAACCGCAGACCCAAGCGGCGTCGGCGCAAGCCACGTAAATCGCAGTCGCGGAACACTTCCAACTGGTCGCTGAAACAGTTTCAGGTCGAGCCCGTTGCCGGACGCTGGCGGTTTCATGATTTCGACCTGCCGACATCATTGATGCGCGCGATCCAGGCAGAAGGTTTCGAATACTGCACGCCGATCCAGGCCGAAGCGCTGAAGCATACGTTGCTCGGCGGCGACGTGGTCGGCAAGGCACAGACCGGCACCGGCAAGACTGCGGCTTTCCTGATCTCGATGCTGGCCTATTTCCTGGAAGAAGAAGCGCCGGATGGCCAGAAGCCGGGAACGCCGCGGGCGCTGATCATCGCGCCTACCCGCGAACTGGCGCTGCAGATCGAGAAGGACGCCAAGGCGCTGGCCCGCTTCACGTCACTGCATGTGGCAAGCGTCGTCGGCGGCATGGACTACCAGAAGCAGCGGGATCAGCTGAGCAAGAACCTGGACGTTCTGGTGGCCACGCCGGGGCGTCTGCTCGATTTCCAGCAGAAGCGCGACATCGATCTCTCCCAGGTCGAGGTGCTGGTGCTGGACGAAGCCGATCGTATGCTGTCGATGGGCTTCATTCCGGACGTCAAGCGCATCATCCGCTATACGCCCAAGCGCGAGGAGCGCCAGACCTTCCTGTTCTCGGCGACCTTCACGCCGGATATCCTCAACCTCTCCGAGCAGTGGACCCAGAATCCGGCCTACGTCGAGATCGAGGTGACCACCGACAACGCGGCCAATATCGACCAGCGGGTCTATCTGGTCAGCGACAGCGAGAAGCGCAAGCTGCTGTTCAACCTGGTCAGCCAGGAAGCGATGGAGCGGGTGATCGTGTTCGGCAACCGTCGTGATCTGGTGCGTGAACTGGATCAGATGCTGCGCGACCAGGGCGTCAACGCGGCAATGCTCTCGGGTGACGTGCCGCAGAGCCAGCGAATCAAGACGCTGGAGCGTTTCCGGGAAGGCGAAGTGACCGTGCTGGTGGCGACCGATGTTGCCGGTCGTGGCATCCATATCGAGGATGTCAGCCACGTCATCAACTTCACGCTGCCGGAAGATCCTGAAGACTACGTCCATCGTATCGGGCGGACCGGCCGTGCGGGCGCGAAGGGTGTGTCGATCAGTTTCGTCGGCGAAGAGGATGCCTTCTCGCTGCCGGAGATCGAGAACTACATCAACGGCAAGCTGCCCTGCGAGCATCCGCCCGAGTCCATGATGTCGTGAGCCGATGCTTTCCTGAGCGGCTGACATCGTCAACGGTTCGGCTCTCTCGATCGTCCACCGTCGGTGGGCGATCTGTTTCTGACCTTCCTTCCCCGGAATGCGCATGCTCGACGAACCCCTCAAGCAAGAGATCCAGGAGGCTTACCGGCGCGTGCTCGAAGGGTTGGAGCTCACCCCGCGTTACGGTCAGCGTCTGATGATTGCGGAGATCGCGCGCACGCTGGCGTCGATCGAGCGAGATGATCAGGGCCGAAGGACGTCCAACGAGCACGTCTGTGTTCTGGAAGCGGGTACCGGTACCGGTAAAACCCTTGCGTATCTATTGGCGGCGTTACCCGTCGCCAAGGCGCGCGGCAAGCGGTTGGTCATCGCCACTGCCACGGTGGCACTGCAAGAGCAGGTATTGAATCAGGACCTGCCGATGCTCAAGGCGCACAGCGGGCTCGATTTCGAATACGCGCTGGCCAAGGGTCGGGGGCGTTACCTGTGCGTGGCCAAGCTGGATCAGGCGCTGGAAGGCGCCGAGCCCAACCCGACGCTGTCGCTGTTCGAGCAGACCATCGCCACGGACGCCGGCGGTGACTTCCCGCAGCTGATCCAGGAGATGGCCGATACCTATGCCTCCGGCAACTGGGAAGGGGATCGGGATAGCTGGCCGGTCGCCATTGATGATCGCGACTGGCGACGGCTGACCGTGGATCATCGCCAGTGCACCAATCGGCGCTGCGGCCATTTCGGCGCCTGTGCCTATTTCCGCTCGCGCCGGCATCTCGAGCAGGCCGATATCATCGTCGCCAATCACGACCTGGTGCTGGCGGACCTCGCGCTAGGCGGAGGCATGGTACTGCCGTCGCCCAAGGAGTGTATCTACGTCTTCGACGAAGGACACCACCTGCCGGACAAGGCGCTGGATCACTTCTATCATCGTTTCGGGATTAACGGCACGTTGCGCTGGCTGCGGACGTTGAAGAAGTCGCTGACGGAGTTGAACACCGCGCTCGGCGCCCAGCCGACACTCGGCCGCTTGCTGGCGACCTTCCCCGAACGCATCGCGGCGCTGGAGCCACGTCTCGGCGACGCCTACGCCATGGGACATCAGATTGCCGGGCTCGGATCCGGGGCAGGCGAGGAGACGCAGCATTTCCGCTTTCCCAACGGCCGGGCGCCGGAGCCGCTGGTCGATCTGGCCCAGCAGCTGGTCATTCCGTTCGCCGAGTTATCGCGCGATCTGGAGACGATGAGCGATATCCTCCGCGAGAGTCTCGACCCGGACAAGTCCACCGGGCTCCCGCGGGAGCAGGCGGAACCGTGGCTGCCGCTGACGGCGCTGCTCCACGGCCGCGCGCTGGAAGCGCATGCGCTGTGGTCAGCCATGGCCAAGCCGGATCCGGCGGGGCAGGCACCGCAAGCGCGATGGTTGACGTTCCAGAACTTCGGTGGCGAGCCGGAGCTGACCTTTTCGGCCAGCCCGGTATCGGCGGCGGAGACACTGGCGCGGCATCTCTGGGGAACCTGCTACGGGGCGGTGGTGACCTCGGCGACGCTGACGGCGCTCAATCGTTTCGAGCGATTGCAGGAGCGGGCCGGCCTGGCCAATCGCTATCGCTACCAGCGCCTGCCGAGCCCTTTCGACTATTCCCGGGCCATCCTCAGTGTGCCGAGGGAAGCGGTGGAGCCCGGCGATGCCAAGGCGCACGACCGTTCCATCGTCGAGTTCATCGAGGGGCTGGAAGATGACGAAGCCGTGCTGGTGCTGTTCTCCTCGCGCAAGCAACTGCGCAGCGTGGCCGATGCGTTGCCGGAACCCTGGTCGTCGCGCCTGCTCTCGCAGGATCGGCTGCCCAAGCGCGAGCTGCTGGAGCGCCATCGCAAGGCGGTCGACGACGGCGGCGGTAGCTTGATCTTCGGGCTGGCGAGTTTCGCCGAGGGGATCGATCTTCCCGGTCGTTATCTCACCCACGTGGTCATCACCCGGCTGCCGTTTTCGGTGCCGGACGATCCGGTCGGCGCCACGCTCGCCGAGTGGATCGAGAGTCAGGGCGGCAACCCGTTCATGCGGATATCGGTGCCGGATGCGTCGATCAAGCTGGTGCAGGCGTGCGGGCGGCTGATCCGCAAGGAGAACGACAGCGGCCGTATCTCGCTGTTGGATCGGCGTGTGCTGACCCGGCGGTACGGCAAGGCGTTGCTGGACGCGCTGCCACCGTTTCGGCGTCAGATCGAAGGGGTGGAAGCAGGCGAGCCGGCCAGGAACTGACGGGGGCCGCGTTGCCGCCGCCAACAAAAAACGCCCGGTGCCGTGAATTGCGGCACCGGGCGTTCTGCTTGAACGGTCGTCGTCCTGGGATCAGTCGTCGGAACGCTGGCGCGACTGGAGCACGGACTTCAATTGCTCGGCCATCTCGGTCAGCGTGCGTTCGGTGGTCGGCCAGTCGATGCAGGCATCGGTGATCGAAACGCCGTATTCGAGCTGGCTCCGGTCTTCGGGAATCTTCTGGCTGCCCCAGCCGATATTCGATTCGATCATCAAACCGATGATCGAGCGGTTGCCGTCGAGGATCTGGTGCGTCACGTTCTCCATGACCAGCGGCTGCAGCGCCGGGTCCTTGTTGGAGTTGGCGTGGGAGCAGTCGACCATCAGGTTGGCTTTCAGCCCCGCCTTGTGCAGTTCCTGCTCGGCCAGCGTGACACTGACACTGTCGTAGTTGGGCTTGCCGTTGCCGCCCCGCAGAACGACGTGGCCATAGGCGTTGCCCCGGGTCCGGATCACCGCGACCTGACCCGCCTGGTCGATACCCAGGAAGTTGTGCGGGCTGGCGACCGACTGCAATGCGTTGACTGCCACGTCCAGGCTGCCGTCGGTGCCATTCTTGAAGCCGACCGGGCCGGAAAGGCCGGAAGCCATTTCACGGTGGGTCTGGGATTCGGTGGTGCGGGCCCCTACCGCGGACCAACTAATGCAGTCCTGCAGATACTGCGGCGAAATCGGATCGAGCGCCTCGGTGGCCAGCGGCAGGCCGATTTCGGCCAGATCCACTAGTAGCCGGCGAGCGATGTGCAAGCCTTCCTCGATCTCGAACGAGTCGTTGAGGTGCGGATCGTTGATCAAGCCCTTCCAGCCGACCGTGGTACGCGGCTTCTCGAAGTAGACGCGCATCACGATGTATAGGCTGTCGCTGACGGCATCGGCGAGCTTGCGAAGGCGTCTGGCGTAGTCGCGTGCGGCTTCCGGATCGTGAATCGAGCAGGGGCCGATGACCACGAGCAGGCGAGGATCCTCGCGATCGAGAATGCGCTGGATGGTCTGACGCCCTTCGATGACCGTGCGCTCGGCGGATTCCGAAAGCGGAATGTTCTGCTTCAACGCTTCCGGGGTAATCAGGACATCCTGGGAGAGAACGTTGAGATTGTTGACCTGCTGTTCCGACATGCTGGGGCCCGTTGACTCTGATGGTGACTGCGCGTGGAGCGCGTACTATGGGGGTTGCAGGGTACAAAAATCAACTTTCCGGCCCCGTTGTGCCCTGCATGCCGGGGATCCGGCGCCGGGAGCGCGACTTGATGGGGCGGGTTAAAACAGGAACACTGGCCGGCTTCGCGTGCTAATCCATCGTTTCTGTTATAACTTGCACGCCTGTCATTGAATCGTGAGCTCAAAGGGCTCCAGGTGGGATCATGAGCGTATTATCTCCTAGTCACCACACTCGTTATCGCTGTGTCATTTCACTGCTCCAGGTCCTGCAGCTTCCGGTGCCCAGTCGTACGGGGAGGCGTTGAATGGGTGTCCGAGAGACCGATCAGCAACTCGTCGAACGCGCCCAGAAAGGGGACACCCGAGCTTTTGATCTTTTGGTCAAGAAGTACCAGCACAAGATTCTCGGTCTGATCAGCCGCTATGTTCAGGACCATTCCGAAGTTCAGGACGTTGCCCAAGAAGCCTTCATCAAGGCGTATCGCGCCCTGGGCAGCTTTCGTGCCGAAAGTGCCTTCTATACCTGGATGTATCGCATCGCCATCAACACGGCAAAGAACTATCTGGTATCGCGGGGGCGGCGTCCTCCCGGTAGCGATCTGGATATCAGCGATGCCGAGATCGTCGACCAGAGCGGGCGTCTGTCGGATATCGAATCGCCGGAAGCGGCGATCGCCCGCGATCAACTGGAAGCCGCCGTGTTCGAAGCGATCGAGCAACTGCCGGATGATCTGCGCACCGCGATCACGCTGCGTGAATTCGACGGGCTTTCCTATGAAGATATCGCCACGATCATGGAGTGCCCGGTGGGAACCGTCCGATCGCGGATCTTCCGGGCGCGCGAGGCGGTCGACAAGCATATCGAACCGTTGCTGGAACACGGTGGGCGAGACGCGGTCAACGGCGCTTGAGCGACGCAGGATCAATAGGTTCGGGAGCGCCGATGGCGATCGAATCGAGAAAGATGAATCGAAAATGAACTGTCATCGATTTCTGTCGTCATAGTGGGGCAGGTAATAGCCAAGCCGTCGTCGGCTGGAGACAATCCGGCGACGAGGGTCCGGTGACGCAGGTAGCGGGCAAGGGCATTGCGGCCTTCGAGGATCGCAATGGCACGCCCCCAGATGTCGCCCTGAGTGTCGCCGTCATTCAACACGTGGCAAGCCGCAAGGCGAGTGTGAGGGTGTGACTATGAAGCAGGTATACGAATCGTTTTCCGCATTGATGGATAACGAGGCCGATGAATTCGATCTGAGGCGGGCGCTCAAGACGCTGGGCACGTCGCCGCAGGAATCCGATACCTGGCGTCGATATCACTTGGCCCGCAGCATGATGCGGCGCGAGCGGGATGCGATCGTCGATATCGATATCTCCGGCGACGTGATGGCGGCGCTGGCGGATGAACCCCGGCCCGTCGCGGAACCAGCCAGCGAGCCGGTCAGGCGCCACTCGTTTTCCATGATGGGCGGCGCTGCCGTGGCGGCGGCGGTATCGCTCATGGTGATCACCGGCGTTCAGGTCTATAACGGCCGCTTTGGCGCCGACACCACCACGTCCTCGGATGTGGCGGCCGCTACGGGTACCTCTGCGGTCAACGAAAGTGCCCAGGCCCAGGCCACGCTGGCCTCCGAAAGTGTTGCCGGCGACCAGAGCGGGGCGATGCAGGCTTCCATGCAGGCGCCGGTCTCCAGCGGGCTGCCCTATTCGCTGGGCAGCGGCAGCTTTGGCGGTGGAAGCTTCGGCGCTGGCAACAACAGCGGCTTGATGACGGTCGGGGAGCAGGTGATGCAGCCGATGTTCCTGTCGCCGAGCACGCGTCAGTCTCCCAACGTCGATATGGAGCAGGCGCAGACGCTGCAATCCTATCTGGAGCGTCACTCCGTCGGCGCTGCCTACAGCACCGGCGACAACTGGATGCCGTTGCTGCGTACGCCGGGCGCACTGTCCGCTCAGGTCGACGGTGCCGGAGCCACGGAAGCGCGTTGATGTTTCGGTTTACTCCCCGGGCCTCTCTGGCTGCGATACTTCCTCTGCTTGCGGTTTCCGGCACTGCCCAGGCTCAAGCGTCCGTCGATGAGCGGGCGGTTCCGGAAACTTTCGACTGTCGCGACCTGGCTGCCGCCAGCGATAGCGATGTCTCTCCCGAGGCGCTGTTTCAGCGCAGTCTCTGGGCCAGCCACTGCTATAACTTCAGTGCACGGGCCGTGCGTATCAGTTTCGATGGCGTCAGGACCCTGGCGCTGACGCATAGCGTGCAGCAGGGCGTGGAGACCGAGGCCGCGAGATTTCTGGATGGTCCGCCCGTCGCGGTGGAGAAGCGGGGCAGCGTGAGCCAGGATGCGGCGGGGCAGGGAACGCTGGATTTTACCGCTGGTCTCGCGCCTGGCGCCTTGACCCGACAGATTGCCGGACATTACGACCTCCAACCGATGGAAATCGAGCGAATTGCCGGACGCGCGGCATGGCGTCTCGATATCGAACCGCAGGACGAGCTCCGCTACGGTTACTGTCTCTGGCTGGATCGCGAGACATCGCTGCTGCTCAAGCGTGAAATGATCGGTATCAATGGCCAGATTCTCGAAACCTTTCAGATAACCGATCTGCGAGCCCCCACGCTTTATCCTGATACGCTTCGTCTCGGCCCCGGCCAGTCTCCGGCGGATTCTCCGTGGCACGCGCAGTGGCTGCCTGCCGGGTTTACCTCGCAGCCGATCCCGCCTGATAGCCCTGGTCAGAGCGCACGGATTGAGCACCAGCTCTACAGTGATGGTTTGACCAGCATCAGCTTGTTCGTCGAACCCATTACCGGTAACCGGCGTTCCTTGTTGCCCGGCATGCATCGACTGGGTATCTCCTATGCAGCGGTTCGTCATGTGAATCATGAGGGCCGGCCCATGCAGATACTGGTATTGGGCGAGGCGCCGCCCGAGGTGCTGGCACGTATCGCTGCGCGAGTGACCTGGAACCAAGGGGGCGATGCCGACGATCCGTCCACTGATATGTCGGACCCTCAGAACGACTCCGACGCGAGTGCTCCCCCCGCCGGCTCCTAGTTTCCTCGCCTTTCCTCTTCAGCCAGTTCTTCAGCCTGTGACGGGGTTTTTCGCTCTTTAGCGCAAAGAAACTTTACATCCCGTTGAACTCTTGGCGTGTTTTCGTATCAATGAAAGTGGTCGCCGTGCCTTGACCGGGCGCGGCGACGATTCGATGGCGTGAGGTTCGTTATCGCCGATTTATCCCTTATGAACATCGATCTAGCTACGTGCGACTCGCCAGAGTCTTCATCGAATGTTAGGAGTGTTTAATGGAACGTATGACAAGATGGTTTGCTCCCTGGCTATTGATGGCCGTCACGTTACTGTCTGTCCAGACGGCGCAGGCCCGCGATCTGCCGGACTTCACCGGATTGGTCAAGCAGGCCGCTCCCGGAGTGGTCAATATCGCCACCACCAGTAGCGTCAGTGCGCCCAATGGGCCCTATGGTCAGCAGGACGTCCCCGAGATATTCCGCCGGTTCTTCGGTGATCAGATGCCGCCGATGCCTGGCGCGCCGCAGGGCGAGGAAGAGCGCAAGTCACTGGGCTCCGGGTTCGTCATCCGCAAGGATGGTTACATCCTGACCAACGCCCATGTGGTCAAGGACGCCGACGAGATCATGGTGCGTCTCAACGACCGGCGGGAACTCCCGGCCAAACTGGTGGGCTCCGATGCGCGAACCGACGTCGCCCTGCTCAAGGTCGACGCCGACGATCTTCCTACGCTCAAGATCGGCAACTCCGATGACCTCGAAGCCGGCGAATGGGTGGCCGCCATCGGTTCTCCGTTCGGTTTCGATCATTCGGTAACGGCCGGCATCGTCAGTGCGATCAATCGCACGCTGCCGAGCGAGACCTATGTGCCCTTCATCCAGACCGATGTGGCGATCAACCCGGGTAACTCCGGTGGCCCCTTGTTCAACCTCGATGGCGAAGTCGTGGGGATCAATTCGCAGATCTACACACGTAGCGGTGGTTTCATGGGGCTATCGTTCGCCGTGCCGATCAGCGTTGCCATGAACGTCGCCGATCAGCTGCGCACCGAAGGTCATGTGAGCCGCGGCTGGCTGGGCGTGGTGATTCAGCCGGTGTCCAAGGATCTTGCCGAATCGTTCGGACTCGATGGCACAAAGGGGGCACTGGTTTCCGATGTCAGTGATGACAGCCCGGCGCAGAAGGCAGGCCTGAAGGCAGGTGATGTCATTCTGAGTGCCGACGGGTCCGATATCGATGACTCCACGACGCTGCCACGTCTGATTGGCCAGGTGGCGCCGGGAGCCGAGGTCAGTCTGCAGGTCATGCGCGGTGGCGACCAGCGCAAGGTCGACGTGACCGTGGGTGATTGGCCGGACCAGACGGCGGCCGATGGCTCGCCGTCCAGCGCATCTTCCAACGACCAGACCAAGCTGGGAATTGCGATCAGTGATCTCAGCGATCAGGAGAAGCAGCAGCTGGATATCGATAATGGCGCCCTGGTGCGTCGCGTCGACCCGCGTGGCGCGGCGGCGACGGCGGGTATTCAGCCTGGTGACGTCGTCGTCAGTTTCGATCAGAAAGCGATCGATAGCGCCGATCAGCTGATCGATGCGGTCAAGCAGGCCGACGGTGATCGTGCCATCCCGGTGCGTATCGTCCGGGATGGGACTTCACTGTTCGTAGCGTTGCGCTTGAAGGCCAGCGACTGAGTCGCGCCGGGCGACAGGTTCGGGCCAAGCCCGCCTCACAGCCTCGCGAAAGCGAGGCTGTGTACGTTCCGGTTGTCGCTGTCTTTGCCACGGCCATGTCGGTACAATGCGCCAAATTCGTAATCAACCGCGCGACAGGAAGACAACGGTACATAAAAGTCGGCGCGGGCGAATCGCTGCGTCGTGCGCTGCTCGAATACTGACCGGACCCCGCGTCATGGCTGGTGCTTCCTGCGCCGCGCGTCGTGCGCTTCATCCCGCTCGACGATTTATCGACGTTTCCCTGGCTACGGCACTCCGTGCGGACCGCGCGCGTACAAATTACCGGTAAGGTTTCAATGGCAGACGCTGCAAGCAACGAGCAACTGAAGTTCATTCGCAACTTCTCGATCATCGCCCATATCGACCACGGCAAGTCCACGCTGGCAGATCGCATCATCCAGTTCTGCGGTGGTCTGACAGATCGTGAACTCAAGGAGCAGGTGCTCGATTCGATGGATCTCGAGCGCGAGCGCGGTATCACCATCAAGGCGCAGTCGGTCACGCTCGACTACCAGGCGCAGGATGGGCACACCTACCAGCTCAACTTCATCGACACGCCCGGGCATGTCGATTTCTCCTACGAGGTTTCGCGCTCGCTCTACGCGTGCGAGGGGGCATTGCTCGTGGTCGATGCCGCTCAGGGTGTCGAGGCGCAGTCGGTCGCCAACTGCTACACCGCCATCGAGCAGAACCTGGAAGTGCTCCCGGTTCTCAACAAGATGGATCTACCCCAGGCGGACCCGGACAAAGTGGCTCACGAGATCGAGGAGATCATCGGTCTCGATGCTCATGACGCGGTACGTGTGTCGGCCAAGAGCGGTCTCAACATCGATCTGCTGCTGGAGCGTCTGGTGCGTGATATTCCGCCCCCCAAAGGCGATCGCGAAGGCCATCTCCAGGCCCTGATCATCGATTCCTGGTTCGATAACTACCAGGGTGTCGTGTCGCTGGTGCGTCTGTTCGACGGCACCTTGAAGAAGGGCGACAAGATTCAGATGAAGTCGACCGGTCGCGATTGGGAAGTGACCGACATCGGCTATTTCACGCCCAAGCAGAACTCCACCGGCATCCTGCGTGCCGGCGAAGTCGGCTTCGTCATCGCCGGCATCAAGGATATCCAGGGCGCGCCGGTCGGCGACACGATCACCCATACCAAGACCAAGGACGTGCCGCGTCTGCCCGGCTTCCAGAAAGTGAAGCCGCAGGTCTACGCCGGCATGTTCCCGGTCAGCTCCGACGACTACGAAGACTTCCGTGACGCGCTCGAGAAGCTGGCGCTCAACGATGCCTCGCTCGACTACGTGCCGGAGAACTCCGATGCGCTCGGGTTCGGCTTCCGCGTCGGTTTCCTCGGCACGCTGCACATGGAAATCGTCCAGGAACGCCTGGAGCGCGAATACGACATCGATCTGCTGACCACGGCGCCGACAGTCAACTACGAGCTGTTGATGGACAACGGTGAGTTGGTCACCATCTCCAACCCGTCGAAGCTGCCCGATATGGCCAACGTGGCGGAGATGCGCGAGCCGATCGTGCGCGCCAGTATTCTGGTGCCGCAGGAGTACGTGGGCAACGTCATCTCCGAATGCGTCAATCGTCGCGGCGTGCAGCTGGACATGCAGGTGCTGGGCAGCCAGATGCAGCTCGTCTACGAACTGCCTATGGCCGAGGTCGTCATGGACTTCTTTGACCGACTCAAGTCGATCTCCAAGGGCTATGCCTCGCTCGACTACAGCTTCGAGCGTTTCGAGGCCGCCAAGCTGGTACGCCTGGATATTCTCATCAACGGCGATCGTGTCGACGCGCTGGCGTTGATCATTCATCGCGATCACGCTCATTCGCGTGGTCGCATTCTGGTCGACAAGATGAAGGAGTTGATCCCGCGCCAGATGTTCGATGTCGCGGTACAGGCAGCGATCGGCGGTCACGTCGTGGCACGAACGACGGTCAAGGCGCTACGCAAGAACGTGACGGCCAAGTGCTACGGCGGCGACACGACGCGCAAGAAGAAATTGCTGGAGAAGCAGAAAGCCGGCAAGAAACGCATGAAGCAGGTGGGTCGTGTCGAAATACCCCAGGATGCGTTCCTTGCCGTTCTCAAAATGAACGAGTAGGAAAACACCTCATGGATTTTTCGTTGTTACTGGTGTTGGCTGTCGCCATCACGGGGCTCGTCTGGTTGCTCGACAGCCTGTTCTGGCGGCGCTCGCGTCGCCAACGCCAGCAGGCCGCCGCACAAGCACAGGGTGGCGAAAAGTCGGTCGACTACAAGGACCCCTGGCCGGTCGACTACGCCCGCTCCTTTTTCCCCGTGTTGCTGGTCGTTCTGGTGCTGCGCAGCTTCGTGATCGAGCCGTTCCAGATTCCCTCGGGCTCGATGCGACCGACACTCGAGGTAGGGGATTTCATCCTGGTCAACAAGTTCAGCTACGGACTCCGCCTGCCGGTCATCAACACCGAAATTGCCGATATCGGGGAACCGGAGCGCGGTGATGTCATGGTCTTCCGCTTCCCGCAGGATCCATCGGTCAATTTCATCAAGCGCGTCATTGGCCTGCCGGGGGATCACATTCGCTACGAAAACAAGCAGCTCTACGTCAATGGCGAACCGGTGCCCAAGTCGATGACCGATCCCGACCCGGCAGAAGCACCGGGCGAAGAACTGTTCGAGGAACACCTCGGTGACGTCGAGCACAGTATCTTCAACAACCCCCAGAGCCCCGGGCCCCAGATGCGGGAGATCGTCGTTCCCGACCACGAGTATTTCATGATGGGCGACAACCGCGACCACTCCAACGACAGCCGTTACTGGGGTTTCGTCCCGGAAAAGAACATCGTCGGCAAGGCGTTTGCCGTGTGGATGCACTGGGATGGTGGATTGCCTAGCTTCAGCACGGTACGCCAGATAAACTGATTCTTATATAGCTGTTGAAATTTCAGTTGGTCGGCCGCCGGCTCCGGACGCGGGATCATGACGGTCCCGTTCTCGGAACAGCGGCAAGACGCGCAACTCGCATAGCGGGCGACGGGCTATCCCGCGCCCGCTTTGCTTCAAAGACAACGATTCTTTGTTTCAAAGATAACGACTCAATGGGAATGACGTGAGTGATCCTCTGCAAGGCTTCAGCCGCCGAATTGGCCACGACTTTCGTGACCCGGCGCTGCTGGAACTGGCGCTGACGCACCGCAGCGTCGGCGGCGCCAATAACGAACGGCTCGAGTTTCTGGGAGACTCGATCGTCAATTTCGTGATCGGCGAGGCGCTGTTCAAGCGCTTTCCGGCCGCGCGGGAAGGGCAGCTGTCCCGCCTGCGGGCCGGGCTGGTCAAGGGGCAGACGCTGGCCGTGGTGGCGCGGGAATTCAACCTGGGCGAGTGCCTCAGGCTGGGGTCCGGCGAGATGAAAAGCGGCGGTCATCGGCGCGATTCGATCCTGGCCGACGCGCTGGAAGGGGTGATCGGGGCGATCTATCTCGACGCCGGTATGGATGTGGCACGCAGTCGCGTGCTGGCCTGGTTCGGGACGCGCCTGGAAGCGATCGACCTGCACAATACGCAGAAGGATCCCAAGACGCGCCTGCAGGAGTTCCTGCAGTCCCGGCAGCAGGCGTTGCCGCGCTATGAAGTGATCTCGGTGGAAGGCGAGGCCCACGCCCAGACCTTCAGCGTCGAGTGCCACGTGGCCATGCTGGGCGAGTCACCGACGCTGGGAGAAGGCACGAGCCGACGTTTCGCCGAACAGCAGGCCGCCGAGCTTGCGTTGACCCAACTCGAACCATCAAAGGGCAAGCGTCAATGACACAGAGCTGTGGTTTCGTCGCTATCGTCGGGCGTCCCAACGTGGGTAAATCGACCCTGATGAACCGTATCCTGGGGCAGAAGATTTCCATCACCTCGCGGCGCCCGCAAACGACGCGCCACCAGGTCATGGGCATCAAGACAGTGGATGAGGCGCAGTTCATCTATGTCGATACGCCCGGCATCCATCTGCAGACCCGGGATCGCAACAAGGCGATCAATCGCTTCATGAACCAGGCTGCATCACAGGCGCTGCGCGACGTCGATTGCGTCGTGTTCCTGGTCGACCGCACGCGCTGGACGGATGAGGATCAGGTCGTGCTCGACAAGCTCACCCACGTCGAAGCGCCGGTAATCCTGGCGGTCAACAAAGTCGACTGGCTCGAGGACAAGACGACATTGCTGCCGTGGCTGGAGTCGCTTTCCGCCAGACGCGAATTCGCCGCGATCCTGCCGATCTCCGCCAAGCATGGAACCAACGTGCCGGAGCTCGAAGGCGAAGTCGGCAAGCGCCTGCCCGAAGGTGTGCACTACTTCCCGGATGATCAGATCACCGACAAGAGCCAGCGCTTTCTGGCCGCCGAGCTGGTCCGCGAAAAGGTCATGCGCCAGTTGGGCGACGAGCTTCCCTATCAGATGACCGTCGAGATCGAGGAGTTCCGCGACGAAGGCAAGGTCATCCATATCAGCGCATTGATGCTGGTCGAGCGCCAGGGCCAGAAGAAGATCCTGATCGGTGACAAGGGGGAGCGGATCAAGAAGATCGGCATCGAGGCGCGCCAGGAGATGGAGCGAGCCTTCGACAGCAAGGTCATGCTCAACCTATGGGTCAAGGTCAAGCGCGGCTGGTCGGACGACGATCGAGCGCTGAAGAGCCTGGGCTACAACCATGATTGAACCCCTGTCACGACTGAGCGACTGCCCGCGATTTTCTCGCTGACGAGGCATTGGCAATGACGCCCCAGCCGGCTTATCTGCTGCACAAGCGGCCCTATCGGGAGACCAGCGCCCTGGTGGACGTCATCACGCTGGAGCACGGCCATATCCGCGCCGTCGCCCAGGGCGTTCAGCGGGCGGGGAGCAAGTCCCGCGCCAAGCTGCAACCTTTTGCGCCACTGCATCTGACCTGGATCGGCGACGGCGATCTCAAACGCCTGCGGATGATGGAAACCACCCAGAGCGCCGTGTTGCTGGCCGGTGAAGGCTTGCTTTGTGGACTCTACGCCAATGAGCTGCTGACGCGAGCGCTGCCGGTCGGGCTGCCGACGGGCGATCTCTTCGCCATCTACGCCTGGACGATCGAGCGACTGACCCGGCCGGCCGAACGTGCCACCAGCCTCAGGCGCCTTGAGATCACCTTGCTCGAGGCGCTGGATGCCGAGCCGATCTTTCTCGAGACGGACGACAGCCCGCTCGATCCCTCCACCCGTTACACCTACGTTGTCGAGAGCCGCCGCTTCATGCCCGTCGGTGCGCAGCACCCCGGTTGGGATGGCCGCAGCCTCAAGCTGCTGGCGCGCGGCGACTGGGACGCGTCCGGGCTGGCTGGCCTGAGCAAGGCATTGACCCGAGCGGCACTGGCGCCGCTGATTGGCAACCAGCCGCTACGCTCCCGGGAACTAATGCAACGGCTCAGCCAGCGCCGCCGTCAGGGGCGTGCCTGATTCTCGCTATCGCCGGGCCGGGGAGCGCGTCCCTCGACCCGGGTCCTCTTGTCTTTCACCGCTCCAAGGAGCCCGAGTTCATGATCGCTACTCGTATTCAGTTGGGTGTCAACATCGACCATGTCGCGACGCTACGCCAGGCCCGCGGTACCCGCTATCCCGACCCGGTCCAGGCCGCGCTGCTGGCCGAGGAAGCCGGCGCCGATGGCATCACCTTGCATCTGCGCGAGGACAGACGGCATATCCAGGAGCGGGACGTCGAACTGATCGCGGCCGTGCTCAATACGCGCATGAACCTGGAGATGGCGGTGACCGAGGAGATGATCGCCCTCGCCGAGCGGCTGAAGCCAGCGGATGTCTGCCTGGTGCCGGAAAAGCGGGAAGAGCTGACCACCGAAGGGGGGCTCGACGTCGTTGGCGGTCGCGATGCCATCGCTAGTGCCTGTCGTCGACTCGAGGCGGCAGGGTGCCGGGTTTCGCTGTTCATCGATCCCGAGCCGGCGCAGATTCAGGCGGCATTCGAGGTGGGTGCCCCGGTGGTCGAGTTGCACACCGGTGCCTATGCGGAAACCAGCGGCGAGGCGCAGCGCCTCGAGTACGAACGACTGACCGCGGCGGCGGAATTCGCCGACGAACTGGGCCTGGTGGTGAACGCCGGACACGGCCTGCACTACCATAACGTCGAGGCGATTGCGGCGATTCCCGGAATCCACGAGCTCAACATTGGCCACGCGGTCATCGCGCGGGCGCTGTTCGTCGGACTCAAGGAAGCCGTGGCGGAAATGAAACGGCTGATGGTGGCCGGTCAGGAGTCGGGGCTCGTCGCCCAGATCGAGTCCTTCGAGCATGACCACGACCACGACCACGACCACGCGTAAGCGCGTCAGTGGATGCCAGTGACCGTCTGATCGTCGGCCCAGATGCCCAGACGATCGCAAGCGGCCATCACTTCACGAAATGCCTCGCCACACGCGTCCACGGGGTGATGGCGACAGCGGTTCTCCAGTTTGTCGCAAGCCGCCGCCAGCTGGAGCGCGCCGCAGTAGCGGCAACCGCCGCCGAGCTGGTGGGCGATCTCGGCAAGCCGCTCGGCATCGCGGCGCTGCCACGCGACATTCAGTTCGTGTCGATACCCGGGCAGCTCCGCAATCAACTGGGCCAACATGTCTGCGGCGAGCGCCTCGCGGTCGCCACTGACCCGGCGGGCCCGGGCCTTGTCGACGACCGGCAGGTCACCCGCATGCAGGGGTGGCGGTGTTCGGGAGAGATCTGTACCTGAAGGCGAGGTCGTCCGTTCCGAGGGTGGGCACGGAGGCATCGTCAGATATTGCGCCAGCACGCTTCTCAGCAGACTTTCCGCTAGCGGCTTGACTAATATCTCGTTGATGGCGCCATTCGTCGATCGGCTTCGTTCTGGCGCGTTCGGTTCGGCGGTCATGGCGATGACGGGTTTGCGTTTCCATTCCCGATTCAGTCGTCGCAGGCGGTCTATTGCTTCGAAGCCGCTGGCATCGGGCAAGTGCAGGTCCACCAGAACCAGATCGATGGTCCGCTTCGAGGCGATGGCGATGGCTTCGGCGGCGTTGCCCGCCACCACGACCTCCGTGCCGATGATGGGAAGCACTGCGTCGAGGTAGTGCTGCGACACCTCGTCATCATCGATGACCAGCACTCGAGGGCGTGGGGGTAAATCCTGCTGACGATGCTCGGCGAGCATCCTGGCCAGGGCTCGCCCCAGGCTATATCGGGAGATCGGCAACCGGAGGATGGCGCTTCCTTCCGGCAGACGCCAGGTTATCGGCCGCGTCGGGGTGAGATTGGCCACCAGCAGACAGGGGCGGCGCATGGCGTCGAAGCGTTGTTGCCAGATTCGATGAGCCTCGGGCTCGAGAGCCTTCTCATCAATGCCAATGATCGACAACTGACACGTGTCACCCGTCGCGCTCAAGGAATCCGGTTCGCTCAGCGATGTCGGGCGCGCACGCCATCGCTTGAGCGCATAGTCGAGCAGATACGCCAGCCGGGCATGTGGCTGCCATACTGTGATTTCCGCACCTTCCAGATCGAATTCTGCGGGGCGAACATAGGGCTCGCAGGCCTCCAGGCCGATGCTGGCGATGATCGTGTTGCCCTTGCCCGAACTGGCCCCCAGGGCCAGCGACCCGTTCATCTCCGCTGCCAGGCGCTGGCAGATAGCAATACCCACACCGGTTTTGGCATCGACTGCTTCGGCTTGTCCTCGTTCGAGCGCTTGCTGCAGGCGCTGACGATTTGATGGATCGCGGCTGCCGCCATCGCTGACACTCAAGCGCAAGCGGACCGCGCTACCTTCGCGGCTCTCCAGGACGACGCGAATGACGATATCGCCTTCCTCGCCGTACTTGATGGCGTTGTTGATCAGATTGGTCAGCAGCTGGCGGATGCCGATGTCGGCACCGACGAGGCGAGGGGGAACGTCATCGTAGACAATAGCCAGCAACGTCATGCGCTTCGCTTGCGCCAACGGTGTCTGCAGACACAGGATCTCCCAGAGTACCTCGGCGATATCAAAGACGTGATCCGTCCGGCTGCGATTGTCCCCCAACACATGGTCGACGGTATCGAGCAGCCCGGTGGAAGCCAGATGAATGTGGCGGAGCCATTCCCGTTGCTGCGTATCGAGAGGGCTGTTCTCCAGCAGGCGACAGAACCCCAGCACCCCGGACAGCGGCGCGCGTAGCTCATGACTCACGTAGGTCAGATCACTGTCCGGGCTCACTTCCGGTGCGTGAGTCAATGATGACGTCGGGAAAAGCGACGCTTTGGCGTTGGGCGCTGTCCGGTCACGCGTCGTACGGTCAGGAGGTGATCGCCGCCAGACCAACGTCAACGGAATCAATAGCAGCAGTGACAGCAGCGGCAGCCAGGGGCTAAAAGGGCGGTCAGGTATGGAGTTGGCGCGTAGAGGATCGAGACTCAGATCCAGCCAGTAGCGGTGCGGCGACTGCGGGAGAACGAAGGTCTCCAGCGGTTGTATCCATCTCCGAACCCCATCGTGGTTCCAGGTGCGCAATGCCGATGAAAGCGTCTCCAGTGCCGCCGGAGGAGGGGCCGTCCCCGTGAAATCCCGGACTTTGCCGCTTTCATCTCGGAGGGTGGCGTTGACGATAGCCGGGTCGCTGGTCAGACGGGCCAGCAGCTTGTGCACCCGAGGCATGTCCTCGTTCTGCGCGGCCTCAGCCAGCGATGGCGTGAAGACACGGTTGATGCTTTGCAGCCGTCGGGACAACATCTGATCATTGGCACGACACCATTCCCAGGCATGCCACCCGGCCAAGCCGAGCAGCAGCGCGGAAAATAGTATGAAAAAAATGATCAGCCCGCGTGAAACCATTAAACCCTGAAGCTCTTGCGTTTTCATGGAGTTTTATCGGCGAAGGTCTGAAAAACCGTAGCCCTGCCAGTGACTCGAATCGGCAATGCCATAAAACCGATCGCCCATTATGGATCGAGACGGCGATGCCGACACACGAGCCGTCGCCGTGTCCTGGATGACCGCTGTCATGTCCCCCGCCGGCTTCGATATACTATTACCATTCCATTTACTGGTTCTCGGCCGGCCGCTTTCGTCATTGGTCCGGTTCGAAACCGTACAAGCTCTGGCCCCAGGAACTTTTCTATGGCATTTCCCACGCTCGCGCAAACCGTTGGCAATACGCCATTGGTGAGACTCGCCCGCATCAATGCCGGGCGCGACAATACGATTCTGGCCAAGCTGGAAGGTAACAATCCGGCAGGCTCGGTCAAGGATCGCCCGGCGCTCTCCATGCTCCGCGAAGCGGAGGCTCGGGGCGATATCTCGCCGGGAGACACGCTGATCGAAGCGACATCCGGCAATACCGGCATTGCACTCGCCATGGCCGCCGCGGTGATGGGGTATCGCATGATCCTGATCATGCCGGACAACGCCTCCAGCGAGCGCAAGCAGGCCATGGCGGCCTACGGCGCCAGGCTGATCGGCGTCAGCAAGGAAGCCGGCATGGAAGGGGCGCGGGATCTGGCCGACGAGATGATCGCCCGAGGCGAAGGCAAGCCGCTCAACCAGTTTGCCAACCCCGACAATCCGCTGGCCCACTACCGTACCACCGGTCCCGAACTGTGGGAGCAGACCGCGGGGCGCATCACCCATTTCGTCAGCGCCATGGGGACCACCGGCACCATCATGGGGACCTCGCGCTATCTCAAGGAGCGCAACCCGTCGATCCAGGTCGTCGGCCTTCAGCCGGCGGACGGCGCGAGCATTGCCGGCATCCGGCGCTGGCCCGAGGCGTATCTGCCCGACATCTTCGAACCGCAGCGAGTCGACAGCGTGCTGGACATCGGCCAGCAGGAAGCCGAGGAGCACATGCGCCGCCTGGCACGGGAAGAGGGAATTCTCGCTGGTGTCTCCTCCGGCGGAGCGCTGGCGGGGGCGCTGAGGGTCGCCGAACAGGTCGACAACGCCGTGATCGTGTTCATCGTCTGCGACCGGGGCGATCGCTATCTCTCCACCGGCCTCTATGCGCCGGACGCCTGATCATGGCGATGCTGGGGAAAAAGCGGTCACCGGTCGTACGTCGCGAACGCCAGACGTCGCGGCACGCACCGGCAGCGAAAGCCGACGACGGCTCGCTGACCATCGAGCGACTGGCGCATGACGGGCGTGGCGTAGCGCGAAACGCCGAAGGCAAGACGGTGTTTGTCGATGCCGCGCTGCCGGGAGAGCGGGTCGACATCGCGATCCATCGTCAGCGCAAGCGCTATGACGAGGCTCATGTACGCGAGCGCTTCAACGCGGCCGAAGAGCGTGTGGAACCGCCCTGTATCTACGCGGCACGCTGCGGCGGCTGCGATCTGCAGCACTTGAGCGTCGAGGGCCAGCGCGAGCACAAGCGCCGGGTACTGGTCGATCTGCTCAAGCGTCAAGCCATTGATGCCCCGGAAGAGATAGCGATGCTGATCGGCCACGATGCCGGCTATCGTCGTCGCGCCAGGCTGGGCGTCAAGTGCGACGCGCAAGGTCGGGTTCATCTCGGGTTCCGCGCGCGAGGCAGCGAGCAGCTGGTCGACATCGACAGCTGCCACGTGCTGGCGCCGCCGCTGGCGGCCCTGTTGCCGCGCCTGCGTGCACAGCTGGAGTCCCTCGAGGCGCCGCGTCATGTGGGGCACCTTGAACTGTTGCTGACCGATGCCGACGTGGTCACCGTGGTGGTGCGGCAGCTGCGCGACGTACCTGGTGACGAACAGTGTTGGCGAGCCTTTTCCGAGCGCGAAGGTGTGGCCTGTGCGTTGCGCCGAGGCCGCGAGTCGACCAGCCTGGTCTGGCTTGGCGACAGGCCAGAGCTGGTCACGACGGTCGACGGCGGCGATCGCCGACCGGTGTCGCTCGCGCTGGCGCCGGGTGATTTCCTGCAGGTCAACGCCGAGATCAACCAGCGCCTGGTCGACACGCTGCGAGACTGGCTCGCCCCTGGCGGCGGGGAGCGGCTGCTCGACCTGTTCGCCGGTATCGGCAACTTCTCGCTGGCGCTGGCTGGTGACGTTGCCAGCGTCACGGCGGTCGAAGGGAGCAATGAGATGGTCGAGCGGCTGCGAGACAATGCCGGCCGCAACGGCCTGGACGTCTCGGCATTGCAGGCCGACCTCAGCGCGCCAGGCGCGACGATCGAAGCGCTGATTGCCGAGCACGATACGGTATTGCTGGATCCGCCGCGGGACGGTGCCGATGCGGTTTGCCGACAGCTGGCGGAAAGCGACGTGGCGCGGGTGGCTTATATCTCCTGCGATCCCGCGTCGCTGGCACGGGACGCGGCGCATCTGCTGGCGGGAGGCTACTCGTTGTCGCGTCTGGCAATGGCCGACATGTTTCCGCATACCGCCCATCTGGAGTCGCTCGCGCTGTTCGAGCGGCCACGGCGGCGGGTTGGTGGTCTCGGAAGTCCGATTTCGGGAGGCAAGCACTAGCATGGTGAAAGTGCGAGAGAGCGAGCCGCTGGTCGATGGCAGCGTCGATCTGGATTTGTGGCTGAAACGACTGCAGCAGGATGTCGAGTTGCGAGCGCCCGAGCGAATACGCCAGGCCTGCGAACTGGCCCTCCGGGCCAGCGAGCGGGATGCCCACCAGGGCGTGGCCGAAGCGCTCCCTGACCAGACACTGCTCACCGGCCTGGAAATGGCCGACATCCTTAGCCAGCTCAAGCTGGACCAACCCACGCTGGAAGCGGCGATTCTCTATCGCAGCGTCCGTCGCGGTCTGTTGAGTCTCGAGAGTGTCGCCAAGCAGATGGGCGGCGAAGTTGCCAAGCTGATCGAAGGGGTGCTCAGCATGGCCGCGATCAGCCAGCTTCAGGCGCCCAAGCACGGACTGTCGCAGCACAACCAGCAGGACAACCTGCGCAAGATGCTGGTGACCATGGTCGACGACGTCCGCGTGGCGCTGATCAAGATCGCCGAACGGACCTGCATGCTGCGACAGGTCAAGGACGCGTCCCGTGAAAAGCGGCTGCGCGTGGCGCGCGAGGTATTTGATATCTACGCGCCGCTGGCCCACCGGCTGGGCATCGGCCAGATCAAGTGGGAGCTGGAGGATCTGGCCTTCCGCTACCTGCACGAGACCGAATACAAGTCGATCGCCAAGCAACTGGCGGAGAAGCGGCTGGATCGAGACCGTTATATCCAGGATGTCGTGCATACGCTGGAAACGCTGCTCGAACGCCAGGGGATACTGCGATATCACCTGGACGGTCGCGCGAAGCATATCTACTCGATCTGGCGCAAGATGCAGCGCAAGCGCATCGATTTCTCCCAGGTCTACGACGTGCGCGCGGTGCGCATTCTGGTGCCCGAAATCGCCGACTGCTACACCACCCTCGGTATCGTGCATTCGCGCTGGCATCATGTGCCCAACGAATTCGACGACTATATCGCCAACCCCAAGAAGAACGGCTACCAGTCGCTGCATACCGCGGTGATCGGCCCCGAGAACAAGGTGCTCGAGATCCAGGTACGTACCTTCGCCATGCACGAGGAGGCGGAGCTCGGCGTCTGCGCGCACTGGCGCTACAAGGGGATGGACACCAACGCCAAGAGCCGGAGTTACGAAGAGAAGATCGCTTGGCTGCGCCAGGTGCTCGAGTGGCAGGAGGAGGTTGGCGATGTCGGGGATTTCCGCGAAGGGCTGGCGAGCGATGTGGCGCCGGATCGGATCTACGTGTTCACCCCGGACGGCCACGTCATCGACATGCCGCAGGTCGCCACGCCGATCGACTTCGCCTACCGCGTGCATACCGAAATCGGCCACCGCTGCCGCGGGGCCAAGGTAGACGGCCGTATCGTCCCGTTAACCTACCTGCTCAAGACCGGCCAGCAGGTCGAGATCCTCACCGCGACCAAGAGTGCGCCGAGCCGTGACTGGATCAACCCCAACCTGGGCTATGTCCGCACCTCGCGCGCGCGCTCCAAGATCCAGGCCTGGTTCAAGCTGCAGGCGCGGGAGCAGAACCTCGACGAGGGCAAGGCGATCTTCGACCGCGAGTTCCGCCGGCTCGACATCGACGGCGTCGACCTCGAACGGCTGGCGGGGGCGGTCAACTACACCTCGGTGGATGACATGTACGCCGCGATCGGCGCCGGCGATCTTCGCATCGGCCAGGTGCTGCATCAGGCGCAGCAGCTGTTCGGCGAGAGCGACGATCAGGAGCAGCTCGACCGGCTGCTGACCAAGCCCAGGCGCCACCAGGGCAAGGAATCCAGCGACGGCATCACCGTACTTGGCGTCGGCAATCTCAAGACGGCCATGGCCAATTGCTGCCACCCGGTGCCGGGGGACCAGATCATCGGCTACATCACCCAGGGTCGCGGCGTCACCATTCACCGCCAGGACTGCGCCAACGTGCTGCAGCTGCGCAGCGAGGAGCCACGGCGGATCGTCGATGTCGAGTGGGGGCAGAAAGTACGTGCCCAGTACCCGGTGGATATCGAGATCGAAGCGTGGGATCGCTCCGGGCTGCTGCGCGATGTCACCCACGTACTCTCCAGTGATCGCGTCAACGTGACCTCGGTCAACACGGTGACGGACAAGCTGGACAATATCGCGCGGATGCGGATCACGCTGGAAATCGACGGGCTGGAAGCGCTGGAGCGCATCTTCTCGCGCATCCAGCAGTTGCCCAACGTGATCGACGTCAAACGGCTGCGCCAAGGCCATGCTCAGGGACAGGAGTCACGATGAAGGACGAAGGCACTGCACCATCGCCCGATGCTGGTCGCCAGGATTCTCGGCGACATACGCTCGATGACCTGCTGACTCTGATGGCCGTATTGAGAGACCCCCGGCACGGCTGCCCGTGGGATATCAAGCAGGAGTGGGACACCATCGTTCCGCATACGCTCGAGGAAGCCTACGAGGTCGCCGATGCCATCGAGCGGCGGGCGTTCGACGAACTGCCGGGCGAGCTGGGCGATCTGCTGTTCCAGGTCGTCTACTACAGCCAGTTCGGAAGCGAGGAAGGGCGCTTCGACTTCGGCGATGTCGTCCATACCTTGACGGCAAAAATGCTGCGCCGCCATCCGCACGTCTTCCCCGACGGCACGCTGGAGTCCCGGCGCGGCGACGACGAGATCGCCGAAGGTCGGGTAAAGGCGCGTTGGGAAGCGCTCAAGGCCGAGGAGCGCGAGGTTCGCCATACCTCGAATCGAAGCAGGGCCTCGGCGCTGGACGACGTTCCGACCGCCTTGCCGGCTCTGAGCCGTGCCGCCAAGCTGAGCAAGCGTGCGGCCGGCCAAGGCTTCGACTGGCCGGATGAACGTGGCGTCATCGACAAGATTCGCGAGGAGCTCTCCGAGGTCGAAGCGGCGCTGGCCGAAGACGATCGGGCCCACGCCCAGGAAGAGGTCGGCGACCTGCTGTTCGCCGTGGTCAACCTGGCGCGCCGTCTGGGGTGTGACCCGGAGCAGCAGCTGCGCCGCACCAACGCCAAGTTCGAGCGCCGTTTTCGTCATGTCGAGCGGGCGCTGGCGGCAGATGGCTCGCGCATCGAGCATGCCTCGCTGGAGGAGATGGAGCGCCACTGGCAGGCGGCGAAGCAGGACGAAAACGCCTGAACCCTTCATTGATGTCGTAAATTTACGACTAATGTCGTTTTCCTGCCGGTCGACTCTGTCCCGCAGATCGTTATGCTGAACCCTAAAGGGCTTTTGACGATATCGGTCTGTTCGGGCAGGGGCGCCACATGGTGCCCCTGCTCCACCATCTTGGGAGGGATGCCATGAACTCGGAAGTGGAAACGTCGCTGCATGAGTCGTTGCGGGACAATGTCAGGCTGCTGGGCGATAGTCTCGGCCGCACCATCGCCAAGGATCTCGGCAGCGAGTTCGTGGACCGCATCGAACGTATCCGCGCCCTGGCCAAGAAAGGGCGGCAGAACGCCGAGGAAGCGGACCGGCGCGAGCTGATCGACTACCTTCGCGCGCTCCCCGAGCAGGAATTGCTGCCGGTCACCCGCGCGTTCAACCAGTTTCTCAACTTCTCCAATATCGCCGAGCAGCACTATCGGGCGCGCTTTCGGAGGGTCGAGGATTACAAGCCCGGCACCCAGCCCGATCTTGGCGAGCTGCTCCATCGGGCGGCGGCATCGGGGCATTCCCCGCGCCAGCTGGTCGATGCCATCGCCGACATGCGAGTCGACCTGGTGCTGACGGCGCATCCCACCGAAGTCATTCGCCGCACCCTGATCCAGAAATACGACGCCATCGATCACTGCCTGCAGACCATCGAGACCAGTGCCGACCATCCGGAAGTGCTGCAGCGCGCGCACGGTCGCCTGGAAGAGCTGATCGCCCAGTCCTGGCACACCGACGAGATCCGCCACGAGCGCCCCACACCCGTCGACGAGGCGAAATGGGGGTTCGCGGTGATCGAGAATTCGCTGTGGGAAGCGGTGCCGACGTTCCATCGCGATCTGGACGCGCTGCTGATGGAGACCGCCGGCGAGCGCCTGCCGTTGGAAGCTTCGCCCATCCGCTTCGCTTCGTGGATGGGCGGCGATCGGGACGGCAACCCCAATGTCACGGCCGGCGTGACCGAAGAAGTGCTGCTGCTGGGCCGCTGGATGGCGGCGGATCTCTACCTGCGCGATCTCGAACAGCTCAAGGCCGAGCTGTCGATGTGGAAGGCCAGCGATGCGCTGCGGGCCGAGATCGGGGACGATTCCGAGCGCGATTCTCGACAAGCAGCAGAACCTTATCGCGCCCTGCTCAAACGGCTATCGACCCGGCTGGAGGCGACCCGGGCCTGGTCGCGGGCTCGACTCGACGGTGAACCGCCCGGCGATGCGCCGATCATCGAAACCCGCGAACAGCTCTTCGCACCGTTGCTGACCTGCTATCGCTCGTTGTGCGACGTGGGGCTGGAAACCATCGCCAACGGGGTGCTGCTCGACACGCTGCGACGGGTGGCGGTCTTCGGCGTCAACCTGGCCAAGCTCGACGTGCGCCAGGATGGCGCCCGCCACGCGCAGGTGTTCGAGGAGCTGACCGACTACCTTGGCGTCGGCCACTATCACGACTGGGACGAACCGGCGCGGCAGGCGTTTCTGCTCGAGGAGCTGGCCTCTCCGCGACCGCTGATTCCTTCGCGCTGGGCGTGCTCGGCCGAGACCCGCGAAGTGCTCGATACCTTCGGCGTCATCGGCCGCGAGCATCGCCAGGCGCTGGGCACCTACGTCATTTCCATGGCGCAGCAACCCTCCGACGTGCTGGCGGTGGCGCTGCTGATGAAGGAGGCCGGCAACGGCGTGCGTCTGCCCATCGCGCCGCTGTTCGAGACGCTGGACGATCTGGATCGGGCCGGTGACGTGATCGAACGTCTGCTGGCGCTACCGGGCTATCGCGAGGCCGCCGGCGATCACCAAGAAGTGATGATCGGCTACTCGGATTCGGCCAAGGATGCCGGCCAGTTGGCGGCTGCCTGGGCTCAGTATCGGGCCCAGGAGCGGCTGGTCGAGGTGTGCCGCGAAGGCGGCGTGTCGTTGACCCTCTTCCACGGCCGCGGCGGCACCGTCGGTCGCGGCGGCGGTCCGGCCCATGCAGCGATCCTGTCGCAGCCGCCCGGCTCGGTGAACGGCAGCCTGCGGGTGACCGAGCAGGGCGAAATGATCCGCTTCAAGTTCGGCCAGCCCGATATCGCCCTGCGCTCGATGGAGATCTACGTCTGCGCAGTGCTGGAAGCGACGTTGCTGCCGCCGCCCGCGCCGCAGCCGGTCTGGCGCGAGGAGATGGATCGCCTGGCCGACATCGCCCACCGTGCCTACGTTGGCGTCGTGCGCGAGGATCCCGACTTCGTGCCTTACTTCCGGGCGGTGACGCCGGAGGGGGCGTTGGGCCGGCTGCCGCTAGGTTCGCGTCCCGCCAAGCGACGCCAGGAGGGCGGCATCGAAACGTTGCGTGCCATACCCTGGATCTTCGCCTGGACGCAGACCCGCCTGATGTTGCCGGCCTGGCTGGGGAGCGGCGAAGCATTCTCGCAGCGGCTGGAAGAAGATGGCGGGCTCGACAGATTGCGCGAGATGCGCGAGCAGTGGCCATTCTTCGGCACCTATCTGGACATGCTCGAGATGCTGCTGGCCAAGTCGGATCCGCTTATCGCCGCCTACTACGAAAAGCGCCTGGTCGACGATCCCGCCCTGACGCAACTGGGCGAGTCGCTGCGCCAGCGCCTGGGGGATCTGGAGGCCGTGCTGCTGCGGATACTCGATCAGCGCCAGTTACTCGAGAACACGCCGCTGATCCGTCAGGCCATCGAGGTGCGAAACCCCTACATCGACCCGCTGCATGGCCTCCAGGCCGAACTGCTGCAGCGCAACCGCGATGCGGACGGCGACATCACCCCGGAGCTCTCCCGGGCGCTGATGGTCACGATGGCAGGCATCGCCGCTGGCCTTCGCAACACCGGCTAGCCACCCGAGCCTCGCCAATCCTGCTATAAGGATAGTGACTGCGAGACGCGATCGAGGACGGACCGACGACTGGTCGGCCGTCCTCCGCCATCCGGCCGCGGTCACCGTCGGTTCGGTCACGGGGAGTGCGGCATGGAGTTCAAGGATTACTATGCGGTGCTGGGTGTCGAGCGGGATGCCACCCAGGATGAGATCAAGCGGGCCTATCGCAAGCTGGCGCGAAAGTATCATCCGGACGTCAGCAAGGAAGCCGACGCCGATGCCCGTTTCAAGGAGCTGGGCGAGGCTTACGAGGTGCTGAAGGATCCGGAAAAGCGTCTCGCCTATGATCAGGTGGGGCGAGGCCAGCGGGCCGGGCAGGATTTTCGGCCGCCACCGGACTGGGATACCGGATTCGAGTTCAGGGGCGGTGGTTACACGCAGGAAGGCTATTCTCGGGAAGACAGTGCGGCTTTCAGCGATTTCTTCGAGTCCCTGTTCGGCCAGCGCCGGGGCTTTGGCTCGACGGGCTTTGGTTCGACGGGCTTCGGCTCGGACGGCTTTACCCATGGTGAGTCCGACGGCGCTCGGTATCGTACCCGCGGCGCGAGTGTGCGCGGCGAGGATCATCACGCCAAGGTCGCGATTGCACTCGAGGATGCCTATCGCGGTGCAGCGCGGACGCTGACGCTCCAGAGCGGCGAAATCGACGAGCAGGGCAGGCTTCGGTCTCGTCATCGCACGTTGAAGGTGCGCATTCCCAAGGGCGTGAAGCAGGGCCAGCGGATCCGATTGAGCGGGCAGGGCGAGCCGGGTCTTGGCGGTGGGCCGGCGGGCGATCTCTACCTGGAGATCGAATTCGAGCCGCATCAGCGCTATCAGGTGGAAGGGCGCGACGTCACGGTGAAGCTCCCCGTCGCGCCCTGGGAGGCGGCATTGGGCGCCACGGTGACGGTCCCGATGCCCGAAGGTTCCGTGGAGATGAAGATTCCACCGGACTCCCAGAGCGGGCGGCGCCTGCGACTCAAGGGCCGCGGTATACCCGGTCAGCCGCCGGGGGATTGCTACGTGACCCTGGAGGTCGTCCTGCCTTCGGCGAAGCGTGACGACGTCAAGGCAGCCTATCGCCAGCTGGCGGCGGTGGCAGGTTTCAATCCCAGAGCGGACGCGGAGAACGGATCATGACCATCCACGACCTTACCGAGATGCCGGTCGACAATCTCGACGAAACCCCCGTTCTGACGCTGGGCGAATTGTGCCGAGCCTGCACGGTCCACGCTGAGTGGATCATCGAACTGGTCGATGAAGGCATCATCGAGCCCAGCGGGCGTCGGCGCGAGCAGTGGCGTTTCTATGGCGCTAGCCTGCACCGCGTGAAGGTCGTAAAGCGACTGCAACGGGATCTCGGCGTCAACCTGGCCGGGGCGGCACTGGCGCTCGAACTGATGGATGAGGTGGCAAGATTGCGTCAGAGAGTCGGCGAAAGCTAGGCTTTGTCTGAAAACTGCCTGCGCTCGGCCATACGGCGTTAAAAATCGGCTCAAAGTACTCATTTACACCGCGTAAACTCCGTCTTTTCAACGATTTTTGCCTTGTCTGACCTTCGCTCGACGACTTTTCAGACAAAACCTAGGGGGCTGTTTTTCGATATCGTTGCCGCGTCATGAATCCGCTTTGCAGCTGGATAGCCTGAATATCGACCGGGAAAACCGCCAGGTAGCTCCCGGTCATGCGTCATATTGGTAAGTTTACGACTAAAGTCGTGTCGCTGAAAAACCGCTCTCATTCATCAAAATGAGCGTGCTAGGCTTGTTTGAACTTCCCGCTTTTTCTGCGATTCCCTCATGCCAATCATGACAACGGAAACGCGGGCGTTATCGATCGATATCGACCCGCTGATTCTCGATGCCGCTCGTAGCTTAATCGATTCATCAAAACGCCGAATTCTCGGTCTGGTCGGCGCACCGGGTTCCGGCAAGAGCACGCTGTCGGAGGCGCTGCTCGCTGCGCTGGGGGATCAGGCGCAGGTTGTGCCGATGGATGGTTTCCATCTTTCCAATCGCCAACTGGACGCATTGGGGCGTGCCCAGAGGAAGGGCGCGCCGGATACCTTCGATGCGTTCGGTTACCGCGATCTGCTGCATCGTCTTCGCGCTAGTTACCGCAATCGCGAAACCGTGTATGCCCCCGGCTTCTATCGGGAAATCGAGGAGCCCATCGCCGCCAGTATCGCGGTCGCGCCGGGAACGCCTCTGATCATTACCGAAGGCAATTATCTGTTGCTCGAGGAGGAACCCTGGCCTCGAGTGCGGGCCATACTGGACGAAGTGTGGTTTCTCGATGTCGATCAGGAACTGCGGGAAGAGCGCCTGGTGGCTCGGCACATGCGGTTCGGCCGTACCGAAAGGCAGGCACGGGAGTGGGTGCGAACGACCGATGCCCCCAACGCCGAACGCATCGAGGCCGTGGCCGCCAGCGCCGATCGCCAGTTGTTGTGGAACGGCACCAGCATACGATTCAAATCGGTTTGATCGCCCGCCGGGCGCGAGAAGACTCGTGGCTTGCCGACTGTCGATGCGGTCGGCAACGGTCAGTGCGGCGTCGTTCGATAGAGTGCATCGATCGTGGCGACGTCGAGCCCATGGCGGCGCCCCGCATCGATCAGCGGCCTCAGGATCGCATCACGCTCGGTGGGGCGACCGGCGAGCACGTCCTGCAGCATCGAAGACCGATTGGCGGCAGTAGTCTCGATCACGCCGTCGACGAGCGCCTGCCAGCCCGCGTCGGGTGGCAAGACGTCTTCGGCCTGCATGATTTGGGCGATCTCCGCTACCAGCGCGACGATCCAGGGCCGGAATCGGGGCCCGGCCAGTTCGCCGTTGCGAACACGATGGCTGGCGGTCAGCGGATTGATCACGGCGTTGATCGCGAGTTTCTGCCATAGCCGCTGGCGGATATCGCGACATGGCGCGGCCGTGATGCCGGCTCGGGTCAGGCGCTCGGCAACGTTGGCCGCCAGGGCGAGGTGACGGTCGGCGAGATCGCCGATCCAGGTCTTGCCGGTGGCGGCATGAACCACATCGGGTAAAAGGCCGGCCGGATCGGGTTCGTGACGATAGGCGGCTTCAGTGGTCGAGGCGCAAAGTACCGGTCCGGCCCAGCGTTCGGTGATGTCTGGCTGACTGCGAAAGCCGTTCTGCAACAGCAGCAACGGCGTGGCCGGCGCGAGACGGGGCGCCAGCGTTTCCAAAGCCGTCCGCGTATCGTGCGATTTGGTCGCCAGTACCACCAGCGCCGGCGCTTCGTTTCCGGATGGCCGGTTTGCCCAATCACTCACCTGCGCACGTCGCAGGGCTATCCGTAGATCCCGGCCTTCCAGCGTGCGCAACCGGATGGCGGGCGGTGCCGGGCGTCTGCCGAGCAGGATCACGGGATTCGTCGGCGCGAGGGCGGCGGCAAACAGCTGGCCGAGCGCACCGGCGCCGACAATAAGCCACGGGCCACCGTCGGGCGACGTCGCGGGCCGGGCAAGTTCGGGTCCGGCGTGTTCGGGGCGAATCGTCATGAGTCGGGCTTCCTGGCGCGGCGGGCGCGTGCCGGGTTGGCGGTGGCTTTCGACTGCCCGCTTTTCGATTGTCCGCCTTTCGATGGCGCGGCCTTCGATCGGGTTCCCGTCGATCGTCGTCGCGAGCGGCTGGCACCGGTCTTGCGTCCGCCGCGCTTTGCAGCCGGGGCTTCCGGCGCGCTGCCCTGCGCCGCGAGCTTGAGCGCCTGATTCAGCCGGCCGGCGTCCGCCTGGCCCAATAGCGCGCGCAGGTCGCTGATCAGCGCTTCCAGGAAGGGCGCCGGCGCATCCTGATTGTCGGCGATCGCCGAGAGCCGCTGCTCCCACAGCGCGGTACGTTCCGGCCGGGTGGCCGCTGACGGGAGCGAGTCGATCAGGGCATGGCCGATGCGCGTGGCCTTGATGGCTTTCCTGTCGCGGACCAGATAGCCCCGAGTGAGCAGCGTCTCGATGATGCCGGCCCGGGTCGCTTCGGTGCCGAGACCGTCGGATTCGCGCAGCGTACGCTTGACCGCGGGGTCCTCGACGTAGCGGGCGATGTTCATCATCGCCTTGATCAGGCTGGCGTCGGTGAACGGCTCCGGTGGCCGGGTTTCGCGATTCTCGCTGCTCGCATCGGTCGCCGTGGCCGGCTCGCCACGCGTCAGCGGTGGCAGGGCGGGAACATCGTCGCGCGTGGTGAACAGCGGCTTCCAGCCCGGTTCGAGGATCTCCCGCCCCTGGGCCTTGAAGCGCTCGTCGAGGAGTTCGAAGATTGCCTGGGTCTCGTAGGTCTCGAGCGCCGGATAGAACTGGGCGAGGACGTTGCGCGCGATCAATCGGAACAGGTTGGCCTCGTCGCGGTTCAGCCTGTCCATGTTCGCCGGCCGGCCCGTCGGCGCCAGGGCATGGTGAGCGCCTACCTTGGCGTCGTCCCAGGCCTTGGAGCGCAGGCCGAAGTTCGCCTGCTCGACCCATCCCCGCAGTTGATCGTCGAGGTGACAGGCGCTGGTCAGGGTCTTGGCCGCCTCCCGATGGTGCGCGGCGGGCAGGTAGCGGCAGTCCGAACGGGGATAGGTGATCAGCTGGTGGCGCTCGTAGAGCGACTGGCAGACATCGAGCACTCGCTGCGCGGAGAGGCCGTGGCGTCGTGCAGCATCGACCTGCAGCGCGGACAGCGAGTAGGGCAGCGGCGCGGCCTGGCGCTTGCGCTTCTGGTCGAGTTCGGCGAGATGGCCGCGGGCACCGCTGAGCCGTTGCGCCAGCGCCTCGGCCGGACGCGGATCGAGCAGGCGGCCCTGTTCATCAAAACATGAGCCATCAAAACACGAGCCATCCAGCGGATGGTGCTCGCCGGGCTGCCACCAGGCCCGCAGCGAGCCGTTGGCGACGCGAAGATCGACCCACAGAACGTAGAAGGGCTTGGGTTCGAATGCGGCGATATCGCGATCTCGCCGGACCACCAGCCCCAGCACCGGCGTCTGCACGCGACCCACCGACAGCAGCCCATCGAAGCCGGCCTGGCGCCCGATCAGGGTCCAGGCGCGGGTCAGGTTGATGCCGTACAGCCAGTCCGCGCGGGAGCGGGCCTCGGCGGCGGCGTGGAGCGGCTGGTAGCGGCGGTTGTCCTCGAGGCTGGCGAGCGCCTTGACCACGGCGGGCCGATTGAGATCCTGGACCAGCAGCCGCTGGGTTTCCCGGCGCCAGCCCAGATGATCCAGCACTTCCTGCACCAGCAACTGTCCCTCGCGATCCGGGTCGCCGGCGTGCACGACGCTGTCGGCGCTCTTGATCAGCTTGCGCAGCACGGACAGCTGCGATCTCGCCTGGCTTCTGGGCACCAGTTGCCATCGCTGGGGGATGATCGGCAGGTCATCGAGCCGCCACTGCTTGTATCTCGGGTCGTAGCGCTCGGGCGGCGCCTGTTCCAGCAGGTGGCCGAGACACCAGCTCACGACGGTATCGCCGGCCTCGAGATAGCCGTCGCGGCGCGTCGCCTTGACCGGCAGCGCGTCGGCGATGGCGCGGGCGAGACTCGGCTTTTCGGCGACGATCAAGCGCATGGCACTGGCTCCGGCAGATGGCTGTGGTCGATCCGTTCGGCGATCATTTTTCGAGATGGCGACGAGCACGAACCAGTGACCGATACCACTGGCGATGCGGCGTACCCACTGCGGGCGGCGCCATGCTGAGGTAACTGACGTTGGGCGTTTCGCCACGGTCGAGGTTGACGTTGGTCAGCATCTGCAGCGTGGCTTCCCGCGCGCCGTACTGACGCTGCAGGAACGCCATCGCTTCCGGCTCCAGCGCGACGCGGTAGTGCTTGACCAGGGCCAGGGCCAGCGACTCTGCGGTACGCGACAGGTCGGTCTCGATCTCGCGGACCATGGCGGACCCCATCGCGGCTTTCGCGGCGATCGACAGGTTGGGTTCGAGCTGGCCGAAATCCGCGGCATTGGTGCTGTTGATGGCACGCTGAACGGCCGGGCGCGAGAGGTGCACGTGGGGCTCCAGCGCCAGAAATATCTCTACTGCGACCCGCTTGGCGCTTTCCACCCCTACGCTGAGCTGCGTATCCCGCTCGGCCTGGCGCAGCCGCTCGCGCAGCGTGCCGATATTGGCCTTCTCCAGGTGTTGGCCGAGACGCTTGCACACCACCGCCTTGGCTTCGTCGTTGAGGGCGATCTTGCTCTCGCGAATGCGCAGGCCGCGCCGTCCCGGCCCCAGACGCAGGCGGGTGGTGTCGTCCGAGAGATCGGCGCTCACCGCCTCCCAGCGCTGGGCCATGCGCAGGCGATGGGCGTGGCTGCGCCCGACTTCGTTGTAGGCGCTGGAGACGCTCTTGTAGAGCTTGATCGCGTTGGTCAGCACCTCTGCCTGGTGGCGTAGCGTCTGGCGATCATCGCTGCGCCCGGTATGGATGGCGTAGGCCAGCGTCTGGATCTGTTCGCTCAGTTCGTCGATGGCCGCGACGCTGTGGGCCAGCAGGGCATCGGCACGCTGGCCGGAGACGTTCTCGGCGAGCGGGGTCACCGAATGCTCGATCAGGTAAGTATTCAGCGCCTTGAGGCGGGAGAGCCCGGTCGCCTGGGCGATGCGGTGGCGGGCGCGGGCTTCCTCGAGACTGTCGAACGCCCGGGCCAGCTTCCAGCGTCCGCGATATTCGAACGACAGCACCGGAATCTCCCGGCCGCTGATCAGTTCGAACGCCAGGATCACCATCTCTTCGACGTCCTGCAGCGTCATCAGCAGGTCGTTGTCGTGCTCGATGGCGGCCATGACCCGTTCGATGAAGTGCTCGTCGCGCGGCACACCGTAGCGCGGGTCCGGGGCGTGCCCTTCGAAGCGCTCGCGCAGCAGGGTGATCGCCACCGGCGCGAGCTCGTACAGTTCGGTGAGGCGGGGTTCGATGTCGTCGCGGTAGATCTCGACCAGATCGCTGACACGCGCGTGCAGGCCCACCCGGCGGTAGACATCGATCTGGCCGATCACGCGCGCGCTCTCGTGATCGTCCAGCAGTTCGAGCGCTGCCAGTTCGACGCCTTCCGGCGACAGGTCCTGCTTGCGCAGCAGCATGGCGGCCGCTTCACGGCGCCGGGCATCGCCCTCGAGGCTTTCAACGATGAGATTGCGCGTCGCCAGCAGCAACTCCGGCAGCGTCTTGATGACGCGCTCGATGCGACTCGAGGTCCGTTCCAGCCGTCTCCCGCCTGTCAGGTGATGCAGAAGATTGGCGATGATCCCCGCCGCGCCGGTGATGACCGTGAACGAAATGAAGAAGATGTAGTTCTCGAGCGTCGGCGCCTTGCCGTAGCCCAGCAGGTAGCCGCCCCAGGCGCCCAGCAGGGTGACCGGCCCGGCGGTCCACAGGATCTGCAGCAGGCTGACGGTCCAGGGAACTTTCTCGACCGCCGCGGTGATGCGCCGAATCTCGTCACGGCCTTCCCGTTCCAGCCTTACCTGTGGTGCATCGCTGGCGGCCGACGGCGAAGGGCGACGAAACGGAATCGGCAAGAGCACGGGCGCTCCTCTCTGGTGACGACGGTGGGTGGGTACGGCGGTCGGCTAGTCACGATAGGGCAAGCGGCGGCTAAATTATCACCCCATGCCGGCACTCGCCAGCGCCGTTGCCCGGCGTGCTAGGATGAGGCCAGAAAACGGAGGAATGCCATGCTGACAGCTTGGGTCGAACAGCTGCTGGGTTTTGCCAGCGGTGCCCTCGAGGCGATTCGCGCCAATGAATATTACCCGACGATGATGGCATGGGCCCGAGCCGAGGGGGTCGAACATTGCGGCGGCAGTCTCGATCTGGCCCAGGCGCTCGCTCCGCTCATCTGGAATCAGACCCCGCTGGTCCGGCGCGACTTCGATACCGAGCCGCTGGCGGAGCCGAAGCGGGACGAACCCTGCTGGTGCGACTCCGGACGGCTCTATCGCGACTGCTGTGCGCGAGTCGAGATGCCCAGCGTCATTCCCGGGCATCTGATGTGGATGCTGTCGCTGCGCGAGTGGCGTGGCGAGACGCTGAAGGCCGCGCTGGACAGCCGCAAGGCGCCGCCGCAGGCGCTGCTGGAAGCCGGCATCGTCTCGGCGGAGAGTGGCAACAACGGCCGCGCCCAGCAGATTCTGGAGTCGCTGTTTGCCGGCGATCGCGACTGGGAGGCGCTGGAAGAGCAGATCGAGCCGGCCTTCGAAATCCTGGTCGATCTCTATCAGGAGCGCGGCTTCCATCGCAAGCGAGCGGCATTGGTCGAGAAAGTGATGGCCGAGGGGCCGGGGTTCCTGCGGGGTGCCGCCCTCGAGCGGTTGTGCCTGATGCATCTGGACAGCGGCGATCTGGCCAGCGCGCGGGACGCCTTCCAGAGCGCCCAGCGAACCCTGCCGGATTCACCATCGCTGGCGTATATCGAGGCGATGGTACTGCTTCACGAAGGCAATGTCGGCAAGGCGCGTCAGCGCGCGGCCTTCTGGTGGCGACGGCTGTCGCGCCAGCACCACCTGGACCCGGATCAGCTCGAATTCATCGCCGAGCTGGCCGACGACCCTCAGGCGGCGCTGGCGGAGCAGGTCATCCACTCCGAGGAGGCGTTGGCCGGCCCGTTGACGGCGCTGCAGGCGCTGCTGCATACCCAGCAGCGTCCGCCCCGTCTCGAACTGACCCACTCCGAGGAAGGGGCGCTGCTGTACGAGCCCAGCTCTCGCGAGGCATCGCTCTACCGCGGCTGGGCCGATGCCTGCGAGGTCGAGATCGACGAAGATGCCGCGCTCGGGTTTCTGGGCGACCCGTGGGTAACGGCGCTGCAGTGGCTGCAGGCGCTGTGCGCCAACCCGGAATGGCTGGACGCGCCGCGCGTGATGCAGGCGCTGACCCTGGCGCTGGCCAGTCGCTTCGGCAGCCTGCCCTGGATGGTCGATACCTTCTTCACGCCGCTGGCGGAGCGCTACGGCTTCTGGCTCAACCAGCTCGAGGACGCCGGTGGCAGCTTTTCCTGGCATGATGCGGACAACGCGACGCTGCTGCGAACCGGCCTGGCGCTGGTCATCGGCATGGAGCGTGGCGCGGGGCAGGAGGCGCGGAAGCTGGCGCAGCGGCTGCTGGCGCTGGACGAGGAGGACAGCCTGGGCCTGCGCGAGCTGGTGATCGACCAGTTGCTGCGTGAGGGCAACGACGAACAGGCGCTGGCGGTCAGCGAACAGGGGCCGGAAGGAACCGAGATGCTGGGCGTGCAGATGGGCCGGGTACTGGCGCTCTATCGCCTGTCGCGTCGGGAGGACGCGCTCGCCGTGCTGCGCGAGGTCTATTCGGCCAATCCCTACATATTGCCGATCCTGTGCGAAGACCGCCCGCGGCCGGCACGGCTCGGCGACGATATGCCGGAGCCGGGCACGCGCGCGGAGGCGTGGCAGTATCGCCAGCTGATGCGCGACCAGTGGCTCGCCTCGGAGGGCGCCCTGGACTGGCTCGCCCGGCAGCGCCGGGCGCTCTCCTGAGGTTCGCCGAGAGGTTCGCCGACAACGGCCTCTTCATTTCTCATTCCTGTCCGGGCCCGTCAGCGTGTGCTGGCGGGCTCGCCGTCTTCCCGCCCGCTTTCCTGTCCGTTTTTCCGTCCGTTGTCCCGTCCTTGGGTTTTCGAGGCCGTCCCCGCTTCGTCGCCGTCACTGTTGGTATCGAGCGTCGGCAGCCGGCGGCTCAGCCACCACGCCAGCGCCACGGCCGGCAGGCCAAGCAGGCAGACAATCCCGAAGAAGCTGGCATAGCCGACATCGGCCACGACCACGCCGGAGAAGCCGCCGATGAACTTGCCGGGCAGGGTCATCAGCGAGGAAAACAGCGCGTACTGGGTGGCGGTGTAGGTGCGGGAGGTCAGGCTCGACAGGAAGGCGATGAACACCGTGCTGGCGAGGCCGTTGGCCAGGTTGTCGCCGGTGATGGCCACGATCAGCAGCGGCAGGCTGTCGCCGCCGGTGGCGAGCAGCACGAACAGCAGGTTGGTCAGTGCCACGGCCAGCGCGCCGACGATCAGCATCCGGCCCAGACCATAACGGACCACCAGCAGCCCGCCGAGAACGCCGCCGCCGATGGTCATCAGCACGCCGAAGACCTTGGTGACGCTGGCGATGTCGCTCTTGGTGAAGCCCAGACTCAGGTAGAGCGGATTGGCCATCGCCGCCATCGAGATGTCGCTGATGCGGTAGATGCCGATGAAGACCAGCAGCCACAGCGCCAGGCGGCCATAGCGCTGGAAGAAGTCTCCGATCGGGCAGACGATAGCCGCGATCAGCCAGACACCGGTCTGTCGCTGCCAGCCGGGGCGGTTCGCGCTGCGGCGGAGAAAGCGCTTCACCCGAGGATGGAACAGCACTACGGTGAGGCTCTGCGGACGCGGCGGTTCCGGGCGTACCAGCACGGTGACCATGCCGATGCCGACCAGCGCGGCCATGCTCAGATAGGCTACTGCCCAGGACGCGGCGTCGGCGATGTAGAGCGCACCGGCCCCCGCCATGACGATACCGATGCGATAGCCGATGATGTAGGTCGAAGCCATGGCGGCCTGGATTGCCGCTTCGCCGGATTCGATACGGTAGGCGTCGATGACGATGTCCTGGGTCGCCGCGCCGAAGGCGGTGAGCAGGGCGAAGGCCGCCACCAGCGGCAGGTGTCCGGCGGGATCGAGCCCGGACAGTCCCAGCAGGCCGGCGGCGATTAGCGTCTGCCCCAGCAGCATCCAGCTGCGGCGCTGGCCCAGCCAGCGCCCGACCAGCGGCAGCCTCACCCGGTCGACGATCGGCGCCCAGAACAGCTTGATCGAATAGAGCAGCCCCACCCAACTGAAAAAGCCGATGGCGGCGACTTCGACACCGCTATCCTCGAGCCAGGCGGTGAGCGTCGAGAACACCAGCAGATAGGGTAGCCCGGCGGAAAACCCCAGGAATAGCAGGGTCACCACCGGCGCCCGCAGGTAGACGCGCAAGGATGTCAGCCAGTCACGTGGCTTGCGTTGCATGCAACCTCCCAGAACCGGATCGGCACGCCGCGGGCGGACGTGTCGGATCGAAAATGGTACGCTAGATGGCCTGTCGCGTCTGGCCCGAATGCCACGCTGGCGATCTCGCGATAACGCGTGATTCTGCCTCGTCGAAACGGGCGATGACAGGGATTGTCTTTTTAAAAGGTCATGATTAATGGTCATGACCAGAGGTCGTGATCAGTGGCGGCGATCAGGGAAGGTATACCGATGACCAGTGAGTCGACGCAGGACGGCGAGTCGTTGCCACGCTGGTATGTGATCCAGTGCAAGGGCGGCGAGTCGTTTCGTGCCAGTGAACATCTCGACAACCAGGGCTACGAAGTGTTCCACCCGGTGCTCGAGGTGCAGAAGCGCCGGCGTGGCAAGCTGACCTGGGTTGCCGAGCCGCTGTTTCCGCATTACCTGTTCATCCGTCTCGATCGCGTTGCCAGCAACTGGCGGCCGATTCGCTCCACGCGGGGCGTTCTGCGGCTGGTCGGTTTCGGCCAGGAGCCGGTGTTCGTGCAGGATGCGCTAATCGATACCCTGCGCGATCGCGTCAGCGCCGATGCCAGCCGCGACCGCGCCAATGTCTACTATCGCCAGGGCGATATCGTCGAGATCACCGACGGGCCGTTTCGCGCCCTGCAGGCCGTGTTCGAGGCGCAGAAGGGTGAAGAGCGCGCCATCGTGCTGCTCAACCTGCTGCAGCAGACCCAGCGCCTCGAAGTGCCTGTCGATGCCCTGCGCAAGCACTCCTCCTAGCTGTTCGGATTCATCGACCTTCCGGCAAGCTGGCATCGTCCCTCATCCACCAAGAATTCCCATCGTCATCCTGGAGTCATCATGAGCCAGTTCGCCATCGCACCGTCTCTCGTTGCGTCCCTGCACTATGTTCTCGCGGACGAGCAAGGCCGCACCCTCGACGATTCCCGGGCACGCCAGCAGCCGCTGGAATATCTGCACGGGCACGACAATCTGTTCCCGGCGCTGGAAGCGGCACTGGTTAAGCGCCGGGCGGGCGAGCAGCTGCGCGTCACCCTGGCGCCGGTGGATACCTACGGCGAGCGCGACGAAGCGCTGGTCAGCGCCAGCCCGCGATCGGCTTTCCCGAAAGACCAGGTATTGCAGGCCGGTCAGCGCTTCCAGGCGCAGGGGCCGGACGGCCCGCGAACGGTGACGGTCGTCGAGGTCGACGAGGCGCAGGTCGCCGTGGACGCCAATCATCCGCTGGCCGGCGAGACGCTGACCTACGAGATCGAGATTCTCGAGGTACGCGAGGCGACGCGGGCCGAACTGGCCAAGGGGCATCCGCTACCGCCGGGAACCTCACATACCGAAGTCGAGGACCGCAAACGCTAGTATGTCGTGGCTAGTATGTCGTGAAGGGGCTTGCCGCCGACGCGCAGCAGATTGTGAACGGGTTCTCAGCGATCCACCCACCAGCGCGTGAACCAGGCCTGCATGACCCGTTCGGGATAGACCGTGCGGCCCAGGCTGCCGTTGTAGCGAGCCAGAGCCTGGGTCCAGTCGCCATGTTCGCGTGCCAGATAGTGAGCGAGGATGGTACAGCCGTAGCGCAGATTGGTATCGATATCGTGCAGATCGTCCTGCGGACGGCCGATCTCGGCTTTCCAGAACGGCATGACCTGCATCAGCCCCAGCGCGCCGGCCGACGAGACCGCGCTCGGTCGAAAGCGGCTCTCCACATCGATCAGCGCCAGGACCAGTTCGGGCGGCAGCTGGGCACGCCGCGCTTCGGCATGAATGCGCTCCAGCAGAGCCAGGCGGTCATGGCGTGACGGATAGGCTTCGGGCTGGCGTCGGGCCAGGCGGGATTGCATGTCCAGCAGCCACACCTGGGCATCGAAAGCATCCTCGAAGCCGTCCGGCGCCGCCATGACCCGCGACAGCGATCTCAGCAGCGCGGGGGATGGCGGCTCGCTCGGGCTGCCGGCGGGCGGCGCATTCGTCTGGGCCAGCGTCACGCCAGCCGAGAACAGGCTGGCGACGACGAGCCAGCTCGCCGTCGTCAGTGTCGCGGTGAGTCGCGCCGGCACGATCCCGCCCGATCAGGCGAACCGGGCGTCCAGGAATGCGCGAAGTTCGTCCAGCGCGACCATGGTGACTTCGCTGTCGCGGCGGCCTTTGTACTCCAGCTCGCCCTTGTCGAGACCGCGGTCGCCGATCACCAGACGATGGGGAATGCCCATCAGCTCCTGGTCGGCGAACTTGACGCCGGGGCGCAGGTCGCGGTCATCCAGCAGCACGTCGATGCCGGCGTCCGTCAGCTCCTGATAGAGCTTGTCGGCGGTCTCGCGAACCCGGTCCGACTTGTGGGCGTTCATCGGCACGATCGCCAACTGGAACGGAGCAATGGCGTCGGGCCAGATGATGCCGCCGGCGTCGTGGTTCTGCTCGATGGCTGCGGCCACCACGCGGGTGATGCCGATACCGTAACAACCCATCCAGACCGTCGTCGGCTGGCCGTTATCATCGAGTACCGTGGCGTTCATCGCCTTGGAGTACTTCTGTCCGAGCTGGAAGACGTGGCCGACCTCGATCCCGCGGGTGATCGACAGCGTGCCCTGGCCGTCCGGCGACGGGTCGCCCTCGACCACGTTGCGCAGATCGGCGACCTGCGGCAGCGGCAGGTCGCGCTCCCAGTTGATGCCGAACAGGTGGTGATCGTCGACGTTGGCGCCGGCGCCGAAGTCGCTCATCAGCGCAACGCTGTGATCGATGATCAGCGGCAGCGGCAGATCCACCGGACCCAGCGAGCCGGGGCCGGCGCCGATAGCGGCACGAATTTCCTCTTCGCTGGCCATGGTCAGCGGCGCTGCGACGGCGTCGAGGTTCTCGGCCTTGATCTCGTTGAGCTGGTGATCGCCGCGTACCATCAGCGCGATCAGCCCGCCGTCGGCGGCATGCACGATCAGCGTCTTGACGGTCTTCTCGACCGGCAGATCGAAGCCTTCGACCAGCGCGGCGATGGTGCGCACGCCCGGCGTGGGCACCTGGCGCATGGTTTCCTGCGGCGCGGCACGCTCGGCGTCCTTGGGCGGCAGCGCCTCGGCCTTCTCGATATTGGCGGCGTAGTCGGAGCCGGTGGAAAAGACCACGGCATCTTCGCCGGAGTCGGCCAGCACATGGAATTCGTGGGAGCCGGTGCCGCCGATGGAGCCGTTGTCGGCGAGTACCGGGCGGAAATCGAGACCCAGCCGGGTGAAGATCCGCACGTAGGCGTCGTACATGCGCTGATAGGACGCCTTGAGACCGGCCTCGTCGCTGTCGAACGAGTACGCGTCCTTCATGATGAACTCGCGCGAGCGCATCACGCCGAAGCGGGGGCGGATCTCGTCGCGGAATTTGGTCTGGATCTGATAGAAGTTGGTCGGCAGTTGCTTGTAGCTGCTGATCTCGCGTCGCACCAGGTCGGTGATGACCTCTTCATGGGTAGGACCGACGCAGTAGTCGCGCTGATGACGATCCTTGAGTCGCAGCAATTCCGGACCGTACTCGTCCCAGCGGCCGGACTCCTGCCACAGCTCGGCGGGCTGTACCGCCGGCATCAGCACTTCCTGCGCGCCGGCGCGATCCATCTCCTCGCGGACGATACGCTCGACCTTGCGCAGCGTTCTCACGCCCACCGGCAACCAGGTGTAGAGCCCCGATGTCAGACGGCGGATCATGCCGGCACGCAGCATCAGCTGGTGACTGACGATTTCCGCGTCC
Organism: Salinicola salarius; assembly: GCF_002179555.1. GTDB lineage: Bacteria > Pseudomonadota > Gammaproteobacteria > Pseudomonadales > Halomonadaceae > Salinicola > Salinicola salarius_A. The sequence continues at coordinate 55,870 of NZ_NHOU01000011.1, read as the reverse complement.
GCCGGCGTTTCCTTGAGGGTCGAGATCTGTAATTGGCTGGCACGCATTGGGTGTTCTTTCCTGTATTCATCAGCGTAAGCGGAACGCGGCATATGCTCGATATGACGTGATCTGCGGTCGTTCGTAGGGTCGCCAGTATAGAGATGCGAGCAGCGGACGGGGAAGGGCGAGCGGTAAAAACCTCCCGCGGGCACCATGGCACAGCGCCTGCCGGCTGGCGGTCTGCAACAGGCACCGAGATTGGCCTTTCCACTCTGCTGATCTTTCCTATAGTGAGGGTGAGGGCCGCATCCGGCATCGTCGGGGAGGCGAGCGGAACAGGACACCATCGGAAATCCGTCGTTGGCGGCCCGCGCCGGAGGGAGGTGTGTCATGATTCATCACGTCTGGGGACTGCTTACGCATCCCAATCGCGAGTGGCAGCAGATCCGCGGCGAAAACGAAACCGTATCGCACTTTTACGGCTCCCATGTGTTGGTGATGGCTGCCATTCCGGTGGTCTGCGCCTTCATCGGTACCACGCTGGTGGGCTGGCATTTCGGCACGACCAAAGACGGATTGGCGAAGACCGTCACTGTCGCGCCTGCAACCGCGGTACTGCTGGCGATCATCTTCTATGCGCTGATCCTGGGCGCCGTCTGGCTGATGGGCAACGTGATTCACTGGCTGGCGCGTCGCTACCCGGAGCGACCGGATCTCAGTCATTGCGTCGTGTTCGCTGGTTACATGGCAACGCCGATGTTCCTGAGCGGCGTGGTCGCGCTCTATCCGCTGATATGGCTGTGCCTGCTGGCCGGCATCGCAGGGCTCTGTTACACGGTCTATCTCGTCTATGCGGGCCTGCCATCCTTCCTGGGCATCGACCAGCACGAGGGCATGCGTGCCTCGAGTGCGGCGCTGGCGATCGGCGTTCTCGTGCTCGAGGCGCTGCTGGCGATCACCGTGCTGCTGTGGGGTTACGGCGCCTCGCTGGTCTGACTTCCACGGTTTCTCTCGACACGCGACGCCCGCCTGTATGGCGGGCGTCGTTTTGGGAGCTGGCAGCATCTGGACGCGACCCGGCTCTATGGATTAGGTTACTCCGCGTTACCTCTCCGTCACTGGGATTTCCGCGATGCAACCTCCGTTTCGACGCCTGATCGCTGGCGCTGTCGTGATCGGCCTGATTCTGCCGCTGACCGGCTGCGGCACGCTCTTCTATCCCGAGCGCAAGGGACAGCTTCAGGGGCGTATCGACCCTGGCGTGGCGATTGCCGACGGGCTGGGTCTGCTGTTGTTCATCGTGCCGGGCGTGATCGCCTATGCCGTGGATTTTTCCAACAACACCATCTATCTCCCGGGCTCCCACGAGGCCTCGATCGATCGCGTTCATTACGAGGGCCGCTTGAGCGCCGACTCGCTGGCCTCGATGATCGAGACACGTACCGGTCACGATCTCGCTGCAGAGTCGCAAGCGCCCATCGTCGAGCAGGTCGCGACGCTGGATCAGGCGGTGTCGAGAATCGAATTCGGCCCCGCAGTGCCGCCTATATGAATCGCTCCCGGCTACCTGAACGGCTCTCGACTACCTAAACGGCTCCCGAATCAGGCCGGTCGCGATTTCGGCGCCACGAGCAGCGCCAGCATGCCGGCTACCAGGCCCCAGAAGGCAGCGCCGACTCCGAACAGCGTCACGCCGGAACCGGTAACCAGGAAAGTGATCAGTGCCGGTTCGCGTTGATGCGGCTCCAGCAGGGCGCGATGAAGGCTGCCGCCGATGGTCGAGAGCAGCGCCAGCCCGGCGACCGCCAGCACCAGCGACTGGGGCAGGGCATCGAACAGCGTGCCGATCGAACCGCCGAAAAGACCCGCCAGTAAATAGAAGCCCCCTGCACAGATCGCTGCCGGATAGCGTCGGTCGGCATCGGGGTCGACATCCGGCCCCATGCAGATCGCGGCGGTAATCGCGGCCAGGCAGACGCTGAAGGCACCGAAAGGCGCCAGGAGGAGGGTGGCCAGCCCCGTCCAGATCATCAAGGGAGAAATCGGCGTGTCGTAACCCGCGGCACGCAGGGTTGCCACGCCAGGCGCGTTCTGCGAGGCCATTGTCACCACGAACAGCGGGATTCCCACGCCGATCAGGCTCGACAGCGAGAAGGTCGGCCAGATCCAATGGGGTACGCTGACGATCAGTTGCGCCTGCCGTGTATCGATTTCGCCCAGCACGCCGGCAACGCCGAGCCCTGCCATTAGCACCAGCACGATGGCGTAGCGCGGTTGCCAGCGTTTGGCGGCGAGATAGGTCAGAAACATCGACGACACCAGCACGAAGTCGCCGTTCAGCGAACCGAAGGCGTCCAGGCCGAAACGCAGGAGAACCCCCGCCAGCATGGCGGCGGCGATGGACTGCGGGATGATTTGCATCAACCTGGCGAACCAGCCGGTGATGCCGCAGATCAGGATCAGCACGGCGCTGAAGACGAAGATGCCGATCGCCTCGCTCAGCGGCAGGTCGGGAAGGCTGACGGCCAGGAGCGCGGCGCCCGGCGTCGACCACGCCGTCAGAATCGGCTGTCGATAGCGTAGCGACAAGCCGATCGAGGTGACGCCCATGGCCAGCCCCAGCGCGCTCAGCCACCCGCCGATCTGGGCCGGTGTCGCGCCGGCTGCCGCGGCCGCCTGAAAGATGATGGCCGCTGAGCTCGTATAGCCGACGAGGACCGCGACGAATCCCGCCGTGACGTGGGAGGCCGTTACCCTCGTGGCGTGCCGGTGGTCGGCCGATGGAGGTGCCATGAACGCGTTCCTTATGATCAGTAGAGTGTGCGTTATAACGCACATCGCCCGACCCCGGCAACGTGCGCTATAGCGCACGCACAATCGAGCGAGTACGATGTTCGCCATGGCGAGAGCCGGGCACGGCTCGAAATCCGGGCGATGATGGAAAACGAGCGGAGGAGAGATGGACGCGGATGTCTCGGCGATCGGCCGGTACATGAAAAAGCGGCGCGCCGAGCGTGGTTGGAGCCTATCCCGGACGGCCGATATCTGCGGGGTGAGCAAGGCGATGCTGGGGCAGATCGAGCGGGGGGAGTCGACGCCGACCATCTCCACGCTCTGGAAGATCGCCAGTGGCCTGCAGGTACCGCTATCGCGATTCCTGGTGCCCGAGGGCGTCGCGCTGCAGCGACTGAATGCGATGCCTCGCCATCACGATGCTTCGGGAATGATCGTGACTCCGCTGTTTGCGTTCGATCCGGCCCTGGGGTTCGAGATGTTCGCGATCGAGCTGCCCCAGGATACCTTGAGCGAGTCCGCGCCCCACGCCTCTGGGGTGGTGGAGCATCTGGTCGTGCTGGAAGGGCGAATGGAGCTCTTCATCGACGGTGGCTGGCAGACACTATCCGCCGGCGATGCGATCCGGTTTTCCGCGGATCAGCCCCACGCTTACCGTAATCGTCACCCGGAGCCCGCGAGAATCCACGATCTGATTCACTATCCCTTCGGTGACTGAAGCGCCGTTTCGGGCGTGAATGGATTGCCTTTCTCCGGTTTCCTGCAGCCCGTCGGTTCGGCCAGGCCGGTATCCAGCAGCGCTTGCGGCCGATAACGGGCAAGCAGTGCCCAGAGAATCGCTGCCGTCTCGTGGTCCGGCTGGCCCGAATAGTTGGCCGGGCGAAAATGCATCTGGAAGGCGCGCGTCACGTCCCGTGTCTCGTCGTCGATCATCCCGGTCGCCGTCAGGGAATAACCGTACGCGCTCAGCGCTCGTTGATATTGCGTGATCGAGGGCGAGCACTGGGCGAATTGATGACGAAAGCTGGCGATATCCTCGTCTCTCGGCCAGGCGCCGACGCCGGCATCATGCAGGCGTTTCCAGGGAAAGCGCGGGCCAGGGTCGATCTTGCGCGACGGCGCGATGTCCGAGTGTCCCAGGATGGCAGTCGGCGGCAGCCGATAGCGGCGAATCACATCCTTCGCCAAGGCGATGACCGCACGGATCTGGTCCTCGGGATAAGGCTCCCATCGCTGACCTTCGAGCGTCTCCTGCGGGCCACGGTTGACGATCTCCACGCCGATGGAGGTGTCGTTGAGCTGGGTGCGGTCTTCCCAGGCGCTGACGCCGGCATGCCAGGCGCGGTCTTTCTCGTCGACCAGTTGCCAGATCTGCGGCAGATCATCCGACAGGGAGGGGGAGCGGGGCACCAGATAGTGTGAGCTGACATCGGGCCCGAGCAGGGTGCGCATCGCCCGGGACGCCTCTGAGTCGGTGTAATGCAGAATCAGATAGCGAATGCGCTGGTTGTAGGCATCGGAGCGGTGCGCGCGGTCGGCGATATAACCGTTTCGGGTCTCCATCGTCGGTGAGCCGGCACAGCCGGCCAGTATCGTCAGTAGCATCCAGCCGGTCAGCAGACTCCTGGTGCCACGCGGATGATCCTGTCGTCGAGACTTCATAGCACACCCAGCAGATAACGGGTCAACAGACCCAGGGTAAGCGTGATCGAGAAACTCAGCATGGTGCCGAGCAGTACGTACTCGGTCAGCTTTCGATCGCGGTCTTCGTAGAGATCGCCGAAGCGAAGCACTGACTTGGCGGTCAGCAGAAAGCCGATAGCGGCCATCTGATGGCTGAGAACGAAGGTCAGAATGAGAAAGCGTTCGAGCATGCCGATCCGGGCACCCGCGTCGGCCAGCGTGCCGCGTGTGTCGACGCCTTCGCTCCAGCGCCGCATGATCAGCGCGATCAGTATCGACGCAGGGCGCAGGACCACCAGATAAGCCAGCGCGACGAGCAGCGTCCGGGGTTGCCACAATAGCGCCAGCTGGACCATCGGCACGGCCATGTCGCCGTCCACGACCCACCACCAGACGAGTCCCAGTATCAGCAGATGCAGAAACTGGTCGAGAAGGAAAAAGCGAACCCGGTGCGCCGGGGCGTAGCTCTTCAACGTATCGATCAGCCAGTGGGATGCGCCGATTCCCGAGGTGGCGATCAGTGCGCCGTGCACGCCGGTACCGAAAGCGAGCAACACGGCGAGGCTCAGCGACATGTGAATGCCGACGTGCCAGTAAAGCGATAGCGTGCGGAAATGGTGCTGCTGCTTCCGAGCCGCCCAGGTATCGCTCTGCAACAGAAAGTCGGCAATGGTGTGCGACAGCAGCAACGCCAACAGCAGCGACAGACTCGTCTCGTTCATGTCAGTGTCTCCAGGCGCTGCCGGCTGAACGCCAGAAAGTCACGGATCAGCGGCCAGCGTGCGGCACTCAGGCGCCGGTTGATCGTCGGTTGAGAACGACCCAGACGCCGGGCAAGTTCGCTTTGCGAATGGTCGGTCGTCAGATTGAAGCGAATCACTTCCGCGGCGTTATGGCTCCAGTGGCTGACGATGTCATCGGCAAACCGGATCAGCAGGTCCAGTTCGGGTTGCGGGGTCGCCAGAAACAGCCCCAGGCGTCGATCGCCCTGGCTCAACGCATCCAGCCCCTGCCCGGAACGGATGAACGCTTCGCCATCGGCATCGATGAAATTCTCGAGCGTGGGCACCGTGCCCTCGCCGATACCGACCGCGATTCTTGCGTCCCACATCTGCTGTCTGGAAGGGGAGTGCTCGATCAGGCTGGCGCGCATGATCACGGCGGCGGCGAGCGAATCCCGCGACTCGGGAATCGCCACCTGGAACGCATCCCCCCGAAACCGGGTACCCACGGCGCCCAGTGACTGTCCGAGGCGTTCGATACCGGTATCTATTGCCCGCCTAAGCTTGCGCTTGTCGCTGATATCGCGCGACGCGACGATATCCCCGCTGAGCACGCCAATCGCTGACATGAGAACCCTCATCGATAGCCGTCCATACGGTTTGGACTATAGCTTAAAAAAGCTATTTCTGCGTTTATGCGCAAATATAGCTATAGCCGCAATGGCGGTGTCGGTAGCGTCGATGAGGACAAGGTAAAGAAAAGCTGTATTTATATCCAGTATTCTACTGTAAAGATTATTGTCTCGAAGGGTCATGCGTGGATTTGGTGGACGGCTGAGGTGCCTGTGGCGCGGTGTCGGCCCCCATCAGCCTGGATGCCACCTGGTTTCTGCCCCGGGCCTTGCAGTCATAAAGCGCCTCATCGGCATGAGCGATCATGTCGTCGATATCGACCAGCAAGCCATGAGGGCTGGTGGCCACCCCGACGCTGACGGTGACCACGGAAGCCACCGAGGAATATTCGTGAGGAATGCCCAGCGCCTGAATCATGGCGCGCATGGCATCGGCCAGCGCCCAGGCTTCGTCCTTGTCGGCATTGATCAGCAGTACCAGGAACTCTTCGCCACCCAGGCGTACCACCACATCGGTTTCTCGACGGAAGGTGTCTTTCAGCACGCCAGCGATATCCACGAGGCATACATCGCCGGCCGGGTGGCCGTAGTGGTCGTTGAATGCCTTGAAGTGATCGACATCGATCATCATCGCCGACACCGTGCAGCTCAGGCGCCGGCTGAGAGGGATGAGCACGTCGAGCTGGCTTTCCAGCATGCGCCGGTTGCCGAGTCCGGTCAGTGGATCGTTCAGCGTCTGTTCCAGCAGAGCGGCATGGTCGCTTCTCGACTCTTCGATCAGTTTTTGCAAATTCTGCGTCAGCAAGCCCACGGCGTCGGAGCGGCGGGAGAGATCGAAGGGCACCTGCTGCGGCATGTCGCGGAATTCATGCGCAAAACGCACGTGATCCGCTAGCCGCCTGACCGGGGCCAGTAGTCGACGATTAAGCAGCCAGAGACTGGCAACCAGGCCCGACAGCCCACTGACGAGGCAGACCAGCACGGCAATCATGAATGGCCCGCCGGCGCTAACCAGCCAAGCCGCGCCCAGCATCAACAGCGAGGAGCCCAGCCAGATTCCAGCCAATTCCACTATCGTACGGGTCGATAAGCGACTTTTCTTTTTTGTCATGTCCTGAACCGATGTCCTGGTCATCGAAAACGCCTGGCCTCGCTAGATAGCCGGAACTCGAATTCATTCATAGGGAACCTGAAGTGAATCGAGTCTTCCGTTCAATGGCGACGGCAGGCGGGGGCGGGATTGTAGCTCACTCAAGATACGCATAACCAATTAGATATCATTGATTTAGGTTGCGCTTATTCATCGCTATTTGCAGCAGGGAATTTCTAGGCTTCACCGTGTCCTGAAATTACCGTTCAGACTCCTCGATGCCTGTGGTTCTATCCGAGCTGTTCTCCTCCTTGCGCATTGAGATTGGGGTGAAGTAAATAACACGAACGGGGGCAATGGATGGAATGACACCTTTGCGATGCCGGGGGTAGATATTACGCTAAGTCATTAACGACCCATTGGTTAAATAAATACTGGTAATCGTTTCGCTTTAAAAAACATTTCGGCAAGACTTGAAAGTTTTTAAATATCCGCAATAATGTCCACGCTTAAACCAATCCGCAACGGACCAACGAATGTCTCTACTTAGCGATTACGTCAAGAAAGAACAGCTCCTGAAGCAGCTTGAAGAAGAGCTGAAGCGGATGGAGGGTGATCAACGTCTGAAGTCCGAACTCGAGTTCAAGGAGAAGCTCGAAGCCTTGATGGCGGAGTACGGTAAGACAACGCGTGACGTCATCGAATTGTTGAACCCGAAATCTGACAACGCCCAGCCCGCGGCTGCGCAAACCGGATCGACCGGTAGCCGCCGCAAGCGCAAGCTCAAGATTTACAAGAACCCCAACACCGGGGAAGTCGTCGAGACACGCGGTGGCAATCACAAGACCTTGAAAGCGTGGAAAGACGAACACGGTAGCGACGCCGTCGAATCCTGGGTCGTCAGAACGGAAGACTGAGCGCCTTTTCCTTCTTCATGCGCTTGGCCAAAGAACCCTCCGCCGTTGTCTCGGCGGAGGGTTTCGTATTTAGCGGTTCTCTGACCTCAAGCCTTGGAGCTGATGCCGCCGAAGCCGTTGTGGCGGGACTCGCCCTTGGGTCCGTAGACGCTGCCCCCGATGGCGCGGTTCAGAAAATCGATGGCCTGTTGATTGTGCTCCAGCCGCGTGGAGATGATGTGGCCATTGAGGCGATTGGTCCGACGGACCTGCTCTGCCAGTTCTCGAATCCGCTGCCAGGTTTCATGCTTGTCCAGTGACAGGGCAAACTGCTCCGCGCCCCGACTTCCCATGCCGAATCCTTGCGATTGCTGATGCTCTCGCCGGAGACTCTCGATCCGGTCGAGGTCATTCAGCTGCTGTTGCTTGAGCGTGGCCAATTCACCGAGACGCTCTCCATCGGCCCTGCCGGCACCGAGACAGCTGGCCTCCGCATCGAGTGTTTCCGCGAGCGCTTGCAACAGGGTCTGTTGTTCGGCAATCAATTCAGCTGGCGTCATGCAGAATTCCTGAAACTGGACCTGAAGTCAGGGATTATTCACCCAACATATTGCGAACGCTCTGGACCAGACCGTCCGCGATCTTGCTGGTATCGAGTTCGAGCCGGCCTTCGGAGATCGCCTGGCGGATATCGTTGACACGGGCAGTATCGATATCTCCGCTCTCGTCGCCCCTCGGGATCTGGCTCAACGTTGTCCTGGAGCCGGCCGTCGTCTTGGCGGCTCCCAGCGACTCCGCGCTTTTGCGCTGCTCGGCGGCCTCGTTCTGGGGCGGGCGAGTCAGCGGTTGCGTTTGATCGATTTTCAAGGTCATTACCTCATGGCTGGATGCACAATCACGTACTTGCTTACGTTATCGGCAAGGCCAGCGGAAGCTGAACGAAATTCGAACAGAGATTTGTTAAAAAAATTATCTGGACGGCTCACAGGTCGACGCGCAGCCGATCCTGTCCCGTCACTCTTCCCTGTAGAATCTGATCATCCTCCGTCTTGAGGCGAATGGTGCTGCCTAATTCACCGTTATCCAGCGCCTCGACGCTGCGACTGATGCGAAACCCCTGGCCCACGGCGGTCAGTACGACCGTATCACCGCGTTTCACCATCCACGGCTTTCTGATCATGTTGTCGGTCAGCGTTGCTCCGGTCGGGATGCGTCGCGTGGCAACCCTGCCGACCGCCTGGTCGAGATCATCGAGGTAGCCGCGGCGCAGGCGGGAAATATCCGCCTCCTGCCAATCCAGCATCGTCGCATCGATCCGTTGACCGGGATCAATCGGCTGGAGTGCGACCAGGTGGCGAACTATCGCCGAAACCGTGGCCTGCAGATAGCGCGTCCGGCTGCCGTCGCTGCCGCAATGAACGCCTACCGTAACCCGGCCTTGAGGCACGCCGGGGCGCGGCAGAAACGGCTGCGGTGTCGAGCAGTCGCCGAGGTCGACACCGCTTTCCCGAATATCGATCGTCACCTGGTCGCCGAGAGGGGCAGTGCGCTCCTTGAGGAACTGCCGCACGCTGGCGACGACGGCCTCGGAGGATTCACCCGCCGGTTCCGCGCGGGCGATCGAAGGAAGCGGCAGCAACGATAGCGCGAAAAGCAGCGCCATCAGCGTGGCGGCGCCGGCTCGGAGCACGAGCCGTCGAGACGGTCGATGTTTCAACCGGGTACGCGGGAACGCTTCTGTCGGATCGGCACGCATATCACGGGTCTCGGGCTGTTCGCGGATCTCGTGGGGCTGTTCTCGGGGCTGGGTCCATGTCACGGATCCAGGTCACGGATCCAGGACCAAGCGCGTCCCGGCACAGCGTGTCGGTGGACGCAATCCCCCACGTTGGAAAACGATTGTAGGCGTGCCCGTCATCGAGCATTGATGAAAATGGCGCGCAATTGACGGTCTGTTTACGGGTTTGAATCGCGCCGCCCGCCGCTATTCTCCATCCTGTCAATTTTCCAGCGAACGCCATCCGAGGTGCACGGCATGTTCGACAAGTTGGATAACGCGCTGCGCTTCCAGCAGGAGGCCATCAATCTGCGCGCAGAGCGTCAGCAGGTACTGGCCAACAACATCGCCAATGCCGATACGCCCAATTTCAAAGCGCGGGATTTCGATTTTCGCGCGGAACTGGATCGGGTCATGGAGCAGGGGCGCAGCGAGGGCTCCGGTGGGCTGTCGCTGGCGCGGACGTCCGCACGGCATATTCCGGGGCAGGCATCCGGCGGGGCGGGCGTTCAGGATCTGCTCTACCGCATTCCCGATCAGCCGAGCCTCGATGGCAACACGGTCGATATGGATCGGGAGCGCTCGGCCTTTGCCGACAACTCGCTCCGCTATCAGGCGGACGTCACTTTCGTCAGCCGCAAGATCCAGGGGCTGAAGAAAGCCATGCAGCCGGAGTAACACGATGTCCATGTTCAGTGTATTCGATATTTCCGGTTCGGCGCTGTCGGCCAATTCACAGCGCATGAACGTCACCGCGAGCAACCTCGCCAATGCCGATAGCGTCGCCGGCCCCGATGGGGAGCCCTACCACGCCAGGCAGGTCATGTTCCAGGCGCTGAGCCAGCAGGGCGGCGGCACGGGCGGCGTTCGCGTTACCGGCGTGGTCGAGGACGACGTCACGCCGATGCGCATGGAGTACCGTCCCGGCCATCCGCTGGCCGACGATCAGGGCTACGTGCAGATGCCCAATGTCGACCCGGTCAACGAGATGGTCGACATGATCGCAGCCTCCCGCTCTTACCAAGCCAACGTCGAGGTCATGAATACCGCCAAGACGCTGATGACCAAAACTCTCACCATCGGCGAAGGCTGATCGGTGTCGGGCCACATCAAGGAGATGTCATGTCCAGTCCGGTGATCGGTAGCAGTACGTTAGCCAATATCAATGACACGGCCGCCAGCAGCGCCACCACGGGAATGGAGTCCGGCAGCGAGCTCAACGATCGCTTCATGACGCTGCTGGTCACCCAGTTGAAGAATCAGGATCCGACCAGTCCGATGGAAAACTCGGACATGACCGCGCAACTGGCGCAGATCAGTACCGTCAGTGGTATCGAAGAGCTCAACGACAGCCTTACCAGAATCAACGACCAGATCGACGCAGGGCAGGCGCTGCAGGCGACGGCGTTGATCGGCCAGGGCGTGATGGTGCCGGGCAACGAGATCCTGGTGGGGTCGACCGGTGACACGGGAGGCGTGGTCGCGACGCCGATCGGCGTGAATCTGGATAGCGCCGTCGAGGATCTGCAGATCGATATTCGCGGCCCCAGCGGCGAGATCATCGACAGCTTGTCCACCGGTCCGCTCGAGGCCGGCGTGCACAGCTTCAACTGGGATGGCGAGTTGGCTGACGGCTCCAGCGCCTCCACCGACAGTATCTATACCGCCTCCCTGACAGCGACGGTGGGAGACGAGACATACGCACCGGCAGCCCTGAATTACGCCCTGGTCAATGGCGTGATCCAGGGTGCCAGTGGACCGCAACTAGACTTGGGACCTGCTCGGGATCCCGTGGCGCTCTCGGAAGTGCGTCAGATTCTCTGAGCAAAGCATTGACGACACGAAACCGCTTGAGCGTACGCAACCGATAAACGTAGGGGATGAATCATGGGCTTTTCACAGGCATTGAGCGGCGTCAACGCCGCTTCCCAGCAGTTGGATGTCATCGGCAACAACATTTCCAACTCGCAGACCAAAGGCTTCAAGAGCGGGTCGGTCCAGTTCTCCGACGTCTTCGCCAACAGCGCCGTCGGTCTGGGTACCCGGGTTTCCGGCATTCTGCAGGACTTCAGCAGCGGCAGCCTGGAAGCCACCGGGCGCAACCTGGATATCGCCATCGCCGGTGACGGCTTCCTGCGCTTCCAGCAGGAAGGCCAGGTGGGCTACTCGCGTAATGGCCAGTTGACGATGACCGCGGACGGCTACCTGGAAAATGCCCAGGGCGCGCGGCTGATGGGTTACGGGCTGGCTGATGCCACCGATGTCAACTCCGGCGTCGTTACCGGTGGCCAGCCGGGCGTGCTCAACATCCCTGCGGCCGACATGCCGGCCAGCGCGACGGGCGCCACCGGCACCGGTATCAACATCCTGCTCAACCTGGATTCCGCCACGGTCGCCGACGATACCTCGACGGCGGTTCTATATGACAACCTCAATGCGAAGACCATCGAGGATACGGACCAGCAGACCTCTATCGCCTACAACTACTCCACCAGCTTCACCGTCTACGATTCCCAGGGCGCGCAGCATAACGCGACGCTATATTTCCAGAAGACCGGTGAAAATACTTGGGATGCACGCACGGCGCTCGATGGCGTTTTGACGGATCAGACGCTCGCTGCAACTTTCGATAATGACGGCAAGCTGGCGACGATCGACGGCGAGGATGCCACGGACAACCCAGTCATCTGGCCAACGTTATCATTCGATGCCAACGAGCTCGGTGACGGCGTCGATCCGATCAATGCCACTTTCAACATGGCGGGCAGCACGCAGTTCGCTGGTGACTCCACCGTCAAGAGCCTGGCGCAGGATGGCTATTCCGCCGGCGCGCTGGTCGGCATCAGCTTCGCTGACGACGGCACCATCGTCGGTAACTACTCCAACGAGAAGACCGTCGATCTTGGCCAGATTGCCCTGGCCACCTTCCGTAACCCCGAGGGTTTGACGCCTTCCGGCGACAACCTGTTCGCGGCGACGGCGGCCTCCGGTAACGAACTGCTGGGCATTGCAGGTACCGGCACGCTGGGCTCGATCGAGTCCGAAACGCTGGAGGCCTCCAACGTCGATCTGACGCAGGAGCTGGTCAACCTGATCATTGCGCAGCGCAACTATCAGGCCAACACCAACTCGATCCGTACCCAGTCCGAAGTCATGGACCAGATCGCGCAGCTGCGCTGATAGTTCTGTCGCCAACAGCAGTGGCGTTGCCGGTCGCGAGTCGGCCGGCAACGATCCCGCTTCGATAGGCCGGGTTCGATAGATACGATTTCGGCAAGCACTGTTTCGATAGCCACGGTTTCGAAAGGCGCCGATATGAAAGGCGCCGATATGAAAGGCATAGGGCATGGATAGAATTCTCTACACCGCCGGCGGTGGCGCGAGCCAGACGATGGCGCAGCAATCGGTGGTCAACAACAATCTGGCCAACGTCAGCACGCCGGGATTTCGCGGTGAGCTGATGGCGTTTCGTGCCGTGCCGGTGGAAGGCGAGGCGCGCCTGCCGACCCGTGTTGCCTCGATGATGACGACGCCGGGTGCCGATTTCACGCCGGGCACCATCAGTACCACTGGGCGCAGTCTCGATGTGGCGCTGCAGGGCGACGATACCTGGCTGGCGGTGCAGTCGCCGAACGGCGGCGAAGCCTATACCCGCCGCGGCGACCTCCAGGTCGATTCCACCGGCCTGCTGACATCGCTCGGCAACCCGGTGCTTTCCGACAACGGCCAGGCCATCGTCGTACCGTTGGGGGGCGACGTGACCATCGCGCCGGACGGTTCGATCAGCGTGCTCGAGCCGGGCCAGAACCCGGATGCCATCGCGCCGCTCGCTCGTCTCAAGATGGTCGCGCCGGGGAACGACAACCTGGTACGCGGTGAAGACGGCCTGTTCCGGGTGCCACCCGCCCAGGGGCAGGACGTGGCGGCGCCGATTCCGGCCGACGATACCCTGCGGCTGATCCCGGGGGCGCTCGAGGGCAGTAACGTCACCGCCACCGACGCCATGATTTCGATGATCGACAGCGCTCGGCGTTACGACATGCATATGAAGGTGATCGAAAGCGCGGACGAGAACGAGCAACGCGCCAACAGCCTGCTTTCTCTGACCAGTTGACTCTGACCAGATGATGCTGGTCGCTGGCTGGCTTACCGACAACGAGGTTTTGTCATGATCAAATCTTTATGGACGGCCAAGACCGGCCTGGAATCGCAGCAGGTCAAGCTGGATGTGATTTCCAACAACCTGGCCAACGTCTCGACCAATGGCTTCAAACGGTCTCGTGCCGTCTTCGAAGATCTGCTGTACCAGAACGTGCGTCAGCCCGGTGCGCAGTCTTCGGTAGTCGATACGCTGCCATCCGGCATGCAGGTCGGTACGGGCGTGCGTCCGGTCGCCACCGAGCGGCTGCACACCCAGGGCGGTCTGCAGAATACCGAGAACTCCCGCGATCTCGCGATCAACGGTAAGGGCTTCTTTGCCGTGCAGATGCCGGACGGCACCACGGGCTACACCCGTGACGGCAGCTTCCAGGTCAACGAGAACGGCCAGCTGGTGACGGCGGGCGGTTATCCGGTCGATCCACCGATCGTGATCCCGCAGAACGCGCTGTCGATCACCGTCAGTCAGGATGGCGTGGTTTCCGTGATGCAGCCGGGGACTTCCCAGAGCAACGAGGTGGGGCAGATCATGCTCTCCACGTTCATCAACCCGACGGGGCTGCAGAGCATCGGCCAGAACCTGTACCTGGAAACCGACGCTTCCGGCCCGCGTAACGATCTCAACCCCGGGCTGGATGGCGCTGGCGTGCTCTATCAGGGATACGTCGAGACTTCCAACGTCAACGTGGTGGAAGAGATGGTCAGCATGATCGAGACGCAGCGCGCCTACGAGATCAACAGCAAGGCCGTCGAAACATCCGATCAGATGCTCCAGCGTCTGACACAGCTATAAACCGGGGAAGGCGCGTGTTGCTGACCGCAGAATTGGCCACGGTGTGGCGCAGGGTGTTGATGCTGACCGGCCTCTGTCTGGTGCTGATCGTGGCCGGCTGTGCCCAGATTCCGCGCCACTCCGTGGTCGAGAATTCGTCCCCGGTAGAGATCCCGTCGACACCGCCGACGCAGGCCAACGGCTCGATCTATCAGGCGCGCTTCGGCTTCCAGCCACTGTTCGAGGACCGTCGTCCGCGTCAGATCGGGGACATCATCACCATCGTGCTCGACGAGCAGGTCAGTGCCAGCAAGAGCTCGGCGGCGAATGCGTCACGAGACGGTTCGGCGACTTTCACGCCGACGCTGGTGCCGGACGCTCTCGATACCCTGACCGACTATGGCATGGACCTCGAAGGCGAGAACATCTTCAACGGTTCGGGGGGCGCCAATGCCAACAACACCTTCACCGGGACTATTACCGTGACCGTCTATGATCTGCTGGCCAACGGCAACCTGAAGGTTCGCGGGGAAAAGCAGATCGCGATCAACCAGGGCACCGAATACATTCGGTTCTCCGGCGTGGTCAATCCACGCGCGATCAGTGGTTCCAATACCGTGCAGTCGACGCAGGTCGCCGATGCCCGTATCGAATATGTCGGTGACGGCTATATCAACGAAGCGCAGACCATGGGTTGGCTGCAGCGCTTCTTCCTCAACATTTCGCCGTTCTGATGCCTATGTCCGCTCCGCTTCGTTCATTCCGATCGCGTCGCTCGCCGCTGGCCAGAGCGCTTCTGTTCCTGGCGATCCTGCTGTTCAGCCTGGGCGCTCAGGCGCAGCGCATTCAGGATCTGGCCAATTTTGCCGGCGTACGCGACAACCAGTTGGTCGGCTATGGTCTGGTGGTCGGTCTCGACGGCACAGGCGACCAGACCACTCAGGCGCCGTTCACGGGGCAGAGCATCACTAACCTGCTGTCGCAGCTGGGCGTCACGGTTCCCGCGGGCACCAACATGCAGCTGCGCAACGTGGCGGCGGTCATGGTGACGGCCAGACTGCCGCCGTTCTCCCGCCAAGGGCAGGAGATCGATGTCACCGTGTCGTCGATGGGCAATGCCGATAGTCTGCGCGGCGGCACGCTGCTGATGACGCCGCTGAAGGGGGCGGACGGTCGCGTCTACGCGCTGGCTCAGGGCAACGTCTACGTCGGCGGCGCCGGAGCGGAAGCGGCGGGTAGCAGTGTCTCCGTCAACCATCTGGCCGCCGGTCGTATTCCGGGGGGCGGCCTCGTCGAGCAGGAAGTGCCGATGCGACTGGGCGACGCCAGTGGCACGCTGGATCTGTTCCTCAAGAATGCCGACTTCGAGAATGCCCGACGCATGGTCGCGGCGATCAATCAGGAGTTCGGCGCGCCGGTCGCTGCCGCGCTCGACGGGCGTACGGTGCAGTTGAAGCTGCCGGCCAACGACAATGATCGCGTTACCTTTCTGGCTCGTGTGCAGGGGGTGAACGTCACCACCGAGCGCGGCCCGTCCAAGGTGATCGTCAACGCGCGTACCGGCTCGGTGGTGCTGTCGGACACCGTCACGCTCAATCGTGCCGCGGTGGCCCACGGCAACCTGTCGATCGTCATCGACTCCAATCCGCAGGTCAGTCAGCCCAACGCGCTGGCTGGCGGCAACACGACGGTCGTTCCCAACGCCGATATCACCGTACAGCAGGAGGGCGGTGCGCTACAGATGGTTCAGACCAGTGCCGACCTGATGGAGGTAGTCAACGCGCTGAACGCACTGGGCGCCTCTCCCCAGGATCTGATGTCGATTCTGCAAGCGCTGAAGTCTGCGGGATCGCTCAACGCCGAACTGGATATCATCTGATGGCGATCACCAACGATCTTTCGGGGCAGTTTGCGCTCGACGTCCAGAGTGTGCAGAAGCTCAAGTACAGTGCGGCCAACTCGCCGCAGGGGAGTCTGAGGGAAGCATCGCGTCAGTTCGAGGCCGTGTTCCTGCAGATGATGCTCAAGAGCATGCGCGATGCCAGCCCCCAGTCCGGTCTACTACAGAGCAATCAGATGGACATGATGCGCTCGATGCAGGATCAGCAGTGGGCGCAGCAGCTGGCGGGCAAAGGGTTGGGGCTTGCCGATCAGCTGGTCGCGCAGCTCGAGGGTAGCGGCCTGCCGGGAACCTCGGCACTGCCCGCCGCCTCGGGCGCTACGGGCGACGATGCCTCGGCCCTGATCGCCGGCATTCCGCGGGGTACGCCACGGCTGTTGCATGGTGGCCTGCGCACGCCGGGATTTGCGCCGGATCTGTCACGGCATGAGATTGCCAGCGCTGCCACGGCCAACGGCTCGTCATCGACATCGGCATTGATGGCAGACGAGACCGACGATCGTCCGGTGCACGTCCGCGCCTTCCTCGACAGTCTGGCAGGGCCGGCCAGGCAGGCGGAACAGACTTCGGGCGTGCCGGCCGAGCTGATTCTGGCCCAGGCCGCGCTCGAAACCGGCTGGGGTCAACGGGAAATTCCCACGGCCAGCGGCGGCAACAGCCACAATCTCTTTGGCATCAAGGCCGGCCAGTCCTGGCAGGGCGACACCATGAATATCACCACTACCGAGTATGTCGATGGGCGACCGGTCAAGATGGTCGATCGCTTCCGCGTCTATGACTCCTATACCGACGCCTTCAACGATTACGCCAAATTGATCGGTGACAACCCTCGCTACCAGGGGGTCGTGGCGGCTTCGACACCCGACCAGGCGGCTCAGGCGTTGCAGCAGGGCGGTTACGCCACGGATCCACGCTATGCCGAGAAGCTTCGCGGCATCATGGCGCAGTTGGGCTCGCTCGAATCCTCGGCGGGTCGCGATCTGCTGGCGGCAGCGAATAATGCCGGCAACTCGTTCGGCCCTGACGACCTGCCCACGGCGATTTTCTGATCGGCGGTAACAATTGGTTGCGAAATCG
Source organism: Salinicola salarius (assembly GCF_002179555.1). Lineage (GTDB taxonomy): Bacteria > Pseudomonadota > Gammaproteobacteria > Pseudomonadales > Halomonadaceae > Salinicola > Salinicola salarius_A. Next base: position 38,388 of record NZ_NHOU01000011.1, on the reverse strand, counting down.
CTGCCTGAAGGGGTCAAGAAGCGGCTCTCGCGGCCGATAGAAATCATAACCTTGCACGGACATCGCCAGCATCGTCATGGCGTTTCACGGGATAGCGATATGAGCCTGTTTTCGATTGGCCTTAGCGGTTTGAGCGCGGCGCAGAATGCGCTCTCGACGACCAGCAACAACATCAGCAACGTCTACACCGATGGCTATAGCCGACAGTTGACGCTGTTGGGACAGAACAGCAGCGGCGAGGGTGGCGGGTCCGGCGTCAGCGTCGACGGCATCCAGCGCCAGTACAACAGCTATATCAGTTCGCAGCTCAATCAGGTCAATAGCCGCGAGTCGGCCCTGGAAACCTACCAGAGCCAGGTCAACCAGATCGACGATCTGCTGGCGGACAGCGATTCCGGCTTGACCACGCTGATGCAGAATTTCTTCTCCAGCCTCGAGGATCTGACCGGTGCGCCTTCGGACGCAGCCGCGCGCGAAGGGGTATTGGGCAGCGCTCGCAGCATGGTCGCACAGTTCCGTGCTTACGATGGCTATCTCAGCGACATGCGTGAGGGCATCAACGGCCAGATCGGCGACGTGGTCACCCAGGTCAACGATCTCAGTGATCAGATTGCCGATCTCAACAAGCAGGTGACGTTAGCCCGTGCCAGAAGCGGCGAAGAGCCCAACGCGCTGCTGGACCAGCGCGACAAGCTGGTCAGCGATCTCGGCGAGCTGGTGGACGTCAACGTGCAGGTCCAGGATGGTTCGACCTACCAGGTATCGCTATCCAACGGCACGCCGCTGGTCGCCGGCAACAAGTCCTTCGATCTCGTCGCCGTCAAGAGCGATGAAGATCCTTCCAATATCACGATCGCCTACGAAGATGGTGCCGGCTCGCGTTCGCCACTCAAGGAGTCCGTCATTCAAGGCGGTGAACTGGGTGGATTGTTGAGCTTTCGTAGCGAAACCCTCGACAGCGTTCAGAACCAGCTCGGTCAGTTGGCGGTGACATTGGCAGTGGAATTCAATGACCAGCATGAGGCTGGCGTGGATATCAACGGTGATTCCGGCAAAGCGTTTTTCGAAATCGGTGGCCCGACCGTCATTGCCAGTGCCAATAACGCAGGCAGCGGTTCGCTGGATGCCGAGTATGGCGACATCAGCCAGTTGACGGCGGACGACTATCAGCTGACCTATCAGGCGGATGGCTCCCTCAAGGTCGAGAATCTGAGCAGCGGCGAGAAGCTTCCTGATGTCTCTCCGGATGCTGATGGCAATCTGTCCTTCGGCGGGGTGACGCTGGCTCCCGGTACCCCGCCCCCGGCTGAAGGCGACGTCTTCACGCTACAGCCGACGCGCAATGCGGCTGCCGGATTCGATCTGGCGCTGAGCGATACCAGCCAGATCGCCGCTTCGGAAAGCGGTGACTCCGGTGACAACCGCAATGCCTTGGCGTTACTCGACCTGCAGAATCAGACGCTGGTCGGTGGCAGTGCCACCTTCAGTGGCGGCTACGCTTCGCTGGTCAGCGATGTGGGCAACCGGGCGGCGATCACCGATGCCAACCTCACGACCCAGCAGGGGCTGAGCGATCAGCTTTACGCCTACCAGCAGGCCGACTCGGGCGTGAACCTGGACGAAGAGTACGCCAACCTGATGCGGTATCAGCAGTACTACTCGGCCAATGCCAAGGTCATCGAAGCCGGTTCGACCATCCTGGATACGATTTTGGGGCTGCGCGCTTGAGAGCTGTCGAAGCGCCGTTTTTGAATAATCATTGAGTGCGCCTGATCGGGCGCCGTCGAGGAGAGAGCCGTGCGTGTCAGCACCGTGATGATGTTCGAGCGCAGTGTCAGCTCGATGAACCGCCAGCAGAGCGCTTTCATGGAAGTCGGCGAGCAGATTGCCTCCGGCAAGCGTGTGGTGCGCCCTTCCGATGATCCTCAGGCCGCGTCACGTGCGGTCGGGGTGTCGCAATCGTTGGCCACCAATGCCCAGCAGAGCGACAGCCGGGTGACGGTGCGCAATTCGCTGAGCCAGGAAGAGAGCGTTCTCGACAGTGTTTCCGACGCTCTGACCCGGGCCAAGGAGCTCATGGTCCAGGCCGGCAATGGCACGCTGAGCGACGCCGATCGCCAGTCCCAGGCGTCGGAGCTGCGCGGCGTCTACGAGGCGCTATTGGGGCAGGCCAACTCTACCGACGGTAACGGAAGCTATCTCTTCGGCGGTTACAAGGATAGTTCCGCGCCCTTCGTCAAGGATGACTCAGACCCCGAGAAAGTATCCGTAAAGTACGATGGCTCCGATAAGGTTCGCCAGCAGAAGGTCGACTCTTCTCGAATGATGGACGTCGGCAACACCGGGAAAGAGGTCTTCCAGAGCGTGACGGCCGGCGCGGGTTACGTGGCGAAGGCGGGTGACAACAGCGGAACACTGACTTTCACCGGCCCGCAGGTGACGGACACTACCGTCACGGGCTATGGAGAAAGTTATACCGTTACCTTCGATACTACAGTAGAGCCGACGACTTATCAGGTAACCGACTCGACAACAGGTGATGAGGTCTCTAATGGTGATTACGCGGCAGGCCAGTCGATCGAGTTTGCCGGTATCAAGTTGACGCTTGAGGGTACACCGGAGCCGGGTGACGTGCTAGAAGTTGGACCAGCTGAGGATATGGATCCCGACGTTTTTGCGACGTTGGAGAACATGCTCTCGGCGCTGGAGAATCCGCTGGATTCCGACGCCGACAAGGCAGCCTTCGCCAATACGCTGTCGACTTCCAGCCGGGAACTGGATAACGCGCTGGACAATGTGCTGACCGTACGCGCGTCCGTCGGTGCGCGACTGAACGAGCTGGACACGCTCGACACCGTGGGGGGTGATCGCAAGATCAGTTACACCCAGACCCAGAGCGATCTGATCGATCTGGATTACACCACCGCCATTTCGGACTATGTCCTGCGGCAGGTGGGGTTGCAGGCGTCGCAGAAGGCCTTCGTCGATTTGCAGGGGACTTCGTTGTTCGACTTGATGTGATGTTCGACCTGGCGCGACTTTCGACCTGACGCGGCGTCGGGTTTCAACCGCCAACGTATCGGGCCGTTAACGGCCCGGTTCGAAGTCAAAGGGGCGCATCCTGCAGGATGCGCCCCTTTTGTTTGGTTGAGCTGTCGATTGGCGAATTGGAGAGGGGCTCGGGTCGAGATCGATTCCCGTTGCGATGTCAGGTCAGGGCGTGCCGGCCATCTGTTCGATCATGCCCTGCATGAAACGAAGCTGCTGCTCGAACAGATCGCTCCAGAAGCCTCCCATATCCGGAATCAGTGCGGTAATCAGCACCAGGCCAGCGGTCAGTGTCATCGGGAAGCCCACCGAAAAGATCGAGAGCTGTGGCGATGCGCGATTGAGAATGCCCAGTGAGAGATTGATCAGCAGCAGCGCGGTGACGATGGGAATCGCCATCAGCAGGCCGGAGGAGAAGATGGTGCCGCCCCAGCGGGCCAGCGTCTCGGCGAAGGTGGCATCGATCGAGGTCGAACCGATGGGCAGCACCTCGAAGGTCCAGGCGAGAATTTCGATGGTGATCAGATGTCCGTCCATCGCCAGGAACATCAGCAGCGTCAAAAGCTCCAGCAGGCGTGACAGCACCATCGTATTGGTGCCGGCATCCGGCTGAAAGAAGGTCGCGAACCCGAGGCCCATCTGCATGCTGATGAACTCGCCGGCAGTCTGCACCACGGCGATCATGATCCGCAGCACCAGGCCCATGGCGATACCGATAAGGATCTGCTGAAGCATGATGCCGAAGCTTGCCAGCGAGAACAGGGGAATCGCCGGCATCGGTGGCAGGGCAGGCGCGATGGCCACAGCGATTGCGGCCCCAAGCAGCGCCTTTACCGGCGTCGGCACGCTCGGCAAGCTCCACAGCGGTGAGGCCATGAAGAAGGCGAGAATGCGAACCGTGGGCCAGAAGAAGAGCCGTATCCAGCTCTCCCATTGCGCGGAGGTAATATCAATCATCGATCGCGCTGACGGGTCAGCTCACCATCTGGGGAATGTTCTGCAGCAGTTCCCGGGTGAAGTTGACCAGTAATTGAATCATCCAGGCGCCGGAGAGGATCAGCATGGCGAAGACGCCCAGGATCTTGGGAATGAACGTCAGCGTCATTTCGTTGATCTGGGTCGCCGCCTGGAAAAGACTGACCAGAAGGCCGACCAGTAGCGCGGTCAGCAGTAGCGGGGCGGCTATCATCAGGGTCACTTTCATACCCTGGTAGGCCATGCTCATTACCATTTCGGGAGACATTGCTTACCTCCATGCGGTCGCGAAGCGGGGGCTGACGACACGGTTCGTGTCTGTGCGACTCACGAGAAATAGAAACTTTGGGTCAGCGAGCCGATCAGAAGCTGCCAACCATCGACCAGCACGAAAAGCATCAGCTTGAACGGCAACGAGATCGTGGCCGGTGGCACCATTATCATCCCCAAAGCCATCAGTACGCTGGCGACGACCAGGTCGATGATCAGAAACGGGATGAAGATCGTGAAGCCGATCTGGAAGGCCGTCTTCAATTCACTGGTGACATAGGCTGGCACCAGGATACGCATCGGCACGTCTTCGGGACCCTGCATCTCGCCGACGTCGGCGATGCGGGCGAACATTGCCAGATCGGCCTGCCGGGTCTGGGCGAACATGAACTCGCGGAATGGCCGGCTGCCTCGCTCCAGCGCTTCCTCCATCGAAATTTCTTCGGCCGAGAACGGTTGCCAGGCTTCTTCATAGGCCCGGTCGAGTACCGGCGACATGACGAAATACGTCAGAAACAGCGCGAGCCCGAGCAGAACCTGCGTCGGCGGCGCCGAGGGCGTGCTCATGGCGGTACGCAACAGCCCCAGCACGATGATGATCCGGGTAAAGCAGGTCATCATCAGCAGCATCGCCGGCAGAAAGGCGAGCGAAGACAAAAAGAGCAGCGTCTGCAGGCTCAGCGACCAGCGCTGACCGCCGTCCGCCATCGGCTCGCTGACAATGCCGGGAATCGCCTGCGCCACCGCCCACTGGCTGGCCGTCAACGCCGCCAGGGCGCCCAACCCCACGACGACGCCACGCAATCTGGAATTAGCCGCAATAGCCACTAGTTGTCGACCCCGTTGTCCCGCCTGGGCTTTTGGCGCTTGAGCGAGTCACTCGCATTCTGTTTGAGGGCTTGACCCAGGCGACTGGCAAAGGAGCCGCTCAAGGGTGCCGACCCAGAGGCGACAGGCGTATTGGGGGGCGGGGTCATGCTGTCCAGCTTGGTTACCTGACCGCCACCGACGCCCAGAACCAGCCAGCGATCATCGACCTCGACGATGACCACGCGCTCGCGTTGCCCGACCGGCGTACTGGCCACGACACGCAGATGCTGCGTTCCGGCACGACGGTTAGGACCGATACGCTTCAGCAGCCAGGCGCAGGCCAGGATGATCGCCACGACGATCAGCAACGACATTGCCGTCTTGCCCATCATCAGAAGGCCGATGCTGTCGCCGCTGCCGGCCGTGGTCTGCGCCGCCTGCTGTAGCGTATCGTCGTTCATCGATTCAGTTTCTGGACGCGTTCGGACGGCGTGACGATCTCGGTGATGCGGATGCCGTATTTGTCATCCACGACGACGACTTCGCCCTGGGCGACGAGATAGCCGTTGATCATGATGTCCATCGGTTCACCGGCCAGTCCGTCCAGCTCCACGACCGAGCCCTGGGCCAGTTCGAGCAGTTGCTTGATGGTGATGCGCGTTCGGCCCAGCTCGACCGAGAGCTTGACCGGGATATCCATGACGACGGCCAGATCCCGAGCCTCGCGAGTGTTGCCGCTGCCTTGATCGAAGGACTGGAAAACGCCGGCTTCCGCCGATTGTGCCTCGCCGGAACCCGCCGTGCCGGTGGGCTTGGTCGCTTCCTCGACCGTTTCGGACTCGTCGGCTTCAGGCTCGACACCCTGTTCCGCCATGGCCGCTGCCCAAAGATCGTCGGCATCCTGGTTGTTGTCGCTGGCCGTATCGGAAGCTCCCTTCTGGGATCCCGGTTTTTGATCATCACTCATTGTCGAAGTCCTTCATGGCGGAGTACGTACCATGGTCAATAAGATGCTTCACCCGTAGCGCGCGTTGACCTTGCCGGGTCCCGTATTCACAGGCCATGACCGGTACACCGTCGACACGCACGTCGATGGCTTTGGGGAGATCGAAGGGGAGAATGTCGCCGACCTTCAGTGTCATCACGTCACCGATGGTCGAGGGTATCTCGGCAAAATCGGCGATCAATTCGACCTGGGTCTGCTTGATCTCGCCGGCCATGCGCGACTCCCACTGGGTATCGTCGCTGTCGAGCGTTCCGATCGGGCTGGACAGAATGTCCCGGATCGGTTCGATCATGGAAAAGGGAATGCAGATGTTGAAGTCGCTGGTCAGGTTGCCGACCTCGAGATGGAACGTACTGTTGACGACGATCTCGTTCGGCGAATTGGTGATGTTGGCGAAGCGCACCTGCATTTCGGAACGCATGTAATCGACGTCCACGGGATAGATCGATTTCCAGGCGTCGCTGTAACCCTCCAGCGCCAGCGACAATAGCCGCTGGATGATTCGCTGTTCGGTGGCGGTGAATTCGCGACCGTCGGATTTGGTCAAAAACCGGCCATCACCGCCGAACAGGTTGTCCACCACCATGAAGACCAGACCCGGCGGGAACACCAGCAGGGCGGTGCCCTTGAGCGGCTTGAGGCTGATCAGGTTCAGGTTGGTCGGTACCGGCAGGTTGCGCGCGAACTCGCTGTAGCTCTGGTAGCGCACGCCGGCGACCGTGATATCGGCGCTGCGTCGAATCAGGTTGAACAGGGCCACCCGGAAGAGACGCGCGAACCGCTCGTTGATGATATCCAGCGCCTGCAGACGCTCACGGATGACCCGGTGCTGGTTGGCCGGGTCGAACGGGCGCGCGTCGCGACGGTTACTCTCGGGCGCTTTGGCGGGCGCGTCGGTATCGCCGCTGACACCGTTGAGAAGGGCGTCGATCTCTTCCTGCGACAGCAAATCGTCTTGGGACATGATTGGCCTGGCGTCCGCTTACTGCACGATGAAATCGGAGAACAGCACGTCGTCGATGGATAACGTGGGCTGCGGCGTGGTGATCGGCTCGTTGAACAAGTCGAGAATCTGCTGCTTCAGCTGGACCTTGCCTTCGGGCTTGATCAACTCTTCGGCGCTCTTGCCGGATAGTAGCATCAGCAGCCGGCTGCGAACCTCGGGCATGTGCTGAGTGAGGAACGTGCTGGTCGCCTCGTCGCCGACGCGCAGCGACAGCCCGACGTAGAGCAGGCGGTCGCCGTAATCGCTCTGCAAATTGACGGTGAAGGGGTTGATGGTCACGAAAATCGGCACCGGCGCTTCGACCGGCTCGTCATCGACGACCTCGGTCGCCTCGCTGCCGTCGCGGGCGTCGAGGAAGAAGTACACGGCGACCGAACTGGCCACCGCCAGCAGGACGATCAGTAGCCCTATCAACAAGAGGGAGCGGCTTTTAGGGGATGCGGCCATTGATTCTGCCATTACGGTGATCTCTGAAAGTTGCAGCGGATTATGCGGTGCTGGAGAGCGTCGCGATCGACGGAAAAGACGCCTTCCGGTCTGCTAACTTCCCCTTTCATGCGCCGGGATCGGAAGATGAAGGCGTGCCAATCGCGAACGGCGCCGCATGACTTGATGTCGCGGCGGGAGTGCCCGCCGCTATCCGTGTTATCGGCAGTGCTGATTAGGATCTGTTGACGTTTCAGCGCGAACCGCGTTGCTGCGCCAAATGGCGCCAGGCCAGGCGCGGGATGCAGAGAAGGGTGGTTCCCTTTTCCAATCCCGCAACGCCGCATGGCGCCATTTGTCGCGCAACCCGAAGGGCCGGGCCAGTTTTTGCACGGTGCTGCGTTATTCGTCGTTCATTTGGAACGACCAAACAACGCTCCTCACGCCTTGCCCCGCACAAAAACTGGCTCCGGCGCGGCCGTGCATGAAACGTCAATAGATCCTAGGCGTAAAGGCTGATGTTGCCATTTGGGGTGAGGGCAACCTGGCGCAGGGTGGCGTCATCGCTCGTATCGACTCCCGATGCGGCAAGCAGCGGGCCGGAGGCGCTCGACGTGCCACGCGGGCGATCGTCGTCCGATGACTGGCCTTGCTGGAACTGCCCCTGGTCGCCGACCATCGCTTCACCCAGGGCGATGCCGCTGTCAGCGAGCGCCTGGCGGAGCTGGGGAATCGCGGCCTCGACGGCAGCCCGAACCGGGGCGTGGGCAGAGAGAATCTGAAGCTGTGCCTGCTGGTCCTGTACCGTCAGTGATACGCTCAGCGGACCGAGCTCCTGAGGATGAAGGCGTAGCGACATCTGCTGATCACCGCGCTGATGCATCTGCAGGATTTGCTGGCCGAAGGAGGCGGGCCATTGCGGTGACTGAACCGGGGTCGAGATGGCGCCGTTGGTCACCGCGGCTGCCGATGCCAACCCCGTGCCGTTCGATAGCGGCGACGCCAGATGTGTCAGAGATCCGCCATCGGGCCGCGGGCTCGTGAAGAGGGCGCTATCCAGTCCGTCACGTTCCGCGCCGGATGCCGACAGGGCGTCTGCGAGCGCGTTCGTCAGCGCTGCACCGGCAGGGTCTCCCGTTGACGGGGATTGGGACAGAACCTGGCCGGCGGCGGCCAGCAGCCCCGAGGACGAGGACGAGGTCGGGTTGCCGCTACGGTTTCCTTCGATCGCCGAAAGCAGCTCGCCGAGCCCGGGCTGTCCGGAGGTCGCATTGACGCGAGTCGAGGCGCCGGGCTGCTCGCCGTCATCCGACACCTTGCCGGACAGCATCGCGGCCACACTTCGCGCGGCGTCGCTGGCCGTCAGGGTCATCTGCTGCAAGGTGGATTGTCCGGCACCGAGTGTCGCGGTGCCATTGCTGGCGGCAGCCGCCGAAGCGTTACCGGCTGGTTGCGCGCCCGTCGTCAGCGGAAGCGCGGCGATGATGGCGGCAAGATCTTCCGCGTCGATCGGCCCTGCGTCGCTATCGCTCGCCTTGGCGTTCGATGGCGCCTTGCCGTCGGTCTTGCCTTCGAGGCTGGCCAGGACGGCGTGAAGCCCTGCCATGTCTCCCTCTTCCAGGGCTTGCAGAATCTCGCGCGCGTCCTCGCTCGTCTGTCGAGTGGCGTCGGATTCGGCATCCGCTGCCTGCGAATCCTTTGTCGCTTGGCGGCTCGAGGCGAGGGCCGACGACGCGTCATCGGCTTCTTGCGTATTCGACCGCTCGGTGGTGTTCGTTGCCTGCGACGCTGAACTGCCGCCGGCTGCGGATCGCTGGGGTTTTTCTGCCCCTGCGGCCCGCTGCATGACATCGGCGAAGGGCGCGCTGGCCGTTTCCTTGGACGCGCTGTTCCCGGTATTGGCGCCACGCGTCGAGGATGAGGTCACGCTGGTGAGAGAGGAAAGTTCCATGGACTACGCCGCCAGTTTCGTTATCGGATAGAGCTTCTAATCGGTGCTGCTGAGCAGGGCTTCCATTCAGTGTTTCGGTATTACCACTGGTGCCCGGCGTCTTGCTGACGGCGGCGTAACTGCGCCGCCATTTCGTCGCTGTGACGTTGCTCGTGACGAGCCTGGTGGCGGGCCGCTTCATGCTGGCTGCGTGTATGCAGCGTGTCGTAGGCGTTGAGTTTTCGGCGTTCGCCCTGCCAGTGCTGCTTGCCGTTCTCGACGCGGGTCTGGTGCTCGCCGAGCCGTCGCTGTTGCTGTTCGATCGCCTTGTCGAGAGAGGCGATGAACTGTTGATAGTCCCGCCATTGGCTCGATGAGACACCCCGGGTCAGACTGTCGTGGAGCTTGCGCTGGTACTCGTCACGATAACGCTGCAGCTGCCCGAGCTGATTCTGAGCCTCCTGCTGTTGACGCTGCAGGTGGCCCAGGTTCTCGACAGCCTTGTCGCTGCTGCGCTGTGCCAGATCTCGAAGCATCTGCATGGCGTGCATGTTGGCCAAAGCGTTACCTCCTATCCGTCCGTCGACCGGGGGCGATTCACCGAGGCGATCCGCCGGGACAATCCACCGGGACAATCCACCGATTGCCATTGTGGCGCTCGGGCCGTCCCGTCAAAGGATTGATAAGCGATGAAAAATGCCACTATTCCGGTACTGCGCGCGCCGATTTGCCACTCGACGGGGTGCGGCGGAAGGTCAGTCGTCGATCGGTATGAGTCTATCGAGATCGGCCTGGGTAGGAGCCAGTTCGGCGATCTCGTTCATACGCTGTTGCAGGAAGGCCTCGAGTCGTGGATAGAGCGCGACTGCGCGATCCAGCTGGGGGTCCTGGCCGCTGATGTAAGCGCCAACGTTGATCAGGTCGCGGTTGCGCTGGTAGCGCGAGATCATCTGCTTGAAGCCTTGCGCCTGGCGCAGGCGCCTGGTGTCGACCACCGCCGGCATCGCACGACTGATCGAGGCCTCGATATCGATGGCCGGGTAGTGGCCGCTCTCCGCCAGCTGTCTTGAAAGCACGATGTGGCCATCGAGGATCGCGCGGGCGGAGTCAGCGATGGGGTCCTGCTGGTCGTCACCTTCCGTCAGCACGGTATAGAAGGCGGTAATCGAGCCACCGCCGCGCTTGCCGTTGCCGGCCCGCTCCACCAGCGCCGGGAGCTTGGCGAAGACGGAGGGGGGGTAACCCTTGGTTGCCGGCGGCTCGCCGATGGCCAGCGCGATCTCGCGAGCCGCCATGGCATAGCGGGTCAGCGAATCCATGATCAACAGCACGTTGCGCCCCTGATCACGAAAGTCTTCCGCCAGCCGCGTCGCGTAGGCCGCGCCTTGCATGCGTTGCAGCGGCGAGGTATCGGCCGGGGCGGCAACCACCACGGCTCGGGCCAGGCCCTCGTCGCCCAGAATGTTTTCGATGAAGTCCTGAACTTCGCGCCCCCGTTCACCGATCAGGCCGACGACGATGACATCGGCATTGGTGAAGCGCGCCATCATGCCCAGCAGCACACTCTTGCCGACTCCGGAGCCGGCGAACAGGCCCATGCGCTGGCCGCGGCCCACGGTGAGCAGCCCGTTGATGGCACGGATGCCCACGTCGATGGCGGTATCGATGGGCGCACGGGCCAACGGGTTGATCGGCGGCGTGTCCAGCGGGGCGTGGGGTGCCTGCTCGAGCGGGCCGTGGTCGTCGAGTGGCCGGCCGTTACCGTCGACGACGCGGCCCAGCAGCCCGTCGCCCAGCGGGAAGCGCCTGGCGCTGGCGATGTCCAGGCGGTTGCCGCTGAGCGCGAGTACCCGGGCGCCCGGCAACAGGCCGCTGGTGTCTGCCAATGGCATCAGGAACAGCTTGTCCCCGGCAAACCCGACCACCTCCGCCTCGGCATAGCGTTCGTCATCGTGGCCGTTGCCGGGGGAGAGTTCGATCAGGCAGGCACTGCCAAGCGGAAGGCGGATTCCGATGGCTTCCAGCACTAGCCCCGTGGCGCGAGTCACCCGGCCTTCGTGGCGGTAATGGGAGAGCGATTCGACGCGATGGCTGATCTTGCCCAGCACTTGACGCCAATGCTGGTGGTGCTGGGAGGCCCCCGATGAGATCGAGGACTCTGTGGCGTCACTCGTCATCGGAGCTCTCGCCACCGGAACTCTCGCCACCGGAACTTTCGCCATCAGAACTCTCGTGACCCGGACCTTTGTGATCCTTACCGCTGTGATCGGCACCTTCTTGCTCCGAGCCACCATGGCTGGAGCGGTCATGGCCGGACTCGAGCCCGCCGTCCTGAGATTCAGGCTCTGCCGGTTGGCCGCTCGACGTCGTCTTGCGTTGACGCCGCTGGTCGAGAATCGCCTTCCACTGGGTGCTCAGGCTGGCGTCGAGTCCGCCGGCGGCACTGGTGACATGGCAGCCGCCGCGCTCGAGCGTGGGGTCGGCGTGACACTCCCAGCCGCTGGCCTCGAGTGCATCGCCCATGGTGGTCGTTACCAGCTCGAGATCATCCGGATGCAGCCACAGACGGGGCTTGCCGTTCAGGGTGGTGTCGGCATCGAGCAGCTCGCGCACGACGCTCAGAATGTGTTCGGGGTTTGCGGCCAGCGACTCGCCCGCCAGTTGGCGGCCTGTGATCAGCGCCAGTTCGACCAGTTGATCGGCGACTTCGGTATCCAGCGTCGCCAATGCCTGACGAAAATTGCTGGCCAGCTCGGCAAGGGGGCGTAGCGTCATGTCCAGGCGCTTGTTGAATTCCAGTTCGGCGGCTGCGTTGGCCGCTTCGAGACCTTCCTTGTAACCTGCCTGATAGCCTTGCTCGTGCCCTTCGCTGTAGCCGCTTTCGTAACCCTGTTGCCGGGCCTTTTCGGCGATCGCTCGGCGCGCCTTCTCCTCGGCGTCTTCCCGTTGCCGACGACGACGCTGCGCTTCGGCGTCTGCGGCGGATTGACCGGGAGCCGGGGACGGGGCGCGCGCGAGCTCTTCCATCTGCCAGCGGTGCCATTCGACACGGTCAGACTCGGTCCGATTGCCGCGATCAGACGTAGCCATCGTCGCCACCCGTCAAGGCGATTTCGCCGGAATCCGCCAGACGCCGTACGACCGCCAGAATCGACTTCTGTTCGTTTTCGACCTGCGATAGACGAACCGGTCCTCGGTTTTCCATGTCTTCAAGCATCAGCTGCGCCGCACGCTGAGACATGTTGCGAGTGAACTTGTCGACCAACGCTTCTTCGGCACCGCGCAGTGCAATCACCAGAGAGTTGGTTTCGACTTCGCGCAGAATCATCTGGATGCCGCGGTCGTCGATATCCAGCAGGTTCTCGAACAGGAACATCTCGTCGATGATGCGTTGCGCCAGGTCCTCGCTATGCGCGCGAACCACTTCGATGACCTGTTCTTCCTGAGTGGAGTTCATCAGGTTGAGAATCTCGGCCGCTGTCCTGACCCCGCCCATCTTGCTGCGCTTCAGGTTGGTGCCGTCGAGCATCGACGTGAGTACCTCGGTCAGTTCCTGCAGCGCTGCCGGCTGTACGCCGCTGAAGGTGGCGATGCGCAGCATGACGTCTTCGCGCAGCTTGTCGCCGAACAGTTCGAGAATGTCGGCGGCCTGAGAGCGCTCCAGGTGCACCAGGATCGTGGCGATGATCTGCGGGTGCTCGTCGCGGATCATTTCGGCGACCATCGACGCTTCCATCAGATTCAACGAGTCGATGCCCGACGCCGTATTGCTGGTCTCGAGAATGTCCTCGATCAGGCTGCTGGCGCGTTCGCTGCCCAGTGCCTTGGTCAGAACCGCGCGGATATGATCGCTGGAGTGCAGATTGATGGCCGTAAACTGCTCGGCTTCCTCGTAGAAATCGCGTAATACCGCCGCCATCTCCTGATGAGAGACCTGGCCGAGCTTGGCCATTTCCTGGCTGATCTCCTGCACCTCTCGGCTGGAGAGGTACTTGAAGACTTCCGCTGCGCTGTCTTCGTCCAGGGAGAGCAACAGGATGGCGCCGCGTCGAGCGCCAGTCATTTCCACCGTCATGATTTGTCCATCCAGCTTCTGACGACCATGGCGACCAGGCGGGGATCTTCCTGGGCGATTTCACGAACTTCCTTGAGATCCTGCTCGTAGCTCGAGGCGCCGCGACGGCTGCGTTCGCGTCTCGAGCCTTCTACAGGCTCATCGCTGACGCCGCTGTCACTGACTGCCTGGTAGCTCGCGGCACCGGCGGCTGCCGCCGCGCCGGTGGCGGGTGTCGGTGCCGCCACCGGCGCGGGAGCGGGCTCTGCGGTCTGGCGACGCAGGAGCGGTTTCACCACCTTGAACCACAGGAACAGGGCGACCAGGGCGACGACGAGATACTTCAGTACGCTCTTGCCGAGACTCCAGACTTCCGGCGTCTGCCACCAGGGCAGGGTGTCGAAATCCTGTGCATCGATCTGGAACGGGCTGTTGACGACCTCGAGCGCATCACCGCGAGCCGCCGAGAAGCCCATCGCCTGGCGTACCAAGCCGCGGATCTGCTCCATCTCCGTGTCGCTCAGTGCGACCTGGGTCGGATTGCCGTCCTCGTCGACTCCTTCGCGATAGTTGACGACAATGGCTGCCGACAGGCGCTCGATGTCGCCACTGTGCTGCTTGATGTGCTCGACGGTGCGGTCGACTTCATAGTTGACGGTACTGTCGTGACGTACCCGGCCGGTCTCGGTGGTGTCAGCGGTCTCGGTGGCGGCGCCCTGCGTATCCGCGTTCTGGTTGTCGGCATTATTAGCGTTACCGGCGTTGTCGGCCCCATCGGTCTGGGCTTGGGTATCCGGCGCATTGATCGGGGAGGCGGCAACGCCCGGCGGCTGATTGCTCAGTGCGCCTGGTACGCCCATGGCGAGGTCGCCATTGCGCTGGTACGACGAGCTGCTCTGTTCGCTGCGCACGGCAGCCTCGTTCGGCGCCTGGTTAGGGCCGTAACGCTCCGCGGTCTGTTCCCGTTGGGAGAAGTCGATTTGCGCGGTGACCTGCGCGCGTACGTTCTTGGCGCCGACGATCGGCGCCAGGATCGCCTCGATGCGCTGGGCGTACTGGTCCTCGAGATTATTGACGTAATCGAGCTGGCTACCATCCAGCTGGTTGGTGTTGCGGTTGGAGCGGCTCAGCAGATCGCCGTTCTGATCGATGACGGTAACGTCGTCGACGGCCAGTTGCGGCACGCTGCTGGAGACCATGTGGACGATGGCATTGACTTGGCCTTCGCCCAGTACCCGACCCGGCTGCAGGTCGAGGACGACGGAGGCGGAGGCGGGTTCGCTCTCGCGGACGAAGACGGACGGCTTGGCCATGGCGAGGTGAACGCGGGCCCGCTCGACGCTGCCCAGCGTGCCGATGGTGCGGGCCAGTTCGCCCTCCAGAGCGCGCTGGTAGTTGACCTGTTCGGCGAACTGGCTGATGCCGAATGCCTGGTCATCCATCAGCTCGAAGCCGACGCCGCTGGCTTCGGGCAGCCCCTGTTCGGCCAGCCGGAGACGAGTCTGGCGGACCTGATCGGCCGGAACGAGCAGGGCCTGGCCGCCCTCGCTGAACTCGTAGGGGATGCCCATGGTATCGAGCTGGGTGATGATTCGACCGCCGTCGGCGTCGGTCAGTGTCGAATAGAGAACCCGATATTCCGGGCTGCGGGCCCATAGCAGCAGGGCAATGACGATAGCCACGGCAGCAGCGCCGGCTACGATCAGCGGGATACGGGGGTTCTGTTGCAACTTGTTCAACCAGTCGCGACCGCCGGACGTCGCCGCCGAAGCGGCTTGCCGATTCGGATTCCGGGCGGATGCGTTGGTTGAACTCTGAGCGTCGTTGGACGACGTGGCCGTGCTCATGTCGGACTCCGCTCATGGCACGTGGTGCGACTCGACAACATAGCAGTAGTCTGCTCCCTGCAACGCGTCTGCTCATCCGTGCCTCGACACGCTCGGAGAGTCAGTCCGATGCGGCCCTGGCCGGGGCGTTAGTTTGATGGCAGCCATTATGTGTCGGTACGTTAATGGCGAAGGTGGGAAAAGCCGATGTTTTCACGCGCATTTACCGCGATAGTGATTGGCTTGCTGTTGATAGGCTGCCAGTGTCGAATCCACCGGCGGTCGTGTCGCTTTCCCACAGGGCGCCGTCATACAGGAAAATCTTCATGAGTGCTCCAGCCATTCAAGCGGCGCTTCAGCAAATGCAGGCTCTCTCGGCTCAGGCGAGCGGACAGAGCATGGGCGCGCAGAGCCCTGCTGCCGAGACTCACGGCAGCTTTGCCGGGGAGCTGCAGGCTTCGCTCGGACGAATCAACCAGATGCAGCAAACTGCCAACCAGCAGGCCATGTCCTTCCAGGCCGGCGATCCCGATGTGGCGCTGAACGACGTGATGATCGATTCCCAGAAGGCGAGCGTGGCCTTCGACATGGGTGTCCAGGTGCGTAATCGTCTCGTGACCGCGTACAAGGAAATCATGGGGCTGCAGATTTAAGGCATCTTTCCGGCCTTATTTTGCGCCTCGCCCAAGCTCGGCCGTCGTTCGGACCGCCGGGCTTTTCGCGTGCCTCAGGCACCAAGCTTGCGATGCTGGCGCCATGTCTCCACCGAGTAGAATCCGAGCCCGATCCAGATCAGGACGAAGGTGAACAGTTGAGGCCAGGAGATGGTTTCGTCGAATACCCATAGCGCCAGCAGGAACTGCAGCGTCGGGTTGAGATACATCAGAAAGCCGACGGTAGAGAGCGTCAGCCGCCGGGCGGCGCCGGCAAAGGCGAGTAGCGGCAGGGTGGTGACCACGCCACTGACGATCATCAATGCGGTGGTCTTCGACGTCTCGCCGAAGTGAGACTGGCCGTGCCAGGTCAGCCACGCCAGCGCGGCGAGGCTCAACGGCAGCAACAGGCTCGTTTCCACCAGCAGCCCCGACAGCGCATCCAGGGAGACGCGCTTGCGCAGCAACCCGTAGGTGCCGAATGTCATGGCCAGCACCAGGCTGATCCAGGGCAGCTTGCCGAGCATCACCAGTTGCAGCAGAACGGCGCCGAGCGCGAGACCGATCGCCAGCATCTGCCAGCGCCCGAGCCGCTCGCGCAGCACGAGCATCCCTAGCGCCACATTGACCAGCGGCGTCATGAAGTAGCCCAGGCTCGCCTGCAGCACATGGTGGGTTTCCACCGCGTAGATATAGAGCCCCCAGTTCAGCGCGATGAGCAGCGCGCAGCCGAGACTCCAGCCCAGCCCGCGAACCAGTTCGCGCGGGCTTCGAAAGCTGCGGCGCAACGCGGCCCAGCGTCTCATCAGCGTGACCACGACGATCAGGAACGCGCAGGACCAGAGGATGCGCTGGATGAGCACCTCGAACGCGGGCACGCCGTCGAACAGCGAAAAGAACAGGGGGAAGCAGCCCCACATGGCGTACGCGCCAACGCCGAACACGACGCCAAGGCGGGCATCGCTCGCGGAAGCCTGCCGCTCCGGGGTTGCCGTCTCGGTGGTTTGAGGTTGGGAATCATCCATTGCAGGGCTCGACACGATCGACGCTCCATATCTCGGGCCCGTAATCTATCATGACCACGTCACGCAGGCTGCCCGACGTCGACGGGAAATGTACTGAAATGACCCGCGTCAGACGAGGGCGGCGATTCCAGAGAGGAAAGCCATGAGTGAATTACGCGTCAGTCTGGTGCAGAGCGAACTGCACTGGGAAGATCCGGCAGCCAATCGACGCCTGCTGGATAGCCGCATGGGGATGCTGGATGGCAGCCGGACCGATCTGATCGTGCTGCCGGAAATGTTCGCCACCGGGTTCACCATGAATGCCGAAGCCATGGCGGAGCCCTTCGACGCCAGCCCGACGCTGGACTGGATGCGCAGCCAGGCGCAGGAGCGAGGCTGCACCATCACCGGGAGCCTGGCGATCGCCGACGGTGGACGCCGCTACAACCGGCTGGTCTGGATGACGCCGGAAGGGGTGATGACCCATTACGACAAGCGGCATCTGTTTCGCATGGGCGATGAGCCCAGGCATTACGCGGCGGGCACCCGGCGCCAGGTGGTCGAGATCAAGGGCGTCCGTATCCTGCTGTCGGTATGTTACGACCTGCGTTTTCCGGTGTGGCTGCGCCAGCAACCCGGCGCCGGGCAACCTTTCGAATACGAGGCGCTGCTGTGCGTCGCCAACTGGCCGGCGCCGCGCAGACACCCGTGGCGAACGCTGCTGCAGGCGCGTGCCATCGAGAATCTGAGCTACGTGATCGGCGTCAACCGGGTGGGAGAGGATGGCAACGGGCTGCCTTACGCCGGCGACTCCATGGTGGTGGACTTCAAGGGCGAGCCGCTGGCCGATCATCCGCCGGGCGAAGCGTTCGTCGAAACCGTCACGATTTCCAGCGATGCGTTAAAGACATTTCGCGACAAGTTCCCGGCGTGGCAAGATGCCGACACTTTTCACTGGGGTGACTGACCTTTTCACTGGGATGACTGACAATGCGGTTGGATCGATTTCTTAGCGAGGCCACGGAACTCACGCGCAGCCAGGCCAAGCGTGCGCTGCGCCAGTTCGAGGTGAGCGTCGACGGCGAAGTGACGCGAGACGCCTCGTATCAGGTTTCCGACGACCAGGTGGTGCGGTGGCAGGGCGACATACTGGAACGGGTTGGCTGGAGATACCTGATGATGCACAAGCCGGTAGGTGTCGAGTGCTCCCTGCGCCCGACGCATCATCCCTCCGTGTTGAGTCTGATCGATATCCCGCAGATCGAGCGGGTACATCCGGTAGGGCGGCTGGATCTCGATACTTCGGGACTGCTGCTGATCAGCGACGATGGCAAGTGGACGCACCGCGTGACCTCGCCGAACCGCGCCTGTGTGAAGCGCTATCGGGCGACATTGGGTGAACCTCTGGCAGCGGGTGAGGCTGAGCGCATCGCGGAACAGTTTGCCGAGGGCGTCGAGTTGAACGGTGACGATAAGCCGACCCGGCCGGCCACCTTCGAAGCCGTGAGTGATACCGAAGTGCTGATCGGTGTCACCGAGGGGCGCTACCACCTGGTCCGGCGCATGCTGACGGCGGTGGGGCATACGGTCGAGACGCTGCACCGTGAAGCGATCGGGCCGCTGGAGCTCGATCCGGATCTCGAACCCGGCGAATGTCGCTATCTGCGCCCGGAAGAGATAGCCGCGTTCTGAATTGCCTTCCAGCGGGAAGCGGGAGCCGTGGGGCGCGGATTTCAAGGTTTATACCGTTATCTTGTTTTGGCAAGACATCTTCAGATCACCTTGAATTCGTCATCAAGGCAGGGAGAGGGAGGAAGCGTCGATCAGTGCCCGTGTGTAAGCCGATTGCGGGTTCTCGAGCAGCGCTTCGCACTCTCCCTGTTCGACGACTTTGCCATCCTTCAACACCAGTATTCTGTGTGCCATCGCTCTGACCACGGCGAGGTCGTGGCTGATGAACAGGTAGGCGAGGCCGTGTCTGGCCTGGACGCTGCGCAGCAGCTCGATCAGTTGCTTCTGCACCGTGCGATCGAGGGCCGAGGTCGGTTCGTCGAGGACCAGCAGACTCGGCTTGAGGATCAGGGCGCGGGCGATGGCGATACGCTGGCGCTGACCGCCCGAGAACTCGTGGGGATAGCGGTCGCCGCAGTCCGGCGGCAGGTCGACGTCGCGAAGCGCTTCGGCAATGCGCTCGGCCACGGTCGCTTCATCGAGCTCGGGATGATGGAAACGCAGTCCCTCGCTGATGATATCGGCCACCGGCATGCGCGGTGACAGCGAGCCGTAGGGGTCCTGGAACACGATCTGGAACCCGCGTCGCTGGCGCCTGAGGGCGTCGCCGCTCAAGGTATCGAGCCGCTGTCCGGCGAAGCGGATCTCGCCGCTGGCGGGCAGTAGCCGGATCAGGGCCGAGGCCAGCGTCGTCTTGCCGGAGCCGGATTCACCGACGATGCCGAGTGTTTCCCCCTTGCGGAGTTGCAGCGACAGCGGCTCGACGGCGACGAAAGCCGGAGGGCGAGGCCGCAGAAAGGGTTTGGGCCGGGAGAACGCCACGCTGACGCGATCGGCGGCCAGCAGCGGTGTTTCGCCGTCCTGTTCCGGAGGCGCCGGCCGGCCGCTGGGAATGGCATCGATCAGCTGTCGCGTGTAGGCGGCCTGCGGCGTGTCGAAGACGACGGGCGTGGGGCCGGTCTCCACGCGCTCGCCACGACGCATGACGACGACCCGGTCGGCATGGCGACGCACCAGATTGAGATCATGGCTGATCAGCAGCAGGCCCATGTCGTGACGATCCCGCAGGTCGTCCAGCAGCGCCAGAATCTCCTGTTGTACCGTCACGTCCAGTGCCGTGGTGGGCTCGTCGGCGATCAGCAGTTTCGGGTCGTTGGCGATCGCCATGGCGATCATCACCCGCTGGCGCTGCCCGCCGGAAAGCTGGTGGGGCCAGGCCGAGATCAGCTCCTCGACCCGGGGCAGTCTGACCTGTGTCAGCAGTTCCTTGATGCGGCGTTTGGCAGCTTCGCCTCGAAGCCCTTGATGCAGGCGCAGCGTTTCTCCCAGCTGCTTGCCGATGCTATGCAGCGGATTCAGCGAGGTCATCGGCTCCTGGAAGATGAAGCCGATCTGCCCGCCGCGCAGCGCGTTCCATTGGCGAGGCGAGAGATGGCCGATATCGCGGCCGTCGAAATAGCGCTCTCCCTCGATATCGGTGCCCGTCGGCAGCAGCCCCAGTGCGCCCAGTGCGCTGACCGACTTGCCCGATCCCGATTCCCCGACCACGGCGACGGTTTCCCCGCGATCGACATGCAAATCCAGCGCGGTCACCGCCGCCTGGGCACCGAAGCGGATGGTCAGTCGGCGCAGTTCGAACAGTCGCTTGTCGCTCATGGCAGGCTTTCCTGACGCGGGCTATCGGGTATGGCGGCAGGTCGGTCGCCCCGGCTCGCAGTGAGGATATGGCGGGGATCGAACGCGTCGCGCAGCCCCTCGCCGATGAATACCAGCAGCGACAGCATCACGCTCAGGGTGACGAAAGCGGTCACGCCGAGCCAGGGCGCCTGCAGGTTGTTCTTGCCCTGGGCGACCAGTTCGCCCAGCGAGGGCGAGCCCGGCGGCAGCCCGAAGCCGAGGAAATCCAGTGCCGTCAGCGTCGTGATGGCGCCGGTGAACAGAAACGGGATGAAGGTCAGCGTGGCGACCATCGCGTTGGGGAGCACGTGTCGGCGCATGATCAGATGCGAGGGCAGCCCCATGGCGCGCGCGGCCCTCACGTACTCCAGATTCCTGGCGCGCAGGAACTCGGCGCGAACGATATCCACCAGGCCCAGCCACGAGAACAGCAGCATGATGCCCAGCAGCCACCAGATGTTGGGTTCGACCAGGCTGGCCAGGATGATCAGCAGGAACAGGACCGGCAACCCGGACCAGATTTCGATCAGGCGCTGGCCGATCAGGTCGATCTTGCCGCCGAAGTAGCCTTGAACGCCGCCGATCACCACACCCAGGAAGATCGAGCCGATGGTGAGCGCCAGGGCGAAGGCCACCGACAGCCGAAACCCATAGAGAACGCGGGCAAACACGTCGCGACCCTGGTCGTCCGTCCCCAGCCAGTGGCGACTGCCAGGCGGCGAAGGCACCGGCCCCTGCACGTCGCGGTCCAGCGTCTGGTAGGAAAACGGCACCGGCGGCCACAGCATCCAGCCATTGTCGGCGATCTGTTCGTAGACGACAGGGTCGCGATAGTCGGCCGTCGTCGGCAGGAAACCGCCGAACTCGGTTTCGGGGTAATCCACCAGCAGCGGCACGTACCAATGGCCGTCGTACTGCATCACGATCGGCTTGTCGTTGGCGACCAGCTCGGCGCCCAGGCTGACGATGAACAGCAACCCGAAGATCCAGAGCGACCAGACGGCGCGGCGGTTGCCGCGAAAGACCTGAAGGCGACGCTGAGTGATTGGCGACAAGCGCCGGCGATGGCTCGATGTCATCACGACTCCCGGGTGCCGAAATCGATGCGTGGGTCGACCCAGACGTAGGTCAGATCCGAGATCAGCTTGAGTACCAGCCCGATCAGGGTATAGAGATAGAGCGTGCCGAAGATCAGCGGATAGTCGCGCTGCATCACGGCCTCGAACCCCAGCAGGCCAAGGCCGTTGAGCGAGAAGATCACCTCGATCAGCAGCGAGCCGGTGAACAGGATGCCGATCAGCGCCGAGGGCAGGCCGGCGATGATGATCAGCATGGCGTTACGGAATACGTGGCCGTAGAGCACGCGCCGATCCGAGGCGCCCTTGGCGCGGGCCGTCAGCACGTACTGCTTGTGAATCTCGTCGAGGAAACTGTTCTTGGTCAGCATGGTGAGGGTGGCGAAGCTGCCGATGGCCGAGGCGAGGACCGGCAGCGTGATGTGCCAGAAGTAATCCTGGATCTTGCCGAGCAGTGACAGTTCGCTGAAATTGGAGGACGTCAGCCCGCGCAGCGGGAACCAGTTCCAGTAGCTGCCACCGGCGAAGACCACGATCAGCAGGATCGCGAACAGGAAGCCGGGGATCGCGTAGCCGACCACCACCGCGCCCGACGACCAGACGTCGAAGGCGCTGCCGTGACGCAGGGCCTTGCGAATGCCCAGCGGAATCGAGATCAGGTAGACCAGCAGCGTGGTCCATAGCCCGAGCGAAATCGATACCGGCAGCCGATCCAGCACCAGGTCGAGCACCGGCTGGCCCCGGAACAGGCTCTCGCCCAGATCGAACGTGGCGTAGTCCTTGAGCATCAGGCCGAAGCGTTCCCAGGCCGGCTTGTCGAAGCCGTACTCTTCTGTCAGCTGCTGGCGCAGCTCGTCGTTGACGCCACGGAGCCGCTGCGCGTTGCCTCCGCTGTTGTTACCGTCAGCGCCGCCGCTTTCGAGACCGGTGCTGGCATTGCTGTTCAAGCCTTCGAAGCGGGCCATCATCTGGTCGATCGGTCCGCCGGGAGCGGCCTGCACGATGATGAAGTTGAGCAGCAGGATCCCCAGCAGGGTGGGGATCATCAGCAGCAGGCGACGAACGATATAGCTGGCCATGTCGGGCAATCACTCCTGGCCGCGCTGGCGCGCGGTGATGGCCTGGGCGCGGTCGGGGTCGACCCACCACACCGTGAAATCGGGCGTGTAGCGCGGGAACGGCTGAGGGTAATCGAACTTGTCCCAGACGGCGACGCGAGTGCCGTCGAAATTCCACTGCGGTACCACGTAGAAGCCCCATCGCAGGACTCGGTCGAGTGCCTGGGACGCGGTGTCCAGCGTCTCGCGATCGTCGGCCTGGATCAGTTCGTCGACCAGGACGTCTACCACCGGATCCCGGACGCCCGCCAGGTTGCGGCTCTGGGGCACGTCGGCATAGTCGCTGGTCCAGAAGTCGCGCTGCTCGTTACCGGGATTGGCCGATTGCGGAAAACTGCCGACGATCATGTCGAACTGGAAATGGCGCAGGCGGTCGAGATACTGGTTGACGTCGACCACGCGGATCTTGCTCTCGATGCCGAGCCGCTCCAGATTGCGTATGAACGGCTGGGTGATGCGCTCCCACTGGCTGTCGTAGAGCAAAAACTCCAGCGTGAAAGGCCGGCCCGTCTCGAGGTTCACCAGCTTGCCGTCGCGGACGTCGTAGCCGGCCTCGCGCAGCAGTTCGAGCGCCTGACGCAGACGCGGACGCAGCGCCTCCGGGTGGGGCATCGGCAGGGGCTGGTCGAATACGGCGGCGGGCAGCTGGTCGCGATAGGGTGCCAGCAATTCAAGCTCGCCGTCGCTGGGCAGCCCGGTTGCGGCCATCTCCGAATTCTGGAAAAAGCTCTCGGTGCGCTGGTAGGCCCCGTAGAAAAGATGGTGGTTGAGCCAGTCGAAATCGAACGCCAGCCCCAGCGCTCGGCGCACACGAGGATCCGATAGCTTGTCGCGGCGCGTATTGAACACGTAACCCTGCATTCCCGCCGGCTGGCCGTCCGGCACGATCACCCGCTGGATCGCGCCGTCCTCGACGGCCGGCGTATCGTAGGCGGTCGCCCAGTTCTTGGCGCTGCTTTCGATGCGCATGTCCAGCGCGCCGGCAAGAAACGCCTCCAGTGCTACCGACTGATCGCGGAAGTAGTCGTAGACCAGCCGGTCGATATTGTAGCGCCCGCGATTGAGCGGCAGATTCCGCCCCCAGTAGTCGTCGACGCGCCGATAGACGATACGCCGGCCGGGGTCGACTTCGTCGATCTCGTAAGGGCCGGAGCCCAGGAGCTTGTCGAGGGTCGGTTTGGTGAAATCCCTGTCCTGCCAGTAGTGCTTGGGGAGTACCGGCAATTGTCCCAGGATCAGCGGCAGCTCCCGCGACTGGTTGTTGGAAAACGTGAACCGCACGGTGCGTTCGCTGAGCGCCGAAGCCGATTCGACACTGGCGTAGTAGGCGCGATAGAAGGGCGAGCCCTTGTCGCGGAGCAGCCGGAAGCTGAACACCACGTCCTCGGCGGTGACTGGCGCGCCATCGTGGAAGCGCGCCTCGGGCCGGATATCGATCTCCATCCAGTGACGGTCGGGATCGAGCCGGATGCCGCCGGCCAGGAGCCCATACATGGTGAAAGGTTCGTCGGCGCTGGATTCCATCAGCGTGTCGTAGATCTGGTTGAGGCCGTCGGCAGGCGTGCCCTGGATGATGAAGGGATTGGTGGAATCGAAGCTGCCGTTGGCCGCCCGGCGCAGCGTCCCGCCCTTGGGGGCGGCGGGGTTGGCGTAGGGCAGGTGGTCGAAGTCGGCGGGCAGCGCCGGATCGTCATAGAGCGCGATGGCATGCACGGTGGGGACGTCAGCGCTCTGCCCCGGCGTTTGTGTCGGCTGGGCGCTGACCGGCGCCGACAGCGGTATGGTCAGCGCCAGCGCGGCAGCAGCCAGGAGCCATCGGAATCCAGCCATTTTCGATATCCTTCATCTCGGTGCGAGCGCCCGTGTGGACGCCAGACGTTGTGAATCGTTGTACCGCTAAACGCTGCCCTGTCAAAGCGCGATCGACGAGAACCGCTACCGACGATCGCCGTTCTGCGCCAATGTCGTGGCGGGCACGGAAAGCGTCTGTCCGATACGAATGATGCTTCCCTCGAGGCCGTTTTCGCGACGGATTTCGCCGACGCTGGCGCCGAAGCGTGCGGCAATGGCGGAGAGAGTGTCGCCGCGACGAACCACGTAGCGGTTGAGCGCCGTACGCTCCGCGGCGGGTAGCGTTGCCAGGTTGGCGAGAAAGCGCTGCTTCGCTGCCGCGGGTACCAGCAGGCTGGCGTCGTCCCGCGGGCGCGTCGATGCCCGCTTGAAGCCGGGGTTCAGGTCGCGCAGCGTCTGCGGGTCGACGCCGGCGAGGTCCGCTGCCATCGACAGCGTCAGCGGGCCGCCGGTATCGACCTGGGCGAACTGGGTCTTGTCGGGAATCGAGGGCAGCGCCACGCCGTACTGTTCCGGCTCGGCGATCACCTCGGATAGCGCCAGCAGGCGCGGAATGTACGCCATGGTCTCCGCGGGCAGGCGCAGGTGCCAGTAGTCGATCGGGTCGCCGCGATTGGCCGCGGCGTTTCGGGCGGCATTTACGGTGCCGGCGCCCGCGTTGTAGGCGGCCAGCGCCAGCAGCATGTCACCGTCATACCAGCGGTCGGCCTGTTGCCGGATGTAGTTCATGGCAGCGTCGGTGGCGGCGACCACGTCGTGGCGGCCGTCGTACCAGGCCGTGCGCGACAGGCCCATGGCGTCACCGGTGCCAGGCATGAACTGCCAGAGGCCCGCTGCCCCGCCCGGATTGGTGGCCGTCGGGTCGTAGCCGCTTTCGATGAAGGGCAGTAGCGCGATCTCGCTGGGTAACTGATGGGCCTCCAGTCGCCGGGTGACCCAGCGAAGCCAGGGCTTGGCCTGTTCCGCCACTTGCTCGACGTGCTGTGGGTGCTCGCGATACCACGCCAGCCACTCGGCCACGCGGGGGTTGGCCGTCTCGTGGGACATCCGGAACCCTTTGCGCAGGCGGTTCCAGACATCGGGCGCTCGACGCTCCTGGAGCACCAGCGAAGACCAGAAGGTACGTTGTGAAGCGCCGCTTGCGGCCTCCGGCGCCGTTTTTGCCATGGCGGCCACGGGAAGCGCGGACAGCAGCAGACTACCGGCAAGGCCGACGAAGACATGGCGGCGCCTCGGTGGGAAATTCATTCGTTCAAGATCCTTGGTAACACGGTCACCGCAGTGGACAGGTCGACAGCGAATCACGTCGTCTCGCTCTGCGATGCTAGAAACGATCCTTCCATGCGCGCAGCGTGGCAAAGGCGGCCATGCTGTCATCGACGGGTCCTTGCTCACGCAATGTCTCGCGCAGGCCTGGCTCGTCGACGCGCAGGAAAGGGTTGATCTGGCGTTCGCGGCCCAGCGTGGTCGGCAGCGTGGGCCGATCCAGATCGCGGGCGGTCTGGCACTCGCGCCGGTAGGCGTCGCGAACGGCGTTGTCGGGCTCGGCGGCCGCGGCGAAAGCCAGATTGGCGAGGGTATATTCGTGGGCGGCAAACACCAGGGTGTCTTCCGGCAGTGCGTCGAGTTTTGCCAGCGAGTTGCGCATCTGCTCGGGGGAGCCTTCGAACAAGCGCCCGCAACCGCCTGAGAAGAGCGTATCACCGGCAAACAAAAGCCCTGGTGTGCCGGGGGCATAGAAGGCGATATGATCCAGTGTGTGGCCGGGGACGGCGTAGACTTCGAAGCGGCGCCCCAGAACGCGACATTCGTCACCTTCACCGACGCGATGGTCGATGCCGGAGATAGCGTCGCTGGCGGGGCCGTAGACCGTGGGAGCGTAGCGCTCGATCAGTTCCTTCAGCCCGCCCGTGTGGTCCTGATGGTGGTGGGTGATCAGGATGGTGTCGAGCGTCAGGTTTTCCTGTTCCAGCCAGGCAATGACGGGCTGGGCGTCACCGGGGTCGACGACAGCGACGCGCTCCTGCGAGTCCTGGCGCAGCAGCCAGATGTAGTTGTCCTGGAACGCGGGAATCGGCTTCACGGTCAACATGTGGCATTCTTCTCCGGCAGGTTCGTCTGTGGATTCGGGTATCGAGGGTCGAGCCGTTGGTCTGACCTCGTGCAGCACGCGCGGGTTCCCGCAAGGGATTGCCTGCCTTCACGCCGTCAGGTTCAGCGGCGGGCTGCCGTCCAAAAAGCGATAACCTTGGGGAGTAAAGCCGTCCGTGTCAATCTCGCCGCCGGATCAAAGCCTGCAGGCAGCCGTCCGCCAGGGGCGCCGGTTCTGGGCATCGCCGCCCGGACAGGCGCTGTGGCGTGCCGAGCGCGCCTGCCTGGGGCCGCATTGCGAGCAGCATCGCGGCATGGTGAGCCTGCAACTGGGCATGGCACCGTTGATGAGCGACATGTGCCCGATTCGCCATTCGCTCGACTGGGCGCCTTCCACCGAACTCGTTCGCACCGAGAACTGCCTGGTCTGCCTGCCCGGCAGCCTGCCGCTCGCCGACGATAGCGTCGACCTGGTGGTGTTGCATCACCTGCTGGAGGCTGTGGACCAACCTCACCACGTTCTGCAGGAAGCGGCTCGCGTGACGCGTGACGACGGTCGTCTGGTGATATTCGGCTGGCATCCCTTCGGGCCGACCGGCCTGCGCCGGCGCTATCACCCCGCGCCGTGGCAGCACCAGTGGCGAACGCCAGCGCGCCTGCGGGACTGGCTGACGTTTGTCGACTTCGAGATCGAGCGGGTAGACTATTGCGGTTTTAGGTTGCCCGGCCGCGCGCTGGGCAGCGACCGTCTGGAGACGCTCGGGCGCCGCTACAACCTGCCGCTGTCCTCGGCCTATCTGGTGGTAGCAAGCCGGCGCAGTATTCCCGTCCAGCCGATCAAGCTGCGCGACCCGGTACTCGGTGGCGGCAAGTCCGGCGCCTGGCTGGGGCTGGCCAGGGAGACCCGGCCGACCGGTCATCACGGTTGTCAGACATCGAATCGAACGTCGATGCAGGCCGCGGGCCGCATAGCGGCCGACGCTGCGGCGCCGCTGACGCCGGGAACGGCAGGCGAGCCGTGTCGCTCGTCGAAACGTGAGTCTCTCGTCGAAACGTGACCATGCCGAGCGCCAGGATGAAGCACCCGCTAGATCTCCGCAGACGACTGCCTGAGCTCCACGACCGCCTGACATCATAGACAGCCGTCATCACCAGAAGACCAGAAGCGTCATCACCAGAAGTGTCATCACCAGAAGCGTTATCACCAGAAGAGAGTCCGTCTTGCCAGCTCCGAATTCCGAATCGCCGACGATGCCCGCCGTGACCATCTATACCGACGGAGGTTGCCGCGGCAATCCCGGCCCCGGCGGCTGGGGGGCGTTGCTGGTCTCCGGTCGACACGAGAAGCCGATGAAGGGCGGCGAGGCCGAAACCACCAACAATCGCATGGAGCTGATGGCGGCGATCCAGGCCCTGCGTGCGCTGGACCGGCCCTGCCGCGTCGCGCTGTGGACGGATTCCCAGTACGTTCGCAAGGGCATCACCGAATGGATACACGGTTGGCAGAAACGCGGCTGGAAGACCGCGGCCAAGCAGCCGGTCAAGAATGCGGAACTCTGGCGGGAACTGCTTGCCGAAACGCATCGCCACGCCATCGAGTGGCACTGGGTCAAGGGTCACAGCGGCCATGAGGGAAACGAGGCCGCCGATCGGCTGGTCAACGAGGCGATCGACGAAGTCATCGCAAAGCGTCGGTCTTCGGCACGATAATCTGGTCTTTCATGCAGCGGTCCGAACACCATAAGTCGTGATCCTGTCGTCAAAACACGAATGACTGCCGCCAGGCACAAGCGAGGAAAACGTATGCGCCAAATCGTCATGGATACGGAAACGACCGGTATCGACCCGCGAGAAGGCCATCGCATCATTGAGATCGGCGGCATCGAACTGATCAATCGCCGTTTTACCGGGCGCACCTATCATCAGTACGTCAATCCGGAGCGGGATATCGAGGCGGAAGCCGTCGAGATCCACGGCATCACCAACGAACGAGTCGCCAACGAGCCCGTGTTTGCCCAGATCGCCGACGAGCTGTGGGAATTCATGCGCGGCGCGCAGCTGGTCATTCACAATGCGCCGTTCGATGTCGGCTTCTTCGATCACGAGTTCAAACTGCTGAAGGCGGTGCGTGGCGAGCCGGTGCTCGGCCCCGTGGCCGAGCATTGCAGCGTGCTGGATACGCTGAAGATGGCTCGGAAGATGCATCCGGGGCAGCGCAACAGTCTCGATGCACTGTGCAAGCGTTACGATATCGACAACGGCCAGCGCGTACTGCACGGGGCGCTGTTGGACTCCGAGATCCTGGCTGAGGTCTACCTGGCCATGACCGGGGGGCAGACCGCATTGTCGCTCGCCGGTAACGACGACGGTGATGACCGCGCGCCCGGCGCTGCCAGCGGCATGCGTCGGGTCGAACGAAACGGCGTGCCGCTGGCGGTGCTCAAGCCGAGCGAAGCCGAGTGGCAGGCTCACCAGCAGCGGCTCGAGCAGATCCGCCAATCGGCCGGGCAGTGCCAATGGGATGCCCTGGAAATGCCGGAGACCCAACACTGATGCTACACCGCGAGATACCGCCGATGGATGTCGTCGGCGGCTGGTTGCTGCGCATGGGCGAGAGCGGGGTTGCGCGGGCTGAATCCGGCAGCATGCTCGTCTATTGCGAACGATGGCCCGAACAGGCGCTGCGGCTGGGATACTGGCACGGCGAGCCGGTGGCCGTGGTGGTCGAGACAGACGGCGAAGACTGGCCGCCGTTTCGCGACTGGCTGGCACAGGCGTCGGCCTCGGAAAGCGAGCTGCTGGCGACCGCGCTGCAGGTGACACGGTGGGAGCGGGATCATCGCTTCTGCGGCCGTTGCGGTCACGCCACGCGGCGGCTGTCCCACGAGTTTGCCATGCAGTGCGACAACTGCGGCCTGCGCGGTTATCCCCGTATTTCGCCTTGCATCATCACGCTGGTGACGCACGGCAGGGACATGCTACTGGCGCGCAGCCCGCGATTCCCACCGCAGCGCTACTCGACGCTGGCGGGTTTCATCGAACCTGGAGAGTCGGTGGAAGCGGCCGTGCGGCGGGAAGTGATGGAAGAGGTCGGCGTCGAGGTGGGACGGGTGAGTTTCTTCAAGAGCCAGTCCTGGCCGTTCCCGCATTCGTTGATGATGGGGTTCTTCGCCGAGGCGGCCAGTCGTCGAATACGGATCGACGGCGAGGAAATCGTCGACGCGGCCTGGTTCACCCCGGAAAAACTACCTCAACTGCCGCCAACCTATTCGATTTCACGGCAGTTGATCGAGACACATCGCGGGGCGGTCGCCATACGCTGAACGTATCGGTTCAGACGGCGGATTTTCCGAACAGCTTGGGGAGCCGGCTGGCAAGGCCGATGTCTCCCTTGACCTTCACCTTGCCGGTCAGCAGCGCCTGCATGGCATTGAGTTCCTTTCTCACCAGTTTCATGAGCGTGGTGGTATCGCTCGAGATGGTGACGCTGGGCTCGGGGTGGCGCCCCGGCTGGATGTCGAGCGAGCCATGATCGATCGTCATGTGGTAGTCGTCGACATCGTCGAGATCGAACTGATAGACGGCCGAAACCGTCTCGGCAGCCTCGGTATCGAACCGGGCACGAAGTTTGGCGATCAACTGGTCGTCATCCATGATGATGTCTCCTGTAACAGAAGCGCTAAGCAAATCATCGCCGCTATTGCCATGCAAGCGGTGGAAGCGGGGAAGGCGATTTTCTTCGATGCCTCTGTCGAGAACGGGAATGTTCCGAGCCCTGCGAATCTCGATCCAGCAGCGACGGCAATTTGAACGGATAGTGAACGGCCGGGGCCGTGAATGGTTAGAACGATGAACGGCCAGGATCATGACTGGCTAGAACAAGGAGTATGACGTGATCGAATGGTTGGCCGACTACGGTCTCTTTCTCGCCAAGACGGCGACACTGGTGATCGCCCTCGGTGTGATTCTGATGCTGATCGCCCATGGGCGTCGCAAGGGGCAGGGCAGCGCCGGATCGACACTGAAGGTCGTCGAGCTGGACGAGCGTTTTCAGCGTCGGCGTCGTCAGCTGCATCTGGCGGCGGTGCCCAAGGCGGGCCGACGCCGGTTGGCCAAGCAGATGCGGAAGTCTTCCAAACTGGCCCACAAGCAAGAGGCGAAACGCGAAGCCGAGCGTGTCTGGGTGCTCGATTTCGAGGGCGATCTGAAAGCTTCCGGAACGCCGGCGTTGGCCGAGCTGGTGTCGCTGCTGCTGGAAGAGATCAAGGACGGAGACGAGATCGTGTTACGTCTACAGTCCGGGGGTGGCCTGGTGCACAGCTATGGCCTCGCCGCGGCGCAGCTGGATCGCCTTCGTGATGCCGGTGCCCGCCTGACCGTATGCGTGGACAAGGTCGCGGCCAGCGGCGGCTACATGATGGCGTGTTGTGCCGATCACCTGATCGCCGCCCCGTTCGCGGTCATCGGCTCGATCGGCGTCGTGGCGCAGATACCCAATGTCCATCGGCTGCTCAAGAAGCACGATGTGGATGTCGAGCTGCTGACCGCCGGGCGCTACAAGCGCACGTTGACGGTGCTGGGCGAAAACAGCGAAGAGGGGCGTGCCAAGTTTCTCGAGGATCTCGAGTCCACCCACGACCTCTTCAAGCATTACGTGGCCCAGCGGCGGCCCAACCTGGATATCGAGGCCGTCGCGACAGGGGAGATCTGGTATGGCAGCGAGGCGCTCGACGCCGGCCTGATCGATGCAGTGGGAACCAGTGACGCCTATCTGCTGGAAAAGCAGCGCCAGCAGGCACGCGTGCTCAATGTGGCGCTGGCATCACGTTCTGGCCTGATAAGCAAACTGGGTAAAGGCATGGAGAGCGGTCTGGAAAGAAGCGTGGACCATATTCTCCAGCGGGTCGAGGATCTGCGCTGGCAGCGCCGCTGACCCGCTCGGCACCGCCCGGCAATAGGCAAGCCGGGCGAAAGCGGCTCAGGCGATATCCAGTTTGCCGAGCGTCTGGATCAGGCGCTCGGCGACGTCGCCGTGGAGCGAGTAGTAGATCACCTGCGAGCTGCGGCGGGTCGTTACCAGGCCTTCCTGGCGCAGAACGGCAAGATGCTGTGATAGCGCCGATTGGCTCAGCGTCATTTCTCTATTGATCTGACTAACGGAATGCTCACCCTGCATCAGCAGGCAAAGAATACGCAATCGGCTCTCATTGGCGATCGCTTTGAGAGTCGCAGTGGCAGGACCGATCTGGTGGTCGCCGAGTGGGGTAATCATTGTCGTCATCGTGAAATTCCGCGTGCGCGTTGGCGGATCGCCTACACTGAACCCGCTGTTCAGTCATTGCTGATATTAGCGTGATGTAACTGAACGTTACAATGCTTTTTGGCGCGTATCTCCCGGGCGGCTGGTGATCGCAGTCGGGAGTCCCTATAATCGGCGCCCGCTTCAAGCCATCCGGCCACCATCGCCATTCAGAGGGTTCCCTAACCCCTCGGCCAACTCCGGTAATAGCTCTTTGAAAATGAGAGCTACGGCAAACGAAAAAGGTCTCTCATGTTGACACTCGACAATCGACAACGCCGACTCGCCCTGCTGTGGCTGGTCAGCTTCCACGTGCTGGTGATTACTGCCAGCAACTATCTGGTCCAGCTGCCGTTCACCCTATGGGGGCTCCATACCACCTGGGGGGCGTTCAGCTTTCCGTTCATTTTCCTGGCCACCGACCTGACGGTCCGATTGTTCGGCAAGGCGCCGGCAAGAAGGATCATCGCCAGGGTCATGGTGCCCGCGCTATTGATCTCCTATGCCGTGTCGGTGCTGTTTCAGCAGGGCCGGTTTCAGGGAGTGGAGGCGCTGGCCCAGTGGAACCTGTTCGTCGGTCGAATCGCGCTGGCCAGTTTCATGGCTTACGTGCTGGGCCAGCTGCTCGACATTCACGTGTTCGACCGGCTGCGCCGGCTCCGCGCCTGGTGGGTCGCGCCGACGCTCTCCACGATTCTCGGCAACCTGGCGGATACCTTCGCGTTCTTCGCCATCGCCTTCTGGCAGGGCCCCGATCCGTTCATGCGTGAGCACTGGGTGGAGATCGCCTGGTTCGACTACGCGGTGAAGCTGTCAATCAGCCTGATCTTCTTCCTGCCGCTGTACGGCGTTCTGCTGGCCTACCTGGGACGTCGCCTGCTGACGCAGGGGGATCGGCTCAATCTTCCTGGCTTGTCGCGCCAGCGAGGATAGCCGTCGCCGATTGTCGTCGCGCAGCGCAGGTCATCGAGCGCTGACGGCGTCTGCCCGCGTAGGGGCGGAGTCGAGTCCCGGGTTTTGTTATCCTTGACCGACCTGGCGGCCTCTCGAGCCGCCGGATTGGATTTCAGGAGGGATGACGTTGCAACTTCACTGTATCGATACCGGCGTCGCGGAGAGCGTCGATACCGCGATTCCGCTGGTCGTGCTGCACGGGCTGTTCGGTAGCGCCGACAACTGGCGCTCCCACATCAAGCAGTGGCAGGTCGATCGACGCGTGATCGCCGTCGACCTGCGCAATCATGGCCGCTCGCCTCACGTCGAGGGGATGCGATACGCGGCGATGGCGTCCGATGTCGTCGCGTTGCTGGACGAGCTCGATGTCGAACGCTTCGACCTGCTGGGGCATTCGATGGGCGGCAAGGTCGCGATGACGCTGGCACGGCTTCATTCCGCGCGGGTGGCGCATCTGATCGTCGCCGACATCGCGCCGGTGGCGTACGAGCACGGCCACGACGAGATCTTCGCGGCGATGCGTCGGGTCGAGACGGGGCAGCCGACATCCCGTCGCGAAGCCGCGGCGATAATGGAAGAAGAGATCGAGAGCGCGCCCACGCGTCAGTTTCTGGCGACCAATCTGGTGCGCGGCGACGATGGCGTCATGCGCTGGCGGGTCGGGCTCGACGAGATCGGCGCGGGGTACGAGGACATCATCGCACCGCCCGATGGCGATCAGCCCTTCGAAGGTCCGGCCTTGCTGATTCGTGGCGGTGACTCGCACTACGTTCTGGATCGTCATCGCGACGCGGTCGCAGCAATCATGCCCAACGTCGAATGGCAGACCCTGGAAGGCGCCGGCCACTGGCTTCACGCCGAACAGCCGGAGGCGTTCCGCGATGCCGTGAATCGCTTCACCGCCGCTTCCTAGCGACCCGTCGTCATGTCGGCTCGGTTCTATAACGGGTCGACTCCGCCATCGATTGGGATCGGCTCGATACCTGCGTCATCGGACGAGATGAAACGATTGAGGATACGATAGGTATCGATATCGAAACCGAGAGTGTCAGGCAAGGTGTCCAGATCATCGAGTCGTTCGACACTGCCTTGATAGTGCCAGTGATCGACGATGTGCAGGCCGACCTCGCCCTGACGATCGCTTTCCCTGAAGGCGACGCGGCCGGGCCAGGGCCAGTTCTCGATGCGCAGTTTCTCCATGGCATTCCGCGCTCGCTGGGTATGCGCTTCCAGGCTTTCCATCCCGCAGCAGGCGCCGAGGCAGCGGCCGATCTGATAGCCGAAGCAGCGTCCCTGTCCGGTTTCCAGCCCCAGGACACGCAGACACAGCGATTCGTCGTTGGCGATGTCCCGGAGCGTCATCTGGGCATCGCGGCGATTCCGAAACAGGCCGTAGAACCGTGTCCGTGCCGTTACCACCCATTGGCCGTCGGTGAGCGTCGGGCGATCATCGCCGTCGGGCCAGTTCCAGCTCACCATGCGTACACGCTTGCGTAGCTGCCGGTTGTAGAGCGGCACCCATCGCTTGATCAGGTCGGCCTCCAGCAACTGAGCGCCCAGGTCGCCGCTGGTTCGCATCCACGCGATGCGCCGGGTCTGCGCCATCATCTGGTCATGGCGACGGGAAACCGGCTGCTGCACGTGACTGCGAACACGGCTGCGCATGTTGATGCTCTTGCCGACGTACAGCGGCAGTTCATTCTGACCGAAGAAGACGTAGACCCCGGGCCGCGCAGGCAATGCCCCGAGGTCGTCGACGGTCGTGCTCGGCAGCGCCTGGGTCGGATCCTGCCGCGGGTCGTAATGCAGTGCGTCATAACGCGATGATATTGAACTCATATCACCAATCTAGACGATCTTTCGCTAGGGTGCGTTGAGATCCACTGCGAGGCGGGAGACCGGGCTCTGGGCCTTGACCTGGCCTCGTTCGAGCAAAAACGCCTCGAAATCGCGGTAGCGTTTACTGTCGAGTGCCGCCGGACGCAAGGCGAAGCGGGGCAGTGTGGCTTTCCAGGCGGCCGCGTTGAGCGGCGTATCCAGCGCCGGATCGTAGGCGATGAAACTCTGCCATGCGTCGTCCGGATGATTGATGATCCAGGATGTCGCCTCGCCGATGGCGTCCATGAAGCGTCGGTCGGCTTCGCGGTGCTGGTCCAGCGTCTCGCGATTGGCGACGAAGATCAGTTCGTCGTAGGTGGGCACGCCCTGTTCCTCGATATAGAACGCCTTGCCTTCGACCCCTTCCTGTTTCATCTGCGCCGGCTCGAAGTTACGGAAGGCACCGGTGACGGCGTCGACCTTTTCGCTGATCAGCGCCGGCGTCAGCGAAAAATTGACGTTGACCATGTCGACGTCGTCCAGGCTCAGGCCGCTGTTCTCGAGCATGGCCGACAGCAGAACCTCTTCGACGCCGCCGACTGAGTATCCGACCTTCTTCCCGGCGAGCTGGGAAAGGTCTTCGATACCGCTATCCGCGCGTACCAGCAACGCGTTCAACGGCGTCGCGATCAGTGTGCCGACGCGAACGACCGGAAGCCCCTGATCTACCTGCAAATGCAGCTGCGGCTGATAGCTGACCGCAAGATCGATCCGCCCGGCGGCGACCAGCTTGGGCGGGACGCTGGGATCGGCCGGGGCCTGAATGTCGACATCCAGTCCGCGTTTCTCGAACAGCCCGCGCTGCTTGGCGATGACGATCGGCGCGTGAACCGGATTGACGTACCAGTCGAGCATCACGCTCAGCGGAATCATCTGTGGCGGCGCCAAGGCATCTTCGTCTTCCTGCGCCAAGATCGGCGTCGCCAGGATCAGGCCCAGCAGCGCCAGGCTCATCGCCAGTCCGCGCCGCCACAGTGTCGATCGTTGGGTTGCACGTTGGGTTGCCATTGCTTGTTCCCCTGTCATTTTGATGTATTCATGAAGGCATGCATGGTTGATACGATTCGCTGGAAAGACCCGGTGTGATCTCGTTTCAAGGCCCGGATTCCACGCGATCCCGGTGCCAGGGCATCGACAGCCTCAATGCCGCATCGACGCCGAAGTAGAGCAGGACGGCAAACGCCACGAGCACGACCAGAGCGGCAAACATCAGGTCGATCTGCAACCGTGCATTGGCATTGAGCATCAAGTAGCCCAGCCCCTGGCTGGAGCCGACCCACTCACCGATCACCGCGCCGATCGGCGCCGCGCTGGCTGCCATCCGCAGCCCGGAAGCGAGCGACGGCAGGGCGGCCGGCAGTTGCACCTTCAGCAGCTGCTGGCGCCGGCTCAGCCCGAAGGTGCGGGCCAGATCGAGCCAGCCTTGTGGTGTCTGCCGCAGCCCGTCGTAGCCGGTCGACGCGACCGGAAAGTAGATGATGACCATGGCCATCAGAATCTTCGGGCCCAGGCCGTAACCGAGCCACAGCATCAGGATTGGCGCCAGCGCGAACAGCGGGATGGCCTGACTGATCAGCAATAGGGGCAGTAGCGTGCGGCGCAGGGCGCGGAAGCGAGCCAGCGCCAGCGCCGTTGCCAGCCCCAGCAGGATGCCGCCGATCAGCCCGGCCACTATCTCGATGGCGGTGATGCCGGCATGATGAGCAAGCAACGCGCGCTGTTCGATCAGCGCGCTACCGACGGCCGTCGGCGAGGGCAGGATGTAGCGTGGCACGCCGGTCAGCATCAGTACCAACTGCCAGATGGCAACAAGGACGACGAGCGCCCCCACGGGGCGAACGAGTCG
Source organism: Salinicola salarius (assembly GCF_002179555.1). GTDB lineage: Bacteria > Pseudomonadota > Gammaproteobacteria > Pseudomonadales > Halomonadaceae > Salinicola > Salinicola salarius_A. The sequence goes on along the minus strand of NZ_NHOU01000011.1, from coordinate 1,859 downwards.
GCCCGGTGCAATCTTCTCAAGCATGTGCCGACTCCTGCAGCCGAGTGACGAGCTCGGCCTGACGACGCTGCAGGTCGACATTGTCGAGCGGGCGCGGGCGAGCGCCTTCGGGCACGGGTATCGATACCAGGTGGGCGGGCTCACCCTGCAGGATCAGGATTCGATCGGCCAGGCGCAGCGCCTCGAGCGGATCGTGCGTCACCATGATTACCGTGCGGTCGGCCAGGAGCCGGCTGGCAAGGTCATGCAGCTCCAGCCGGGTAATGGCGTCGACCGCCGAGAAGGGTTCGTCCATCAGGACGACGCTGGCATCCTCGAACAGCGTGCGGGCGAGGGCGACGCGCTGGCGTTGCCCGCCGGAGAGTTCGTCCGGCCACTGGCCGGCTTTGTCGGCGAGACCGACCTGGTCCAGCAGGCGCTCGGCATGCTGGCGATCCTCGGGCTTGGGTCGCCCTCGCCAATGCGCACCCAGCATCACGTTATCCACCACGCGCTGCCAGGGAACGAGAAGGTCCTGCTGCGCCATCCAGGCGAGACGGCCCGCCAACGGCGCGCCGTCGCTGGTAGCGAGATCGAGATGATGGTTGTCAGGCAGTCTCAGGCTGGCGATCATGCGCAGCAAGGAACTCTTGCCGCTGCCGCTGCGACCGAGCAGGCAGGTCCAGCTGCCCGCATCGAACCGGGCCTGAAGCCCGTGGAACAACGGGCGATCGCCGAAGGTCAGCGAAGCCTGGCGGACGATGAGTCCGGGTGGTGGCATGACAACTCCCATCGGGGCCGGGCGAAGTCATGCGAGAACTGCTGGCATTTCCTCCGCCGGTATTAGCCGGTTCAGGTTCAAGGGTTGTGCATACCGCACTCTCAGCCCGTCGCATGGGCACCCCTATCCAGTGCCTGCGATTGTACGCCGACCATCACCGCCTGCCCACCGGCGATGATCGGACCGACACAAGGACGAAGTGCATTGACGATGCGAGACCTTGCGATCCGCGCGGATGACGAACTCACCCGGCGCATGACAGCGTTGACGGGCAAGTCGCTGACGCCGTTGGCGCTACGCTGGCCGGACAGCGCCAACTGGCTGTGGCGTAGCGAAGAGCTTTCCCCGCAGTTGCTGAAGTTGGCGAGGAGATCGCCCGCAAACGACGGTTTCTGGTGGGGTATCCAGCAGCTGTTCGGGTTCGACCGTTGGCAAGTTCCCGAGGCCCTGACCCGCGTGCCGGGGTGGCTGCCACCCCATTTGCCGATGGCGCCGCTGCCGATGACGTTCCTCGACCGGCTGCAGCAGGCGCCGCTCTGGAGCCTGCCATGGCGTCATGCCGCCCCGCCTGTAATGAGCGAGACGTTGGCCGCGCGACTCGGCGATCAACTGGCGCTACTGCACCAGGAGGCACAGCCGGGGTTTGGTCACCCAGTTGGTGACATCTCGCCGCTGTCGAGTTGGCCGGAGCGTGCTCGCGCTTTCGTGGAGAATCACCCCCGGCGCGACTGGATAGGCCACATGCCGAGCTGGCCGCAGCCCGCGAAGAGCGTCTGGTGCCTGCCGGATCTGCGCAGCGATCAATTTCTCGAAGGCGCGACGGACTGGCTATGGAGCGACTGGGAAGCGCTGGTGTGGGCGCCGCTGGAGCTGGATCTCTGCCTGCTAGAACTGCTGCTGGAAAACGCCGGCCACCGCGATGCCTTCATCGCCGCTTATGGTCGCCGTCATCCGATACCGGATCTCACCGACTATCGCCCCGGAATGCGAGCGCTGGCGGTGCTGCTGGCGCTGCATGGAGAAGGCGCCGGGGAGCGGGTGATCGCCCATCCACACTGGCTAGAAGATTAAATAAATAAGGTAATCCCCCGGCTTTGCC
>NZ_NHOU01000108.1 GCF_002179555.1 Salinicola salarius | reverse complement strand
CACGATGCAAGGCCAGCGAGGAAACGATTCGTCAGGCCCTGAGCGGGCATTACCGTGAGGAGCATCTACTGGCCTTGTGCCAGTCACTCGCCCTGTACGACAGCTATCACGAGCATGTTGCCGTATGCGATCAGATCATCGAAGCCACGCTGAAGCGACTCTCTCTGACGACGCCCGTCCCTGACAAGCCACTCCCCGCCGCGCGCCATCGGGACGCCAACCCCAATGCCCCAGCCTTCGATGTTCGTGCGTCGCTGTTTGCTGTCATCGGTGCTGACCTGACCCAAATCCATGGCCTCGGCCCCTACCTGGTACTCAAGTTGGTGGGTGAATGCGGCACGGATATGCAGCGCTGGCCTACCGTCAAGCATTTCACCTCGTGGCTGGCCCTGTCACCGGGGAGCAAGATCTCAGGTGGCAAAGTGCTATCGTCCCGAACGAGACGCACAAAGAACCGAGCAGCGGCGCTATTGAGGCTTGCAGCCACCACGGTCGGCCGCACCCAGACTGCCCTGGGGGCCTTTTATCGACGGCTGGCCAGTCGTATCGGCAAGGCCAAGGCAGTTACCGCGACGGCCAGGAAGATTGCCGTGTTGTTCTACAATGCCTTGCGTCATGGCATGACCTATCAAGACCCCGGCGCCACCTACTATGAAGAGCGGTATCGACAACGAATTCTGACGAACGTGAAGCGCCGAGCACAGTCCCTGGGTTATCAATTGACGCCATTGCTGACGGAGGGGGAGTATCGGGTTTCTTAGGAAGCTACCGCTCTCTTGATGTCGGACGAGATGAATCGTACGCGCTGATAGACCAGTTGAGTGAGCAGGAGCCGGTTGAGATGGTCTGTAAAGCGTTTGACGTATCTCGGTCCAGTTATTACGACTACCGCCGCAGGCGGTCCGTAGTGGACGCGGAACGAGTGGTTCTGCGAGCCGAGGTGAACCGGCTATTTCGCAAGAGCCGAAGCTCAGCGGGCAGCCGGATGATTACCAGCATGCTCAATGACGAAGTCAGGTGGTCTGTTTTACCCGACAGCCGGGTTATCCGGCTGCCAGGCCGGATTCAAGACACACTGACCCCGTCACCGTGTCCTTGGCATCGTCCCGCCAAGACCAGATTGCCGAGGGCGAACAGGGTAAATAGCTGTGTCTGGTTCTTGGCCAGCCCCTTGTAACGCACCTTCCGGTAGCCGAAGAGGTTCTTGA
>NZ_NHOU01000107.1 GCF_002179555.1 Salinicola salarius | reverse complement strand
TGCCATCCGCAGCCACCTGAATAGTTACGAAACGAAAAGATAAAGTAACGTAAAAGATAAAGTAACGTTGGAAGATGTGGCCCGTGAAGCAGGCGTGTCGTTGGGCACAGCGTCTAAAGCTCTTTCATGCCCGGACAAAGTCAAGCCTAACACCCTGAAAAAAGTGTTGGAAGCTGTCTCTGCAATGGGGTATGTCCGTAATGGCGTTGCACGATCACTGGCTGCTCGGAAAACATGGCGAGTGGCGGTGGTGTATCCCACGCTGAAGAACCCGATGTTCTCTAATTCGATCGATTCCTTGCAGCAAAGCCTGCTGGAAATGGGCTATCAGTTGGTCATTGGAAGCCATGAGTATAACCAGAAGCGTGAGGTCAAGGTGCTTCAAGCATTGGTTGAGAGCGGTGTCGATGGGGTGATTCTAGTGGGCACCGATCACGACGATACGGTATTTCAGATGCTCGAAACGTATGACATCCCATATTTGATGATGTGGTCGACCGACGAGACGAGTTACCCCCATACCATCGGCTTCTCAAACCGTCAGGCAGCTTATGAAATCGCCAGGCATGTAGTGGCCAAAGGGCATCGGAAGGCCGCAATTTGCGGTGGCCCGGCTGAGGGAAACGAGCGCTCTCGGCAGCGCCGAGCGGGATTTCTTGACGCCCTCGAAGAGGCAAGTATCTCCGTCAAGCCGGAGTGGATCATCGAAACGCAATTCTCACTCGATGGTGGGCGAGAGGCGATCAAGCGATTGCTGGCGGTCGGGGAGCTGCCAACGGTACTAATTTGCGGTACCGACCTGCATGCCATTGGAGCGATGCATCAGTGCCAACTGAGCGGTATCGATGTTCCCGGGAGATTGTCCATTACGGGCTTCGACGATATCGAATTTGCCAGTGCCATGATTCCTAGCTTGACCACTGTGAGAGTGCCAATGCATGAAATCGGTGTCGAGGTGGCTCGAACTATCGTTGCGATCATCGATGATGGGGCGTCAGTCGAAGCGATCGAGCTCGAGACGCTGATCATCGAGCGTGAGAGCCTGAAGACGTTGACGGAGGGCAAGAGAGGTGACTGAGACCAAAGGTTAATATCGAATGCTGTATTTACTCTGCTATCTCTTAAGGAAATGAACTGAAGGTGACTCACCTTTTTTTTGAAGCCAAAATGAAGCGCTTCATTTTTTAGCATGGAATATGAAGCGCTTCATTTTCCGGCAGCAGACTCTGAGTTAAGCTCAAGTCTGGTGGATGGGAGGA
>NZ_NHOU01000106.1 GCF_002179555.1 Salinicola salarius | reverse complement strand
GCCGAGCCGGAACCGCAGCCGATTTCGGCGGCAACGGAACAGGCGCGGGGGGAGATGTTCAAGCGCCTCGGACTGCGGCGCTAGAAACCCGTGAGATCGCGTTTAACGTTTCTGGTAGGGCGATGTTCATCGACCCCTGATGCTGGCATCCCATCCAGTGCATCGACGACTCAGGAGTAATTATGGCCAGCACTGAGCCCCGTGTAGGGCAGCTACGCAGCAAGATCGAGATGACCCTGCACACCTATCCGGCAGTGCTTGCCTGGCACGGGCGCGGAGTCGAGAGCGGAAAACCTCAGGTAGTCGGCCTCAAGCAGTTCCTGTCGCTTGCCGGTCGTGTTCATCAGGCAGCGGGCCGGGACGATCCCTATGCCGATAGCTGGCTGCTCATGCTCGAGGAGAAGGTCGACGAGACCCGACAGGCGCTGCAGCAGCTGGAAACTCGAGTCAGCAGTGTGCTCAAGCAGATCCCGGAAGGACTCGATGTCAGCCGCAACTTCAGCCAGCAACCGTTCGTGACGCCCGTATTCACCGGCGGGCAGATGGGCTGGCAGGCGGTCATGTTGCTGATGCAGTACGACAGCATCGTGCGCGATGTCCTGTTGGCGCATCACATTGGATTGCTGGGCAATAAGCAACGCGGCGCAATGATCCGTGATCAGGGCGGCCATGCCTTGCGCTCGCTGTGCTACGCCCCCGTCAAGTTCCCCGGGTTCAGTGGGGCAACGCGTGATGACTTCGCGGCCAACAACGCCAAGGCGCGGAACGCCCTCGAGAAATACGGTGAGCTGCCGCAGGACATTCTGGAAGGGAAGCGCCGCAGCGAGTTTGCGCCGACGATACGGCGTGAGGAAGCCTCACCGTCCGGCAGCGACCAGGAGCACAAGCTCGAAGGCGAGGATCTGGACGACGACCAGTTGCTGCCCCAGTCCAGAGCCTCGGAGGACTAAGGCTGTGAGTGATGCCACTGGCATCACTTCAGGAAGGGCCAGGTGGTGATGCCCCCGGCATTACTTCTCCAACGAGACCAGGCCGGGGTGATTCCACTGGAATCACTCCAACGAGACCGGGCCAGGGTGATTCCACTGGAATCACTCCAACGAGATCAGGCCGGGGTGATTCCACTGGAATCACTTCAACGAGAGCCAGGCCGGGGTGATTCCACTGGAATCACTTCAACGAGAGCCAGGCCGGGGTGATTCCACTGGAATCACTTCAACGAGAGTCAGGCCGGGGTGATTCCACTGTAATCACTTCAACGAGACCAGGCCGGGGTGAT
>NZ_NHOU01000105.1 GCF_002179555.1 Salinicola salarius | reverse complement strand
ACTCAACTGGTCTATCAGCGCGTACGATTCAGTTCGTCCGACATCAAGAGAGCAGTAGCTTCCTAAGAAACCCGAGCCCCTCCCTCCGTCAGCAATGGCGTCAGTTGATAACCCAGCGACTGTGCCCGACGCCTCACATTCGTCAGAATTCGTTGCCGATACCGCTCTTCATAGTAGGTGGCGCCGGGGTCCTGGTAGGTCATGCCATGACGCAAGGCGTTGTAGAACAGCACGGCGATCTTTCGAGCCGTCGCGGTGACGTCCTTGGCCTTGCCGATACGACTGGCCAGCCGTCGATAAAAGGCTCCCAGGGCAGTCTGGGTGCGGCCGACCGTGGTGGCGGCTAGCCTCAATAGTGCCGCTGCTCGGTTCTTTGTGCGTCTCGTGCGTGACGATAGCACCTTGCCGCCTGAGATCTTGCTACCCGGTGACAGGGCCAGCCAGGAGGTGAAATGCTTGGCGGTAGGCCAGCGCTGCATATCCGTGCCGCACTCGCCCACCAGTTTGAGAACCAGATAGGGGCCGAGGCCATGGATTTGGGTCAGGTCAGCGCCGATGATAGTAAACAGCGATGCACGAACATCGAAGGCGGGGGCATTGGGGTTGGCATCCCGGTGGCGCGCAGCAGGGAGTGGCTTGTCAGGGACGGGTGCCGTCAGGGAGAGTCGCTTCAGCGTGGCTTCGATGAGCTGATCGCATACGGCAACATGCTCGTGATAGCTGTCGTACAGGGCGAGTGACTGGCACAAGGCCAGTAGGTGTTCCTCACGGTAATGCCCGCTCAGGGCCTGGCGAATCGTTTCCTCGCTGGCCTTGCATCGTGGATCGCGATACTCAGCCAGTATCAGCGGATCGTGCTGACCCGCGACAATGGCCCGCAGAATGCGCATGCCCGTCACACCGGTAATATCCGTCACGACATGATGGAGCTGAAGATTCATTTCCATCAGCGCTTTTTGCATATGCTGGATATGGGCAGCCGCGTAGGCTAGCAGGCGCTCACGCTGGCGAAGGGTGGCACGCAGGCTCGCCAGTTCCTGAGCGGGACGGAAACTGCCGCGTAGCAATCCGTAGGCATGCAGGCGTTGTAGCCACTGGGCATCGTTGATGTCGGTCTTTCGACCAGGGACGTTTTTGGTATCGCGAGCGTTGACCAGGATGACATCGAACCCGCGCTCTTCGAGAAGCTCATACACCGGTATCCAGTAAACACCGGTGGACTCCATGGCGACGGTGGTTATCTGCTTTTCGCCGAGCCAATCGGCCAGGAGGCAGAGGTCGCCGGTAAAGGTGTTGAAT
>NZ_NHOU01000104.1 GCF_002179555.1 Salinicola salarius | reverse complement strand
CAATCAGCACCCTCGTGAATGAGGCGGGCTTCAGCCGTAAGCTGTCGATGCCGCCTTAGTACTACAGTTGGAGATAAAGACTATACTTCGTTGAACGCCTGTTTCCGAACGAGGTGTGTCATGCTGAACGACCTCCTGACCCCTGAACGTCTGCGTGAGCAAGCCCATGCCTGGGAATCAGAACTCGCCTCTTGGGTGGTAGAACTGGGCCGTTACGTCAAGCGTGCTGAGGCCCGCGAGCACCTGGGTGCCTACCTGCGAGGCCTGCTGGGCGAGGTCACACGACGCAACAGCTGGCAACTGGCCGAGCACCAGGGCGATACACGCCCCTACGGCTTCCAGCACCTGATCAACCGCGCCCGCTGGGATGAAGACGGGGCCCGCGATGCGGTGCGACAACGTGTCTACCAGGCCTTGCGCGATGACGATGGGGTGCTGGTGGTCGATGAGACGGGATTCCTCAAGAAGGGTCGGCATTCGGCAGGCGTCAAACGCCAGTACAGCGGAACAGCCGGCCGGATCGAAAACTGTCAGATCGGCGTGTTTCTCGGTTATGCCAGTTGCTGGGGGCAGGGCCTGATCGATCGCGCCCTGTTCCTTCCTCGGGACTGGGCGGAGGATCGCGGACGCTGCCGTCAGGCGGGTATCCCTGAAGCGGTGGGGCACAAGCCCAAGACGGAACTGGCCCGGGACATGCTGGTACGCGCGCTGGACAGTGGCGTCACGGCCCGCTGGGTGACAGGCGACGCCGTTTATGGCGAGTCCTTCCAGCTACGCTGGGCCCTGGAGGAGCGCGGCCAGGGATATGTGATGGCGGTCAACCGCAAGACCCATGTGTGGCTGGGATTGAAGCAACGCAAGGTCGGTTATCTGCTAGCGACGCTGCAGGCGAATACCGAGTTCGGTTGGGCCCGGCTCAGCGCAGGCGCCGGGAGCCAGGGGCCTCGGCTGTCTGACTGGGTGTTTCTGGCCATCAATCCGGGACCGTTCGACGGGTGGCAGCGCGGAATGCTGGTACGTACGGCGCTCCTTGAATGGTACGCAGGAGATGACGGCGTACCTCACTTTCGCTCCCAATGGCACGTCACTTGAGGGCCTGGTACTGGCCGCCGGGGCACGGAGGAACATCGAGCGCTGTTTCCAGGAGGGCAAATCACAACTGGGGCCATGTCGCTCTGCGATTATTTACGACTATAGTAGTAGATTGGTGTCCATGATTGCTGGGCAAGATCACCCATCTCGACGCGGACAGAGCCATTGCAAGGAGATGTCCAAATGACTAGGCTCTACGCTTTGTCTGAAAAATGATGTCTT
>NZ_NHOU01000103.1 GCF_002179555.1 Salinicola salarius | reverse complement strand
TATAGGCGATCCGATCATCCGGGACCCTACAGGTACCTCTAAAGGCGAGCTCCACAATGCAGATCCCGGCGAGCCCTACTGCTACTATTTTTGTCACCCTCACCATGGTTTCAGTGCCAGATAGTTCTTTACTTCGAAGCTATCAGAACCTGAGAAAATGCAAGTTTTGCCCGGCGTCAGGCCGCTCTGGCTCGTCCGGCCAGCCATGGCAGTTTCACTTTGTCGTAGACATCGTTCGTCATCGCCCTCAAATCTCCTGCGTCCAGGCGTGGAACCAGCCACGCACTGCCTTGGTATCGAACTCTGGGGTAGTTGGATGGCTGGAATACACCGTGAGGAAGGTCGTCCTCATCGCCCAGCCAATGCCTGAGCCGCAGATCAATACACCAGCCCTGTTCGAGTTCGATCCAGCAATGGGGAGCGGTGGCTATTCGGCTCAGCCGGTCCTCTGCGTATCCGATACGACATTGATGAAAGATGCCTTGCTCGCTCAGGGCATTGCTGATCACAAAGGTCATGCAGTCGCTATCGATTTTGGCGTCTTCAAGCGGCAACAGAGCGAACTCAAGTTCATCATGCCAGTCACTCATGATCTGGCTCCTTGAACATCAGTCCCTGGCCCTGCTCGTAAAGCACAGGGTACGGCAGCGGTTCGCTATCCTGGATGACGGTGCCGGGAGGAAAATACATCAACATCCAGGATGGTAAGGCACCACTGACCGTGCGATAGAACTCATCCACAGGGAAGCTGAGTTGCTCACCTGATTGCCGGAAAACGAGGCGAGAATAATTCTCTGGATGATTAGCCGCGATGTTGTAGCTTTCGGGCTCAGCACCTTCCACGTAGGCTGGAGACTTCCAGAGATTCGGCGTTTTGATGTTGTAAGCAACCACACATTGACCTGCACCGCATCCATGCTCAGTGCTTTCAATGGACCAGAGCATCAGTGGATGGCCATCAATCTCAGGCGTCTCCACGTTACTGAGTTTGGTGGCGCTCAACGCCATATCATTGGCAGCTAATCGGATGGCCTGGTCCACCAGATCCACATACTGCTCATATGCCTGAGCCTCCGAAGTGGCCATCGACGCAGGCATCCATCCCATCAGGCTTGGTCTCGCCGACGGATTATCCGGTGTCATCATGATCCCGCCTTATTCACGAGGGCGCTGATTGAGCGGTCTGAAGGTACTGGCTGTTGGCATTGCTTATCAGGATTCGCCTCTTCAGCGCGAGTGGCTGTTGAGTAATGCCAGAACGCAGCCCTTTTCCTACTTACTTATAGCTCTTTGGAATCAATGGCGACCGTCCAAGCAGACGTTATCGCCGACCCCTGCTCCAGTCGCTCGCTTTCTGATGTTGTGGTGGTCTCGCAGGAGCGTCAGCTCAGT
>NZ_NHOU01000102.1 GCF_002179555.1 Salinicola salarius | reverse complement strand
TCAATCAGCACCCTCGTGAATGAGGCGGGATTATGGTATCGATGACTATGTCGAAATCAAATATATGCTAATGGGTAAGTGATAGCTCGAAGTATATGCCAAGTCAGGGTTAACGCCTGCGTGTATGCTTTCGGAAGCATTGGGTGATTGGATTAACCATTGTTAATGGAGGGTCCATGGTTTAATACCAACAACAACGTGCCTTGATCACGTGAAGTGGCGCTCTTCCGAGTTTGCTATAGCCTGTGCAGCTCAGAGAGGTGGTAATCAAGTAGGCTCTGGCGACGTGGCAGGCCAGGCGCCCATCTTGTCTTCATGCGACATGCATGTAATCGGATTTTTTTTTGTTATTTCTCTGCATGAATTTATAAATTCAGGAACAAGAAGGTTGTTGTTATCCTGTCTCCAAGCTACTGAAAGGCATGACGGGGAGATGCCGAATACAGGAATGAATGAAAGCCCTGGCCTGTTATAGTATCGTTGGGTTGATTCTGGGGTGAAGGCTACACCGTAGCCACTCAATATGGCTTCAAAACATTCATCAACTGTTTTTACTTCTGCGCCGATGCGCACAGGAAAACCTTTTCGATCTTTTATAGCCAGCCAAAAATTTCTCCATACCTCAGGAGACTGCCTTGCAACAAAGGGCTCTTGAAAAAGTCCATCAATGCTGATGCTATCATGCTTTGACAGGTAGGACTCTTCAGGTGTTACCAGCAGCCTTTTCTCAATAAAAAGAGTTTCAAGCTGTATATCTAATGATGTAGGTATTGGTGGCCTTACAAAAGCAACATCTGTTTTTTTATCATTTAGTCCGGCCGTAGGATCGCTGAAATCAAAAGATTTCATCTGGATCTCTGCGTGAGGGAAAAGAGTGCTGAAATGCTTTAGTATCTTAGGTGTAAGTTCTGCAGCAGCGTTCGCTTGAAAACCAACTACTATTTTAGCTCCGGCTTCCTCTGATGAAGCTAGCGTTAATGATATTGCTCGGTCTGCGGCTGATAAAATCGAAATACATTCCTGGTAAAAAACCTTTCCAGGTTTTGTAAGATTCGCGCTACGCTTTGTTCTTTCGAATAGGGCTACACCTAAGCTGCTCTCCAGCTTTTTTATCTGAATGCTAAGCGATGGTTGTGATATACATAGCCTATCTGCAGCTCGGCTAAAATGAAGCTCTTCAGCCACTGCCACAAAATACCTCATGGCCCTCAAGTCTATGTTTCTGTTCGTCATATTATTTTGTCACTTATAAAATATGATGCGGGACCCATCGACTGTGACACCTGACAAGCTACTAAACCTTAACCCGCGTAATTCACCCGGGGGATGCTCTGAGAACAAGATGGCGCAGGGTTTTCTCTTCTAGAGTCAAGGTGTTCCTGACAGAAATATTTCAAAAGGATTACTCACCATAGGCTACGCTCTGTCTGAAAAATAGACCCGT
>NZ_NHOU01000101.1 GCF_002179555.1 Salinicola salarius | reverse complement strand
GACCAGAAGGGGCCATTGCTGCTCTTGCGCTTGCGCATTTTCGCCTGACACTTGGGACAGGTTTCGCTGAGTGCCTCGGGCAGATTCAACTGAGGCTGCTGGAGCGCGATCTCAATAAGCTTATCGAGCAGCACGCTCTGTCGCTCCATGAAATCATCCAGCGTCATTGTCCCCTCGGCCACCTGGTCCAGCGCCTGTTCCCACAATGCGGTCATCCCAGGGTTGCTGATCTGCGGCGGTAGCACCGCGATCAGCCCCTGCCCCACCGGGGTCGAAACGATCGTACGCCCCTTCTTGCGAATGAACCCTCGCTTGAGCAGTATCTCGATGATGCCGGCACGAGTCGCCTCTGTGCCAATACCGGCGCTCTCTCGCAGCCTAGCGCGCAGACGTTCGTCAGTGACGAATCGGGCCGCGTTCTTCATCGCCGAGATCAACGTGCCTTCAGCGAATGGCTTCGGCGGCTGGGTCTGGCGATCCTTCACCAGGAGATCCACGACCGTACAGCTTTCCCCCTGACGGAGAGGCGGGAGCGCCTGCGCGCCGGACGCTTCCTCCTCCTCGTCATCACCGTCCTGCCCTTTGCCCTTCCCTCGGGGGAATAGCGCTTTCCAGCCCTCGACCCGCACCTGTCGTCCCGAGGCCACGAACGTCTCACCAGCGAGATCCAGACGCGCATCGGTCTGGTCGTACTCATGGACGTGCAGGAACTGCGCCAGATAGTGCCGACGGATAAGATCGTAAACCCGGAACTCCTCCTCGCTCATCCGATCGATCCGGCAGGGGGCTGTGGTAGGAATAATGCCGTGGTGAGCGGTAATTTTGCTGTCGTTCCACACGCGACTTTTGAGCGTCTGGTCCAGTCGATCGATGACCGGGGAGAGCTTCTCGTCCGAATGCAGGAGCGCCGTCACGACGGCCCCGATCTCGGACAGCATCGATGTCGGCAGGTAGCGGCAATCGGTACGCGGGTAGCTCGTGGCCTTGTGGGTCTCGTAGAGGGACTGGGCGATGTCGAGCACCTGCTGTGCACCGAAGCCGAAGCGCTTCGAGCACTCCTGCTGCAAGGTGCCCAGGTCCATTACCAAGGGCGCGCCCTCACGTTTGCGCAATGTCTCGACGGATGCCAGCGTAGCCTGGCCGCTCTGGCACCGGGCCGCGATCGTCCGCGCCGCCTCTTGATTGATGCAACGGCCTTCCTCGTCGAGCCAGTTGGCGTTGGCAGGCAGCCACTTCGCCTGGAACGGACCACCCTGCGGCTGTAGGTTCGCCACCACATCCCAGAACGGCTTGGGCACGAAGCTAGCGATCTTCTGATCCCGTCTCACGACCAGAGCCAGCGTCGGCGTCTGTACGCGGCCCACCGACAACACGCCCTGATGGCCCTGTTGCTGAGCCAGCACCGAAAACGCACGAGTCAGGTTCATGCCGACCAGCCAGTCCGC
>NZ_NHOU01000100.1 GCF_002179555.1 Salinicola salarius | reverse complement strand
GTAACTATTCAGGTGGCTGCGGATGGCATGTCGCCAACCACCTGATTTTTTTGGCATAGTGTGCCTGATCCTTCGGCACGTCTATGCGGTGACATGACCATCAGCGATATCAACGTCGACGAGGCCCTGGAACGGGTCCGGCAGCAGCTCAAGGAAGACCACACGGTCTCGCCTTCCTTGCGTGCTGCCATCGACGTGCTGATGCTGCTGGTCAAGCTGATGGCCGACCGACTGGCCACCAGCAGCCGCAACAGCAGCAAGCCGCCGTCACAAGACCCCAACCGCCAACGCCGTTCCCGGGCCAAGGGCGAGCGTCGCCCTGGCGGGCAACCGGGTCACGAAGGCAAGACGCTGGCGCCGGTCACCGATCCCGACGAGATCGTGTCGTTGCGCGTCGATCGCCGCACCTTGCCCAAAGGGCGCACCTATCGCTCGGTCGGCATCGAAACGCGCCAGGTGCAAGACATCGTGATCCAGGCCGTCGTCACCGAGTATCGCGCCGAGGTGCTGGAGGACGATCTCGGGCGGCGCCATGTGGCGCCGTTTCCCGACGGCGTGACCCGCCCGATCCAGTATGGCCCACGTCTCAAGGCGCATGTCGTCTATCTCTCGCAGTATCAGTTGCTGCCCTATGCCCGCATCCAGGCGCTGCTGGCCTCACAGTGCGATCTATCGCTGAGCACCGGCACGCTGTTCGCCTTCAATCAAGAGGCCTATCAGCGCGCCGAGGCGTTTGCCGAGTGGGCGATCCCGGCGCTGAGGCAAGCCGCGACCGTGCATGCCGACGAGACCGGGATGCAGGTCGGCGGCAAGCGCTACTGGCTGCACAGCGCCTCGAATGACGCCCTGACCTACTTGGCGCCTCACGCCAAGCGAGGTCAGGAGGCCATGGATGCCATCGGCATCCTGCCCTATGTCCAGGGGGTGCTGGTGCATGATCACTGGAAGCCTTACTACCGCTACGCGGATTGCCGCCACGCACTTTGCAACGCCCATCACCTGCGTGAATTGACTGCGGCCTGGGAAAATGACCACCAAAAGTGGGCCAAGGCGCTGCATGATCTGCTGCTGGAGATGCATCAGGCCGTTGACGCTGCCGGTGGCACGCTCTCGCCCGAAGAGGCGCAACGCTGGCGAGTCCGCTATCGGCAGTGCCTGACAGAGGGTGAGACCGAGTGTCCGCCACCGATCCCACCACCACCGGGAAAGCGCGGTCGTGCCAAACGTACCAAGGCACGTAACCTGCTCGAACGTCTCCAGGCGTACGAGGACGATGTGCTGCGTTTCCTCGACGACCCCGCCGCGCCCTTCACCAATAACCAAGGGGAGCGTGACCTGCGGATGACCAAGGTCCAGCAGAAGATTTCAGGCTGTTTCCGCTCCTGGGAAGGTGCCGAGATCTTCTGCCGGATGCGCAGCTTCCTCTCGACGGCGGTCAAGCAGGGCCTGGCAGCGCACACCGCACTAGAACAGTTGTTTGCCGGTGAAGTGCCCGAATTCATGCGTCGGGACGGCCTGGATCAGGCAGCGTGACCTGAATAGTTAC
>NZ_NHOU01000099.1 GCF_002179555.1 Salinicola salarius | reverse complement strand
GAGCAGCGCAATGCCGCACTCGAGGCCCAGACTCAACGGACGCCGGCGGCACCGCAAGGGTTTGGCGCTGGTGAAGATGACAACGATGGCCTCGGCGGACTGCTGGATACCGACGGCCTTCTACAGGAACACACACCTCAGCCCACTCGCTCTCCCGAGGAGCAGGCCACGATCGCTGCCGATCTGACACTCTCGCCTCACCGTGAAACCGAGGGGCATCGCCAGTTGCGTCACTGGCAGGCGAAGGAGCACGGCGAGGAAGCGATCGACTTCGAAGCGGCGGCGCTCAAGAGCGTGCCGCTCCAGGACGGCGGCCGCATTGCCCCGATCACCGATCTCTGGCACGTCCCGACCTGGCGTCGCAACGCCCAGGATCTGCGCATGCAGATCGGCGAGGTGGTTCAGCTGCTAGCCAGATGGGCGGGAATCGAGGTGAGCGGATCCAGCGAGGTAATCCGCCTCAATGCCCGCGACGGTCTCGGCTATGAACTCGGTCCCCTCGAGGGGGCTCCCAGCCGGCGTGCTCAGCTCGTCTGGCAACTGCTCGCCGGCCTCGAGGGCAACATCGACCCGGTGATGCCAAGTGATATCTCATTGTTGGGCGAGCTGGTGGGCAGTCACGGTAACGACACCGACGTGCGCTTTCCCGATGGTCTTTTCGTTCGTGTGTTCTGGCTGACCCGGTTAATCCGGGTCTTGCGTGACGGTCTCGATGCAGAGGGGGATTCGTGATGGCAACACCGCAACTCAATCATGCGCTGTTCAACCAGGCGCTGGTTCTGATCCGCGAGGGTGACATGCGTCGCGCCCGGGCGCTGGGTTTTCGCGATGACGAGCTGCAGAGTCTCAGTCGCCTGCGGGCCAGCGAGATCGAATCCCTGATCAATGAGTTTCCGGGCGTGGCCCGGTTCGAGCTGGATCACGACACGTTCAAGGCGGCATTGCGCCGTGTCGATCGCGACCAGGATCGCGACGGGCTGGTCGATCACTGTATTCGTCACGGGGCTAGCGTGCAGATGCTGGCTACCTTCTTTGGCCTGACCCCGAACGACTGCTCAGCGCGACGTACCCTGCTAGGCGTGCCGAGCCGACAGGGGCGACTGCCCATGCCGGAGGAGAAGGTCGAACACGAAGCCTATCATCGCTGGCAGACCATCTCCGACGATCCGGCCAGTCCTGGTGCCGTGGAAGACATTCGCGGCATGCTGGTACTAGCAGAGGAGGTCGAGCTGCCCCTAGCCGTGATCTGGACGCTGATCAAACAGTGGACCCTACCGGAGCAGGCGCGTCAGCAGAGCCTACCTGCCGAGGACGAGGGCGCGGTGCGTGAAGGGGTGGCGTGATGAAACATTTTGACGCGCTCATCGGGCGCGCCGCGTCATCCCTGACCCAACGCCGAGGCCAAGCCGCCTCGGCGTCGAGCGTTCAGGAAGACGCTCTGGACGGCCTACTGTTCATGGGCAATCCCCATGAAACTGTTCCTCGAGCGCTGCTGCTCGATCAGCGGCTGGGCGCGGTCGACGTGCTGGGCTGGCAGATGATCCGGCT
>NZ_NHOU01000010.1 GCF_002179555.1 Salinicola salarius | reverse complement strand
AAGCCCCCGGCTTTGCCGGGGGATACTTACTATGAAATGAAGCGCTTCATTCTACGTTTAATGACCTACTTTGCCATAAAAACCTAGCTGGATACGACACTACAGTGGAGAACTCATGACTCGCAGCACACGTACGAAAACGATGAAGCAAGTCACGGCTCGTCAGCCGGGCGGCCCCGAGATGCTGAGTGTCGTAGACGGCGAAATTCCCCTACCGGGGCCACGTGAAATTCTCGTCAAGGTGGCCGGAGCCGGTATCAATCGCCCCGATGTGATGCAGCGCATGGGGGGCTATCCGCCGCCACCTGGCGCTACTGACGTGCTGGGCCTGGAGATCAGCGGTCACGTGATTGAGGCTGGCAGCGAGGTCTCACGCTACTCGGTCGGCGATGCCGTGATGGCGCTCGTGGCGAGCGGCGGATATGCCGAGTATGCGGTGGTGGACGAGCGCAATGCACTGCCCGTTCCAGCGACGATGACTCTGGTTCAGGCAGCCGCGGTACCAGAAACTTTCTTCACGGTATGGACCAATGTCTTTCAGCGCGGCGGCCTCAAGGAGGGCGAGACGTTCCTGGTGCATGGAGGGACCTCGGGGATTGGCACGACTGCCATACAGCTAGCCAAGGCTTTCGGTGCAAACGTAATCGCGACTGTAGGCAGCGAAGAGAAATGCCAACAGTGCCTCGAGCTGGGAGCGACGCATGCGATCAACTACAAAACGCAGGATTTCGTCGAGGTGGTGAAAGAGGTTACCGGTGGCCATGGCGTCGATCTAACCCTCGACATGGTTGGTGGTGATTACCTGAGCCGCAATATGGAGGCGGCAGCTGAACAGGGGCGTATCGTGCAGATCGCCGTGATGAAGGGGCCTGAATCCACTATCAATGCTTGGCTGTTGCTGGCCAAGAAGCTGTGGCTGACGGGGTCGACGTTACGAGCACGTAGCATCGAGCAGAAGCAGGAAATTGCCGAGGAGCTCAAGGCCCGCGTCATGCCTCTGTGGGAAGAGGGGCGCTGCCTGCCGGTAATCGACTCCACCTTTGCCATTGAAGATGTGGCGGATGCGCACCGCCGAATGGATGCGGAGCACATCGGAAAGATCGTGCTGACTTTCGATTGAGGTCATCACACCGATATCTGCCTTTTTCTCGCGTAGTCCATCCAAGTATTGCCAATTCTTGCGGGGTGCAAGATGTCATGATTACGCATCCAGATAACTGCTTTGGTTCAGCTGAGGAGGGCTATTGACAATAAAATGCCTACGTTGCTGGAAACCATAATAGATTCGTATTCTCATCGCCAATCACGGGCTTTAAAGGTAGTGAACCGTTACCGAATGGCAAGCAAATAAAAGCCAAACATAAAGTAATAATCAGGAGCACATGACCATGAAATACAATCACAAGTTTCGCCGTACTGTCATCAGCAGCGTCGTTGCGACAGCCTTGCTGGGCGGTGTGTCAGCCTCTGCCTTCGCCGAGGTGAAGTTTGGGGCGCTCTATCCGCTCAGTGGTGGACTGGCCCTCCTAGGTGAAGAAAGCTATCGCGGCCTAGAGCTGGCAGTCGAACAGATCAACGCGAATGGAGGCGTACAGGGCGAGACCGTCGTGCTCGAGATAGGCGATGCCGTGGACAACAACCAGGCAATCGGCGAAGCACGCCGGCTGATCTCTCGCGAAGACGTTAAGGCGATCTTCGGTACCTTCGCCTCTTCACGCTCCATCGCTGCCTCCCAGGTGGCCGAAATGAGTAAGGTGCCATACTTCGAGCTGGGTGCCGTTGCCGACGATGTAACGGAGCGCGGGCTGAGCTACGTATTCCGTACCAACCCGACTGCCTATCACATGGCCGAGACCATCATCGACATGCTGGTCGACGGCATCGCTCCCGAGCTCGGTGTCGACCCGACCGAACTGCGAATCGGCATCATCCATGAGGATTCCAACTACGGTTCTTCAGTGGCCAAACATCAGCGTGCATTTGCCGAAGAGAAGGGGCTCAACATTGTGATGGAAGAGCACTATCCGGCGTCATCCGTGGACATGTCTTCCATCGTACTTTCACTGCAAGACAAGGACGTCGACGTCGTTCTGCAGACATCCTATCAGGATGATTCTGTTCTGTTCCTTCGCCAGGCCAATGAGCGCGATTATCGTCCCAAGGCGATCATCGGTGGCGGCGGAGGCTACTCGATGACGCCGACCGCGGAGGCAGTGGGACACGATGTGATCGACGGTGTCTACGATGCCGATTTCACCCAGTACAACATCAATCCAGAATTTGCACCTGGCATTGAGGACTTCGTGGCCTCCTATGAAGAGAAGTACAATGAATCTCCCCGTTCTGGTCACTCCCTGATTAACTATACCGGAGCGCTTGGGCTGCTTCGTGCCATTGATGCGGGTAGCGGGTTCTCCGCCGATGAGATCAAGGAAGCCGTGCTGGCGATGGACGTCCCCGTTGGCGAAACGGCAGCCGGTATCGGCCTCAAGATTGGCGAGAACAACCAGAACGAACGTGCAAGCATGATGGGTATGCAATGGCAGGATGGCGAGTTGGTAACCGTTTATCCGGAAGAAGCCAGCGTTGCCGACATGCGGACTAGCCAATAATAGCCTTGAGGTTACCAAATGGAATTAATTTTTAGCCTTATAGTCAATGGTCTAATGCTTGGTAGCCTTTATGCCATGGTCAGCGTCGGTTTGACGCTGATCTTTGGTATAACGAAGGTTATCAACTTTGCTCATGGCGAATTCATGATGATAGGGATGATGCTAACTTACATCATCACTACCTATCTCGGCATTCACCCATATTTGACGCTAGTCTTCATCGTTCCTTTATTGTTCGTATTGGGCATTTTAGTTCAGAAATACCTAATTGAACCGCTCAGGAACTCGGATGAGCACGTCCAGATATTTGCGACGGTCGGCCTGTCGATCGCAATGATAAACTTGGTATTGATGATCGCGGGTTCCGATAATTTCAATACGCCTTCCAGTGGCATGCGTCATACCCTGGACCTAGGGCTGGCAACCGTTCTGACCGGACAGGTCGTCATAATGCTGTGCTCCATCTTTATGGTGGGTGGACTGCACTTGTTCCTGACTCGAACGCAGATGGGGCGCGCCATTCGAGCCACGGCTCAGAATCGCAATGCCGCACAGCTTATGGGTATCAATGTGTCGCGCATCAATATGGTGACGTTCGGTATCGGTATTGCTTGCGTAGGTATCGCCGCAGTCCTGCTTTCTCCGCTGTATCCCGTCAATGCCCAAACGGGGCAAAGCTTCGTCCTGATTGCTTTCGTGATCGTCGTCATGGGGGGGTTGGGAAGCATTACTGGAGCTTTTTTTGCCGCTTTGATCATTGGCCTCGTGGACTCTTTTACCGGTTTTTACCTGGGGTCGTCACTGAAGGGTGTCGCTGTGTTCGGTATCTTTTTGATGATCTTGATATTCCGTCCATCCGGGCTGTTCGGCAAGGCAAGAAAACTTGCTCACGTGTCCTGAGAAGCGTTATTGCTCCACCGGAGAAAGTATCATGAATGATAAGACGATATCCTCTACACCGGCGAGGAATCATGGGGGTGGTATGCGATGGTTATTCAACAAGAAGATACTGTTCTTCGCTACCCTGGCTAGCTTGATAATCATCCCGATAGGTGTCGGCGATGATTACATCTACCATATTTTCATTACCATCTGCTTGTTTGCCGGTCTATCGACCGCCTGGAATATCGTGGGCGGCTATGCCGGGCAGCTCTCGTTAGGGCATGCGATTTATTATGGCATCGGTGCCTACACGGGGATGCTGATGCTCAACTCAGGAGTTTCTCCTTGGATCAGCATGTTTGTCGGGGCAATCCTGGCCGCTGGCGTGGCTGTCGCCATCAGCTATCCCTGCTTCAAGCTGCATGGACCATTCTATGCTCTTGCCTCCATAGCCTTTCTTGAGGTCTTTCATGTTATTTCGCTGAACTGGGTCGGCCTGACCGGAGGCGCCAATGGCGTGATGGTTCCTCTCGAAATGGGGTGGAGCACCATGATCTTCACGGAGCGGCTGCCTTCATTGGTTATCGTATTCGGGTTGATGTCGTTTTCGCTCGCCGTCGCTTGGGTGATCCGCCGCAGCAAGCTGGGTTTCCAGTTGATTGCTACCCGTGAGCGTGAGTCGGCTGCCAGGGGAGCCGCCATTCGCACTGTTCACGTGCGACTGTATGCGGCGGCTATTTCTGCCGGCCTTACGGCCATGCTCGGAACTTTCCATGGTTCATACCTGACATACATCGAACCCGAATCAGCATTCAACCTAACGTTTTCCATTCAGATAGTCCTGTTCGCCCTCGTGGGTGGGCTGGGCACCGTTTTCGGTCCGCTCTACGGTACGATTCTACTGGTGCCTATTACGGAACTGGCACGCGGTTGGTTGGGCTCCAGTGCTATTGGCCTTCATGGCTTCGTATATGGGGTCGTGCTGATTCTGGTAGTACTGTTCATGCCGGATGGAATCATGAGCCTTATCCAGCGCTACCTACCTTCTTCACGGGTTCGCCGTCTCGACGCCAGCGTCGAGAACTCCGTCGATCACGTTCCTCTGGACGACATAAATAAGCCCACACGGCCGCCAATCGGTGAAGTTGTCCTGAAGGTCGAGCATCTCGACAAGCACTTCGGTGGCCTGCACGTCACCAACGATCTCTCCTTCGACCTTCACAAGGGTGAGGTGCTGGGCATCATTGGACCCAACGGTGCAGGGAAGACCACGGTCTTCAACATGATTTCCGGCTTCTTGCGTGCCGACTCCGGGTCGGTTGCGGTCCTCGGCGAAGATGGCCACTTCATTTCCCCGAAAACGCCCGGTGCCTTTGCACGTAGTGGTGTCGGCCGGACTTTCCAGATTGTCCAGCCCTTCGCAGCCATGACGGTGGAAGAGAACATTATGGTGGGGGCTTTCTATCGCTTCCGCTCGGTAGAGGAGTGTCGTAAGGCGGCACGTGAAATTGCCTCTGAGCTCGGGCTGAATCGCTTCTTGGACGAAGAGGCCAGAAACCTTCCCATTGGTGGCCTCAAACGCCTGGAGGTAGCCCGTGTCATGGCGATGCGTCCACGCATCCTTCTCCTGGACGAGGTGATGGCCGGTATCAATCCTGCCGACCTCAGGGAGGCCATCGAACTGATCAAGGTGATTCGCAACAGTGGTATCAGCATCATTGCCATTGAGCACGTGATGCAGGCCGTAATGGAGCTTTCAGACCGAGTGATCGTGATTAGCTCCGGTGAGATTCTCGCCCAAGGCAAGCCGGAGGAAGTGGTGAAGAACGAGGCTGTCATTGAAGCCTATCTAGGCAAGGAGGCGTCTGATGCTTCGAATGAATAATGTGTCATCGGGTTACGGCGCTACCACGATCCTTCACGATGTTTCCCTGGAGGTTAAGAAGGGTGAGGTCGTCACCATCGTCGGTGGTAACGGTGCCGGCAAGACAACCACTTTGAGGACGCTCTCTGGCTTGATCGATACCTCCGCCGGGAGCATTACCTTCAAAGACGAGGACATTACCCATTTGCCGGCCCATCAGGTAGTGAATCGCGGGATTACGCTGATCCCTGAGGCGCGTCAACTCTTTCCGGAAATGACTGTACTCGAGAACATTCAAATGGGTGCCTATCGGCCGGCAGCAAAATCCCGTTATGAGCAGCGATTGGAAGAGGTGTTGGCGCTGTTCCCTCGCGTGAAAGAGCGTCTCCATCAGCAGGCGGAATCCCTGTCGGGAGGTGAGCAGCAGATGGTTGCCATTGCGCGCGGCATGATGGCGTGCCCCGAACTGCTGATCTTCGATGAACCCTCCCTGGGGTTGGCTCCGATTGTCGTATCGCAGGTATTCGATGTCGTCAAGAAGATTGCCGAGAGCGGTACGACGGTGCTGATCGTTGAGCAGAATGTCCAACAGACGCTCAAGGTCGCCGACAGAGCCTACGTCATCGAAAATGGAAGGATCGTAATGGATGGACAGGCCCAAGAGCTGATGGGCAATGACCACATTCGTAAAGCATACTTGGGGATTTGAGACATGGCTCTAGAGAATTCTATAAGCTATCGACCTAGCCATGCCGGCCGACATGTACTCGTTACCGGCGGTGGTGCCGGCATTGGCCGCGCGATTGCCATAGCGTTTGCTTCGCGTGGTGCTAATGTCTCGGTCATGGACTGGTCGGCTGACAGTGCCCGTGAGGTT
This sequence comes from Salinicola salarius, assembly GCF_002179555.1. Lineage (GTDB taxonomy): Bacteria > Pseudomonadota > Gammaproteobacteria > Pseudomonadales > Halomonadaceae > Salinicola > Salinicola salarius_A. The sequence continues at coordinate 115,522 of NZ_NHOU01000010.1, read as the reverse complement.
TGTGTTGCCATCCGGGAAATGGGGAGAGGTGATGCCTATCCGCTGTCGGTCGACGTTTCCGATTACGCCGCGGTCGAACGCGGCGTGAGAGAGGCCGAAGCCCACTTTGGCGCCCCCATCGATGGCTTGGTCAACAATGCCGGCATATCTCCCAAGCATGGCGGCCTCCCTGCATCCGTCTGTGAAATGGCGCCGGAAGAGTGGAATCAGGTAGTGGGAGTCAACCTTACGGGGGCTTTCAATACCATCCGCGCGGTTGGTGATGGCATGCGTCGTGCGCGGCGTGGCCACATCGTCAACATGTCGTCCGTTGCCGGCAAGACCCACTCACCGGTGGTGGCGTGCCATTATGCGGCGACCAAGTCGGCCATCATCGGATTTACCAAGCACCTGGCCGCCGAACTGGGACCCTACAACGTTCGCGTGAATGCGGTTGCCCCGGGGCGGATCGAGACGCCGATGGTGCTTGCGGTGGATTCCGCCATCAATGATGAGCAGGTTCGTCTGACTCCGCTCGGGCGCTTGGGCAAGCCGGAAGAAGTCGCGGACCTGGCGCTGTATCTGACGTCAGACGAGTCGAGTTTCGTCACGGGGCAGACCATCGATGTAGCCGGTGGGCTTTACATGACCTGACCCCCCTTGTGGATAATTTTGCACGAGCGACTGCGAAGTCGTGTTTCGCTTGCCCAGCTTCATGCTGGGCTTTTTTCCCGAGATACCATGATCGCTAGACTGGACACGGCCCACACCGACCCGGCTACACACCTCGACGCCCGCTACCTGGCGTTCCTCGAGGCCCTGCGCCACGCCGGCTTTCGCGGCGATATCGCGCCCGACTACGCCAACCGTACGGTACTGGCCACCGATAACTCGATCTATCAGCGCCTGCCCCAGGCGGTGCTCTACCCGCGCGACGCCGATGACCTGCAACGCATCGCGCGGCTGGCCGGGACCCGCGAGTACCGCGATATCGTGCTTGCCCCGCGCGGCGGCGGCACCGGCACCAACGGCCAGTCGCTGGCCGACGGCCTGATGGTCGATGTCTCGCGCTACATGAACCGGATCCTCGAGATCGACGTCGAAAATCGCCGCGTGCGGATCCAGGCCGGGGTGGTCAAGGACCAGCTCAACGCCGCGCTCAAGCCTCACGGGCTGTTCTTCGCACCGGAGCTGTCGACCTCCAACCGCGCGACCATCGGCGGCATGATCTCCACCGACGCCAGCGGCCAGGGCAGCCGCGAATACGGCAAGACCCGCGATCACGTATTGGCGCTGGACATGGTCATGCTCGGCGGCGAGCGCTTCGAGAGCCGGCCGGTGAACGACGCCGAACTCGCTGCACTCTGCGCACGCGACGATATCGTCGGCGAGACCCACCGTGTTGCGAGCGATATCATCGACAGTCAACGCGAACGGATCGAGGCCGTGTTTCCGCCGCTTAACCGCTGCCTGACCGGTTACGACCTGGCGCACCTCAGGGACGCGGAGGGTCGCTTCGATCTCAATAGCGTGCTGTGCGGCTCGGAAGGCTCGCTGGGCTTCATCGCCGAGGCGACACTCAACGTGCTGCCCATCCCTCGCCACTCGACGCTGGTCAATATCCGCTACAGCGGCTTCATGGATGCGCTGCGCGACGCCAAGGCACTAATGGCGAGCCATGCCAAGCCGACCTCGATCGAGACCATCGACGATAGCGTGCTGGCCCTGGCGATGGAGGATTTCGTCTGGGACAGTGTCGCCGAGTTCTTTCCCGCGCCGGACAACGACCGTCCCGAGCCGCTCAGCGAGGGCGTCGAAGTCGCCATCGCCCCGGCCACGCGCCGCGGCGAGCAAGTGACGATTCGCGGCATCAACCTGGTCGAGTTCAACGACGACGACCCGGCAAAACTGGAGGCGCGCGTCGCCGCCTTCACCGATCACCTGGCCGCCGACGCCAGTGTCGAACGGCTGGGCTACACGCGGGCCGAGGGTCGCGAGCAGATCGGCCGCGTCTACGCCATGCGCAAGCGCGCCGTGGGCCTGCTCGGCAACGCCAAGGGCGAGAAGCGCCCGATCCCGTTCGTCGAGGATACCGCGGTGCCGCCCGAGCATCTGGCCGATTACATCGCCGAGTTCCGCGCCCTGCTGGACGAGCGCGGGCTCAGCTACGGCATGTTCGGCCACGTCGACGCCGGGGTGCTGCACGTGCGCCCGGCGATCGACATGAAGGACCCGGCCCAGGCGACGCTGATACGCGAGCTTTCCGATGAAGTCGCCGCACTGACTCACAAATATCATGGTCTGTTATGGGGCGAGCATGGCAAGGGCGTGCGTTCGGAGTACGCGCCGAAGTTCTTCGGCGAGCTCTACCCCACCCTGCAACGCCTCAAGGCGGCGTTCGATCCGCACAACCAGATGAACCCGGGCAAGATTGCTACGCCGCTTTCCATCCGGCCCGAAGCCGCCGGTACGACTATCCCGCTCGAAGACGCGGAGCGATCCATCCGGCCCGAAGACGCCGGTACGGCTATCCCGCCCGAAACTGCGGGGAGTCCGTCCGCGGCCACAGGCAGCGCGTCCCGGGGAGAAGATACGGTCGCCGAACAGGCCATCAAGGGGGCCGATCCTGGCCTGTTGACCGTCGACGGCGTGCCGACTCGCGGCGAACTCGATCGCCAGATCGATGAGCGGGTGTGGCGCGCCCATGCCAGCGCGGTGTACTGCAACGGCAACGGCGCCTGCTACAACTATGACCCCGATGACGCCATGTGCCCGTCGTGGAAGGCCACCCGGCAACGCATCCACTCGCCCAAGGGCCGCGCCAGCCTGATGCGCGAGTGGCTGCGCCTGCAGGGCAACGCCGGCATCGACGTACTCGAGGAGTCGCGCAACAAGAAGTCCGAGGGCGCCTGGGAGTTCGTCCGCGACTTCCCGCTACGTCTGCGCAATACCCTGGCCAAGCGCCGCGGCGAGCCGGACTTCTCCCACGAGGTTCACGAGGCGATGGCCGGCTGTCTGGCCTGCAAGTCCTGCGCCGGGCAGTGCCCGGTCAAGGTCAACGTGCCCGAGTTCCGCTCGCAGTTCCTCGAGATCTATCACGGCCGTTACCTGCGCCCGCTGCGCGACTACCTGATCGGCGGGCTGGAATTCTTCGTGCCCTATCTGCAGCCGGTGGCGCCGGCCTACAACGCCCTGCTCGGCAACCGCCTGGTCGAGCGCTTGCTGGCCGGCCCCATCGGCATGGTCGACAGCCCGCGGCTGTCGCGGGCGAGCCTCGCCAAGCAACTGCGCGCCTGGGGCATCAGTGAGGCCACGCCGACCTCGCTCGGCCTGCTCAACGAGCGCCAGAAAGCGCGCAGCGTGATCCTGATCCAGGACGCCTTCACCAGCTATTTCGAGTCGAAGCTGGTGATGGATATCGTTGAGCTGCTCACCCGGCTCGACATCCGCGTGTTCGTCGCGCCCTTTTCGGCCAACGGCAAGCCGCTCAACGTCCAGGGCTTTCTCGGCGCCTTCGAGCGCACCGCCGAAAAACAGGCAAGGCGCCTCAGGACGCTGGCCGAAAGTGGCGTGCCGCTGGTCGGCGTCGACCCGGCGATGACCCTGGCCTACCGCCAGGAATATGCCCAGGCGCTGGGGCCGGACAGCGCCCCCGAGGTACTGCTGTTGCAGGAATGGCTGGTCTCGCTCGGCCAGCGGCTATTGCCCCCGGACGTAAGCCTCGACGATCCCGGCTTCAAGCTGCTCTCGCACTGTACCGAGCGCACCAACGCCCCGGGCTCGCCCAAGGCCTGGCAGCAGGTGTTCGCCAACGCCGGGCTGCAACTCGAATTGATCGCCACCGGCTGCTGCGGCATGTCCGGCACCTACGGCCACGAGGCGCGTAACCGCGAGACCTCCGAGGCGATCTACGATCTCTCGTGGCGCACGCCGGTCGAGGCTCCGGCCAATGCCGGCACGCTGCTGGCCACCGGCTACTCGTGTCGCAGCCAGGCCAAGCGACTCTCGAACACGGCTCTGGCACATCCGCTGCAGGGCTTGCTCTCGGCCATCAAGCGCGGCTAAGCGCCAGGCAAGCCCACCGCAGGAGGTAGCTCATGTCACGAGCGCTGATCGCTCCGATCAATCGGCGGGTGCTAGGTAGATATGAAGCCGCTGGGCGGCATTGTTGAGGTGTTGCTTGGCGGCAGCCCGGGCGCCTTCGGCATCTTGGGCGACAATGGCTTTGAAGATCGCTTCGTGCTCATGCTGTACGCGCTTGATCATATCCTGGTTTCGCGCCGTATTCTCACGAGCGGTACGGATCAGATTACGGACGCGCGAATCCAAAAACTCTCCGAAGCAGATGAAGTAGGCGTTGTGGGTGGCCTGGAGGATGGCACGATGGAATTTTATGTCCTCCTCGACTCCGTTGCGGTTTTCCCGGATGGCGACTTCCAGTCCATCAAGTTGCTGGCGGATGGCGTCAAGGTCGCTGGAAGTGCGGCGGGTGGCGGCTTGCTCAGTTGCCGCCACTTCGACGGACATGAGGAAGTGAAACAGGTCGGCAAGGTCTTCCTTGTCTTCGAAACTGGGCTCGAGTCGGAAGACCGAGGCGCCTTGCGGGTTGACGAAGTGACCGCGTCCCTGTTGCGAAATCACCAGGCCGTCCGACTTCAGGATCGAGACGGCTTCTCGAATCACCGGGCGGCTGACGCCATAGGCTTCGCCGAGCTCCTGCTCGGTAGGTAAGCGCTTGCCTGGCTCGATGCTGCCGCTTTCGATGGATTTTCTGATACGCATGGCCACCTCATCCGATAGGGAGTGGCCTCGTGCGATGGTGCTTGAAGGTACGTTGTTCATCATGGCTTCCCATTCCGGAAGAAGGCGGCGCTCTTCGACCGATAAATATGTCTTCGTGTATCAGTTGACATAGAGTCCGCCATTAACCTGGAGGCTTTCCCCGGTCATGAAGCTCGCCGCATCGCTGCACAGGAAACTGACGACGCTGGCGATTTCATCGGGTCTTCCCAGGCGCTGCAAGGGGGTGGTGCCGATCATGGCTTGCCGCTTGGCCGCATCAAGCGATTCCATCATCCGGGTATCTATGAGCCCCGGAGAGATGGCATTGACGCGAGTGCGTGGCGCGAGCTCTTGGGCCAATGACCGGGTGAGCGTCAGCACCCCACCTTTTGCTGTTGCATAGGGCGTATGGTTCAAGCTGCCTCGCTGGCCGGCCAGCGAGGCAATGTTGACGATCGAGCTGTCCTCGCTCAAGAGCGGCCGCAAGGCCTGTATGGTGAAGAAAACGCCATCAAGGTTGATGGCTAGGCTCGTTCTCCAATCCGCTTCAGCAATCTCTTCCAGGGGCAGGTGTTGGTAGAGGCCTGCTCCGGTGACGATATAATCTACTTGGCCGAACACGTCTTTGCATGTAGCGGCTATACGCTCGGCGTCCTCCATCTTTGTGACATCTTGACGGACCCCATAGCAATTGGGTTCACCTCCTAAGGAGTTTACGAGGGTGGGCAGAACATCATTACTGATGTCTGTCAGCATTAACCTGATATTTCTTTTGTGAAATAACTTGGCGATTGCTGTGGGAATCTCACCCGCAGCACCGGTAATTACGGCGGTCTTGTGTCGCTGCTTGCTCATGAGTGTCCTTATTCGATACCAAGGTCTTATTGTTTGGTTGCCTTACAACATCCAGTGTGACTTAGAAGTTGTCAGATTAGCTTACAAACTTATTACTGACATGTGCTTCAAGTAAAGGCTTTCAAAAACAATTTTTAAGATCACTGAGGCGCTTATGCTAAGCAGGAGAGCTATATCAACAGTGGCTGGGGCCGGCATGGCACTGGGGATGGCTGTGGCTTCCTCGGCCCAGGCCGAGCCACTCAAAGTCGGTATTGTCGAGTCCTTGTCAGGCTCCCAGACTTCCACCGGCCGGCTGTACGCCACTGCCGCACGCTACGTGCTGGAGAAGGTCAACGAGCAGGGTGGCTACAACGGCGAGCAGATCGAAATCCTGGAATACGATAACGGCGGCAACACCTCCGGTGCTGCGGCTAAAGTGCGCCAGGCGATTGCTGATGGCGTCAATGTCATCATCCAGGGCTCCTCTTCGGCCGTTGCCGGCCAGGTGAGCGAAGATGTGCGCAAGCACAACATCCGCAACCGCGGCGACGAGGTGCTCTACCTCAACGTCGGCGGCGAGGCGATGGAGTTGCGCGGCAACAAGTGCCACTACCACGCCTTCCACTTCACCTCCACCGCGCCGATGCGCGTCGGTGCGCTAACTCAAGTGATGTCTGAGCAGGGAGATCTAGGCGACCGCGTCTACTCGATCAACCAGAATTACTCTTGGGGTAAGGACATGCAGGAGTCCATAGAGGCGCGCGCCGACGAATATGGCTACGAAGTCGTCGACACGGTGCTGCATGAGGTTAACCGCATCCAAGACTTCGCACCTTACGTCGCGCAGATCAAGTCCGCCAATCCCGACTCGGTGATCACGGGCAACTGGTCCAACGACCTGCTTCTGCTGATGAAGGCAGTCGGCGGCGCTGGTCTGGACGACATCACCTTTGGCACTGCCTTCTTGGATCAGGTTGGTAACGTAGCCAACGCAGGTCAAGGGGCCATGGGCAACTACGTGGCGCACCCGGGCAATATCGAACTGCTCAGCGAAGAGTTTGTGAACGACTACCAGTCCATGACCGGCCACTATCCCGTCTATGTCGAGCCAGGCGCAGTCAATGGCATCAAGCTATTCACCAAGGCGCTGGAGAAAGTGGACTTCGAGGGCGGAGATATCGATGTCAACCAGATCGCAGCCGCTCTCGAGCAGGCGACCTTGGAGACCGATCTCGGTGAAATCTCCATCCGTGAGGGCGATCACCAGACGGTGATGCCGGTGGTCGTGTCACGAGTGAGCAAGGATGTGAAGTACCCGGTTGACGGCACCGATATGGGCTTTGAGCCCATCGAAGTGGTGTCCGCCGAGGACGCGATTTTTTCGGTGCAGGAATCCTGCCGGATGCGCCGGCCGTAAGTAAGCCCGCCCCGCGGGCCACCGACCCGCGGGGCGTTTCCTTCCCATCCGAGGCCCCGGCGCTGCTCGGATCAGGAGTGACGCATGGAATTCCTCATAACCTCCGCATTAAACGGCGTCATCTACGGGATGCTGCTGTTCATGGTCTCGGCGGGCCTGACGCTGATATTCGGTATGATGGGCGTTCTCAACTTCGCCCATGCCTCTTTTTATATGCTGGGCGCGTACTTCGCCTACACGCTCTCAGGTATTTTCAATTTCTGGATAGGGTTGCTGGTGGCCCCTCTGCTGGTGGGCATCATCGGTATCCTGGTCGAGCGCTACTTGCTGCGACGTGTCCATTTCTATGGGCACGCGCACGAGCTGCTGCTGACCTTCGGTCTCGCTTTCATCTTTGAAGAGCTAGTCAAGCTCTTCTACGGCGACTATCCAGTGAACTATCGAATGCCTGACGTCTTGAACTTCGCAGCGTTCAATATCTTCGGGACGGACTATCCATTCTACCGAGTTTTCATCGGTGGCGTGGCGCTGGCCATGTTTATCTCGCTGCTGGTACTGCTCAACAAAACGCGCGTGGGCATCGTGGTGCGTGGCGCCGAACGCCTGCCGCAGACAGCACAGGCCCTGGGCCATAACGTGCCGCTCGTCTTCATGGGCGTGTTCGGCGCCGGTGCCGCGCTGGCGGGTCTCGGAGGCGCGGTGGCCGGTGCTTTCTACCCCACCAACCCGAACATGGCGCTTGAGCTTGGCGTGATCGTGTTCGTGGTGGTCGTGGTTGGCGGCCTGGGCTCGCTCACCGGCTCGCTGCTCGCCTCGCTGATGATCGGTATCTTCAGCTCCTTTGCCGTGGGTCTGGACTGGTCGCTCGCCGGCGCCTTCGACTGGGTAGGGCTCGGAGGCTGGGCGCGTAGCGTGGGCGGCCTGCTCACTATGTCGATCTCTTCTATTTCCGGCGCGATGCCTTTCCTGTTAATGCTGATCGTGCTCCTGGTTCGCCCGGCTGGCCTGATGGGCTCCAAGAACTGAGGATAGGATGATGCGCTATAAACTCCCTCTCATCGCTCTGCTGATGGTTGCCCTGGTCGCCGTTCCGCCCTTGTTCGGCGGTGGCGTTCAGTACGCGCTGGTCAATGCGCTGATTGCCTCGCTGTTCGCAGCGGCTTTTAATCTGCTCATGGGGCAGGGTGGCATGCTTTCCTTCGGGCATGCGGCCTACTTTGGTATCGGTGCCTTCGCCGTGCTGCACCTGATGCAGGCGGTGGAATACGGAGGCCTTGGTGTCCCCACGGTACTGCTGCCGCTGGCCGGTGGCGTAGCGGGTCTCACCGGAGGGCTCTTCGCGGGCTACTTTGCCACTATGCGCGCCGGCGTATACTTTTCACTGGTCACGCTCGCCCTCGCCGAGTTGTTGTACTCCCTCGCCCCGCACTGGGAAGGCATCTTTGGTGGTGAAGCCGGGCTTTCTTCTATGCGCATGCCTTTCATGGGGCTCAATTTTGGTACCACGCTGGAGGTGTACTACCTGACGCTGGTCTGGGTGGTGCTGTGCTTGGTCATTCTGTACGCCTACACGCGCACCCCTTTTGGACGGCTCACCCAGGCGCTGCGCGATAATGCCCAGCGCATCCGCTATATGGGCTACAACGCGCACGCCACAAAAGTGGTGGTGTTCGCTATCTCCACCACTTTCGCTGGCATTGCCGGCGGACTCATGGCCATATCAAGCGAGACCGCCAACTACAGCATTTTCAGTACTCACATCTCGGCTGAAGTGGTGCTTTACACCTTCGTTGGCGGCTCCACGGTATTCTTTGGGCCAATCATCGGAGCGAGCATCTTCACCCTGTTCGGCTTCGTCGTCTCGGGCGCAACCAACGCCTGGTTGCTCTACCAGGGACTGATCTTCGTTTTGGTGATGCTCTACGCCCCCAGCGGCATCGGCGGGCTGATCCAGGCGCATATCGATCAGCGTCATCGCCTGCCTTGGGCGCGTCTGCCGCTGCCGTACGCCGTACTCGCCGGCGGTGGCGTGCTCATATCGCTAGCCGCTGTGTTCTTCATTCAGAGTGTTGAGCACGTATTCTCTAATCGCTACCAGACGGTCGTCACACGCACTGGCGAGTGGCCTGATTATCACCTGCTCGGCGCGAGTTGGGATCCGCTGAGCCCGGTGACTTGGCTTGTGTCACTGGTGCTGCTCGTCCCCGGAGTAATCATCGTGCGCAAGGCCATGGCCCGCATCCATGAGTTGTGGGAAGACCAGGGCGCCGATGTGTACGAATCCGAGACTGCACCGGCCGCTGGCGGTGGTCACTAAGGGAGCAATGCGATGACACGCAATGACGACGTCGTTCTAGCCGTGCGGGACGTTACCAAGAGCTTCGGCGGCCTGGAAATAATGAAAGGTGTGAATCTCGATCTTCACCGCGGGGAGCGCCACGCGCTGCTTGGTCCCAATGGGGCGGGCAAGTCCACGATGTTTAACCTGATCTCCGGCGAATTTCCGCCCACCAGCGGCACCATCGAGCTGCAAGGGCGGGTTGTTAGTGGCATGAGCCCCGAGGCGATCAACCGCGCCGGGCTCGCCCGCTCGTTCCAGATCACCAACGTGTTCGCCCGTCTCTCGGCGCTGGAAAACATCCGCATCGGTGTGATGGCCCGCCACGGCATTCGCTTTAATCTTCTGCGCCGGGTGAGTCGCATGAAGGCAATTAACACTGAGTCCATGGAGTTGCTCGAGCGGGTGCGCCTTAGACACCGCGCTGAAACCCCGGCGGGTGATCTCACATACTCCGAGCAGCGCTCGCTGGAGATCGGCATGACTCTTGCCACCGGGGCCGAAGTGATCCTGCTCGATGAGCCCACCGCGGGCATGTCGCGCGAGGAGACAGCCTATATCGTCGATCTCATTCGCGAAATCACGACGGATAAGACGCTGATGATGGTCGAGCACGACATGAGCGTGGTGTTCGGGTTATGCGACCGCATCTCGGTGCTTGTGTACGGGGAGATCCTCGCCACTGGCACACCCGATGAAATCCGCAACAACCGGGAAGTACAAGAGGCTTACCTGGGCGAGGAGGTCGCATAGTGTTACTCGAAATTAAGGGTCTTCACGCCTACTACGCCAAGAGCCACATCCTCCACGGCGTGAACTTCGCACTGCCAGAGGCTGACATCGTTGCACTGCTTGGGCGCAACGGATCGGGACGCTCGACCACGCTCAAGGCCATGATGGGCATCGTGCCGCCGGCCGAAGGCAGCGTGAAGCTTCAAGGCGAGGAGCTCGCCGGCAAAGGCTCACACCAGATTGCGTTGCGCGGCCTGGGCTACGTACCCGAGGAGCGGCTGGTATTTCCCAATCTCAGCGTCGAGGAAAACCTCCAGATGGGCGTGCAGCGTGGTGTGGAAGGCGCTCCACGCTGGTCACTAGAAGACATGTTCGGCTATTTCCCGCGGCTCAAGGAACGGCGCAACCAGCGTGCGGGCTACATGTCAGGCGGTGAGCAGCAAATGCTAACGATCTGCCGTTCACTGCTGGGCAATCCGCTGGTGCTACTGGTGGACGAGCCCACCGAGGGGCTCGCCCCTATGATCGTGGACGTTGTCACGGACGTTATACGTGACATCCACGCCAAGGGCGTGGGTGTGATGCTAGTCGAGCAGAAGATGAGCATGGCCATGCGCGTGGCGAGCCGGGTGCTGGTCATGGGCCACGGCGAGATCGTTTTCGACGGCTCCGCCGAGGAAATGCAGGGGCGTGATGATATCCGCCGCGAGTGGCTAGAGGTCGCGTGACCGCATAAGTTAGCGGTTCATACCAGTGCCCGCTGCAAGAGGGCAGGTCCTACGTATCTGCGCCGCTTAAACTTGTAAGGCAATCAGACAAGTCTGGGAGCATTTTACCATGCAAGAACAATCGCAGCGTCCTGCGAACGGAGCGGTGGTGGTCACCGGTGGGGGCAGCGGCATAGGACGCGCCATCGCCGAGCGTTTCGCGGCGGCAGATCAGCCGGTGCTGATCTTCGACCGCGACGGCGACGCAGCCCTTAGCGCGGTGTCTACTCTCACCGAGGCCGGCGGCTATGCCGCCGCATCGGTGGGTTCGGTTGCCTGCGAGAAGGATGTGACCGCGGCCTTTGCAGCCGCCGCGAAACAATTCGGTGGTGTGCGCGTGCTGATCAATAACGCGGGTGTCTCCTGTAACCGTCCGACGTTCGAGCTGTCGCTGGACGAGTGGCAGCATTCGTTGGACGTGAACCTCACCGGCGTCTTCCTTTGCGCTCGCGAGGCCGCCCGGCACATGCGCGGCAGTGAGGGCGTGATTCTCAACATGAGTTCGATGTATGGCGTGGTCGCTGCGCCCAACCGATTGGGCTACTGCGCGACCAAGAGCGCGGTGGCGATGATGAGTAAGGCGCTTGCGGTGGAGTGGGCGACGGCGGATATCCGAGTCAATGCAATCGCGCCCGGTTACATCCGCACGGCACTGCTCGAGGAGCTGATCAACGATGGCCGTGTCGATGCTGAAGCTCTCACCCGGCGCACCCCCCAAGGACGCTTCGGCAGCGTCCAGGAAGTGGCGGACCTGGCCTACTTCCTCGCCTCCGACCAGGCGCGTTTCATCACCGGACAAGTCATCGGACTGGATGGCGGCTGGTCCGCCAACGGCTATCTCTAAACGATTTAAGGAGGCGGCAATGCCCCGTTCCAGCAAACTCACTTCCGCCGCGCCCTGGCGCGAGCTAGTCACCACCGACAAGGACTGGCAAGCCGCCGATCCCGGCCTGCTGCGGAGCTCCCTCGTCGACCTGCACCTGATCCGCGCATTCGAAGAGAAAGTGCTGGAGCTGGCAGGCCAAGGCCTGGTGCATGGCCCTGCTCACTCGAGCATCGGCCAGGAAAGCGGCGCCGTGGGTTCTGCGCTGACGCTACGCGCGTCCGACCAGATCAACGGCTCCCACCGGGCGCATCATCAGTTTCTGGCAAAGTGCCTGCACTATGTCTCCCCCGAGGGCATGGACCCAGCTAACGCCGTGACCGCGCCGGTTCACGAACTGCTGCAGAAGACGCTGGCCGAGATCATGGGTCTGGCGCAGGGCTACTGCCGTGGTCGCGGCGGCTCCATGCACCTGCGCTGGGGCGACGCGGGCGTACTCGGCACCAACGCGATCGTCGGCGGCGGCGTACCCATGGCCGCCGGTGCTGCCTGGTCGCATCGTCGCGCCGGTACGGGCGATGTGACGATCACCTATTTCGGCGACGGCGCGATCAACATCGGCTCGGTGTTGGAGACCATGAACTTGGCCGCCGCTTGGAAACTGCCGCTGTGCTTCTTCATCGAGAACAATCGCTACGCCGTCTCCACGGTGGTGGACGAAGCGACCGCCGAGCCGCGGCTCTCGGCGCGCGGCCAGGCGTTCGGAATCCCCTCGTGGAAAATCGACGGCATGGATCCGCTTGCTGTGTACTTGGCCACGCAAGAGGCGCTGGAGATCATGCGCAGCGGCGGCGGCCCGACGATTATCGAAGCCGACGTGTACCGCTTCTTCCATCAGAACGGGCCGCTGCCCGGCAGCGCCTTTGGCTACCGCACGAAGGATGAGGAAAACGAGTGGCGTGCACGCGATCCGCTGGATCGCGTGGGCAGCGAGATGATCAAACGCAAGCTGATCGACGAGGCCGGCATCAAGTCACTGCGCGAGCAAGCGCAGGCCGCCATGGAGGCGGCCGCTGACGAGCTGCTCGACAAAAGCGGCGCCAAGCCGGCGGTGCGGGCGGACCTGTGGCCGACGCCGGACTTCCGCGACGCCCACATTCGCGGCGACCTCTCCGAGCTCGACGGCGTGCGCTATGTGGAGCAGGAGCAGTTCCAGGGCAAGCTCGAAGAGCACAAGTTCGTCGACAGCGTGGCCGACGTCATGCACCGGCGTATGAGCAAAGACGAACGCATCGTGGTGATGGGCGAGGATGTGCACCGCCTCAAGGGCGGCACTAACGGCGCCACCCGAGGGCTTTCGCAGGACTTTCCTGACCGCTGCCTGGGCACGCCCATCAGCGAGAATGCCTTCGTCGGGCTGGGCGGTGGCATCGCCATGGACGGGCGCTACCGGCCGGTAGTGGAGTTCATGTACCCGGACTTCATGTGGGTGGCCGCCGATCAGGTGTTCAACCAGATCGCCAAGGCGCGCCACATGTTCGGTGGCGACAGCGCCATGCCCTTAGTGCTGCGCACCAAGGTGGCCATGGGCACGGGCTACGGCTCGCAGCACTCCATGGATCCCGCCGGCATCTTCGCTACCTCGCCGGGCTGGCGCATCGTGGCGGCGAGCACCCCCTATGACTACGTCGGGCTGATGAATAGCGCGCTGCAGTGCGAAGACCCGGTGCTGGTGATCGAGCACACTGACCTCTACAACGCCAAGTTCCCGGCGCCAGTCGACGATCTGGACTACTACATCCCGCTGGGCAAGGCGAAAGTGGTGCGTCCGGGCAAGGACGTTACCGTGTTGACTTATCTATCCCTGGTGCAGACCTCGGTGGAGGCCGTGGAACGGCTGAGCGTGGATGCCGAAGTGATCGACCTGCGCAGCCTGGACCGGGCCGGGCTCGACTGGGAGACCATCGGCGCGAGCATCCGCAAGACTAACAACGTGCTGGTCGTGGAGCAGGGTTCGGTGGGCACCGCCTACGGTGTCCTGCTGGGCGACGAGGTCCAGCGCCGCTTCTTTGACTATCTGGACCAGCCGGTGCAGCGCGTGACCGGCGGCGAAGCCTCGCCCAGCATTTCCAAGGTGCTCGAGCGCGCCGCCTGCGCCGGGCCGGAAGAGATCGAAGACGGTCTACGTCTGGTCATGGCCCAGCAGGGCCGGCCGCTCGCCTAAAGGAGTAATGAACATGAAGCAACTGGTACCCATGGAAGTCGGCATCTGCTGCCAGGACCTGGATTCGCTCAAGCGCTTTTATGTCGAGGAGTTGGGGCTCACCGAGATCAACGTCATTGACGTGACAGCGGAAAAAGCCGGCGATACCGGGCTGACCGTCGGCGCCTACCGCGTCGCACGGCTGCAGACGCCTTTCGGCGAGCGCATCAAACTGCTCCAGCCCGAGGCGGCCCCGGCGGCGTCCACGCATACCGATACCATTCTCGAGCGGCGCGGCAACGCTTACCTCACCTTTATTGTCGACGATCTCGCGGCAATGCTCGCCAAGCTCAAGAAGCTGGGCCTGCCGCTGCTCAGCGGCAGCGAGCTGGTGGAAGTGCGCCCGGGCACCTTTCTGATCTTCCTGCGCGACCCCGAGGGCAACATTCTCGAGTTCGTGCAGTACGCCGACATCCAGGCCTACCGGCCCGACGTGCCCAAGGAGGGCTGAGCCATGGCGATCAAGATCGAACTGCCTTCGGTAGCCGCTGGCATGGAAGAGGCCACCCTGGTGCGCTGGGTCAAGGTCGAGGGCGACCAGGTGTCCAAGGGCGAGACGCTCGCCGAGATGGAAACCGACAAGGCCGTGATGGAATTGGAGACCGAGGCCGACGGAGTGCTCGGGCGCATCCTGGTGCCGGGCGGTAGCGAGGGCGTGACCGTAGGCACGATGATCGGCGTTCTGCTCGAGCCCGGCGAGGACGAGTCCGCGCTGGCCGCTTTTCAGGCGCCCAGCGCCCCGAGCGAGCCCGCCGCACCCGCGTCGCCGGAGCCGGAAACCGCGCCTGAGCCCCAGGCCGCACCCGCTCAAAACCCTGTGTCCGCTGAATCGCAAGGACAAGCCTCCGCTCCGGAGCGCGAAGGCCGCGTCTTCGCCAGCCCGCTGGCCAGGCGTCTGGCAAATGAGTACGGCTTGGATTTGAGCGGCATCCAAGGAAGTGGTCCGCATGGCCGCATCGTCCGCCTGGATGTCGAGCGGGCCCGCGAAGCCGCCCCGGTTCAGGCAGCAGCACCCGCCGCCGCATCGATCCAGGCGTCATCCGTGCCCGAAGGCGCCCGTGTCGAGCGTATCCCCAACAGCGGCATGCGTAAGACCATTGCCCGGCGCCTGACCGAGTCTAAACAGCAGGTCCCGCACTTCTACCTAACCATGGAAGTGGACGTGGAGGAGATGCTGGCCCTGCGCGGCCGTCTCAACGCCAAGAGCTCGGGGGCCGATCGCAAATATCGACTATCGGTGAACGACATCGTGGTCTACGCTGCGGCCCGCGCATTGCGCCGTGTGCCGGATGTGAACGCCAGTTGGAGCGAGGAGGCCATCCTGCGCTACCTGGACGTGGACGTCTGCGTGGCCGTGGCCACCGAGGGCGGCCTGGTCACTCCGGTGATCCACGAGGCCGATCGCAAGGGCCTGGCGGAGATCTCCGGCGAGATCCGCGATTTGGCCCACAGGGCCCGCGCGGGCAAGTTGGCGCCTGCCGAATACCAGGGTGGCGGCTTCACCATCTCCAACCTCGGCATGTATGGCATCCGCGAGTTCTCCGCCATCATCAATCCGCCCCAGGCGGCCATTTTGGCCGTGGGCGCGGTGGAGAAGCGTCCGGTGGTACGTAATGACCAGCTGGCGGTGGGTAACGTCATGATCATGACTCTGTCCTCTGACCACCGGGTGGTGGATGGCGCAGTGGGTGCTCGCTTCTTAGCCGAGCTGCGAGCACTGCTGGAAGACCCGCTGGAACTTCTAGTCTAGGAGGTGGCTATGGAGCGTTATCAAGTACTAATCATCGGTGCCGGCCCCGGCGGCTACGTGGCAGCCATCCGCGCTGCCCAACTGGGGCTCAGGACCGCCATTGTTGAGCGGGCCGAGCTGGGCGGGGTGTGCCTGAACTGGGGCTGTATCCCCACCAAGACCCTGCTGCGCTCCGCCGAGCTTCTGCGACAGGCCCGCGAGGGGGCTGACTATGGCCTGGTGCTGGACGCCCCGCCGCAGTTCGATCTGCAGGCGGCGGTGAAGCGTTCGCGCACCGTGGCCGGACAGCTCAACCGTGGCGTGCGCGGACTGCTGAAGAAAAATCAGGTCAGCGTGCTCACGGGACACGCCCGCCTGCAGGGGCAGGGCCGCGTCGTTATCGAGGGCGAGCAGGGGGTGCAGGAGGTGAGTGCTGTGCATATTATCCTCGCCACCGGCGCCCGGCCCCGGGCGCTGCCCAACTTCGAGCCCGACGGCAAGCTGATTTGGACCGCCCGCGAGGCCATGACCCCGCCGGCGCTGCCGAATACGCTCACGGTCATCGGCGCCGGGGCGATCGGCGTGGAGTTCGCCAGCTTCTATGCCACGGTAGGCTCAAAGGTCACCCTGCTGGAGGCGGCCGAGCGCATCCTGCCGGTGGAGGACGCCGAGATCTCCGCGATGCTCGCCGAGCGCCTGCGCAAGCAGGGCATCGACGTGCGCACTCAGGCCATGGTCGAATCCAAGCAGGCGCAGGACGACGGCCTGCAGATCACCTTCAGCGAGGGCGGCGCAAAGCATAGCCTAGATGCGGAGAGGGTTATCCTAGCCGCCGGCATCGTCGGCAACGTCGAGGGGCTAGGGCTGGAGCAGACGGCGGTGCGGGTGGAGAAGAGCCACATCGTGGTGGACCGCTGGTCGGCCACCGATGAACCGGGTGTCTACGCCATCGGCGATGTGGCCGGTCCGCCCTGGCTCGCCCACAAGGCCAGCCACGAGGGGGTGGCATGCATTGAGCGCATAGCGGGGCTTGTCGATGCGCATGCGTTGGATCCCGAAGCCGTTCCCAGTTGCACCTATTGCCATCCCCAGGTGGCCAGCGTGGGGTTGACGGAAGCGCGCGCCCGAGAGCACGGCCATGCGGTTACCGTCGGTCGTTTTGCCTTCGTGGGCAATGGCAAGGCCTTGGCATTGGGCGACTCGCAGGGCTTCGTAAAGACGGTTATGGATGCGCACAGCGGAGAGTTGCTGGGGGCTCACCTGATTGGGCCGGACGTGACCGAACTGATCGGTACCTATGCGCTGGGTCGAACCCTAGAGACGACGGAGCTGGAGATCATGCGCACGGTCTTTCCCCATCCGACACTTTCGGAGGCGCTGCATGAGTCTGTACTTGGGGCTTTTGAACGCCCTATGCATGTGTAGATAACTGCGCCACTCACGTGGGCATGAAGATAATTTGCGCTACTGCACGACAGGTAAATGTTCATGGCGTTCATTAGGCTGATAAATAACGTGCTAGCCTCAGTGTGGCGCAACGAAGCCAGTATAGAAAGGAAGAATACAATCTCATTATTCACGACTCTTACCCAATCCTCCTCGGAAGGGGCATCAGAACAGGATAGAGCGTTTGCTACAGTTCTGTACGGCCAGGGTGCTCCTAACGCACCCAGTGGGTTTACTTGACATAAAAAGCTCTGCAATACAGCTTGAACTAATCGAAGAGGCTGCAATTCCTTGCCCAACTGAGCATGGGTGCAGCGCGAACAGGATGCCTATGAAGACCGAGACTCTGAACAAGCTGGTCCAATTCCGACACAACTTGCACCAAGAGCCCGAGCTGGGCTTCGAGGAACGCGATACATCGCGCAAGGTGAGGGCCTATCTTGATTCGCTCGGCGTCGAGTACGTCAGCGGGATCGGCCAGACTGGCATCGTGGCCTGGATCGTGGGCACGGATGGCGCCAGTGATGCCAGTGTCGGGCTCCGGGCCGACATGGACGCGCTGCCCATCGAGGAAAAAAGCGGAGTCAAGCATGCCTCGACGCGCGCCGGACGCATGCACGCCTGCGGCCACGACGGCCATACCAGCATGCTGCTGGGGGCGGTCGAAGATTTGAAGGAAAACGACGATTTTTCAGGTACGGTCTATTTCGTGTTCCAGCCGGCCGAGGAAGGAGTCGGTGGCGCCAAGGCGATGATCGAGGACGGTATCTTCGAGCGCTTCGATATGCGCGAAATCTACGCGCTGCACAACTGGCCGTCGCTGCCGATCGGCCAGTACGGCCTCATCGCGGGGCCAATCATGGCCGGCGGCGACCGAATCGACATCACCATTCATGGCCGCGGCGGACACGGTGGGCTCAACCCGCATGGCTGTATCGATCCGATCCGCATCGCTGCCGAACTCGTGCACAAGGCTCACACCATCATTGCCCGTGAGGTCGATCCGCTGAGCCCGGCGGTGTTAAGTATCTGTGCCTTGCAAAGCGGCGACCTGGCCGGTTTTGCCGTTATCCCTGACACCGCAATGCTGTCCGGTACCATTCGCGCACTCGACGAAGCTACCCGAGAGGTCGTGCGATCGGGGCTGCGTCGTCTCTGCCAGAGCCTGAAGCAGTACTATGGCGCGGAGATCGAGCTCGTCATCGAGGACAAGTTCGGGGTCACCGACAACGATGCGGGCGCGACCGAATCGGCCCGACACGTCATCGCCGCCTGCTTCGGCGAGGAAGCATTGGCGGTGAACCACAAGCCTTGCATGGGCGGGGAGGATTTCTCTTACATGCTGGCCGAGCGCCCCGGCGCCTATATCCATGTCGGGTCAGGCGACGCCGAGCATAGCCGCGGCTTGCACCATCCCGAGTACGATTTCAACGACCGGATCATGCCGGATGGCATCCGGCTGTTCGCCGAACTGGCACGCAAATCACTTAAAAAACAACATCAATAGACGTGAGTCCGTGAATTGCGTGCTCCGTCGCGCCAAGAAACATAATAAGCCATCGAAAGGAGGGCGCTTATGGCCACCGGCCGCCAAAAGAAAGTCACCCGACCGTACATTATATTCATGATGGTGATGTTCCTGCTCATGATCTTTCCGTTGTACGGGCTCGCCAACCACGTGTTCCCGCTGGTACTGGGGCTGCCTTTCGGTCTGTTCTGGGTCATTCTTCTAGAGCTGATCACCTTCGTCGCGTTGTGCTTTTTCTACCGCTACGAGTATGGCAACGGAGGCGAGCATGAATAATTGGGTATTCGCGCTGGGCTCGATGCTGGTGTATCTGGTCCTTGCCTTCGTGATTGGGCTCATGGCCGGGCGCAAACGCTCGTTCTGGTCGGTTTCCGAATACGCGGTCGCCGATCGCGGTCTTGGCCTGATCGTGATCTGGTTCATGATGGGCGGTACGGTTTTCAGTGCGTTTTCCTTCCTCGGTGGCCCGGGTATGGCATTTTCCCAAGGGGCAGCGTCGTACTTCGTGCCGGCCTATATAGCTCTCGGGATCCTGCCTTGGTACTTGCTGGGGCCGAAGGTAGGTCGTATTGGCGCCCGCAAGAATTTCTTCACCATGGGTGATTTCCTGGGTGATCGGTATCAGTCCAAGGCGTTGACCGTGATCGTGGGTGTGATCTCGGTGCTGGCATTCATTCAGTACCTGACCCTCCAGATCAAGGGCATGGCCTTCATTTTCAATATCCTCACCGACGGGGTGATTCCCTACTGGTTCGGCGCCTTGCTGGCTTACGGCATCGTGGTCGCGTATGTGGCAACCTCGGGCGTGCGCGGGGCAGCGTGGAGCGATGTGCTGCAGGGCGCACTAATGCTTATCGTGGCTTGGACAGTAGGCTATTACCTGGTCTATATGCTGCAGGGAAGCCCGACGGAGATGTTCACTGCCATCGAGCAAGCAAAGCCGGGATTTCTGACCATCGGCCAGGAAGGCTCGCAGATGTCGGCCATGGCGTATTCGACCGTCATACTGGTATCAGCCCTTGGCTTCCTGATGTGGCCGCATCTATTCACCAAGTCCTATACGACCACCGAAAAGCGCATCAAGATCACGACAATGGCTTTTCCCCTGTTCGGTATCTTCCTTGTGCCGGTGCTGTTCGTCGGCTTTGCCGCCATCGGCGTGATCGCCCCGGACGCGCTGGAAAGCCCGGACCAGGTCCTGCCGCATCTCGTGACCAACTATCTCGGCGCTAACAGCTGGCTGTACGGCCTGATCGGGGCAGGTGCACTGGCTGCGGCAATGTCATCCTCGGATGCGATCACCCACGGCGGCTCGGTCTCGCTGGGCCGCGACGTGATCCTGCCTTTCAAGCCGGACATGGACGAACGCACGCAGGTCTGGATCATGCGTATCGGTGTGATCGTGATTGGCGCAGCGGCCTATTGGCTGTCGATCTTCGGGGCGGCCGGCATCATCGCGCTGCTGGTCGGCGCCTATGGGTCGATCGCGCAGTTCGTGCCGGCAGTGTATGGCGCCCTGATATGGCGGCGCGGCACCAAGCAGGGAGCCATCGCGGGGATGGTTGTCGGTATTGGCGTCAACTACTACTTCCAGATCGTGGCGGAGTCGACGCCGCTGGACATCAACGCCGGCATCGTCGGCCTGCTGTGCAATATCGTGGTGTTCGTCGCGGTCAGTCTGATGACCCGGCCGGTACCCGCCGCACTCGCAAACGAGTATGCCGAGGCCTGAACCCGGTCATCGTTACAGCGCGCGCAGCGAGGTGATCAGACGGTCCATGTCATTGCCCGGGTAGCCGATGACCACCAGCGCCCGCGATTGATGGGCGCGGGTCACGGTCCGGGTCAACCGGCCACCTGCCAGTTGGATAACATGGTAGCTGCCCGCATTGTCGTTGGCCTGCACCAATCCCTTGGCGCGAACCAGCGTGGGTGCTGCCTCGCTGAGCAGAGTCTCGAGGACGGCAAGATCAATGACGCGGGAGAACTCCACGCTTTCCGTGACCAGCGGTCCGCTGCCTCGCGTCGCGGCAGCGACAGGCAACGCTGATGACTGCCCTGCCTTTTCAACCACCCGGTGCGCCGTCGGGTTAAGGGCGGCGATTGATTGCAATATCTGTTCGCGCTTCGCGTCGGTCAGCCAATCGACACGGTTGATGCGCAGTTTGGATACTTCGCGTATTTGGGCCACGACGATGTCGTTAATCGCCATATCCTCGACGTGACGCGTGAAGGCGCTGGCGTCCACCATGTCTCGGCGTGTTCACGCCGGTAGCCGCGTGCTGCGTCGAGCAACTGCATGAGCGGGCGCGGCCTCGCGATGCCGCTGGCTTCGAAGACCAGATGAGATGGCGGCGTCGGCCATCGCCGTATGTCGCGCAGCTGCGCGGAAAGATTGCCGGCGATCCCGCAACAGGCGCAGCCGTTGGTCAGCCGCAGGATGTGGTCTTCCTGCGATTCGATCAGCTCGGCATCGATGTTGATACGCCCGAAGTCGTTGACCAAAAATAGCGCGTTCGCGAGTTCGCCGCTGGCAATGAGCGTATTGATGCGGGATGTCTTGCCACTGCCGAGAAATCCACAGAGCAGGGTGGCGGGAATGGGCAATATCGATGTGCTCATCGTTTCTGACTCCCTTCGCAAACACGCCGATCACGGGAAGAACCGGGCATTGCCACAATCCAGGGGATCCGTCCTTGGGTATTGATCAATGCGGCGCTATGCCCTGTTATCGAGTGTTTTGACTGGCGTAATCCGGGTGTCGTTTCGCCTGTATCTGTTCGCGCTCATGCTCTCAGCCGCCACCTGTAGACCGCCCGGAAAGCAGCGTGTCGAACACACCGATGTCCTTGAGTGGCGTGGTGCTGTCGAGCGGGTCCTCGTCGAGTACCGTAATATCGGCGAGCTTGCCCGGCTCCAGGCTGCCGATACGATCGTCCATGCGCAGCGTGTAGGCCGCGCCCAGCGTGATCGCCTCCAGTGCGCGGGCACGGCTAATCTTTTCCGCCTCGCCCAGGGTGACGCCACCGGCGGTCTCGCGCAGGGTGGCACACCAGGCGGTAAATAGTGGCGAGATCGGCGTGACCGGGGCATCGCAGTGAATACCGAAGACGATGCCCATCCGGTCGGCACTCGCCGCCGGTTCGAGTCGCTGGCAGCGATCGAAACCGAGTGTTTTGGACAGGTGGGTATCGCCCCAGTAGTAGATATGGTTGGCGAAGATGTTCAGGCAGGCCCCAAGGCGTGCGACCCGCCGTAGCTGGTCCTGGCGGATCAATTGCACATGCTGAAGGGTATGTCGGTGGTCTGGCCGCGGCCACATCGCCAGCGCCTCGTCCAGGGCATCAAGGATCACGCCGACCGCTTCGTCGCCGTTAGTATGCACATGCAAGTGCAGCCCCGACTGGTGGTAGTGCTGGATCATGTCGTGAAAAGTCTGTGGCGGTGCGTTCCAGACGCCGTTGTCCTGCCCGGTAAGATAGCCCGGCCACTGCAGGCGGGCGGTGAAGTTCTGGATCGCACCGTCGGTGACCAGCTTGACGAGCCCGAACTGCAACCGCTCGTGGTTGTAGTCGATTGCCTGCTGCACTCGCTCGCTACCCACCTGCGGATCCCAGGCCAGAGCGTTGAGCGCGGGTACCAGGCGGACCGGGAAGTCCTCGGCCGCAGTGGCCTCGCGAAGTGCTGCAATCGCGGCATCGCTCATGGGGTTAAGCAGATCAGTAATCGTGGTCACGCCCTCGCGTCGTGCCGCCTGGGCATAGCGATTCAGTGCGCGTGTATCGGAGGCGCCCTCGAAGATGTCGAAGTCCAGTGCATCGAACACCGGATGCATGGCGGCGAACTCCTCAAGTACGCCGGTGGGCTGGCCCTGCTCGTCGCGCACGATACCTTCGAGGTCCATATCGGCGAGACCCGCCCGGGCAATGGCCGCGCTGTTCAGGTACATCACATGCAGGCTGGCATGTATAACCACGATCGGTCGTATGTCACTTACCGCATCTAGTAGCCGCCGGTTGATCGCTTCAGCGTCGAAATAGACCGGATCCAACCCCCAGGCAATGAGCGGGCTGTCTTCGGCACCTTGATCGACGTGTGCGGCCAAACGCTGCAGAACCGCATCGGGTGTCTTCAGCCCTTCCCACAGCTGACCTTCCGGGTCCCGCCGGTCGAAATAGCCCAGATATAGATGGCTCCAGACCGAGCCTTCCAGCGCATGGCTGTGGCCCTCCACGAAACCGGGCACCAACACCTTATCGGCGTAGCGGTCGTCGACGACCACCTCGCCGAAACGCCGTATTTCGTCGATTGGCCCGACGCCGAGTATCCGCCCGTCCCGTATCGCCACACATTGCCCGACCGGTTGCGACGGGTTCATCGTATGGATGGTTTTGGCGGTGTAAGCGATGATTGTCATGGTTGTCGGGCTCTCGAATTATGTGTATGAAGAAGCCAACTTAGTTAGCCTGCCGCCACTAGGCATTAGGCAAAACATTGACCACCTGAAGCCTCCCAATTTTTGGCCTCTTAGACATAGGTTACCTAGAGCTGAAAGAAGAGCAATCATTTGCCCGGTGTCATCTGTGCGTCATTGTCAGAGTCCAGGTAACGAGATGCTTCTCTCTTCAGCGCTTCGGACTGGAGTATGTCGCCGCAGATGGCCAGTGCCGCCAACCGTTCTTGTTTCATCGCGCGCTGTGCGACTTTTTGGAGCGCTTAATTAGCATCCTGATCGACGAGCATCGCGCCGCTGGGCTGCCCGTCTCTTGGCTTGCCCAAGTACACGACGAGAATGATCACTTGTCGCGCGTCATGCCTGGCCGCATTGGCGGTGGCACGGCATCACGATCGCCGGGCCTTGAGTGAAAACATTTACCCACCATCCACGGTGCGGTCTTCTCTATGGTTCTAAGCGTGTCTAGAAGACCCGGGGCGATTCATCCATTGAAAATGGCCGCCGACACACTGCCATCGTTTTTTTGCAGCTGACGCTCATCCGCTGCAGTGGCTGGCGTAATGTGGTCGCAGTTTGGTCGCAGACAGTAGCTAAACCACGTTGTGTATGTAACCAGTATAGAATTCTAAGGGATTGTTTTAACGACAAAAGCCCGTAGCAAGCGCGGCCTGTGGTTGTCGAAAAACGGATTCAAAATCCGCCGCTGGAAACAGTGTGTCGGTTCGAGTCCGACCGCCGGCACCATTCCAACCCTTCAATGCTCTCTATTTATCCTGTCCGCATGAGAGCGATATGAGCACTCGAACCTGTAGTCTGAAGTGACACATATCGTGACGCTCGCCTTCCTTCGCCGCGACTGTGACACATTCAGATTTCTCTCTTCCCATCCGGTGACTTTTCCCGAGCCCGGCCTCAACCGCTCTTTTCATATCTCTGTGCAAGAGCTGAGTATTTTCAGCGCGCGCATGAAGTTGCCAAAGTCCTCCTGAGCTACCTGGCTGCCCTGGTTATATTGAAATAGCCATCCTCGCGGAAAGTAGATCGCAACCAGGAAGTTTGTGAGCTATTGAGCTATACAGAGTGGCAGATTGCTTATCAGGCAGGAGGCCATATGACTCGTACAGCACGTATCGAACCCATCAAGGAAGAAACACAAGAGAGCATTATCGTGTCTGGCTGGCGCGTGGTAGACGTCACGGATCCCAATGGGAAGCGCGAGATTTCTCGGCATGAGACCGAGCCGCAAGCTATTGAAGCCGCTCGCAATTACGAACGCGAGACTTCCAGCGAGCCTGGATCACAGCCGGACGATACTCAGGACTATGACGGTTCGGAACTTCCTCGCGACTAGCTATGAGACATGATGGCTAACATCCCAGCATCGGCAATTCGGCGATGTTTTGTTGATGCCTCATAAGACCCGATCCATGACGAATGGCGCAGCGCCAATCGATAACGCGGTGTGGTAAGTTATCAAGAGTCAGGCTACGGAGATTACAGTGTGATACTCTCGTACCCCATGATTCTTGGTTCGATTGCCCTACCTGCTTTGGCGGTCGGCTTCATTACCTATGGCGTCAGCAGCCAGGTGCATGGAGATTCGGATATCGCATTTCACAGCAGCATATTGGCAGCTCTCCTGGCGATCGTCTCGATATCCATAGCGCTGGTGATTTTTCACGGGTTTGGTTTCATCGGTTTGTAATGGAACCCTAACCAGATGCCAGTCATACCTTTCGTTCTGCGACTAAAACCTTATAGAGATAAATTCAAACGCTCGTTAGATTGCGGCTACGGATCTTTATGGAGCGATGTCGATGCGACAGCCGTGGCGGCAGGGCCCTCAGTCCTTATCTTCTCGTTATCGATGGAGACATTTCTCGAAGCTTTCGAGATGGCTGGTCATGACACCGCTGCTCGGCTTGATCTGGGTAACGGTGGCGGTCGCGCAAACGCCGGATTCGACGCTGTTTTCGCTGATGCAGCGGTGGGGTAACGTCGAATATCAGATGCAGGGCGATGCTCAGTTGAAGGCTTTCGAGGACCTTGTCGACGAAGCCGATGCGCTGGCCCGCAGCCAGCCTGACGATCCTCATGTCTTGACGGCTCAAGGCGTTGTCCTGGCCTCTTTCGCCAAGGCGAAGGGCGGGCTGGGGGCGCTGGATCTGGCCAAACGGGCGCGTGCGGCGCTGGAAAAGGCGATCTCTCTCGATCCGCAGGGGGAGAATGGCTCGGCTTACGTGACGCTGGGGGCGCTCTATCAGCATGCCCCGGGCTGGCCGATCGCTTTCGGAGACTCGGACAAGGCCCGGGAGCTCCTGTACAAGGCGGTCAGCATTCGTCCCGATGGCATCGATACCAACTTCTATTACGCCCAGTTTCTAGCGGAGCAGGGTGAAGATGCCGAGGCGTTGACGTACGCCAAACGCGCCGTCGATGGCCAACCTCGGGCCGGCCGTTCCTCCGATGAGGCGCTGCGGCAAGAGGCCGAGCGCTGGCTGGCCGAGCATCAGTAAGCGCGACCCAGTGCAGAGCGGCTTTGAGAAGCGGCCCTGGCCGATAGTCCAGCGCGCGCTTTCGTTGATCTGTTCATCCTAGGCTTTGTCTGAAAACTGCCTGCGCTCGGCCATACGGCGTTAAAAATCGGCTCAAAGTACTCATTTACACCGCGTAAACTGGTACGCCAGCCCGGTCCGTTTTCACCGATTTTTGCCTTGTCTGACCTTCGCTCGACGACTTTTCAGACAAAACCTAGCGATCCTGCCTGGTGGCGTCTCCTATTCGATGGTGTCGCCGCCGATCTACCCTGATTTGGCGCCGGTTTCCATGATGCCGATTTGAAGCGGGGCTAGCCTGGCTTTCGCGTGAAAACCTGCCGCATCGAACGAAAGCGCGGAAGGCCCTGCCGTAGCCGCCGGGAATGTGGCTGGCTGGCGAAACAGGGCGGCAGCGGTTGGAATCGGTTCACGGTGCCGCAATAATGAGGCTCCTGTTCCCAGGCAAGGAGCCGCGACATGGATCGTGAGATCGACCGGGTCAATCGTTTCGATGCCAAGGATATCGAGCGACTCGAAGATCAATCGCTGTACTCGGGCTTCTTTGGCCTGGAGAAGCGTCGCCTGCGTCATCGTCGGTTCAATGGCGAGTGGGGCGAGGCCATCGATCGAGAAGTTCACGTTCGCCGGGATGCGGTCGGCGTACTACTCTACGATCCGATTCATGACCATGTCGTGCTGGTCGAGCAGATCCGCGCCGGCGCTTTGGACGATCCTATCTCGCCGTGGAAGCTGGAGCCGGTCGCCGGACTGGTGGAGCCCGGCGAGACACCGGCGGATGTCGCGCGCCGCGAAGCGCAGGAAGAAGCGGGTTGCGATATCGGTGAACTGATCGAGCTCCATCGCTACTATCCGAGTCCTGGCGCCTGCACCGAGCAGGTCACGCTGTTCTGTGGCCTGATCGACAGCACGGGGCTCGGCGGCATACACGGTGTCGAAAACGAACACGAAGACATTCTGGTTCACGTCATGTCGTTTCCCGAGGCATGGGATCGACTGATGGCGGGACAATTGGACAATGCCATGGCGTTGATTGGCTTTCACTGGCTGGCACGCGAGCGCGCCACGCTGAGAGCCAAGGCCTGAAGCGAGAGTCGGTAGCGCAGCAGTGGCGGCAAGTCGTCGACGATCACCTGCGGCTGCGCCGGACACTCGAGCTGACTGGAGGCCGTCATGCGCCAGGAGAACACCATGAGAAAGACCGCTTACGTCACCGATCTCAAGACGCTTCAGGCGGAGTGCAGCAGCAATTATCTGCGGCTGTGCCGTCTCGTCATGGATATGGAGCCGGGTGACATCAAGGAAGTGCCGCTGGCGGGCGAACACGCACGCTTCGGGACTCTGTGGTTCGAAGTGCTCGAGCAGGCGCCGTACACCACGGTGGCGCGAGTTTCCCAGACCGGCGTGCTGGACAGCTTCGTCGATTCGCCGCGGATGACGGTGCATCTTTACCACGATGCGGACATGGCGGAAGTGACCGACTTTCAGCGTCAACGCCATTTCCAGGGTCGCTATCGCTATCCCAACCCGCAGATGCATCAGCCCGATGAAAAATTGCAGCTCAACCGCTTTCTGGGGGAGTGGCTGCAGCATGGGCTGGCGCACGGTCACGCCGTCGACGTACCGGAAACGCCTTGATGCGCCTGATCCAGATCACCGATTGTCACCTGTTGGCCGACCCTCGAGGCACGTCGCGCAAGGGGTTTCCGCTGCGCCAGTTGCAGGCGGTCGTCGAGCGCGCCAGGGCGCTGCGGCCCGATATTCTGCTGGTCACCGGCGATATTGCCGAGGATGAGACACCTGCTGCCTATCGCCACGCCAGCCAGGCCTTCGCGGCCGTGGGGTGCCCGTGGTTCTGGATCCCCGGCAACCACGATCAGCCGGAGCTGATGGAAGAGTGCCAGCCTTTTCACGAAGAGCTCGATCTCGACGGTTGGCGGGTGTTGTTGCTGAACTCTCGGATCAGCGGTCAACCCGGCGGAGAATTGGGGCAGGACCAGCTGCAGCGGCTGGCGTGGCAGCTCGAGGCGGACGATCGCCCGACGCTGGTCGCGCTGCATCATCCGCCGCTGGATATCGGTTCGGTCTGGATGGACGCGATCGGTCTGAAGGACCGGGACGCGCTGTGGCAAACGCTCTCGCCCTATTCGCAGGTCAAGGCCTTGATCTGTGGTCATATCCATCAGGCGTTTGCCGCCTGGCAGGGCGTCGTGGCCGTCTATGGGTGTCCGTCGACCTCGGATCAGTTCCTGCCGAAGAGCCATGAGTTCGCGATCGACGAGGCGGCGCGGCCCGGTTTACGTGTCGTCGATCTGCGCGGCGAGTCGTTGTCTACCTGGATCGAACGCGTCGATCTCTAGCTGTTTATAACCAAAAACGCTTTTTGGATCATCTTTGATTCTTTGACGTTATTACCGAAGTCTCGCTAGGGTTGCCTTCCAGAGAAGCCCATATTCTGTTTGCCGTCTGATTTCAGAGGGCGACCGTGAGACATCGACCATGACAGCTCCTATCGTCAGCGCTCAGCGCCAGACTCATCTCAAGCAGCTCGAAGCCGAGTCCATCCATATCATCCGCGAGGTCGCCGCCGAGTTTGGCAACCCGGTGATGCTCTATTCGATCGGCAAGGACTCCTCGGTGATGCTGCATCTCGCCCGCAAGGCGTTCTATCCCGGGCCGCCGCCGTTTCCGTTGATGCACGTCAACACCACCTGGAAGTTCAAGGAAATGATCGAGTTCCGCGACCGGATGGCCGCGGACGTCGGGATGGAGCTGATCGAGCACATCAACGAGGAAGGCCGCGCCGCCGGCATCAACCCGTTCGACCACGGCAGCGCCAAGTACACCGACATCATGAAGACCCAGTCGCTCAAGCAGGCGCTGGACAAGTACGGCTTCGATGCCGCCTTTGGCGGCGCCCGTCGCGACGAGGAAGCCTCCCGCGCCAAGGAGCGCGTCTACTCCTTCCGCGACAAGCACCACCGCTGGGACCCCAAGAACCAGCGCCCCGAGCTGTGGAACCTCTACAACGGCAAGGTCAACAAGGGCGAATCGATCCGCGTCTTCCCGCTCTCCAACTGGACCGAGCTGGATATCTGGCAGTACATCTATCTCGAATCGATCCCCATCGTCCCGCTGTACTACTCCGCACCGCGCCCCGTGGTCGAACGCGACGGCATGCTGGTGATGGTCGACGACGATCGCCTGCCGCTGGAACCCGGCGAAGTCCCCGAAGAGAAATGGGTCCGCTTCCGCACGCTCGGCTGCTACCCGCTCACCGGCGCGGTGGAATCGAAAGCCGCCACGCTGCCCGAGATCATCCAGGAGATGCTGCTCACCCGCACCTCAGAGCGCTCCGGCCGCGCCATCGACCGCGACCAGGTCGGCTCGATGGAGAAGAAGAAGCGGGAGGGGTACTTCTAACGCGCCGAAGGCGCGTTAGAAAGCTGTAAGCCATAAGCGGTAAGTAATTCCCCAAATACAGAATTTTGGCTTAGCCCTGACGGCATACAGCTTTTTGCCCTAAAAGGTCATGTTCCAGCACAGCCCAGCTCTACCAGGCCTTATCGCTACGCTGGACAACGAGAATATCGCTGCAAGCTAAGCGGGTGTTTCTTACAGCTTACGGCTTACAGCTAAGAACTGGAGCTTCTTAATGTCCCACCAATCCACGCTGATCGCCGACAATATCGGCCAGTACCTCAAAGAGCACGAGCAGAAAGATCTGCTGCGCTTCATCACCTGCGGCAGCGTCGATGACGGCAAGTCGACTCTGATCGGCCGACTGCTGCACGACTCCAAGATGATCTACGAAGATCAATTGGCGGCGATCACCCTGGCTTCCAAGACCAGCGGGACGACCGGCGACAAGGTCGATCTGGCGCTGCTGGTCGATGGCTTGCAGTCCGAGCGGGAGCAGGGGATCACCATCGATGTCGCCTACCGGTTCTTCTCCACCGACAAGCGCAAGTTCATCATCGCCGATACCCCGGGCCACGAGCAGTACACCCGCAACATGGCCACCGGCGCTTCCACCGCCAGCCTGGCGGTGATCCTGATCGACGCGCGCTATGGCGTGCAGGTGCAGACCCGGCGGCACAGCTTCATCGCCGATCTGCTGGGGATCAAGCACCTGGTGATCGCGGTCAACAAGATGGACCTGGTCGACTACTCGCAGGCGCGCTTCGACGAGATCGTCGCTGATTATCGCGAGTTCGCCGAGAAGCTCGACGCGACCGACATCCGCTTCGTGCCGATGTCGGCACTCGACGGCGACAACGTCGTCAATCGCAGCGAGCGCATGGCGTGGTACCAGGTCGACGGCGCGCCGGGGCCCGCGATGCTCGAACTGCTCGAAAGCGTCGAGATCGCCCACGACAGCAACCTTTCCGACCTGCGCCTGCCGGTCCAGTACGTCAATCGACCCAATCTCGATTTTCGCGGCTACTGCGGCACGCTCGAGGCGGGCATCCTGCGTCCCGGTCAGGCGGTCAAGGCGCTACCGTCGGGCAAACGTTCCGTCATCGACCGTATCGTCACCTTCGATGGCGATCTGGAAGAAGCCTATCCCGGCCAAGCGGTCACCGTGACCCTGCGCGACGAGATCGACATCTCCCGTGGGGACTGGCTGGTGGCGGCGGATGCGGAAGTCGCGCAGTCCGACGCGCTGGAAGCCGACATCGTCTGGATGCACGATGCCGCCCTCGAGCCGGGCCGGCTCTACGACTTCAAGATCGGCACGCAGGAAATCGCCGGCAAGGTCGCGGCGATCGACTATCAGATCGACGTCAATACGCTCGAGCATCACGAGGCCACCAGCCTGCCGCTCAATGCCATCGGCCGCTGCCGGATCGAGCTGACTGCCAGCGTGCCGCTGGACGACTACCGCAAGAGCCCCGGCACAGGCAGTTTCGTGGTAATCGACCGGCTGACCAATATCACGGTCGGTGCGGGCCTGATTCGCGGCGCGGCGGAAGGGGCCGCGGACGACTCGAAACAAGCGGGTGAAGTCGACTGGCAGGCGTTCGAAATCGATTTCAACGCGCTGATCCGCAAGCATTTCCCGCACTGGGAAGCGAAGGATGTAAAACAGCTATTCCAAAATTAGTGTTCTTTGATGTATCTTTAAGTAACGGAATGCGTTCACGCCACTCCCGGGAGTGGCGTTTTCATGTCCGCACTCTGCAAACTGGATTAACCGCCGCATTTTGCAAACGGATGATGCTCTCTATCAGTTGACCGCTTCTCGCTCCCAACCGGCCGGGAGGAGATCGTGACTGTCGTGCCTGGATGCTCGCTGCGGATAGCCCGATGTCTGGCCGGAGCCACAGACCGAGGTAGATGATGACCACGATCGTATGGGATGGAACGACATTGGCGACGGATTCGCTGATCAGTGTCAATGGATCGACATACAACCATGCGCAAAAGCTCTTTCGACTCGACAACGGCGAATGGGTGGCATTCGCCGGTGAGCAACAAGGCTGGTGGGAAGTAATGGAGTGGCTCAATGCCGGCTCCCCCAGGCATGCCAAACCCCATGTCACTCGGATCGAAATGATCATCGTGGGGCCCGATGGCGTATTCGAGATGTTCGATCGTCTGGTGCGCATGCCTGTCACAGGCCCCATCGCCTATGGTACCGGGTGGAAATGGGCGCTGGCGGCTATCGATCACGGCAAGGATGCGGTCGCCGCCGTGAAATACGCGGCCACGCGGGATCACGATACCGGCGGCGAGGTCCAGGCGGTAACGCCCCGAATGCAGACCTCCGTCACGTTTGACGAGATGATGCAAGAAGCGGAAACGAGCGTGGCCTAGGGCCTGTTGCCGTTTCAGCGAGACCCGCGTTGCGGCGCCAAACAGGCCCTGGCGCCGCGACGGCGTGCGTGCCGATTCGCTGCGCTATGGCTATTTCCTTCCTGGGGCTTATCATTGACTGATGGCACGTTAGGACCTGTCCACGACTTCCGATGTCGGAAGTGAGGTCGTGTTCGAAAACGTGCGTCTCGTTTCCAAAGGATGATCGGCATGCAACAGGTCAATTGGCAGCTCGACGGTATCGTTACCCAACTGCGCGCGACTCGTGAACAGTGGCGCGCTCAGAATGGCCGAGAGAGAGAGAAGGGTTGTCGTGAGTTGCCGTCACGACATCGCATCCGGGAAACGCTGGAACTCCTGAGCGGGGCCATCTTTCCGATGCGCCTGGGGCCTTCGGATCTGCGCAAGGAGAGCGAGGACTTCTACGTCGGCCACACGCTGGACCGTGCGCTCAATGCGCTGCACGAGGAAGTGCTGCTCGAGTTGCGCTACATGGCCCGGCTCAATGGCGACAAGACCTCCGAGCACCAGGCGGCGGCGACGCAAATCATCCAACGGTTCGCGGATGACCTGCCCAGCCTGCGCCAGCGTCTCGATGGCGATGTGATGGCCGCCTACTATGGCGATCCGGCCGCGCGCAGCGTCGATGAAGTGCTGCTCTGCTACCCCGGCGTCCACGCGGTGATCTATCACCGCATCGCCCACTATTTCTATCAGGTGGGCGCCGGGCTGGTGGCTCGCATCATCGCCGAACTGGCCCATTCCGATACCGGTATCGACATTCACCCCGGTGCCCAGATCGGCGAAGGCTTCTTCATCGATCACGGCACCGGTGTGGTCATCGGCGAAACCGCGATCATCGGCAACCGGGTACGGCTCTACCAGGCGGTCACGCTCGGCGCCAAACGCTTCCCGGCCGACGAGAAAGGGCATCTCGAAAAAGGCCTGCCGCGCCACCCGATCGTCGAGGACGACGTGGTCATCTACGCAGGCGCGACGATTCTGGGGCGCATCACGGTGGGGCAGGGCTCGGTGATCGGCGGTAACGTCTGGCTGACCTGTAGCGTACCGGCGAAGAGCAATATCACCCAGGCCAATATCCAGAGCGGACCGTGCCCGTGAAGCGCCGTCGTCTCTAGTCTAAACCAGGTCTAGTTCAAACCAGGCCTAGTCCAAATCGGGTCTAGTCCAAATCTCGTCCAGCGCAACGCCCGCTAGCGTCAATCTTTTCCCAATCCTATTGCGCAGACATCGGCCGGCATCGCACTGCCGGCCGATGCCGTACTGGTCGCGCCGAACGCCGGCAGCGCTGCGATTATCGCTTCGGTTTGCGGGCGATCAGCGTCGCCCGACGCGGGGCGGGGTAGCCTTCGAGGGTCAGGCTGCGATCCTCCGGGTCGAGGAAATCGGCCAGCGAATGAAACTGCATCCAGTCGGTCGAGCGCTGTTCGTCGAGCGTGGTGACCGTTTCGTCGACACAGCGAATGGCTTCGAAGCCGCAGCGCTCGAGCCAGTGCGCCAGAGCGCTCGACGAGGGCAGGAAGTAGACGTTGGGCATGCTGGCATAGCGTTCGCCGGGCATGAACACGGTGCGCTCGTCACCCTCGACCACCAGCGTCTCCAGCACCAGCTCGCCACCGGGCACCAGCGCATCCTTCAGTTGCAGCAGATGATCCAGCGGTGAAGGGCGGTGGTAGAGCACCCCCATCGAAAACACGGTATCGAAGGCGGCGAGCTTCGCCGGTACGTCTTCGATGCCGACCGGCAGAAAGTGGGTGCGCTCGCCATCGGCATCGCCCACGAAGTGACGCACGGCGTGGAACTGGTAGTAGAAGCGCGGCGAGGGGTCGATCACCAGCACGAACGCGGCACCGGCGCCGGCCATGCGCCAGGCGTGATAGCCGTTGCCGCCGCCGACATCCAGAATGCGACGGCCGGCGAGGGGCGAGAGATGCGGCGCGACCCGCTGCCATTTCCAGTCCGAGCGCCACTCGGTATCGATATCGATGTCGCCGAGACGATAAGGCCCCTTGCGCCACGGCATCAGGATCTTGAGCAGATTCTCGCAGCGCCGACGCTCGGCGTCGCTCAGTTCGAGCGCTACCGTGACACGATCGGCCTGCAGGTTCACTTGCCGTGTCGACGACAACGCCGGCAGTTTGGCCACTGCCTTTTCCCACGCCGGCAGATCGCCATGGCGGCGCCGATCGAGCCCGCGCGCCAGCTGTTCCGGAAGCAGTGCCAGCCAGCGGGTCAGGCCGTGTTCGAGGAAGGCGAGATAGAGCCGGCGTTCGGCGTCCTTGAGCGTATCGATAGCGACGTCAGACATCCTCGAACGTGGCCTTCTCTTGGGATGTCGCCTTGTCCTTGAACGCGGCCTTGTCCTTGAAAGCGACGAGGGAGGCGAAGTTGAGATACTGGAACCAGGTCGTGACGCGCGAGAACCCGGCCTGGGTCAACCGTTCGTGATGCGCCGCCAGCGTATCCGGCACCAGCACGTTTTCCAGCGCGGTACGCTTCTGGCTGATCTCCATGTCGCTGTAGCCGTTGGCCCGCTTGAAATCGTGGTAGCGTTCCACCAGCCAGGCATTTTCCTGCTCGTCTTCCGCGACGATCTTTTCCGACAGCACCAGGATGCCGCCGGGCTCCAGTGCCGCGAACAGCCTGGCGATCACCGCATCGCGGTCCGCCGGCGGCAAAAACTGCAGCGTGAAGTTGAGCACGATCATGCCGCTGGGCCGATAGTCCAGATGACGGATATCGCCCTCGACGAACTGGATCCGATGATCCGGACTTTCGGCGGCGGCGGTTTCGCGGGCCCGGGCGATCATCGTCGGAGAGAGGTCGACGCCGGTCAGTTCGAAGGCGTCGGCAGGCAGGCGCCCGGCCAGTGCCAGCCCGACCGCGCCCAGCGAGCAGCCCAGGTCGTAGACATGGGCGCCATGGCGCAGGTGGCGTTCGGCGATGACGCCGAGCATGCCGAGAATCTGGCCGTAGCCGGGAATCGAACGCCGGACCATGTCCGGGAAGCACGCCACGACCTGCTCGTCGAACGAGAAGCTCGCCACACGATCAAGGGGTGTCGAAAAGATGGCGTCACGGTAAGATGCGTCAATCATTGCCGGAAGATATTCTTAATTGGGAGAGCGTGAAGCGAGCGCAACAACTGTCATGACTCGCTACGGCCATAGTGTACGTTTTGCGCCTCTTCGCTGCACGTGACAAGGAGAGCATTAGATGTCGATTCGTGAGACCCAGGCATGGAAAGCGCTCGAGCAGCAGCTCGAAGGGGGGATGCGGGAGGTTCATCTGAAGACCCTGTTCCAGCAGTCGCCGCGCTTCGAGACGTTCTATCTGGAAGCCGCCGGCATCCAGATGGATCTGTCCAAGCAGCGCTGGACGACGGAAGTCCGGGAGCAGTTGCTCTCGCTGGCGCGGGAAGCCGGCGTGCCCGAGGCGGTGCAACGCCTGCTCTCGGGGGAGCGGGTCAACCACACCGAGGACCGCCCGGCGCTGCATACCGCATTGCGTCTGCCGCGGGATGCCAGGCTCGAGGTCGAAGGCGTCGATGTGGTTGGCGAAGTGCATGCCACCCTCGACAAGATGGAAACGCTGGTCAACAAGCTGCTGAACGGTCAATGGCGCGGCGCGACCGGCAAGCCGATCACCGATGTGGTCAACCTCGGCGTCGGCGGTTCGGACCTGGGTCCGCTGATGGTCACGTCCGCACTGACCGATTTCGAGCCCGATGATGTCTTCGAGGTGTCGACTCACTTCGCGTCGACCATGGACGGCTCGCAGCTGGCCGACTTCCTGAGCTGGCTCAACCCTGAAACCACGATGTTCATCCTGTCGTCGAAGTCCTTCGGCACCATCGACACGCTGTCGAACGCTTCCACCGCACTCGACTGGATCGCGACACGCTTGGGCGGCGACGAAGCGCTGATCAAGCGTTTCCACTTCGTTGGTGTTTCCACCAAACCCGAGAAGATGACCGAGTGGGGCATCGATCCGGGCAATCAGCTGCTGTTCTGGGACTGGGTCGGCGGTCGCTACTCGCTGTGGAGCGCCATCGGGTTGCCCATCGCCATTCGTGTCGGCATGGACAACTTCCGTCAGCTGCTGGCGGGCGCCCACGCCATGGACGAGCACTTCCGTACCGCCGATCTGGCCGAGAACCTGCCGGTGCAGCTGGGACTGATCGGCATATGGAACGTCAACTTCCTCGATATCCGCTCCCACGCGGTGTTGCCGTACGATGGGCGCCTCAAGCACCTGCCAGGGTACTTCCAGCAGCTCGAGATGGAATCCAACGGCAAGTCCGTCACCAACAATGATGACGTGGTCGACTATTCCACCTGCCCGGTGATCTGGGGCGAGATCGGCCCCAACGGCCAGCATGCGTTCTACCAGTTGCTGCACCAGGGCACGCAGCCGGTGGCGTGCGACTTCATCGCGCCGGTCAATCGCTACAACGATGTCGAGGACGAACGCTTCCGTGACGACCTGATGGCCCAGCACCGGCTGGCGCTGGCGAACTGCTTCGCTCAGTCCCGCGTACTGATGCTCGGCGACGACGCGGTGAAGTCCGAGAGCACGCCGCCCAGCTACAAGCGTTATCGCGGCAACCAGCCCTCTTCCACGCTGATGTTCGACAGCCTCAACCCGGCCACGCTGGGTGCCCTGATCGCGCTCTACGAGCACAAGGTGTTCGTGCAGGGCGTGATCTGGGACATCGACTCGTTCGACCAGTGGGGTGTCGAGCTGGGCAAGAAGATCGCCACCGAGACCGAAGAGATCATTGCCACGCAGAATGGTCTGGAGACGCTCGACGACTCCAGCCGCGGGCTGATCCAGGCGATCTGGAAGGGACAGAAGTCCTGGTGACCGGCCGGTGTCGCGAAAGCGCCGGGGGCTCGGATGTCCAGCGAGCCAGGTGAGGGAGCCATGTCGAGCGAGTCGCTTTCGATAGCGAGACCGGCCAGGGCGCTGCTGTACCTGCATGGCTTCAACAGCAGCAGCGCTTCGCCCAAGGCCCGGCTGGTCAAGGCGGCCTGCGAGGTGCTGGCCCGACACGAGGGTCGCCCGTTCGCGTGTCTGACCCCGGACCTGTCGCACCGGCCGGACCTGGCCTGGCGGCAGGCCGAAGCGGCGCTCGAGTCGCTGGGCCATGAAGGTACGCTGCTGGTCGGCAGCTCCATGGGCGGCTTCCTGGCCACCCTGCTGGCGGAGCGCTATGGTCTGCGGGCCGTGCTGATCAATCCGGCGGTTCAGCCCGCCCGCTTCGTGGCCGATTACCTGGGGCAGACGTTGCTCAACGACGCCTCCGGCGAGCAGTTCACGATCGACGATAGTTATTTCGATCAATTGACCGCGCTGCAGTGGGAACGCATCGTCCATCCCGCGCGCTACCTTCTGCTGCTCGGCAGCGCGGACGAGACGCTGGATTGCCGCGACGCGCTGCGAGCTTATGCCGGCAGTCGCATCCTGATCCACCCCGGCGGCGACCATGGCTTCGATGTGCTGCCCGAGTATCTGCCGGCGCTCTTCGCTCACGGCGGCTGGCACGTGCCGAGATCCCTCGTGCTGTCTTGAGCGCATCGCGCCAACCTCGGGCGGTAACGCGATACTGTAGATTTGACCAGTAGGGTGTATCATCGTCGCCAGCCTGCATGGGGTGGAGACGCTGACGCTCGTTCACTGATCGGCCTTGCCCGAGAGAGGCACGCTGCGACGATGTGGCGCTCTCGACCCTGCAACTTCGGCCATGCAACTGTGACCCTGTGACTTTGATCTTACAAACGTGGCGAGACCCTGCATGACGCAATACAGCGCCAGTTCCATCGAGGTGCTTTCCGGCCTCGATCCGGTCCGCAAGCGGCCGGGCATGTACACCGACACCTCCCGTCCCAACCACCTGGTGCAGGAAGTCATCGACAACAGCGTCGATGAGGCCCTGGCAGGGCACGCTCGCGAGATTCGCGTCGTTCTGTTGGACAACGGGGGCATCGAGGTTTCCGACGACGGCCGGGGCATGCCGATCGACGTGCATCCCGAACATGGCGTGACCGGGGTCGAGCTGATCCTCACCCGGCTGCACGCCGGCGGCAAGTTCTCCCAGTCCAGCTACCGCTTTTCCGGCGGCCTGCATGGGGTCGGCGTATCGGTGGTCAACGCGCTGTCGACGCGGCTCGAGGTCGAGGTGTGCCGCGAGGGCAATCGCTACGGCATCGCCTTCGAGAAGGGAGAGAAGGCCGAGGAACTCTCGATCATCGGCAGCTGTGCCAAGCGTGCCACGGGAACGGTGGTGCGTTTTTGGCCGGAGGCGGAATACTTCGACAGCCCCAGGCTGTCACTGCCGAAGCTGAAACACCTGATGCGCGCCAAGGCGGTGCTCTGCCCCGGCCTCAAGGTGGTGCTCAAGGAAACCGATGGCGCGGAAAGCGTCTGGCAGTACGAAGACGGCCTGCGGGACTATCTGGCCCAGGCAGTCGACGGTTTCGACGTGCTGCCGGCATCGCCGTTCACCGGCCACTTCGAGGACGAGGAGCAGGGCGTCGACTGGGCCATTCAGTGGCTGCCGGAAGGCGGCGAGCCGGTCCTGGAATCCTATGTCAACCTGATTCCCACGCCGCTCGGCGGTACCCACGTCAACGGCTTCCGCAGCGGCCTGCTCGAAGCGGTACGCGAGTTCTGCGAATACCGCAGCCTGCTGCCCCGCGGGGTCAAGCTGTCGCCGGAGGATCTGTGGGAGAAGGTATCGTTCGTGCTCTCGATCAAGATGCTCGACCCGCAATTCGCCGGGCAGACCAAGGAGCGGCTGTCGTCACGCACGGTGGCGGGCTTCGTCTCCGGCGTGGTCAAGGACGCCTTCTCGCTGTGGCTCAACCACCATGTCGACCAGGCCGAACAGCTGGCCGAACTGGTGATCAGCGCCGCCCAGCGGCGCCAGAAGAGCGCCAAGAAGGTCGCGCGCAAGAAGGTCACCTCGGGGCCGGCGCTGCCCGGCAAGCTGGCCGACTGCTCCGGCCAGGATCCGGTGTCGAGCGAACTGTTCCTGGTCGAGGGGGACTCCGCCGGCGGCAGTGCCAAGCAGGCAAGAAACCGCGAAACCCAGGCGATCCTGCCGCTGCGCGGCAAGATCCTCAACACCTGGGAAGTCGAATCCGCCGATATCTACAGCTCGCAGGAAGTGCACGATATCGCCGTGGCGATCGGTCTCGATCCGGGCAGCGACGATCTCTCCAAGCTGCGCTACCACAAGGTCTGCATTCTCGCCGACGCCGACTCCGACGGTCTCCACATCGCCACGCTGCTGTGTGCGCTGTTCGTGCGCCACTTCCCGGCGCTGGTCGATGCTGGCCACGTCTTCGTCGCCATGCCGCCGCTTTATCGCATCGACCTGGGCAAGGAAGTCTTCTACGCCCTCGACGAGAGCGAGAAGGCCGCGACGCTCAAGCGCCTCGAAGGCAAGCGCGGCACGCCCAACGTCCAGCGCTTCAAGGGGCTGGGCGAGATGAGCCCGCTGCAGCTGCGCGAGACCACCATGGCCGTGGACACCCGACGGCTGGTCCAGCTCACTCGCGAACTCGACGACGGCACGCTGGAGATGATGGACATGCTGCTGGCGCGCAAGCGGGCCGCCGATCGCAAGAGTTGGTTGGAAGATTACGGCAATCTCGCCGAGATCGAGGTCTGACATGCCTGCGCGAGGCTCATACGACGTTGAACGATGAGCGCCGAATGCTCATTGACACCCCAGTCAACTGCGCGTCGTCGCTCATCGTTCGCCTTGTCTGAGCCACGCTCGGCGATGTCCAGGACGTTATCGCGCCGCTCGAAGCGGCTCCTCGGGTAATGAAGATCGTTAGAAGATACCGGCAAGGTAGAAAGTCGGCGAGCGAAGCTCAGGCTAGGCAAAAATCGTCGAAAAAGCGGAGTTTACAGGGTGTAAATGAGCACTTTGAGACGATTTTTAACAACGCCTGAGCGAGCGCAGCCACTTTCCTAAGGGGCAATAATGACCATGGATATTCAGGTAGCGGAGGGCGATGTCGAACGCCTTTCGCTCAAGGAGTACACCGAGAAGGCGTATCTCGATTATTCGATGTACGTGATTCTCGATCGCGCGTTGCCGCATATCGGCGACGGCATGAAGCCGGTTCAGCGGCGCATCGTCTATGCCATGCGCGAGCTGTCGCTCAATGCCAATGCCAAGTACAAGAAGTCGGCGCGTACCGTCGGCGACGTGCTGGGCAAGTTCCACCCTCACGGCGACAGCGCCTGCTACGAGGCGATGGTGCTGATGGCGCAGCCGTTCAGCTACCGTTACCCGCTGGTCGACGGCCAGGGCAACTGGGGTAGCCCGGACGATCCCAAGTCGTTCGCCGCCATGCGCTATACCGAAGCCCGGCTGTCGCGTTTCTCCGAGACGCTGCTGGCGGAGCTGGGGCAGGGCACCGTCGACTGGACGCCCAACTTCGACGGCACCATGAACGAGCCGGCGGTGCTGCCGTCGCGGCTTCCTCACGTGCTGCTCAACGGCGGCACGGGCATCGCCGTCGGCATGGCGACCGATATCCCGCCGCACAACGTGGTGGAGGTGGTCGAGGCGACCTGCCATCTGCTGCGTCATCCGCAGGCCAGCGTCGCGGATCTGATGCAGCATCTGCCGGCACCGGATTTCCCGACGGATGCCGAGATCATTTCGCCGG
The DNA here is from genome assembly GCF_002179555.1 of Salinicola salarius. Taxonomy (GTDB): domain Bacteria; phylum Pseudomonadota; class Gammaproteobacteria; order Pseudomonadales; family Halomonadaceae; genus Salinicola; species Salinicola salarius_A. The sequence goes on along the minus strand of NZ_NHOU01000010.1, from coordinate 75,336 downwards.
CGGCCGATCTGCGCAAGCTCTACGAGTCCGGCCGCGGCTCGGTCAAGCTGCGTTCCCGTTACGAGCGCGAGGATGGCAACATCGTGATCACCGCGGTGCCGTATCAGGTCAGCGGGGCCAAGGTACTCGAGCAGATCGCCGCCCAGATGCAGGCCAAGAAGTTGCCGATGGTGGCGGATCTGCGAGACGAGTCGACCCATGAGACACCGACGCGCCTGGTGATCGAGCCGCGTTCCAACCGTATCGATGTCGAGGGGCTGATGGCGCACCTGTTCGCCACCACCGACCTCGAGAAGAACGTTCGCGTCAATCTCAACGTGATCGCGCTCGACGGCCGGCCGCGGGTGATGCCGCTCAACGACATGCTCGGCGAATGGCTGACGTTCCGCCGTGCCACCGTGCGCCGGCGCCTGGAGCACCGTCTCGGCAAGGTCGAGGATCGTCTGCACCTGCTCGAAGGTCTGCTGGTCGCTTATCTCAACATCGACGAGGTGATCCGCATCATCCGCGAGGAGGATGAACCCAAGCCGGCTTTGATGAACGCGTTCGGCATCACCGAGCGCCAGGCCGAAGCGATTCTCGAGCTGCGTCTGCGTCACCTCGCCAAGCTCGAGGAGATGAAGATTCGCGGCGAGCAGGATGAGCTGGAAGCGGAACGCAAACAGCTCCAGAAGCTGCTGAGCTCCGAGGCGGCGATGACCGATCTCGTCGAGAAGGAGCTGCGTGAAGCGGCCGAGGCCTACGGCGATGCCCGCCGCTCGCCGCTGGTGGAGCGTGCCGAAGCCAGGGCGCTTTCCGAGGTCGAACTGGTGGGCGCCGATCCGGTGACCGTGGTGCTGTCCGAGAAAGGGTGGATTCGCGCGGCGCGGGGACACGATATCGATCCTGCCGGACTCTCCTACAAGTCGGGCGACAGCTTCCACCTGGCAGCACGAGGGAAGACCAACCAGCCGCTGGTGTTGCTCGATGACAGCGGTCGGGCCTACACGATGACGGCTCACAACCTGCCCTCGGCTCGCGGCCAGGGCGAGCCGGTGACCGGGCGAATCAACCCGCCGGCCGGCTCGAGCATGGTCGGGCTGATGCTGGACGTACCCAGCGCGCGCTACCTGCTGGCCTCTGATGGCGGCTACGGTTTCGTGGCCAGGGTCGAGGATCTTCTCGGCAAGAACAAGGCCGGCAAGTCGGTGCTTTCGGTGCCCAAGGGGTGCAACGTGATGCCACCCAAGGCGATTCCGGAGGGCGACGGCGTGCGGGTGGCGACCGTCTCCAACGAGGGGCGTCTGCTGGTCTTCGCGCTGTCGCAGTTGCCGGAGATGGCAAAAGGCAAGGGCAACAAGATGATCGACATTCCGGGGGCCAAGGCCGCGAGACGGGAGGAGTTCGTGCGCGACCTGGTACTGCTGCCTGAAGGAGCGTCGTTGATCGTGCACGCCGGTAAGCGCAAGCAGACGCTGAAGGCGGCGGATCTCGAATACTACACTGGCGAACGTGGCCGTCGCGGCAGCAAGCTGGCGCGAGGATTCCAGAAGGTCGACAGGCTCGAGGTCGAGTCCTGAGCGGCGGCTCGGTCAGCCCAGCCCTCCAGCCCGAGGGCCAGGGCCGGATCAATCGATAAAGAGAGGGCGTTACGGCGCCACGTGGGGAAAAGATGTCACAACGTTTCGTGGTGCGAGCCACCGGGCCTGCACGGCCCGGCCAGACGGCTGCACTGGGCACGGCGCTGGTCAGCGCCAATTGTCGTCTGCTGGACCTGAGCCAGCATGTCGCCTTCGGCGAAGTGACGCTGGAGGCTTTGGTCGAGACCGCCGACGATCTTGGCGCGCTGCTGCCGTCGGCCGGCGACGTGTTCGGGCTGGATTGCCGTGTCGAGAAGGTGTCCTCTGAAAGCGAGGCGCTGTGGAGGGATGTCGCCAAGGACGCCCGCTGGGTACTGACCTTGATGGCACCGTCGCTCTCTGCGGAGGTGATGGCGGAAGTCGGGGCGCTGACGGCCGAGCAGGGCCTGATCATCGAGCGGGTGAAGCGGCTGTCGGCCGGCTGCCAGCTCGACACGGCCGACTCGTCGGCCGGTGCCTGCCTCGAATGGCGGCTCAGCGGCGCGGTGGCCGATTCCGCGTCCCTGCGTGAGAAGATCCTGGCGCTGAGCGATCGCTTCGGAGTCGATGTCGCGTTGCAGCCGGCGAATCTGTGGCGACGGCACCGCCGGCTGGTCTGCTTCGACATGGATTCGACGCTGATCCAGGCGGAAGTCATCGACGAACTGGCGCGGCGTCATGGCGTGTATGACGAGGTCGCCGCGATAACCGAGCGTGCCATGCGGGGCGAACTTGACTTCCAGCAGAGCTTTCGCGAGCGCATGCGCAAGCTGGAAGGCCTCGACGAGTCGGTGCTGGCGGAAATTGCCGAATCGTTACCGCTGATGCCGGGGCTGGAGCGATTGATGCGTTATCTCAAGCACCTGGGTTATCGGACCGCGATTCTCTCCGGCGGCTTTACCTATTTCGCTCGTTACCTGCAGGAACGGCTGGGTTTCGACGAAATTCACGCCAACGAGCTGATCATTCGCGACGGCAAGGTCTCTGGCGAGGTTCAGGAGCCGATCGTCGATGCCGACCGCAAGGCGATGATGCTCAGGCAGATCGCCGAACGGGAAGGCTGGGATCTGGCCCAGACCGTGGCGGTTGGCGATGGCGCCAACGATCTCAAGATGCTGGCGGTCGCCGGCATGGGCGTGGCGTACCATGCCAAACCCTTGGTGCGTCAGCAGGCGCAGCAATCGGTTTCGGCCTGCGGTCTCGATGGGCTTCTGTACCTGCTGGGCTATTCGGAATCCGATCTGGCGGCCTTGGCGGAAGATTGAGCGGGGGGCCACGGCCGGCACGCCGACCGAGCGGACTCCCGGGTTTCCCGGGGGTCAGTCGGTTGAGGTTGAATTATTTTGTTTGACAGCAACGAAAAGTTACACTGCTTGCTCGCCGGCCGTGACGCGGCCACGCCTGACTGCTTTATCATTGGCTCTTCGCCATTGATCCTTTGGCCATCAGCGCTTTGTCATTCGCCGTTTGTCATCGACCACGCATTATCGAAAACTCATGACCGACTCTGCTTCCACGGATATCCACCAAGCTAAAGCCATATGGGAGTGGCTCGAGCCACTATGCCTTCAGGGTGGCGCGAATCTGGCGTTCGACGCTGCCGGTAGCACTTCCTGGCCGGTAATACTGGATCACGTCGTCATCGGTCAGGCGCTGGTCATCGACGTGTCCGCGGTGCCGGCGCTGGCGAAGTCGCTCACTCGGGGGGGCGAGTTTCATCTCATCGGTCATGTCAACGGAGCGCTGGTTCGCACCGCGCCGCTCACGGTGATCGAGCCCCTGGAAGATGCGCAGCGGATACAGTTTCGCTGCACCTACCCCGAATACATCAGCACCATTCACCGGCGCGGTACCTTTCGCGCCCCGCTGCGGGCCGAGATGGGCGTCGAGACGCGTCTCACCCTGACGGAGGATGGGCCTATCATCGATACCGAAATCCGCAATCTCTCGCTGGGCGGCTGCCTTCTCGCCATGCGTCTGGTGGATGCCGTGGCGCTGACTCCTGACCAGCCGATCGAGACTCTCGAGCTACGCTTCCCCAATCGACAGCGTCTCAAGCTCAAGGGGCATATCCGTCATGTACGCACCGATGACGACTGGACCATGGCGCTGATCGGCTGCGAGTTCGATGAGTTGCCGATCGATAGCGAGCGACAACTCTGGCACTGCGTCAAGGAAATCGAACGCGAGAGTGCGCGCAAGACGTCGATCAGCGACAAGCCGCTCGAGCCTTCTTCGCTGTTCATGCTGCCGCAGGGGCGCCGGCCGCAACCGGTCAAGTCGATCCTAACCACCCCGGCGCCAGTCGCGGGCGCTGACAATACGGTCGTCCGGCGACTGCGGAAGATCGCCGACTATCTGAACGCGCAGAGCCTGCAGCTTCAGAATGGTGGCCTGATTGCCTCATCTTTGCTGTCCCGACATGCGGACACGCTGCTGTCGCTTGGCGCGCAAAGTCGGGAATCGCTGCTCTATGCGCTGGGATATCTCGAGAACGAACCGGTCCAGGTCCAGCATGCGCTGGCGGTCGCGGTTCGTGCCGTCGATCTGGCGCGCCGGCAGGGCTACGACGACAGTACCCTCAAGGCGATCGCGGCCAGCGCCCTGATCCACGATCTCGGCAAGGCGTCGTTGCCTGCCACGCTGCTCGAGAGCCGCGTCCCGTTGAGCGACGCCCAGCGGGCGCTATTGCCGGGGCATGTCCAACTGATCAGCGAGCGGCTGGCCGATTGTCGCTGGCTTTCGACGGATGTCGCCACGTCGGTGGTCGAACAGATCAACGAACGGCTCGACGGCAGCGGCTATCCTCGCGGGCTGCGCGCCGAGGCGATCGATGATCTGGGTCGGATGGTGGCAGTGGTCGATGTCATCGATGCGCTGACGCGCCCGCGCGCGGACCGCGACGCCTGGCCCCTGGTCAATGCTTATCGCCATGTGCTGGGGAACGCCGCGCTCTTCGACAATGTCTGGGCTCAACGCTACGTGCGTGTCTTCGGCGTCGCGCCAATAGGCTCGCTGGTGCGATATTCGAGCGGCGCTCTGGCCTGGGTTCAACGTCTGGATGCCAAAGGACGGCCCTCGCAGGTCCATATGGTGCTCAATGCCAATAGCCGGCAGCGTCGTCTCGATCTGGTGCTGGGACGACACGATCTCGATCAGCTCGGTCAGTTGGAAGGCGTGGCCAGGCCCGGCGATTATGGCTTGTCGCGGAGTGGTGGCGCCTCGACAAGTTGACCTGATCGATCGTTGAATCCGGCCGCCTGACTGAAGAGTCGTGTGGAGTGCCGGGGGATCTCGAGTCTGTTGACTTGGCATTTTTTGACAAAAACGAACATTGGGTAGCGGTCATACAAGAAAGATTGAACCACACTGTGAGGTCTAGGCTTTGACGCACAGGAGGTGATCGCATGGCTGGATTGGACGGTTCCACGCCTTTCGCGGGCTTCATGCCGCCCCATGTTCTCGAACGCATCATGTCGCATGGCAACGCGAGGCTACAGCAGTGCGCGCGGCTGACCCTGCAGGCCGATGCACAATTCCGGTTGCGCAATGCGGCAGCGCCGGCGGCGCGACCCGCGGATGGCAGCCGGCCTGGCGAGATCGCGCGCTATATCTACTCGGCAGGCAATCAGCAGACTCTACCTGGCGACCTGGTTCGCCAGGAGGATGAGCCGGATAGCGGCGATGTCGCCGTCGACGAAGCCTACCGGTGGCTGGGTGCCACCTACCTTTTCTACTGGCAGGTCTTCGAGCGCGACTCCATCGATGGCGAGGGCATGGCCTTGCTGGGGACGGTGCACTATGGCGAAGACTACGACAACGCCTTCTGGAACGGAGCCCAGATGGTATTCGGTGATGGCGACGGCGAACTGTTCAACCGTTTCACTGCCGCGCTCGACGTCGTCGCCCATGAATTGACCCACGGCGTCATCGAGCGCGAGGCCGGCCTCGTCTATGCCGATCAGTCGGGGGCGCTCAACGAATCCCTGGCGGATGTCTTCGGTGCCATGGTCAAGCAGCACCACTTCGAGCAGAGCGTGGAGGAAGCCGACTGGCTGATCGGGGAAGGGCTGCTCACCGATCGCGTCAACGGCCTCGCGCTGCGCTCGATGGCCAATCCGGGCAGCGCCTATGACGACCCCGTGCTCGGCAAGGACCCTCAGCCGGGCCATATGGACGATTTCGTGTGCACGTCCTCGGACAACGGCGGCGTGCATATCAATTCCGGGATTCCTAACCGTGCTTTCTTTCTCGCGGCGACGGGGCTGGGTGGATTTGCCTGGGAGAAGGCGGGTCCGGTCTGGTTCGACGCGCTCACCGATCCGCGCCTGCAGCGCGATGGCAATTTCGCCCAGTTCGCCCAGCTTACGGTCGACTGTGCGGCGAAACGCTTCGGCAACGACAGCGAGGTCATGCAGGCCGTCAATCGGGCCTGGGTCGAGGTAGGGGTTCTCTCATGAACGACAGCGCGGGCCTCGAGCTCGAGCCGACCAGCGTGCTGCTGGTCACTCGGGAGGGCGGCTTCGTGGTCACGCCCGGCTTGTCCGCCCCGCGGCGGATTGACTGCCGGGAACTGACCGAGTGCCAGCGGCTGAGACTCCAGGCGGTGCTCGAGGAGCTCGATCATCGACGTGGCGCTTTGCCAGCGGCCGGGGCCGACAGGCGATCCTTCCGGGTGACGCTGAAAATGTCCTCCGATCGACCCGAAAAGGAGTGGGAGCTGGAGGAGAGCGCCGCGCCCAGGTCATTGATCGGGCTCTGGAAACGGGGCGCCCAGGGTCTCGATGAGAGTGACGACTAACCGGCCAGCCATCGTCGTTCCGAGTTTTTTGCGTTTTCCCGGAACTCTATCGGGATATCGAACTCTGACCTAGTAGCCCAGGATGGGCGCACAGCGTAGGCCGGGCCTGTATTGGGTCCGGCTTCTTTTTGTCCGTTTTTCAGCTTTCCTGCTCATACGGCTGACACGATACCCGCAGTTTTTCGATCGACATTCCGTCGATGGTCATCTTCCTCCATCGGGCCCTATGGGGCCTATTTTCATGTGTTATCTTGCAGCCTTTCGTCGAGATCGGGCTGAACTCGCCCTGACTTCACGGTAACGAGAGAGATGCGACGAAGATTCATTAAGGCGCGACGTCGTACGATGCTGGTGGGGCTTCTGATTGCCATCGTCATCGCAGCACTCGCCAGCCAACTGGTTGAATACGGGGGAGGCGGAGGCGAGCCTCCGTCTCGGCCCGGCGTTGACCTTTTGCCGGATGCCGGAGAACACGCCAGCGCCGAGGCGACGCTTCAGCGTGCCTTCGACACGCATCGGGAAGGATTCTGGATCGAGGCATCAGGACGGGTCGTTCGGGTGCTGGCGGATGATCGGGAAGGCAGCCGTCACCAGCGGATCATCGTCATGCTGGGTACCAGCCAGACGCTGCTGGTCGCCCACAATATCGACATCGCGCCACGCGTCGAGCGGATCGAAGCGGGCGATCACCTACGCTTTCGCGGCGAGTACGTGTGGAATGCCCAGGGTGGCGTCATTCACTGGACACACCACGATCCCGACGGCACCGAAATCGGCGGCTGGCTGGAGCATCGGGGGCGGCGCTATCGGTGACCGGGCGCGAATGAAGCCTCAGCGAGCGTAGCCGCGAACCCGACGTTTCCCCGTGATTCGCTGGGCGTGCCAGCGTCGCGATAGCCACCACATGCCCAGCCAGTCGCGGGCATGCCCCGCGAGATTGGCCGGAAGATGCCAGAGCGAAGAGCGGGCAGCTTGTGTCCCGTGGCGCAGATTGACGCGGTAACTGCCGATGTGGCCACCGCTTCGCCGAATCAGCAGGGGGAGGAAGCGATGCAGCCGGTCGACGGACGGCAGCGCGACCAGCACGTCGCGACGAATCAGACGCAGGCCGGCCCGTTCGCTGCCCGCGAGCTCGATGCCCAAGCTCCGGAATGCGCGAAAGAGTGACCTTCTCCAGCGGCAACGCGGATCGAGCGGGATGCCCTCGACCAGCGTCAAGCCTTGATGCCGGGCCTCGCCGAGCATCTCGGGAATGTCATGGGGATCGTCTCGACCCTGGGCGTCGAGCGTCGCGATCCACTCTCCCCGGGCGAGCCTGCCGGCTTGCCATAGCGCCGCGTCGGCGCCGATGGCCGTGGCCCGGCGATAAAGCCGGACCCGGCTATCGCTGGCTGCCAATCGTGACAGCGCATCCTCGTCGCTTTCGGAGGTGGCGTCGTCGATGACGATGAATTCCAGGCCGGCAGCGTGGCGAAGTGCGCTGGATGCCTCGGCCACGACCCGACTAACCGCATGAGAGGCGTCGTGGACAGTGATGACAAGTGATAACTTGGGTAGTTCGAGCATGATGAAATCCCGTTGGTTTTCAAAGCGTCGACTTTGCTCGTCCTGTCGGAGACGTCACTATGAGAGCCTATTCTTAACGCCGGCTTAGTGATCTGCGGTGTTAGCGGTCACTTATGTTTCAAATTGTCCGGCTGACACGTGACAGTGTCATGTCAGTAGGGCGGGAACCAATCCGGCGATGTCGTTGTATTGTTAAGGCAACGTTTTGAAAGCCGAGTTTCGCCAGGATCGGCGACAGTTAGAGAGAACGCCATGAGGGTAATGCTGGTTGAAGACGATCCGTTGCTGGGAGAGGGGGTCGTCGATGTACTGCGCCGTGAACAGATGGTGCCTGAATGGCTCACCGAGGGGCGCGGAGTCTGCGAGGCTCTCGAAGGGTCCACCTTCGATGCGCTGATACTGGACCTGGGCCTTCCGGACATCGATGGCTTCGAGGTGCTCAAGCAGCTGCGGGAAGCGCAAAGCCAGATTCCGGTGCTGATCCTCACGGCGAGGGACGACGTGGTCGACCGTATCCGGGGGCTCGACGGCGGGGCGGACGACTATCTTGTCAAGCCTTTCGACAACGGCGAACTGCTGGCGCGGTTGCGTGCACTGGTACGGCGAAGTGCCGGGCGTGCGTCGCCGGTGGTGACCTGCGGCCGACTGATGCTGGACCCGGCAGCGCACGAGATTCGCTTCGACCACGCGGTGGTGGCGCTGGGGCGCCGCGAGCACGACCTGCTGGCGTACCTGATGACGCATCCAGGGCAGGTGTTTACGCGCGATCAACTGGTCGAGGTGCTCTACGGCTGGGACGCCGAGGTCGAGAGCAACGTCATCGAAGTCCACGTTCATCATCTGCGCCGGAAGTTCGGCAGCGGCGTGGTGGCGACCGTGCGTAACGTCGGCTATCGGCTGGGAGCCGCGGGTTGAGATCGATTCGTCGTTACCTCAGACGGGTTCTGCTGATATCGGTGACATTGATCACTTCGCTGGCCGCGCTCTGGAGCTATCACGACACTCGCGATCAGATCAACGAACTGTTCGACGCCGAACTGGCGCAGACGACGCGAACAATGGTCGCGCTCTATTTCGAGTATCGCGGCGATCAGGGTCGGGATCCGCAGGAGATGATTCACGACCTGCAGCTTCAGCCCGTCATGCTGCCGGACAATCCCACCGACGAACCGACCCCGCTGGGGCATCCCTACGAGAAGAAGCTGGGGTTCCAGATCTGGGACGACGAGGGTCATGCCTTGCTGGGCATGAGAACGCCCGGTGTGCTCGAGACGATGATTCCGGCGCCCGGCTACGCGCACACCGAGGGAGAGGGCCACGACTGGCGTACCTTCACGCTGTATGACGAGGTCCACGGCGTCTGGGCCAGCGCCGCCCAGCGTGACGACGTGCGCGACGAGCTGACCTGGCAGATTGCGCTGCGCAACCTGATGCCGCCGGTGATCGGCGTGCTGCTGATCGCGATGCTGATTCCCTTTGTCGTCGCGCGTGGCTTTTCTCCCTTGCTGCGCATCAGTCGCCAGATCACTGCTCGCCAGCCGAGCTATCTGGAACCCATCGACGGCAGCGAGGCGCCGGATGAAATTCGCGGCATGGTCGATGCGCTCAATGGTCTGTTCGGTCGCCTGGCCGAAACGCTGGAAAAGGAGCGTCGCTTCACCGCCAACGCCGCCCACGAGCTGCGTACGCCTCTGGCAGCGATCAAGGTGCACGCGCAGAACCTGATGATGGATACCACCGAAGCGCGCTCCCACCGCGGCGCCCGCTCGATCATCAATGGGGTCGACCGGATGACCCGTGTCGTCGAGCAGCTGTTGACACTCTCCCGGCTCGAGAGCGGTGAGGGCATGAATCGGCAGGCGGTGGATCTGACCCGGCTGGGAAGAGAGCTACAGCGGGACATGCAGCCGCTGGTCGATGGCCGCAGGATCGAGTTCACCCAGCAGATTCCCGCTGAGCTGCAAGTCGTCAGCTATGAAAACGGCCTTTACGTGCTGCTGCGCAATCTGCTGGACAACGCGCTGCGTTACACCCCGGAAGGGGGCGAAGTCTGCCTGCGGATGCGGCAAGCCGAAGACCGGTTGCACATCGAGATTGCCGACAGCGGGCCGGGGATTCCGGTCGCCGAGCGCGAACGGGTATTCGAGCGCTTCGTGCGCCTGGCCGGACAGCGAACCAGCGGGTCGGGGCTGGGGCTGTCGATCGTTCAGGAACTGGCCGAACGGCTTGGCGGAGAGATCCGTCTCGACGAAACCTCCCTGCCGGTCGCCAGCGGCCTGAGCGTTCATGTCACGCTGCCGATAGGGTGAGGCGAGAGACGAGAGACGAGAGGCGAGGGCCGGGGCGCGGCCCTCGAGTGGATGACCCGCCAGGAACTCAGAGCGGTGTCTTGCTCCGTTCGCCGGGCACCTCGCGGACCAGTCGCGGCATCAGGAAGCCGGCCAGTCGCTGACGCAAAGCATCCACCAGATCGCGGGCCTCGTCGTCAGGCACGTCGAAATGCGCCGCGCCCGATACCGGGTCGAGCACGTGCAGGTAATAGGGCAGGATCCCGGCCTCGAACAGGCGCTCCGAGAGTGCAGCTAGCGTATCCACGTCGTCGTTGATCCCGCGCAGCAGCACGCTCTGGTTGAGCAGCGTGACGCCGGCCGCCTTGAGTCGAACGCAGGCCGCGACCACCGCTTCGTCGATCTCCTGGGCGTGATTGATATGCAGCACCATCACCTTCTGCAAGCGAGAGCCCCCGAGCCATTCGAGCAGCGCGTCGTCGACCCGATCCGGAATCACCACCGGCAAGCGAGTGTGAATGCGCAGCCGCTTGAGATGGGGAATCGCGTCCAGCCGTTCGACGAGCGCGGCCATCCGACGATCCGGCGAGGCCAGCGGATCGCCGCCGGAAAGGATCGCTTCCTGGATCGAGTCGTCTGCGCGCAGGTAATCCAGTGTCCGTTCCCATTCCCGCATTGACGGCGCGTTGTCGGCGTAGGGGAAGTGGCGGCGGAAGCAGTAGCGGCAATTGATCGCACAGGTCGGACTGGCAATCAGCAACGCCCGGCCGGGGTATTTGTGGATCAGTCCCGGTCGGGGCGTGTGGTCGCGCTCTTCCAGCGGATCATCGACATAGCCCCGCACATCATCGCCTTCCGCGCCCAGCGGCAGGACCTGGCGCAGCAGGGGGTCGTTCGGATCGCCGCGGCGAATCCGCGAGAGATAGGCCAGCGGCACGCGCACCGGAAACAGATCGTGGCCGCGTCTGGCGCCCGACGACCATTCGACATCCAGTCCCAGGTGCCGGCAGAGCTCGGCGGGGTCGCGGATCACGTCGCGCAGTTGCTGTTGCCAGTCGCCCGGTGTATCGAATACGGGCGCTTCGGGTTCGACCTCTTCGCAATGCACAGCGATCGGGGTTCGGGTTATCATGCTGGCCACTCGAAATCAGAGCGCTTGCCGGTCAGGCATCGCGCGGAAATGGGGTTTTTCGTCGCGGACGGCCCGCGAACGGTTACTAGTGAGGAATCATGGCGAACTATTCTACCAACGAATTCAAGGGCGGCCTGAAGGTCATGCTGGATGGCGACCCGTGCAACATTCTCGAGAACGAATTCGTCAAGCCCGGCAAAGGCCAGGCTTTCAACCGCGTCAAGCTGCGCAACCTGATCACCGGTCGCGTCTGGGAACGCACCTTCAAGTCCGGTGAATCGCTGGAAGGCGCCGACGTCATGGACCTGGACATGGAGTACGTCTACACCGACGGCGACATGTGGCACTTCATGAAGACCGATGGCTCCTTCGAGCAGTACGCGGTCGACAAGAAGGCCATCGGCGACGTCGAGAAGTGGCTCAAGGAACAGGCCGTCTATACCGTCACGCTGTGGAACGATAACGCCATTGCCGTCTCTCCGCCCAACTTCCTCGAGCTTGAAGTGGTCGAGACCGATCCGGGCCTCAAGGGTGACACCGCGCAGGGCGGCTCCAAGCCGGCAACGCTCTCTTCCGGCGCCGTGGTTCGCGTACCGCTGTTCATCAATCAGGGCGAGGTGCTGAAAGTCGATACGCGCTCGGGCGAGTACGTCTCCCGGGCTTGAGTCCTACCTGCGCTCGCGCCTGACAGCGCTTAAATTCGCCTTGTCAGGCGCGCGCTCGGAGAGGACTCCGTATCTGATGGCCGCATGGCCGGATTCTATTAGCCACGCTCAAGCGTGGCTTTTGCCGTTATAGAGGTGAAATCGTGTCTATCGACTGGCAGCCCACGGCAAGTCTCGACACACTGCGCGAGCGTGCCAGGCTATTGACCGCCATTCGGCACTTCTTCTCCGAACGAGGCGTGCTGGAAGTGGAGACGCCGATTCTCGGTCACGGCGGCAGTACCGACCCGCATCTGGACTCTCTGTCACTGACGGCAACGACGCCAGCCGGTCGCGAACACCTTTGGCTGCAGACCTCGCCGGAGTTCCACATGAAGCGGCTGCTGGCGGCGGGCAGCGGGCCGATCTTCCAGCTGGCGCGCAGCTTCCGCGACGGTGAAGTGGGGCGGCGCCACAATCTCGAATTCACCATGCTCGAGTGGTATCGGCCGGATCTGTCGCTGACGGCATTGATCGACGAGTGCGAGGCGCTGATTCGTGCAGTGCTGCCGACCGACCCGGGCCCCTTGCGCCAGCACGGCTATCGGGAGCTCTTTCGCGAGACGCTCGATGTCGATCCGTTCACGGCATCGCTGGCGGATCTGCGTCGCCTGGCCGGGCAAGTCGGTGGACTGGCGATGAATGACGCGGACCGTGACGGCTGTCTCGACCTGCTGATGAGCTTCGTCATCGAACCGCAACTGGGCCGAGGCGGTATCGATGCGGTCGTCGACTATCCGGCCTCTCAGGCGGCGCTGGCGCGCAAGCGGCTCGATCCCGAGGATGGCGTCGAAGTCGCCGCGCGGTTCGAGATCTATCTCCAGGGGCTCGAGCTTGCCAACGGCTATGACGAACTCACCGACGCTGCCGAGCAGGGCGAGCGCTTCGCGGATGACAACCGTCAACGCGAGGCGCTGGGGAAGCCAAGCGTCGCCCCGGATCAGCGCCTGATTGCCGCGCTCGAATCCGGCATGCCGGCCGGCAGCGGCGTGGCGCTGGGTGTCGATCGCCTGATTCAACTGGCGCTGAACAGGGAGTCGATTGCCGAGGTCATGGCGTTCCCTACGCCGCGGTGTTGAGGTAGATCAAACGCTCAGGCCTGATTGCCCGTCGAACGGCCATAGATGCGTAATTTCCGTCAACAACTGCTTGGCGGCCGGTGACAGCGGGCGATGCTGACGCACGATCACGTGAGTCTCCGCTTCGGCGAACACCGGATGATCGATCTTCAGCGCCACGAGCTGCTGGCGGCGGATCTCGTGCAGCAGTGCCACTTGGCCAATGAAGGTGACGCCGTTTCCAGAACTCACGTACTGCTTCAGCGTGGCCAGGGAGTTGCTCACCAGGCTAGGGCGGAAATGACGTTTGCTCATCACTTCCACGGCATCGATCAACTGGCGAATACCGTAGCCATGGCTGGCAAGACCCAACGGCCATTTGAGCACCTCATCGAGCGCCAGAGGCTGGGGGAGTCGGGTGAGCGGGTGCAGCGGATGGACCACCGCGCAGAGCGGTTGCCGTGCGGACGCCACGGATGTGATGCCGGGTATCAGTCTCGGCGCGTAGGCGACGCCGATGTGCGCCTGGCCTTCGTAGACTTGCCTGACCACGTCGTTGACGGCCGCCAGATTGAGCTCGATGGTCAGCTGCGGATGACGCGCGCAGAAATCGTTCATGACACCGCTCATCAATTGATCGCTGTAGCCCTCGCTGATCGACAGGCTGATATGGCCGCGCTGTAGGCCATCCATCTCGGCGAGTTGTCCGAACAGCGTCTGCTCGGCGACGTCCCGCTCCCGGTAGAAGTCGAGCAGAATGTTCCCCGCCTCGGTGGCTTTGACGCCTCTACCATGCCGTTCGATCAGCGACATGCCGACAGCCTGCTCGAGTTGGCGAATCTGACGGCTGATGACGGAAGGCTCCACATCGAGCCGATCCGACGCGGCTCTTATCGAACCGGCCGTGAGAGCGGCATGGAAATAGTGCAGCCAGCGGACATTGAGGTGTGCTTCGGTCGTTCCCGACTGCGCCATATGATTCCTCCGACAGGTATTCTGGACCATTCTTGCCTGAGCGTTGCTTTTAGAGCAACGCTTTAGATGCATCGAAACTATTGTTTTCGTCTTCACGAAGCCTACTCTCGATAGCACGATCGTCGCTCAGGTTGGCCGCATAGACATGCGTCGCTGAACAACAATGGCCACCAAGGCGTCATCGTCGACGACAACCATAAGATCGACAAATGAGGTCCTCGCATGACGACACTGTTCCCGCGTCGCTTTTCCGCTACGCGTCGCCGCCTGCTGGGTGGCGTGGCGATGGCGACTCTGTTCTCTACGCTTGGCGTCTTCTCGCCGCTTGCCGCCGCCCCGGCCGAGGCCAATACGCTTCGTGCAGTCATGCACTCTGGACTGCGCGTACTCGATCCCATCACCACCACCGCCCATATCACTCGTGACCACGGTTACATGGTTTTCGATACCTTGCTGGGCATGGATGACCAGTTCCAGCCGCAACCGCAGATGGCTGACTGGTCGATTTCCGATGACGGCATGACATATACCTTCACCTTGCGTGACGGCCTCAAGTGGCATGATGGCGGTGAAGTCACAGCCAGTGACGTGGTGGCGTCCTTCCAGCGTTGGGCTGCGCGGGATGGCGGTGGGCAGATGCTGATGGATCACGTCGAGAGCGTCGAAGCCACCGATTCGAAGACACTGACGCTGACCCTGTCATCGCCTTTCGCCTACGTGCTGGAGCTGATGGCCAAGCCATCATCGGTACCGCTGTTCGTGATGCCGGAGCGCATCGCCAGCAAGTCGCCGGACGAGACGTTGACGGTCGAGGATCAGATCGGCTCGGGTCCGTTCCGGTTCGTTGCCGATGAGTACGATCCCGGCAATCGGGTGGTCTACGAGAAGTTCGAGGACTACGTACCGCGCGAGGAACCGGCCAGTTGGACGGCCGGGGGCAAGGTGGTCAGCGTCGATCGCGTCGAGTGGATCAACATGAGCGATGCCCAGACGGCGCTCAATGCCCTCAATGCCGGCGAGATCGACTTCCTCGAATCGCCCTCGGTCGACCTGCTGCCGGTGCTGCAGGCCAATCCGGACCTCACTGTCGAGAAGATCAATGAGCTGGGGAGCCAGACCATTGGCCGCTTCAACTTCCTTTACCCGCCGTTCGACGATCCCCAGATCCGCCGCGCTGCGCTGATGGCAATGAACCAGACCGATGTGCTCGCCTCGCTGGTCGGCAATCCCGAGTTCTACTCGACCTGTGCATCGATGTACGGATGCTCGACGCCGCTGGGCACCGACGCCGGTGCGCCGAATTCGCTGACCGAAGGCGGTGGCACGGAAGCGGCGAAACAGCTGCTCGAGGAAGCCGGCTACGATGGCACGCCGGTGGTGATGATGCAGCCAACCGATGCGCCGACGGTGAGCCCCCAGCCGGTCATTGCCGCACAGCTTCTGCGTCAGGCCGGTTTTCAGGTCGATCTTCAACCGATGGACTGGCAGACGCTGGTAACCCGCCGCGCCAGCCAGCAGCCCCCGTCGGAAGGCGGCTGGAACATGTTCTTCACCAACTGGTACATCCCCGAAGTGTGGAACCCGCTGGTCAATCCGATGCTCAACGGCCGTGGCAAGGACGGCGGCTGGTTCGGCTGGCCGGATGATTCCGAGCTCGAGTCGATGCGCAACGAGTTCTCCAGGGCCACCAGCGACGAGGATCGCAAGGCGATCGCCGAACGCATTCAGCAGCATGCCTTCGAGCAGGTGACCTATATCCCGCTGGGCGAGTATTCGATTCCCGCCGCCTGGAGCAATGACCTTTCCGGCATTCTCCATTCGCCGGTGCCGGTGTTCTGGAACGTCACCAAGGCCGAGTGAACGAGTGGGGCGTGGCTACCACCACGCTCCATTCCCGTCTCGCACGTCAACGAATTCGCATTTCAACGAGTTCGTCGTTCATCGGACTCGTGAGTCATCGGATTCGAACCTCAATGGAGCACGCTCATGTTCAGCTACTGTCTGCGTCGAACATTGGCAGCAGTGCCGGTGATGGTCGTGGTTGCGCTGTTCGTTTTCCTGTTGCTGCGGCTCTCGCCAGGCGACCCCGCCGCCATCATCGCCGGCGATATGGCGACACCGGAGCAACTGGACCGCATTCGCGAAACGCTAGGGCTCAACCAGCCTCTTTATATTCAGTTCTTCAACTGGGCCGGGGAGTTATTGCGAGGTGACTTCGGCACCTCGTTGATGTCGAACTTGCCGGTGACGCAACTGATGGCACAGCGTCTCGAACCCACCATTAGCCTGGCGCTGCTGAGCATTGCGCTGTCGGTGGTCGTGGCAGTGCCGATGGGCGTCATCGCGGCCTGGAAGCATGGCAGCCTGATCGATAACGCGGTCATGTCCCTGTCGGTGCTGGGGTTTTCGGTACCGGTGTTCGTGACCGGCTACATTCTGATCAAGATTTTCTCCATCGATCTCGGCTGGCTACCGGTACAGGGTTTCAGACGGGTTTCCCAGGAAGGGTTCGGTCCTTTCATCCAGCACGCGATCCTGCCGGCGTTGATGCTGTCGACGATCTATATCGCACTGATCGCGCGCATGACCCGTGCCAGCATGCTCGATGTGCTGGGGGAAGACTTCATTCGTACTGCCCATGCCAAGGGAGCCAGCGAAAAACGCGTGCTGTTCAAGCATGCGCTACGCAACGCCGGCGTGCCGATTCTGGAGGTCATCGGGACCGGCTTCGCACTGATGATCACTGGCGTGGTGGTGACTGAAAGCGTGTTCAATATTCCAGGGCTGGGGCGGTTGACCGTCGATGCCATTCTCTCGCGCGATTACCCGGTGATTCAGGGGCTGATTCTGGTCACCAGCGGCGTCTACGTGATGATCAATTTGGCTATCGATCTCTCCTATGCGCTGCTCGACCCGAGGATTCGTTACCAATGAGCCTATCATCGCCTCATGCATCCCCCGATGTTTCCGCCGCCATTCCACCACGGCGTCGGCTGCGCTTGTGGCCGCGCCAGCGCCCCGGCTGGGCGGTGATCGTTGCCGCCATCTGCCTGGCGTTGATCGTGATCATCGCTATTCTGGCACCGTGGCTGGCACCCCACGATCCGCTAGGCATGTCGCCTGCCGATCGCCTGAAGCCACCCAGCGATACCTACTGGCTGGGCAGCGACGCCTATGGCCGGGACCTGCTGTCGAGAGTGCTCTACGGCGCAAGGGTTTCTCTGATCGTGGGGCTCGGCAGTGCGCTGATCAGCGTCGTCGTCGGTCTGCCGCTCGGCATACTCGCGGGCTTCTTCCGTAGCCTGGATGCAGTGATCATGCGAGTCATGGATGGTCTGATGGCGATTCCGAGCGTGCTGCTGGCGATTGCCATCGTCTCCTTGATCAGCGCCAACCTGTGGACGGTCATGGCCGCGATCACCATTCCGGAGATACCCCGAATCGTGCGTCTGGTCCGTTCGGTGGTGCTGTCCGCGCGGGAAGAGCCCTATGTGGAGGCTGCCGTGTCGCTGGGAAGTAGCCTCCCCACGGTCATGTGGCGTCATCTGATGCCCAATACGCTGGCCCCGCTGATCGTGATGAGTACCTACATCTGCGCCTCGGCCATTCTGACCGAAGCCATTCTCTCCTTTCTGGGTGCCGGCCTCGGTACCGAAACGCCGACCTGGGGCAACATCATGGCGGAGGGCCGAACCTACTTCCTGATCAAGCCATCGCTGATCTTCTGGCCGGGCATCGCACTGTCGGTCTGCATTCTCTCGATCAATCTGCTTGGTGATGCCGCCCGTGACCGTCTGGACCCTCGACTACAGAAACGTGGAGGTGCGCAATGACCGATAATCTTCGTCCTGAAAGTCCTGCTGAGTGGGTGCTGAAGATCGAGGGGCTGGAGGTCGCTACCCGGGGGGCCGCGGCCAAGCCGATACTCAAGGGAGTCGACTTCAGTATCGCGCCGGGCGAGACGCTCTGCCTGGTGGGAGAGTCGGGATCCGGCAAGTCGGTGACCTCGCTGGCGGTGATGGGCTTGCTGCCCAAAGGGAGCTTGAAAGCGACCGGCGGGCGCATCGAGCTGGAGGTCGATTCGCTGCTCGAGGTTTCCCCGACGCGGCTGCGGGATCTACGGGCCAGCCGCATGGCGATGATCTTCCAGGAGCCGATGACGGCGCTCAATCCATTGATGCGGGTCGGGGAGCAGATCGAAGAGGTGCTGATCATGCACCAGAAAAGCCTCTCTTCGACACAGCGGCGCGAACGCGTACTCGAGATGCTCGACCAGGTCCAGTTGCCGGATATCGAGCGTGTCTTCGACAGCTGGCCGCACCAGCTCTCCGGCGGCCAGCGCCAGCGCATCATGATCGCCATGGCATTGATTCTCGAACCCAAGCTGCTGATTGCCGACGAACCCACGACTGCCCTGGACGTCACTACGCAGAAGCAGATTCTCAAGTTGATCAAGGCGCTGCAGGAGCGCCATGGCACCTCGGTGCTGTTCATCACGCACGACATGGGAGTCGTCGCCGATATCGCGGATCGTGTCTGCGTGATGCGCCATGGCGAGGTCGTAGAGACGCAGCCGATCGAGGAACTGCTGCGACGTCCCGGAACAGAGTACACCCGTCAACTGCTGACGGCGGTGCCGAGTCTGCGGCCGAGGGCGGCGCGCGCCGTGACCGATCGCGAAATCGTGCTAGAAGCGATCGAGCTCGAAAAACGTTATGGCGAACGTTCGGCTTGGGCACGCTGGACCGGCAAGGCGGCGTCGCAGACGCTCGCGGCCAGCAACATCAACTTCGCGCTGACGCGTGGGCGGACGCTGGGCATCGTCGGCGAGAGCGGCTCCGGCAAATCGACAGTCGCCCGCTGCGTGATGCGGATGATCGAACCGACTGGCGGCGGTGTTCGGGTGATGGGCAAGGACATCGCCAGCCTGGGAAGGGCTGCGCTGAAGCCGCATCGCAAGCGTATCCAGATGATCTTTCAGGATCCCTTCCGCTCGCTCAACCCGCGCCTGACGATTGCCACCAGCCTGGTCGAAGGCCCCATCAACTACGGCACGCCTCGGGAAGAGGCGATGGAGAAATCCGCCGAGCTGCTGGCATTGGTGGGCTTGCCGAAAGACGCACTCGACCGTTACCCCCACCAATTTTCCGGCGGGCAGCGTCAGCGCATTGCCATCGCGCGGGCGCTGGCAATGGAGCCCGACGTGCTGGTCGCTGACGAAGCCGTCTCGGCGCTGGATGTCTCGGTTCAGGCCCAGGTGCTCGAACTGCTCGACGACCTCCAGCGTCGGCTTGGCATCGCGGTGTTATTCATCACGCATGACCTGCGTGTCGCCGCCCAGATCTGCGACGAGGTGATGGTGATGCAGAAAGGTGCGGTCGTGGAGTATGGGCCGGCCGAGCGCGTGCTCGGTGCGCCGGAACATCCCTACACGCGCTCGCTGATGCTGGCGGCTCCCGGCCGACACTGGGATTTCTCGGGGTTCCGTCCTCTCGATCACGTCTTCGAGGAGACCCCGGCATCCACATCGACCGCCCCCGTCTAGCCATGAATGGCCGGGATCACTCGATCGAACTTCCTCTTCTTATGATCCATTTGATTCAAGGAGCGCGTCATGCCCCAGCCCCGGATTGCCGTCGGTGGTTTTCTCCACGAAACCAATACTTTTGCGCCCAGCCCGGCGACCTACGAGGATTTCCTTCGCGGTGGCGGCGCACCACCGCTGAGCGAAGGGGAAGCGATCTTCGATGCGGTGGCGGATAGCAATATCGGTCTGTGCGGTTTCATCGATGCTCCCGAATCCCGAGCGTGGACACTGATTCCTACCCTCTGGACGGCAGCGAGTCCGTCGGCTCACGTCACGCAGGATGCCTTCGAGCGGATCGCGGCGCGTCTGCTGGCGTCGATCGACAAGGCCATGCCGCTCGATGGCATCTATCTCGACCTGCACGGCGCCATGGTCACCCAGCGTTTCTATGATGGCGAAGGCGAGTTGCTGCGCCGTGTGCGGGCATTGGTGGGTGAAGAGGTCCCGATCGTGGTCTCGCTGGATCTGCACGGCAACGTTACGCCGGCAATGGTCGAGCAGGCCGATATGCTGATCGCTTATCGAACCTATCCACACGTCGACATGGCAGAGACCGGTGCGCGCTGTGCCAAGGCGTTGGCGAAGTTGTTGGGGGGAAGTCCGCGCCCCGCCAAAGCGTTTCGTCAGCTCGATTTTCTGATGCCGATCGCCTGGCAGTGCACGGCGGAGGAGCCGTGCCGCTCGCTCTATGCCGGGGTAGCCGCGATGGAGAGCGAGTCGCTGCCCTCCGTTTCGTTTCTGACCGGCTTTCCGGCCGCCGATTTCGCCGACTGCGGCCCTTGTATCGTGGTCTATGGCATCGATTCGGTCACTGCCGAGTCTGCCGCCGACACACTGATGGCACGGATTGCCGCACAGGAGCCGGCATTCGCCGGGCGGGTGCTCGATCCCGACGCCGGGGTACGCGAAGCAATGCGCCTGGCCGATGGTGCGACCAGACCGGTGGTGATCGCCGATACCCAGGACAATCCGGGAGCAGGGGGCAACTCCGACACCATGGGCATGCTGAAAGCGCTTATCGCTTGCGGGGCCGAGCGCGCCGCGATCGGCAACGTGTTCGACCCGGCAGCGGCCGAGGTCGCGCACGAGGCGGGCGTCGGCGCAGTGGTCCGGCTGGCGCTGGGTGGTCATTCCGGCGTGGAAGGGGACTCGCCGCTGGAGGCGGAGTTCATGGTCGAAGCGCTCTCGGACGGCTGCTTTGTTGCGCCCGGCCCGTATTACGGTGGCGGGCGCCTCGAGATGGGACCGTCCGCCTGCCTGCGAATCGGCGACGTGCGCGTCGTGGTGGTCAGCCGCAAGGCACAGATGGCGGATCAGGCGATGTATCGCTCGGTGGGCATCGAGCCGTTGGAGCAGGCCATTCTCGTCAACAAGAGTTCGGTGCACTTTCGGGCCGACTTCGCGCCGATTGCCGAAGCCATTCTGGTCTGCGCCGCGCCGGGACCGATGGCGGTGGATCCGTCCAATCTGCCATGGCAGCGGCTGCGTCCGGGTATGCGGACTTCGCCGCTGGGAAGACCATTCACGCCTATTGCCGAGCCCGCCTGATCTTGGGTTCCGCCAATACCGATTTTCCGTTCCAAGGAGTTTTCATGACCACGTTGCCGCGTATCGACGCCTTTACCGACGAACTGATCGAGATTCGTCACGACATCCATGCCCACCCGGAGATCGGCTTCGAAGAGCAGCGCACCTCCGCAATCGTCGCCGCCTACCTGCAGGCGCTGGGGGTCGAGATACACGCTGGAATCGGCAAGACCGGCGTCATCGGCCTGATCGACGGCAAGCGTGGGCCGGGCAAGACGATCGGACTGCGTGCCGATATGGATGCGTTGCCGATGACCGAGGAAACGGCGCTGCCGTTCGCCTCGAAGCACCCCGGTCGATTTCATGGCTGTGGCCACGACGGCCATACCACGATGCTGCTGGGTGCGGCGCGCTATCTCGCCGAGACGCGAGACTTCGCCGGACGCGTGATGCTGATCTTCCAGCCCGCGGAGGAGGGGCTGGGTGGCGCGCGGGCGATGATTGCCGAAAAGCTGTTCGAGCGCTTTCCCTGTGACGAAATCTATGCATTACACAATGCGCCGCACCTCGATCACGGGCAGATTCGGGTGATGAGCGGCAAGGCCATGGCGGGCGCGGAATTCTTCGATATCGTCATTCGCGGCCGAGGCAGTCATGGTGCCCAGCCCAATAACGCACGAGATCCGATCGTGGTAGCGACCCAGCTTTCACAGGCCATGCAGAGCATCGTCAGCCGCAATACCGACCCGCTGGACGCTGCCGTGGTCTCGATTACCCAGTTGCACTCGGGCTCCGCCTACAACGTGATTCCGCAGTCGGCCACGCTCTCCGGCACCATTCGCACCTTCGACGACGGCGTCGCCGCACTGATCCACGAGCGCATCCGCGAACTTTCCGCCGGGGTGGCCAACGCCTACGGCGTCGAGATCGATGTCGATATCCGCAATATCTTTTCGGTACTGGAGAACCATGCCGAGCAGACCGGGGCGCTGGAAGCAGCGGCCAAGGAGATCGTCGGTGACGCCAATGTCGGCGATCTCGGCCGCCCGGCAATGGGGAGCGAAGACTTCGCCGACATGCTCAAGGTAGTGCCCGGCTCCTACTGTTGGGTGGGACATGCCGGCGATATTCCGGTCCATAATCCGGCGTTCGTGCTGGACGACGGCATTCTGCCGGTCGGTGCGAGCCTGCTGGCACGGGTTGCCGAGCGTCGCCTCAACGAGCTGGCGGATGTGGCCGAGTCCCGGGCGGTGAGCGCATGAGTCTTGCCCGGGGGTTCGTGAAGGCGCTCGAATTCGATATCGATGACATGATTGCCGGGCTGAAGCGCTGGGTCGAATGCGAAAGTCCGACCTTCGATGCCCACGCCGTCAATCGCATGATGACACTGGCGTCGGAAGATCTGGTCGATCTGGGGGCTTCGGTCGAGCGCATTCCCGGTCCGACCGGACTCGGCGATTGTCTCAAGGCGAGCTTTCCGCACCCCGCGAGTGAGCAGGGCGGTATCTTGATCATGGCGCATCTCGATACGGTGCATCCCGTCGGGACGCTGGAAACCTTGCCGTTCAGGCACGAGGGCGGTCGCTGTTACGGTCCCGGGATCTGTGACATGAAAGGTGGCACGTTCGCTGCACTTCACGCCGTGGCCGCGCTGCGTCAGGCCGGCATCGACACGGCCCTGCCGATTCATGTACTGCTGACCTGCGACGAGGAGGTCGGCAGCCCCGGCACCCGCGAACTGATCGAACGGGAAGCGGCAAGACATCGCTACATTCTGGTGCCGGAACCGGCGCGGGTCGGCAACGGCGTGGTTACCGGCCGGTATGCCATCGCCCGTTTCGACCTGCTGGCCCACGGTCGGCCGAGTCATGCCGGCGCCGCATTGGCCGAAGGGCACTCGGCGATTCGCGAGATGGTGGCGCGAATTCCAGAGATCGAGGCGATGACCGACGATGACTGTACCTTCAGCGTCGGTGTGGTGCAGGGCGGTCAATGGGTCAACTGCGTGTCGACGACCTGTCGCGGCGAGGCGCTGAGCATGGCCAAGCGCCAGACGGACCTGGATCGCGGGATCGCGCGCATGCTGCAACTGAACCAGCGCGAGGAGGGTGGCGTGGGCTTCGAGGTCAGACTCGGCGTGGTACGCCCGGTATGGGAGCCGAACGAGGCAACGCTAGCACTCTACGGTCACGCCAAAGCGGTTGCGGATGAACTGGGAATGTCCCTGCCGCACTCCAGTAGCGGCGGCGGTTCCGATGGCAACTTTACCGGGGCGATGGGACTGCCCACACTCGACGGATTGGGCCTGCGAGGTGCCGGCATTCATACCTTGAACGAACATATCGAGGTCGACAGTCTGATCGAGAGATCAAGACTGATGGCCGGGTTGATGGCAAGGCTGGTTTAGCGATTCGAACGATTCGAGGCGTCTCTACGAGACGCCTCGAGGAAAAGGGCGATTTCAGTCGTCGATACGCCCGCGCAGGCGTTTCTTCTGGCCGTGTTTCGTCTTTTGATCGACCCGCTTTCGCTTTGCGCTACGGCTGGGTTTAGTCGCCTGGCGAGGTTTGTCGCCGTAGAGCACGGGCTTGATCAACTGCTTGAGCCTGGCCAGCGCGGCTTCACGGTTGAGTTCCTGCGTACGATGCTCCTGCGACTTGATCACGATGACCCCGTCGCGGGTGATGCGCTTGTCGCTGAGCGCCAGCAGCTTTTCCTTGAACCCGGAGTGCAGGCTCGAGGCGCGGATATCGAAGCGCAGGTGAATCGCCGAGGAAACCTTGTTGACGTTCTGGCCGCCGGCGCCCTGGGCGCGGACGGCGATCAGTTCGATCTCGTTGTCGGGGATCGATACGTTGCGGGAGATTTCCAGTGGCATTGCTAACTCCCGAGTCGGTGGCTATGGAGTGTCTTTCTCCAGGCGCCAGCATCAGGCCTCGCCCGGCAGCGCGCCCATCGTCTGGCCCATGCTGATCGGGCTGCCTTTCGGATCGAAATCCCCGAAAGCCATCTCTCGGCCCATGCACATCACCACGGTGGAGCCGAGCTTGAAACGGCCCATCTCCTGTCCCTTCTCGATCACGATCGGCTCATCGAAACGCGTGGTCTGCACGCGACCGCTCAGCGGCGTGACCTGGCCGGCCCAGGTAGTCTCGATGGCAGCGACGATCATCGCGCCGACCAGCACTATCGCCAGCGGCCCGTGCTCGGTATCGAAGATACAGACCAGGCGCTCGTTGCGGGCGAACAGGCCGGGCACGTGATTGGCAGTGGCCTGGTTGACCGAGAACAGCCGCCCCGGCACGTAGGTCATCTCGCGCAGGGTGCCGGTCATGGGCATGTGGACGCGATGATAGTCCTTCGGCGACAGGTAGACCGTGGCGAAGCTGCCCTGGCGAAACGGTGCCGCGCGGGAAACGTCGCCGCCGAGCAGGGCGCCAAGCGAGTAGGTCTGTCCCTTGGCCTGAATCAGGGTGCCGTGTTCGATACGGCCGTAGCGTGACAGCACGCCGTCGGCGGGGGAGACCAGGCCTTCGCCGATGGGGCGAGCGTCGGGCTTGAGCGCGCGGGTGAAGAAGTCGTTGAAGCAGGCGTAGGCGGTCGGGTCCGGCTCCAGGGCCTGGCTCATGTCCACACCGTAGGTGTGAATGAAACGACGGATGAACAGATCCTTGACCCAGGGAATCCGGCATTCGGCGACCAGGCCGATCAGTCGCGAGATCGCGTGGTGAGGTAGCGGGTACTGAATTCTGGCGAAGAGTTCCTGGCGATCCACGATGATGACCCCGGTATTGGAAAGACGGACGAACTGGAAGGCGGACAAGGTAGCGAGACCACCCGGTCCGCGCAATAGAATGAGCTACGAGCTACGAGCTACGAGCTACGAGCTACGAGCTACGAGCTACGAGCTACGAGCTACGAGCTACGAGCTACGAGCCGGCGGCCGTCACTTCTCGACTGGCGTATCGTCGCGGTTGCCCCACTCCTTCCACGAGCCGGGATAGGCGCGAACGTTGTCGTAACCGAGCGCCTTGGCGGCGAGCCAGGTCAGTCCGCTGCGGTGGTGGGTCTGGCAGTGGGTCACGATCTCCTTGTCCTGGGTCAGGCCGCGGGCTTCCAGTTCGGTGACGAGTTCGGCGTAGTCGCGCAGACGCAGGTCGTGGTCCTTATCCATCACGTCCAGCCAGTCGAAGTTGACCGCCCCGGGGATATGACCCCGCTTGCGATTGTCGCCCTTGGTGCCCCGATACTCCTCGTCGGAACGGGCATCCCAGATCGCGAGCGCAGGATCGCCGAGTCGCTCCATCAGTTCCTCGCGCCGGATCAGGACCTGCGGATTGAGGTAGGCCGCTTCGTACTGGCTGGGCGTGGACGAGGCGGGCGCGGTGGAGACCGGCTGACCGTCGGCACGCCAGGCGTGGATCCCGCCGTTGAGGTACGAGTAACGGCGGTGGCCGATCAGCTCCAGCGTCCAGAGCAGACGCCCGGCCCAGCCGCCTCCTTCATCGTCGTAGGCGACGACATGGGTCTCCGGCGTCAGCCCGAGCTCGGAAAACAGCGCGCTCAGAGCAGCTTCGGATGGCACGTCGTTGGGCACCTCGCCGGTGCCGGCCAGCAGGCGGCGGGATTCGAGGAAGATCGCACCCGGCACGTGACCCGATTCGTAACTTTCGGCCTTGAGCGGCACATCGATGATCAGCAGGTGCGGGTCTTCGAGGTGCTGCGCTAACGTGGCCGGGTCCAGAATCAGTGGCAACTGAGGGGTTTCCGAGCTCATGAGCGGTGACTCCTGTCGTGATCGTTTCTGTCGTGATCGTGCTGCAGCAATGGGCATGATGATGGCACACGTGCCTGTCGCCAGGATAGCGGATGGCGTCGCGAAGCGGATCCGCTATACTGCGCGCCGCTCGAGAGTGGCGGCCACCCGTTCGCAAGGTCGAATTCGGACGGGTTTTTTCGGCCCGATGACCTCTCGGCCCTTTTCATGGGGACCATCCTCGTATACAAAATTCACGGACGCGAGCGGTTCGCGTCACCAATAACAATCATGATTGCCAGGAGATTGCTGCGTGCTTGAAAAAATGTTCTCTCTGCGCTCGCTGGGGACGACGGTCAAAACCGAAGTGCTGGCGGGCATCGCGACCTTCCTGGCGGCGATGTACATCATCGTGGTCAATCCTTCGATTCTTTCCAGCGCCGGTGTTCCGTTCGCCGGTGCCCTGACGGCCACCGTGCTGATCAGCTTTTTCGGCAGCGTGATGATGGGCCTCTATGCGCGTAACCCGATCCTGGTGGCGCCGGGCATGGGGATCAATGCGCTGTTCACCTACACCATGGTGCTGGGGGCGGGCATCGAGTGGCAGACCGCGCTGGGCTGCGTGTTCTGGTCCGGCGTGCTGTTCGGCCTGCTGGCGCTGTTCAACGTGCGCCGCTACGTGGTCGATGCGATCCCGGCAACGCTGCGTCACGCCATTGCCTGCGGCATCGGCCTGTTCATTACCGTGATCGGCCTGGTCAACGCCGGCATGCTGGTCTCCAATCCGGCCACGGTGGTCGGTCTGGGCGAAATGACGCCGACGCTGGTCACGTTTCTGATCGGGCTGGGGATCACTGCCGTGCTGGTGGCGCGCCGCATTCAGGGCGCGCTGATCCTGGGCATCGTCGTTACCACGGTACTCGCCATTCCCATCGGCCGGCTGTGGGGTGATGCCAGTGCCGTGTCGCCGACAGGCTCGCCGACGCTGGTCAACTTCCAGGGCATTTTCGCCTGGCCCGATTTCGGTGCGCTGTGGCAGGTCGATTTCATCGGCGCGCTATCCATCGCCTATTGGCCGTTCATCTTCGTGATCCTGTTCACGACGTTCTTCGACGCGATGTCGACATTCATCGGCGTGTGTCAGGCGGGTAACCTGCTCGACGAGGACGGCGAGCCGCGCAACATTCGCCGTTCGATGATGGTGGACGCGTTCTCGGCGTTGATCTCCGCGCCATTGGGCACCAGCCCGGCCAACGCCTATGTCGAATCCGCGGCCGGTATCAGTCAGGGCGGGCGTTCCGGGCTGGTCGCCGTGGTCGCGGGGCTGCTGTTCCTGCCGTTTCTGTTCCTGTCGCCGCTGCTGGCACTAGTGCCGGCCATCGCCACCGCGCCGGCGCTGATCATGGTGGGCGTGTTCATGCTCTCGCCGATTCGCACCATCGACTGGCAGCAGTACGACGATGCCATCCCGGCGTTCGTGGCGATGATGCTGATTCCGCTGACCTACTCGATCACCCACGGCGTGGTGTTCGGCTTCCTGACATTCGTCGCGGTCAAGGTGGGGGTCGGCAAGGCGAAGGAAGTGCGCCCGGCGATGTGGGTGCTGTTCTTCCTCTCCATCCTGATGTTGTTCGAAGGCTGAACCAGATGGCCTGCGCTCGACACTCTTTGTTAAAAAAGCGGCCTCTGATTGCCATCTTCGTTGGTGCATCGCATTTCTGAGCCAGGTTGGCTTTCTCGAAGGCTTGCACCCGAGACGCCTTTCGGAACGGCGCTGAACGCAGAGCGTCGAGCCGGGTCTCGCGTCATGGATGACGCGAGAGGCGCGTTGGGCAGGATGCCCTTTCGCGCCGACCCGAGCGCAGGCGCTCTAGCGTTCGGAGTCCGCCGTTCTGTGGCGTCAAAAAGGGGAGTTTGAGGGGCTTGCCCCTCAAGAATAACGTGCAGGAGGGCGGTAGCGGCCTCGTCAGTGGTGATCTGGTAGTGTCTGAATGAGTCAGCCCAGGCATTGGTGGATGATTGGATATCGCCGCGTCTCAGGACGCGGCGATCCTTTTGGTCATCATCAAAATCATGCCTGAGAGATGTGTTTCTGGCAGCGGGGCTACGACTGTCGAGTCTTGATCCAGCCTGCTGCTCACCCTGACGAGGGGGCTTAACGCTCGCCCCCTCGCCGCTCCCCCTCTTTTCGCGCCACAAAACGACGAAACCCTGAACGACTGCCGCTTGCGCTCGGGTCGGCGCGCAAGGACATCCCTGTCCAGGCGCGCCTCTTGTGGCATCCATGCCACAAGACCCGGCTCAGCGGGCGCCGTTCAGCGTCGTCTTGAAAGGCGCTGGGGCGGCTTCGATAACCCCTGGCGACTCTCAGGACGCGGCGATGTCGTCTCTGATGCGCTGAAAACTGGCGAAACGCTGGGGATGAATGTCGCCACGTTCGACGGCATCGAGCAGGGCGCAGCCGGGTTCCTGACGATGGCGGCAGTCGCGGAATCGGCAGTGGCCGAGATAGGGGCGGAATTCGATGAAGCCTTCCGCCAGTTCGCGCTCGTCGAGATGCCAGAGGCCGAATTCCCGGATGCCGGGCGAGTCGATCAAGTCGCCTCGTCGCGTTCCGTCGAGCGCCGTCTCCAGCGGTAGCGGGTAGAGGCGGGCCGTGGTGGTGGTGTGCTTGCCTTTGCGGGTATCCGTCGACAGCGCGCCGATCCGTAAGGTTTCGGCGGGCAGCAGTTTGTCGATCAGCGAGGACTTGCCGACCCCGCTCTGGCCGACGAAGACGGAAGTTCGCGCCGCCAGCCGTGCATGCAGCGCGTCCAGCCCGTGCTCGCCGCGCGCGGACGCTTCGATCAGCGGGTAACCGAGCCGATCGTAGCGTGCCAGCAATTCGCGCAGCGCGCCGCCCTCAGGTGGCAGCAGGTCGCTCTTGTTGAGCACTAGCACGGGCGGGATCCGGGTATGTTCCGCGGCGACCAGGTAACGGTCGATCAGGTTGGGATGCGGCTCCGGCTCGACCGCGACCACGATCAGGATCTGGTCGATATTGGCGGCGACGGGGCGCAGTTGACCGTGGGCATCCGGGCGTTCGAGCACGCTGTGACGCTCGCCGCGGGCGACCACCACGCCGCTGCCATCGTTGGCCTGGCGCCAGACCACCTGGTCGCCGGTCACCAGCCCTTCGAGATTGGCGCGCAGATGGCAGCGGTGCAGCCGGATCTGATCACCCTCGACGGACTCGACCTCCAGCGAGCGGCCGAAGTGGGCGGCGACGCGGCCGGGCTGCTCGGCTCCGTATTCGCCGGCATCGAGACGTTCGCTATCGCGGTCGTCCTTCTTCAACGCTCGTTCGGTGCGTTCGGCCTGGATCTTCTCGACGCGCCAGCGCTGTTGTCGGCTCAGTTTGCGGCGGCTCATGGTTTACGGTGACTCATGGTTTTCGGTTCTGGCTGTTGGTGTTTGCCCATCCGTCGTGCCCCGGGGGTAGAATGGCAGGCATTGTAGCCT
This sequence comes from Salinicola salarius, assembly GCF_002179555.1. Classification (GTDB taxonomy): domain Bacteria; phylum Pseudomonadota; class Gammaproteobacteria; order Pseudomonadales; family Halomonadaceae; genus Salinicola; species Salinicola salarius_A. Next base: position 45,843 of record NZ_NHOU01000010.1, on the reverse strand, counting down.
TTACCGACTTGTCGTGTCCGCCCGCGTCCGCGCGGCCGAGGACACCGAATCTGGAGTTGTTCATGTCTGATCCATCCGCCACTAACTCATCCGCCTCTGCCCCATCCGCTGCCGGCACACGTAGCGACCTTCTGGTCTGGATCGATCTGGAAATGACCGGTCTCGATCCTGATCGGGAACGCATCATCGAGGTGGCAACGCTGATTACCGATGCCGAGCTGAACCTGGTCGCCGAAGGGCCGGTGCTGGCCGTGCACCAGCCGGACGCCCTGCTCGATGGCATGGACGAGTGGAACCAGAAGACCCATGGCGAATCCGGCCTGATCCAGCGGGTCCGCGAGAGCGCCATCGATACGGCGGAAGCGGAACGCCGTACCCTCGCGTTTCTCGCCACCTATGTCTCGCCCGGTACCTCGCCGGTCTGCGGAAACAGCATCCACCAGGATCGCCGTTTCATGGAGCGCGAGATGCCGGCGCTCAACAATTTCTTCCATTATCGAAATCTGGATGTCTCGACGCTGAAGGAGTTGGCCAAGCGCTGGAATCCGGCAGCCGCGAGCGGTTTCACCAAGCGCAACACGCACCAGGCGCTGGACGACATCCGTGAATCGCTGGCGGAGCTCAAGCATTACCGCGAGACGTTCCTGAAGCTGCCTTCCTGAAGGCCGGAGTGTGACGGCGCGCGACCCGTGGCGACCCGTTTCGTAACGGTCTAGACGCTGGCGATGCGTGCCTCGCGCTTGCGCCGTTGCTCTTCCAGCGCCCAGCGCACATGTTCGCGAACCAGATCGGAGGGGTAGGCGAGACGCGCGCGCAGGGCGCTCTCGACCCGTTCGCTCCAGGGCGCGTTGCCCAGGCCGATGGCGAGATTGCGTAGCCAGCGCTCGTAGCCGATGCGCCGAATCGGGCTGCCTTCGGTGCGCTTGAGGAATTCGGTCTCGCTCCAGGCAAACAGGTCGATCAGCTCGGCGCGGTCGAGATCGTGACGCGGCGCGAAATCCGGCTCGGTGCTGGCGCGAGTGAAGCGGGTGAAAGGGCAGAACAGCTGGCAGTCGTCACAGCCGTAGACGCGATTGCCCATGGCCCGGCGGAACTCGACGGGAATGCTGCCGTGAAGTTCGATTGTCAGGTACGAGATGCAGCGCCGCGCGTCGATCACCTTGTCGTCGATGATGGCATTGGTGGGGCAGGCGGTCTGGCAGCTGGAGCAGGAGCCGCAGTGCTCGCGCTCGAAGGGCGGGTCCACCGGCAGTGGCAGATCGGTATAGAGTTCGCCGAGGAAGAACAGCGAGCCGGCCTGGGGGTTGAGCAGCATGGCGTTCTTGCCGAACCAGCCCAGTCCGGCTTTCTGGGCCAGGGCGCGCTCCATCACCGGTGCGGAATCGACGAAGGCGCGATAGCCGATCGGGCCGACTTCGTCCTCGATCCGGCGGGCCAGTTGATCCAGCCGCTTGCGAATCAGTTTGTGATAGTCGCGCCCCAGCGCGTAGCGTGAAACATACGCCTTCTGCGGTTGTCCCAGTATTCTCGTGGTCTCGACCTCGGGCGGCAGGTAGTCCATGCGCGCGCTGATCACCCGCAGCGTCCCGGGTACGAGCTCCTGCGGCCGAGTGCGTTTGCTTCCATGCCTGGCCATGTAGTGCATCTCGCCATGATGTCCGGCGTCCAGCCAGCGCTGCAGATAGCGCTCATGGGTCTGCAGATCGGTATCCGTGATACCGATCGCCTGGAAGCCGAGTTCTCGTCCCCACTGCTTGATGCGTGAGGCGAGTTCGTCGAAATCGATGCTGGATGGGTGTGACATACCGCAGAGAAGCCAACGGAGATGGAAGTGTCGGGTGCGCTACCCTACACCACTAATGAGCCGAGCGTCAGTCGAATGGCAGATGTGACGCCATCTGGCGTCCTCATCGGCAAATCCTCTATCGGAAGATGACAGGAGTCACGATGACCGCCTCTTCTTTTCAGCGGCCGCTTTATCTGGCCGAGCAGGTGCGCGAGCTGGATCGTCGAACCATCGAGGCCGAGGGCGACAGCTTCGCATTGATGCGGCGCGCCGGCGAGTCGGCCTATGACACGCTGCGTGCCCGCTGGCCACAGGTGCGTCGTCTCTGCGTGCTGTGCGGTGGCGGCAACAATGGTGGCGACGGTTACGTCATCGCGGCACTGGCTGCCGCCGAGGGCCTGGTGGTCGACCTGGTCGCGCTCAAGCCGGTCGCCGAACTCGAGGGTGACGCGCGCCGGGCGGCGGTAATGGCAGCGGAGGCAGGCGTCGAAGCGGTCGACTGGAACGACGAGCTGACCCTGGATGGCGAGCTGATGGTCGATGCGATGCTGGGCACCGGCGCCAGTGGCGCGCCTCGTGAGCCTTATGCCGCTGCCATCACTGAGGTCAATGCCAGCGGCCGTCCGGTCATGGCCGTCGACGTGCCGTCCGGGGTCGATGTCGATACCGGCCATGTCGAGGCCGAGGCGATCAGTGCCACGCTGACGATCACCTTCATCGGCGACAAGTTCGGTCTGCATACCGGAGCGGCGCTCGACAGGGTTGGCGATATCGTCTATGCCTCGCTCGGCGTCGATCCACTACGGCATGGCGATATCGTGCCGGTGGCCTGGCGCCAGGCGCGCGAGGATCTGGCGGCGGCGCTGCCGCCGCGAACGCCCAATAGCCACAAGGGAGCTCATGGCCATGTGCTGGTGATCGCCGGCGCGCCGGGCATGGGCGGCGCGGCACTGATGACCAGCGAGATGGTGGCGCGTGTCGGCGCCGGCAAGGTGAGCCTCGCTACCGATGCCGCTCATGTCTCGGCCAGTCTGACCCGCTTTCCCGAGATCATGGCACGAGGCGTGCGTGGAGCACCGGATCTCGAGCCGATGGTCGAGGCAGCCGATGTCGTGGCCGTGGGGCCGGGTATCGAGACCGGTGCCTGGGGTCAGGCCGCGCTGCAGAGCGCACTCGATGCCGGCAAGCCCTGCGTCATCGATGCTGACGGCCTCAACCTGCTGGCGGGCGACGAACGGGAGCGCCGTCGAGACGACTGGATATTGACGCCGCATCCCGGCGAAGCGGGGCGCCTGCTGGGCATTTCCACCGCCGACGTCCAGCGGGACCGACGCGACGCCGTCATCGCCCTGCACCGGCGCTGGGGCGGTACCATCGTGCTCAAGGGCGCGGGTACGCTGGTCTACGACGGCGAGCGGCTCACGCTCTGTCCGTTCGGCAACCCGGGCATGGCCAGTGGCGGCATGGGCGATGCGTTGACCGGCATCATTGCGGGACTCGCCGGGCAGCTCGAATCGCCCGGCGAGGCGGCTCGGATCGGCGTGCTGCTTCACGCCCTGGCCGCGGATGCCGCGGCGTCGGATGCCGGCGAGCGTGGTTTGCTGGCGACTGATCTGGCATCCTATGCGCGAACTTTGGCCAACCCTCAACCTGTCTCGAGTCATGCCGATCACACTTAGCGATGAAGCCGCCCAGGTGGCCTTTGGCGAATCCCTGGGCCGAGCGCTGGCCGGTCGTGGTCAGGTCCACCTGATCGGCGACCTGGGGGCCGGCAAGACCACGCTGGCAAGGGGCATCCTGCGTGCCCATGGCCATGAAGGGGCGGTCAAGAGCCCGACTTACACGCTGGTCGAGCCCTACGAGACTGCATCGGCCCGAATCTACCATTTTGACCTTTACCGCCTGGGCGATCCCGAGGAGCTCGAGTTCATCGGTGCCCGCGACATGATGGGTGACGACGCGCTCTGTCTGATCGAGTGGCCGAGCCGCGGCGCCGGCTGGCTACCCACGCCCGATCTCGAGATACACCTCCGGGTCCATGCCTCGGGCCGGATCGCCTGGGGCATCGCGTACAGCGAGCACGGAAGTGCCGCGCTGACGCAGCTGCCGGCGGGGCTGCGCGATTCGATGAGCGGTGAGGAACCCGTGAGTCACAAGGAAGATGAATGCTGACAGAAGTGCAACAGGCGCCTCATGACGCCCGGCCCGGTCGTGAGTCGTTATGGAATTTCGTCGCCATCCTGTGTCATGCCGCATTCCTGCTGTCGGGAATGGTCGTGCGCGTCTGGCCGGTCATGCGCAAGGGCTTTGGGCGCCGCGGGCTGGCCGGACTGATTTCTGTCTGCTGCCTCGGGACCGCCGCACAGGCGCAAGCCGTCGAGGTGGACAACATGCGGCTGTGGTCGGCTCCGGACCACGTCAGGCTGGTGTTCGACATGTCGGGACCGGTCAATGCCAATATCTTCACCCTCGACAATCCCGATCGTGTCGTCATCGACCTCGACAGTACCGATCTGGATTTCGACCCCGACAAGCTCGACCTGGACGACAGTGCCATTTCGAAGGTGCGGACCGGCGTGCGCGAGAGCGGTGGGTTGCGCGTCGTGCTCGATGTCAGCCGCTCCGTCGTCCCCAAGAGCTTCACGCTGCCGCCCAATGATCAGTACAGCGACCGGCTGGTGGTCGATCTCGACTATCCCGGTGCCAGCGCGGTCAAGGATCCCATCGATCCCATCGAGGCGATGATTCGCGATCAGGAGATCGCCGCGCAACGGGCACAGACCGAAGCCGTCGTCGAGGGCAACTCGCAGGAAGCCGAAACGGTGGCTTCCGCCGTCGAGGCGCAGCCGCATCCCAAGCGGGACATCATCGTCGCCGTCGATCCCGGGCACGGTGGCGAAGATCCGGGTGCCATCGGCCCTCATAACACTCGGGAAAAGGACGTCGTGCTCCAGATCGCACGCAAGGTGAAGCAGCGTTTCGATCAGACGCCGGGGTTCAAGGCGTTCCTGACTCGGGACAGCGACTATTACGTCGGCTTGCGTCAGCGCACCCTGATCGCCCGGCAGCAGAAGGCTGACTTCTTCGTCTCGGTCCACGCCGATGCGGTTCGCAGTAGCCAGCCCTATGGTAGTTCGGTCTACGCGCTATCCCAGGGCGGGGCAACGTCGGAAACCGCACGCTGGCTGGCGGCGAGCGAGAACCAGTCCGACCTGATCGGGGGCGTCGACGGCAACTTGAGCCTCGACGACAAGGATGAAGTGCTGCGCGGCGTGCTGCTCGATCTGACGATGACCGCGACGATGAACGATTCGCTGGCGACTGGCGGGCAGGTGCTCGACCAGTTGGGACGGATCAACAAGCTGCACAAGTCGAGCGTCGAGCAGGCGGGCTTCGTGGTGCTGAAATCGCCGGACATCCCGTCGCTGCTGGTCGAGACCGGCTTCATCTCCAACCCGCGCGAAGAGGTGCAGCTCAAGTCATCGGCGCACCAGGCCAAGCTGGCCCAGGCGATCTACGACGGCATCGTGGCCCATTTCCGCCAGCATCCGCCGCCCTCGAGCCTGCTGGCCTGGCAGCGTGATCAGGGCCGCGGCAGTGCCGGCAACGAGTATCGCGTCCAGAGAGGCGATTCGTTGTCCCAGGTGGCGGCCAGCCATAACATCAGCATGAAGGCGCTGAAGCAGGCCAATGGGCTGGATAGCGATATCTTGCGGGTAGGGCAGGTGTTGACCATCCCATGATGACGCTTTGCCTGAAAAATGTCTGCGCTCGGCCATACGGTGTTAAAAATCGGCTTAAAATGCTCATTTACAACCTCGTAAACTCCGCTTTTTTGCCGATTTTTGCCTTGTCTGACCATCGCTCGTCGATTTTTCAGACAGAGCGAATGAGTTTCGGACGACTGCGTTGGACGGTGAGGAGACGTTGCGATGAATGAATCATCACGCATTCGCATTCTCGATCCCCGTCTGGCCAACCAGATTGCTGCCGGGGAGGTGGTCGAGCGGCCAGCCTCGGTGGTCAAGGAGATCGTCGAGAATGCCATCGACGCCGGCAGCCAGCGTATCGAGGTCGAGCTCGAGGCGGGCGGTTCGCGATTGATTCGCGTGCGTGACGATGGCGTCGGCATCGGCGAGGGCGATTTGCCGTTGGCGCTATCCCGGCACGCCACCAGCAAGATTGCCTCGCTCGACGATCTCGAGGACGTCTCCAGCCTGGGCTTCCGAGGCGAAGCGCTGGCGTCGATCAGCTCGGTGTCGCGCCTCGAGCTGATCTCCAACGCCAACGAAGATCCCGCCGGCGGCTGGCGAGTGGTCGCCGAAGGGCGCCAGATGGAGCCGCGGGTCACGCCTGCGCCGCATCCTCGTGGCACTTCGGTGCTGGTCCGCGATCTGTTCTTCAACACGCCGGCGCGGCGCAAGTTCCTGCGCACCGAGAAGACCGAATTCGGTCACGTCGAGGAGACCTTTCGGCGTCTGGCGTTGTCCCGTTTCGATATTACCTGGCTGCTGCGTCACAACCAGAAGGTCGTCCATCAGCTGCCTGGCGTGGCTGCGGATCAGGCCGGTCGGGAGCGGCGTATCGGTGCAATGCTGGGCAAGCGCTTCCTGAACGAGGCCCTGCACGTCGACCTGGAGGCCACGGGGCTCCGGCTGTGGGGCTGGGTCGGCGAGCCGACCTACTCCCGTGCGCAGGCCGATCAGCAGTACTTCTTCGTCAATGGCCGCATCGTCAGGGATCGCCTGGTCGCCCACGCCATTCGCCAGGCCTATCGCGACGTGATGTTCCATGGCCGGCATCCGGTGTTCGTGCTCTATCTCGAGCTCGATCCGCGGGTGGTGGACGTCAATGTGCATCCGACCAAGCATGAAGTGCGCTTTCGCGACGGCCGCCTGGTTCATGATTTCCTGTTCTCGAGCCTGCATCGCGCGCTGGCATCGGTGAAGCCCAACGGGGCGACGACGGAAGGGAAGGGCGCGGAGCCGGCGGGTGAAGCGGCCGGCGACGAGATCGGCGCGCCAGCTCGGCAACCGTCCGAGGGGCAAGCCTATCCCGCGGCGGCCTACGATTCGCCCAGCTGGCAGCAACAGCGCATGCCGCTGGCCGGGCAGCATGCGGCCGGCGGAGGCCAGCCGGAACAGGGTCGGCCGGGCGCCCAGCGCATTCGCGAATTCATGGCCGGCTACCACGCGCTGCATCCGGAGCACGAGTCGTCACTCCTGACGCCGCGTGATGGTCGCGCTGGCGCCCCGGGGGGCGAGGCGGCCGATGTGGCGCTTCGGGAGCGCCCGGCGGCATCGCTGACGACGCTAGCCGCTGATATAAAAGCCCCGGACGATACCCAGGCGCCGCCGTTGGGCTATGCCGTGGCGCAGCTGCATGGCGTCTACATTCTGGCCCAGACTGAACGCGGGATGGTCATCGTCGACATGCATGCCGCCCACGAGCGCATCGTCTACGAACGCATGAAGCAGCAGATTCATGCCGGCGCGCTCGATGCACAGCCGCTGCTGGTGCCGGTCTCCATGGCGGTCAGTGCCGGCGAGGCCGAAGTCGCCGATCAGGAGCGGGAAGCCTTTGCCCGGCTGGGTGTGGTGCTCGACGCCGCCGGCCCCGAGACGCTGTTGATCCGTCAGGTACCGGCACTGCTGGCGGATGCGGATATCGAGCCTCTGATACGGGACATGCTCGGGGACCTCGAGCGCTTCGGGCGTTCCGATCGTCTCGAGACCCGGATCAACGAGCTGCTCAGCACCATGGCCTGCCACGGTAGCGTGCGTGCCAATCGACTACTGACGCTACCCGAGATGAATGCGCTGCTACGCGACATGGAGCGTACCGAGCGTAGCGGGCAGTGCAATCACGGGCGCCCCACCTGGACCGAAATGTCGATGGCGCAGCTCGACAAGCTGTTCCTTCGCGGTCAGTGAACGAGGATGCCAGTGAACGAAAGCGATGATCGCGTGCGCGACGAACCTCTCGGCCAGCGGGAACACGATGGCTCTAAGCGAGATGGCCGCCCGCTGGCGATACTGCTGCTCGGCCCGACGGCCGCTGGCAAGACCGACAGCGCGATCGCGCTGCATCGGCGCTTCGGTGCGGAACTGATCAGTGTCGACTCCGCGATGGTCTATCGCGGCATGGACATCGGCACGGCAAAGCCGTCACCGGAGGAGCTGGCAGCGGCGCCGCACCGTCTGATCGACATTCGTGACCCGGCCGAGGTCTATACCGCTGCGGACTTTCGTCTCGATGCGCTGCGTGAAATGAAGGCGATCACGGCCTGCGGCAAAACGCCGCTGCTGGTGGGTGGCACGATGATGTACGCCAAGCGCCTGGTCGAAGGCGTCGCGACCATGCCCGGCGCCGATCCGGCCATGCGGGAACAGCTCCGTCTGCGCGGCGAGCGCGAGGGCTTCGAGGCGCTGCACGCCGAGCTCGCCGAGGCCGATCCGCAGGCCGCCGCTGCCATCCATCCACGCAATCGTCAGCGCCTGATTCGTGCGCTGGAAGTCTACCGGCTGAGCGGTGTACCGCTCTCCGAGCACTGGCAGCGCCAGCAGCGTGAAAACTTTCCGTGGCGACTGTTGTCCATAGCTCTCGCGCCTGCCGAGCGTCATGTCCTGCATGCACGTATCGCCCAGCGCTTCGATGCCATGCTTGCTGGAGGATTCGTGTCAGAAGTGGCTACATTGAAACAGCGCGGCGACCTTCATGCGGATCTGCCGTCGATGAAGAGTGTCGGTTATCGGCAGGCATGGGAGTACCTCGATGGCGCCTGCGATCACGACGGACTGCGCGAACGGGGTATTGCCGCTACGCGCCAGCTGGCCAAGCGGCAGTTGACCTGGTTGCGGCGCTGGCCCGATCTTCATTGGGTGGATAGCTGCGCGCCGGATGTGGGCGAGCGGATTGCGAAAATCGTGCGTGACCACGGCAGTTAGCGTAAAATGGCGGGCTTCGTCCAGACCTATACTCGCGGCGTTGCGATGCCGCCGGTGTGATGCCGAGTCAGAACGAATCGCCGCCCAACTAAAACAGCACTACTCATAACAGTATTAGGGAGAGCAACATGTCCAAAGGACAGTCCCTTCAGGATCCGTACCTGAACATTCTGCGCAAGGAGCGCATCCCGGTTTCCATTTTTCTGGTCAACGGCATCAAGTTGCAGGGACAGATCGAGTCGTTCGATCAGTTCGTCATCCTGTTGCGCAACACCGTCAGTCAGATGGTCTACAAGCATGCCATTTCGACGGTTGTGCCGTCCCGTAACGTCCGGTTGCCGCCGCAGGATCCTACCGCTGCACCCGGACTCGATAACTAATCGAGAGGTAGTGATTGTTTTTCGAACGTCCCGACGCCGGCGAAACGGCGATTCTGGTCCATGTGGACTTTCAGGACGAGCATGAGCGCGAAGATCCGGGTGAACTCCTGGAGCTGGTGCGCTCTGCCGGGGCGGAGTCGGTTACCCTGATTCAGGGTAGTCGGCGCCGCCCCGACCCTCGTTCTTTCATCGGCAGTGGCAAGCTCGAGGAGGTCAAGGCCGCACTCGAGACCCACGGTGCCGAACTCGTCATTTTCAACCATGCCCTGTCTCCGTCCCAGGAACGCAACCTCGAGCGTGCGCTCAAGTGTCGTGTGCTCGATCGGACGGGGCTGATTCTCGATATCTTCGCGCAACGCGCGCGGACTCACGAAGGCAAGCTCCAGGTCGAACTGGCTCAGCTCGAGTACATGTCCACCCGGCTGGTGCGGGGCTGGACCCACCTCGAGCGCCAGAAAGGCGGTATCGGTCTGCGTGGCCCGGGGGAGACCCAGCTCGAGACCGACCGACGCCTGCTGCGTGAGCGCATCAAGTCGATTCACAAGCGTCTCGAGAAGGTCCGCAAGCAGCGCGACCAGAATCGGCGCGCCAGAGCGCGGGCGGAAATCCCCAGCGTTTCGCTGGTGGGTTACACCAACGCCGGCAAATCGACGCTGTTCAATGCGATCACCTCGTCCGAGGTGTACGCCGCCGATCAGCTCTTCGCCACGCTCGATCCGACACTGCGTCGCCTCGACGTGCCGGATGTCGGCGAGGTCGTGCTGGCGGATACGGTCGGCTTCATCCGGCATCTGCCGCACAAGCTGGTCGAGGCCTTCCGGGCCACGCTGCAGGAAGCGACCGAGGCCAGCTTGATCGTCCATGTGATCGACGCTGCCGACCCGGACCGCGAACTCAACGTGGCTCAGGTCGATAGCGTGCTGGCCGAGATCGATGCTGACGACGTGCCACGGCTGTTGGTGATGAACAAGATCGACCTGCTGGGAACATCGCCGCGGATCGAACGTGACGAACAGGGCTTCCCGCAGGTCGTGTGGCTGTCGGCGCGTGACGGCGAAGGCCTGGAACTGCTGCGCGAAGCGCTCGGGGAATGGCTGGCCGAGGATATCCTCGATATCCGCTTGACGCTGACGCCCGAGCAGGGTCGACTACGAGCGGCGCTGCACGAGTTGCAGGCCGTGCAAAACGAAACGTTCGACGAGCACGGTCGCTCGAATCTGGAGATTCGCTTGCCCCGGCGAGAGTTTATGCAGATGATGGCTCGCTTGGGCGAACGCGCCGACGATTACTTGCCCACCTCGGAAAAAACGCCGGTTGCCGATTGGGAACGGGTTTGAGGTGAGGAAAACTACGCAGGGAGCTTCGTGGTCTGGCGAGCAGATCCGAGCGATGCAGGGTGACAAGGGATTCGACATCAGTCCGAACCAGCCCTTTGCACGTCAGTGCAACGCCACGGCGGCTCATGCTCCCGATGCCATGCGTAATGCTTTGGCTTGACGCAACGCTTTGACTGCATCATTGGAGACTAGGTATGGCTTGGAATGAGCCTGGTGGTGGCAACAACCAGCAGGACCCCTGGGGCGGCGAAGGGGGCCGACGCCCGAGTGGTAATGGTGGCAACAACGGCGGTGGCAATCAGGGGCCACCGGATCTCGATGAAGCGCTGAAAAAGTTTCAGGACAAGATCAATCGTCTGCTGGGCGGTCGCGGCAAGCGTTCCGGTCCTGGCGGCGATGGTTCCGGCGGCAGCAATGGTGGCGGTGGCAAGCGCAACCCGTTTTTGCTGCCGATCCTGGTGCTGATCGTGGCGGCCGTGATCTGGGCCGGATCCGGTTTCCATCTGATCGATCAGTCCGAGCGCGGTGTGGTGTTCCGGCTCGGCAAGTACACCGAAACCTTGAATCCCGGTCTGCACTGGAATCCGCCGATCATCGATCGCGTGGATAACGTCAACGTGACCAGCATCCGCTCTGCGACGCAGACGGATTCGATGCTGACCAGTGACGAGAACATCGTTCGCGTCAGCGTCTCGGCGCAGTATGTGGTGAGCGATTCGCATGCATTTCTGGTCAACGTCAACGAGCCTGAGATGACGCTGCAGAACGCCATGGACTCGGCCTTGCGCCAGGAAGTGGGCAACATGCATCTGCAGGAAATTCTGACCACCGGTCGTGACCGACTGGGGCAGCGGGTCTTCGAGCGGTTGACGGCCTACATGGATGCTTACGGTACCGGCCTGCGTCTGCAGACGGTCAACGTCGAATCGACCGCGCCGCCGGATCAGGTCCAGGACGCCTTCGACGACGTCATCCGTGCCCGGGAGGAGCGTCAGCGCTCGATCAACCAGGCCAATGCCTATAGCCAGGCCGTCGTTCTCGAGGCCAAGGGTCAGCAGCAGCGTCTCATCGAGGAAGCCAATGGCTACAAGGCCGCTTCGGTATCCGATGCCATCGGTCAGACCAATCGCTTCAATTCCCTGCTGAGCGAATATCGGCAGGCGCCGGATGTGACGCGTCAGCGTCTCTATCTGGAAACCATGAGCCAGGTACTTGCCAAGACGCCCAAGGCGCTCGTCGACCTGGGAGACAGCAATGCGGTGACCGTACTGCCGCTCAATCAGATGCAGGCCGGTGGCAACAGCAGCCAAAGCGACTCGTCGATGAGCATGCAACAGCTTGAACAGATTTCACGGCAGGTGATCGATCAGATGAACAGTGGCTCGCAGCAGCCGACACGTAGTTCCAGCCTGCGGGAGGGTCGCTAATGTTTAATAATCGCGCCCTGATTGGCGTCATCATCCTGGCATTGCTGGCCTGGTTTGCCAGCGCCAGCTTCTACGTCGTCAACGAAACCGAGCGGGCCATCAAGCTGCGTTTCGGTGAGGTGATCGAAAACGACATCGGCCCCGGCCTGCACTTCAAGCTGCCGGTATTCAACACGGTGCGAATCTTCGACGTGCGTGTGCAGACGGTCGATTCCAGCGCGACGCGCTACCTGACGGCGGACTCCAAGGCGGTGATCGTCGACTCGTTCGTGAAGTGGAAGATCGCCGATCCTCGGCAGTTCTACGAGGCCACGCGTGGCAACATCCAGGTCGCCGAGAACCTGATCGCGCCGCGAACCGACGAAGCATTGCGTAACAAGTTCGGCCAGACCGAGATGTCCTCGATCATCCAGGAACGAATCGCGGCAGAGAGCGACAATCAGGAACTGGTCGGCGAGGACAAGGGTGCCGATACCGTCGAAGGGGCTCGGGAAGAGCTGATGGTCGAGCCGGTACAGCAGCTCGACCAGGCGATGCGCGACGAGTTGGGTGTCCATATCCTCGATATTCGCGTCAAACGGATCGAGCTGCCCCCCGAGGTGACTCAGGCAGTTTACGAGCGCATGAATTCGGAGCGGGAGCAGGCGGCGAGGACCTATCGTGCGGAAGGTTCCCAGCAGGCCGAGGCGATTCGTGCCGACGCCGATCGTCAGCGCCAGGAAATCCTCGCCAACGGTCGCCAGGAAGCGGAGACCACGCGCGGTGAGGGTGATGCCCAGGCAGCGCAGATCTATGCCAGCGCTTATCAGCAGGCACCGGACTTCTTCTCGTTCTATCGTACGCTGCAGGCCTATCGCGACAGCTTCAACGGCGAAGGGAAGGATCTGCTGGTGTTGAGCCCGAACGACAGCGACTTCTTCCGCTACCTGAAGGACGCGACGCCTGCCGAGGCTCCGGCGCCATGAGGGTCGAGCGGATGAATGACACCGCCATCTAGGAAATCGAACGCCCGCGGGATTTCCCCGCGGGCGTTTCGTGGTACTATTGCCTAGCCGGGTTTAGCCCGGCTTTTTTGTGCGGCCTGTTTTTGCGCAATCACGTCTTCATACGATCAAGTCTTTGCGCAATGCACCCGCCTCGCAGCGCTCCGGCTGCAACTATCACGGGATGGCGAAGCTGGTCTTTGCCTCCGATCTTTACCGAATTACCGCTGGGCAGGAAAAGCTCATGACGATCGCTGACCGCTGGTTGCTACCCGACGGCATGGATGAAGTATTGCCGCCGCAGGCAACCCGGATGGAGGAGTTGCGTCGGACGCTGCTCGACCTGTACGACCGCTGGGGCTACGACCTGGTCATGCCGCCGCCGGTCGAATTTCTCGATTCGCTGCTGACCGGTACCGGCACCGATCTGGATCTGCAGACGTTCAAGCTGACCGATCAGTTGACCGGACGAATGATGGGCGCCAGCGCCGATGTGACGCCTCAGGTCGCGCGCATGGATGCCCATTCGCTGAAGCGTCAGGGTCCCGTGCGTCTGTGCTATTGCACGACGGTGCTGCGGGCCAAGGCCGACAAGCATCAGGGCGGCCGCAGCCCCATGCAGGTTGGCGTCGAGCTCTTCGGCCACGCTGGGCTGGATGCCGATATCGAAGTGTTGAGGCTGGCGCTTTCCAGCCTCGAGGCGGCGGGCGCCAAGGAGATCCACCTGGCGCTGAGCCATACTGCGATCTACCGCGAGCTGGTACGTGCCGTCGACTGGAGCGATGACGTCGAACGAGCGCTGTTCGATGCCATCGAACGCAAGGCTTACATTGTCATCGACGAACTGGTGGCCGCCAATGTCGGGGACTCCAAACTCGCGCGGATGCTCAGCGAACTCCCGCGGCTGCATGGCGGGGCGGAGATTCTGGAGCATGCCCAGCAGGTATTGGCCGAGGCGCCGGGAGCCGTTCTGGACGCGCTCGATCAGTTGATGCGGCTGCATCGCGGCGTCGTTGCCGAGCATCCCGAGGTATCGTTCTACTTCGACCTCGCCGAGCTGCGCGGTTACCAGTACCACACCGGGATGGTGTTCGCCGCCTACGTGCCGGGATACGGCCAGGCGTTGAGCAAGGGCGGCCGTTACGACGATACCGGCCAGGCCTTTGGCCGTGCTCGCCCGGCCACCGGATTTTCCATGGATCTCAAGCAGCTGGCGACCTTGGCCGAACGAGAGCCGCCAACCAATGGCATCTGGGCACCGAACCAGACGGACGCCGCGCTCAATGAGACCATCAATCGGCTACGGGCCCAGGGGGAGCGCGTGATCCAGGCGCTGCCCGACCAGCGGACCGGTCCCGAGTCACACCGCTGCAATCGTCATCTGGTGCTTCAGGATGGCGAGTGGCGTATCGAGCCGCTGAATTGAGCCAACGCTGTCAGAACCTGTTCACAGACGCCAGCGTGGATACAGCAAATGGATCGCGACGAACGACCGGATCGCGACGGGTTGATCAAGAGACGAGAGCAATGGGCAAGAACGTAGTCGTATTGGGTACTCAGTGGGGCGATGAGGGCAAGGGCAAGGTCGTCGACCTGTTGACCGAGTCCGCCAGTGCCGTGGTGCGATTCCAGGGCGGGCACAATGCCGGCCATACGCTGGTGATCGACGGCCAGAAGACGGTTCTGCATCTGATTCCTTCCGGCGTGTTGCGCGACGACAAGATCTGCGTGATCGGCAATGGTGTCGTGCTGTCGCCGGAAGCGTTGATGGAGGAGATCAAGGAGCTGGAGGCCAAGGGCGTGCCGGTGCGCGAGCGCCTGCGTCTGTCGCCGGCCTGTCCGCTGATCCTGCCTTACCATGTGCGCCTCGACCAGGCGCGTGAAAAGGCTCGCGGCATTGCCAAGATCGGTACGACCGGACGCGGTATCGGACCGGCCTACGAAGACAAGGTCGCACGTCGCGGCCTGCGCCTGGGCGACATCCTGCATCGCGAGCGTTTCGCCTCCAAGCTGGGCGAGGTGCTCGATTACCACAACTTCGTGTTGACCCGTTATCACGGTGAACCGGCCGTCGATTTCCAGGAAGTGCTGGATCAGGCGATGGGCTTTGCCGAAGAACTGCGCCCCATGGTCTGCGACACGGTCTCCCTGGTCCACGATATCCGCAAGTCCGGCGAAAACATCCTGTTCGAGGGCGCTCAGGGCTCGTTGCTGGATATCGACCACGGCACCTATCCCTACGTCACCAGCTCCAACACGACCGCTGGCGGCACGGCGACCGGCTCCGGGGTCGGCCCGCTTTACCTCGACTACGTGCTGGGCATCACCAAGGCCTACACCACGCGCGTCGGCTCCGGCCCGTTTCCCACCGAGCTGTTCGACGAATTCGGCCGGCACCTGGCCGAGAAAGGGCATGAGTTCGGGGCAACCACCGGTCGTGCGCGCCGCTGTGGCTGGTTCGACGCCGTGGCGCTGCGTCACGCGGTGCAGATCAACTCGGTCTCCGGCATCTGCCTGACCAAGCTCGATGTGCTCGACGGGCTCGAGAACATCCGCGTCTGCGTCGGCTATCGCAGCAAGGATGGCGAAACCATCGACAATCCGGTCGATTCCGAAGGGTACGAAGTGATCGAGCCGCTCTATCACGATCTGCCGGGCTGGAACGAATCCACCATCGGGGTGCGTAGCGTCGAGGATCTGCCGGCGAACGCGCGCGCGTATATCGCCTTCCTGGAAGAAGAAGTCGGTACGCCGATCGATATCATCTCTACCGGCCCCGACCGTAACGAGACGATCGTGCTGCGCAATCCGTTTGATTGATCGCTCGCGCCGAGTCACTCGGCGAAGCAATCGGACGGTGAAGCAATCGGACGGTGAAGCAATCGATCGATAAAGCAGTCTATCGATAGAGAAGTCGATAGATGACAGAAGATGGCCCGCTGCCCTGGCAGCGGGCCATCTTCGTTCAAGGGAGGGCAGTGGGCGCCTTCGCCAAGGATAGCAACGCCGTTGCCGCCATGGCCGAGTCACGATCAGGGTCCTGTACCCAGCGCTGGAAGAGCGGTCCGATACGGCCCTTGTCTTGCAGCAGGCTATTGTCTTGCAACAAGCTGTCGTCTCGCAGCAGATGATGACGCGCTGCCATCACCAGGTTGGGGAGCGCAATGGCGGAATCGAAACCGTGAAGTTCCTGATACGACCAGTCATCGGGATTAGCCGCATGATCGGCGACCCAGCGGTAGGCGGCGGCCAGACGCGCCCGGTCCGCTTCCTCCTCGGGCCAGGTCAGCCCTAGCGCCGAAGCTTCGCGAAGCAGTACTGACCAGGCTGCCAGATTGAAATTGGCATAGTGCCATGGGCGGGTGCGCTCCAGCTCCAGCGGTTGGCGCCCGTCGGGTTCGAACTGCGCTTCCAATCGGTCAAGCGCTTCATGCAACTGGCGCTTGGCCAGCGCCGGGCGACCGACGAAGCGGGCAAAGGCCGCGACCTGCGCGTCATACCAGGTGCCGTGATTGTTGCGCTTGGAATGCTCCTTCCGGCCGTTCTCGCTCGTCAGCATCCAGTCCAGATAGTCGCCGTACCACTGCTTCAGCGGGCCGAGCGTTTCGTCGGTCAGCGCGGGGGAGGGCGCCAGTTGCCGGATCGATTCGGATAGGCCGATCAGCAGCCGACTTTCGATGATGCCGATGCCGCGCCCTTCGACCCGTCCCGGTATGGCCTGGGCGTAGCGCAGGTTGGGGGCCATCCGCGTCTCGGGCGTGACGAACCAGTGGCGCAGTTGCGCGACGGCGCGTTGGGCATGGCGCTCGTCACCGGTGAGGCGGTAACTCCAGGAGAGCACGTTGACGGTGTCGATGAAATCGATCAGGCGCTGCTTGTCGGTTGCATCGCCGAGCGTCGCTTCATTGTATTCACCATCACGCCGCACGTAGGGCAGGCCGTCATCACTGTCCGGGTCCGGCCACCAGTAGGGTGCAAAGCTGAAGTAGTCGTGGGCGTCTTCGCTGGCCGGGAGCCGGGTTTTGTTCACCACGCTGTAGAGCGGTTTCCGGCGTTCGCTCTCGGCCCGGTCGATCACGGCCGAAGCCGCGATGTCCGTCGCGGCCTCGGGGATCGTGGTTCCAGCTGTTGCCACCGGCGCCAGGGTCGGGAGCGCCAGCGCGGCGAGTACCAGTGCCAGCGCTTGTCTTTGGCGATATCGAATCATGTGGAGGATGCATCCCCGGCAGCGGTAGCCGCCTCGGGATTCTCCAGCAGGTCCTGGAGGGTATCGATCGCGGTTTCGCTGTCGCCTTCCATGACACCGTCGAGCCAGATCATCGCCTGTTGCTGATTGACGAACTCGACGCCACGCGTTTGCAGAAAGGCCTGAGCCAGCGAGATGCGAGCGGAGCGGTGCCCCTGGCGGGCGGCATCGACCAGCAGTTCCGCGCCCTTGTGGGGGTCCCGCGGCAGAACTTCTCCGCTGAGATAGGCGCGTCCGAGTGCGGCCTCGGCGCCGGCGTGGCCAGTCTCGGCGGCGGCGGTCAGCAGTTGCTTGCCCTTGTCGATGTCCTGGGTGACGCCACCCTGGCCTTCGAGATAGGCCGAGCCCAGCGCCGCTTGCGCGGAGGCATTGCCATTGCTCGCCGAACGGGAAAGCCAGCTCACGGCTTCGTCGGCGTCCGCGTCGACGCCGTTGCCTTCGAGGTAGGCCAGCCCCAGTACGCGCTGGGCGTTGTCGTCACCGCGTTCCGCTGCCTGGGAGAGATAGCGTACGCCACGCTCCGGGTCAGCGGCGACGCCGGTGCCGTTGAGATAGGCTTCGCCGAGCGTTACGCCCGCGGAACCATGCCCGGCGTTGGCCGCGCGGGTCAGCAATCTGACGCCACGTTGCGGGTCGGCGGGGATGCCGTCGCCGGTCAGCAGCATTTGACCGAGATCGGCCTGGGCTCCGACATGGCCGGCGGCGATCGCTCGTTCGAAATAGCCTGCGGCGCGTCTCTTGTTGACGCCGACCCCCAATCCTTCGGCATACATCTGACCGAGCGAGGCCGTCGCGCCGGGGTGACCCGCATCGGCGGCTTTCGACAGCCATTTGCGTGCGCTGGCGTAACTGGCGCTGACGCCCTGGCCGCGCAGATAGGCCCGGCCCAGATCCGCCATGGCCGGCACTTCGCCCATATTGGCCGCGCGGATCAGGTCGTCGATATTGCCTTGCTCGCCGCTGGCGCGGTAGGTACGAGCCAGCGCCTGTCGTGCCGATGGGTGACCCGCACGCTCAGCCCGCTGGAGCCACAGTTCCGAGCGGTTCAGGTTCGGCGATACGCCGACCCCCTCGCGATAGGCGCGACCGAGCACCACCATGGCGTAGGCGTCACCTTGGTCAGCGGCTTCTTCGAGCAGTTTCACGCCCTGGTGGCTGGCGCCGGGAAGCTTGCCCTCCAGGTAACCCTGGCCGAGCCGTGTCTTCGACGTGGTGTCGGTGGGATCCTGTTCGACGGCCAGGCTCAGCCACCGTTGCGCCTTGGCCGGATCGCGCTGCAGGCCGGTGCCATCCATATAGGCGATACCCAGGGTACGCGCGGCGCCGCTCTGTTTCTGGTTGGCCGCATCCGTGAGCAACGCAACGCCCTGAACCGGATCGGCGGGCATGCCTTCTCCCTTGAGATAAGCCTCGCCCAGGCGAGCGGTGGCGTAAGGGTGGCCGAGCCGATTGGCGCGCTTGAGATATTCGACGCCACGCTGCGGCTGTGCCTGGACCTTGTCGCTATCGAGATAGATGTTGCCCAGCAGGGCGAGGGCGTAGGCATCGTTGTGCTGTGCGGCTTGCTCCAGCAGTTGAATGCCTCGCTGGGGATCTTCGGATAACACCACGCCGTCGAAATGGGCTTGCCCCAGGCTGCGCGTGGCGTCGAGCTGGCCCTGCTCCGAGGCTTTGGTCAGCCACTTTTCGGCGAGCGCCGGATCGGCTTCGACCTGGCCTTCGCCCAGATAGGCCTGACCCAGCCAGTAGGCGGCATCCACGTTGCCGGTTTGCGCTGCGCGTTCGAGCATGCTCAGACCTTCGGAGGGATCCTGCCGGTCGAGCAGCAGATGGCCGGCGGCGGCCAGCGCTTGCGGGTCGCCGCTTTCGGCTGCCCGGGTCAACCACTGCTGCTGACGCTCGGGTTGCGGCAGCAGGCCATCTTCGGCGTGGAGTCGCGACAGCGCGAGCATGGCATCGACATCGCCGCTCTCGGCGCGCGAGGTCATTGCCTGCGCATAACGCTCGGCATAGGCCCGTGCCCGGCTCGGGTCGTTGCCGAAAGCGCCGCCGGCGGCATAGTTTTCGGCCAGTGTCTCAAGGGCGCGCGGCTCGTTCTGGGCCGCTGCCTTTTCCAGCTGCTCGCGAGCGGCATCGACATCACGCGGCACGCCTTCGCCTGTCAGCTGCATCTCGGCGACCTCGATGCGAGCACTGGGGTTGCCGTCGTGGTCGATGGCCTGCTGGAACAGATTCCAGGCCAGGGCGGGGTCCCGCTTGACGCCGTCCCCGGCGAGATAGAGCCGGCCCAGTTTCAGCGAGGCGTTGTCCAGTCCACTGAATTCATAGGGGACGGCCTGACGATAGTAGTGAACGGCCAGTTCGGGGTCGCGGGGGACGCCGGCGCCCTCATCGTAGATTCGTGCCAGCTCATAACGGGCTTCGGGGTGCGTCCGTGCCATGGGTTTGAGCAGCTCGATGGCTTTCAGGCTCTGGCCCTCGGCCTGCAGATTGCGGATGTATTCCATGCGGTTCCAGTCGGTCGAAGGCATCGACTCGACGTAGCGATGGGCAAACAGTGCCTGATCCTGGGCGGCAACGGTTTGCATGTCCTGTGTACCCTGGCCGGCGCAGGCGGTCAGCATTATGGCTGAAATCAAGACCGAGGCCAGGCCTGGCATGAATCGGTTGGTGGGCAGGCGTGACGGGGTCGGCAGGTCTGTGCGAATGGATGTCGTCATGCGAATCTCCTTTGGGTCGGAGCCGTTCCGTCCCTGGAACGGTCCTGGATCAGTGGATCGTCGGGTCCCGAGGCCGTGATAAGGCTCGAACTCGAACCTCGGGACGAAATCAGGCGTCGGGCTCGAAATCAGGCGTCGGGCTCGAACGTGGCGAGTTGCTGCTCTTCGGGTTCCGGCAGCGCACGAGGCTGGGCTGTCGGATCCATGAAGTAGAGGGTGACGTAGCCCCCGGCACTGCGGTTGTCGATGGGCCGCCTCTGGCTCACGTAACGAGAAATTCTCGGATCCTCGCGGTGCTGGAGATAGACCTCCATCCAGGCCAGGTACTGCTCGTCGTCCAGGAAGCCGTAGTACTGGGCGTGGGTCGCCAGATCCCCCAGCGCTGCCGGGTCGTCGAAGGTGTCCAGCGCAAACTGGACCGCATCGTCGACGGTATGACCGTCGTACTCGAAGTCGAACAGATCGTAGCCTTGGCGATAGGCCACCTGCATGATGTTGACGAGGTACAGCAGGGCATAGTTCTGATAGTGGCTGGCGCGTCGTCCACGAGCCATCTCGTGGGGCAAGGCTCCGCGTGGGGTCATGTCGCTGAGTGCCGAGTAGACGGCGCTGACGCCGAACTGGAAAAGCTCGTCGTCGTCCGTCAGCACGCCAATCATGCTGGCGTAGAGCGCCCGACGGTAGAAGTGGTTGTTGCAGCAGCTCGGGTCTCCGCCGCGGATGGACGAGTGCTGGTGTGCCAGCGTGTTGAGCCAGTGATTGATGCGCTCGATCGCGTCGGGGCGCTTGTCCGCCACGACCGGACGCACGATGGAGTAGGCCATGGCGGCGGCAAACATCATCGACTCGGTCGAGTACCAGCCCTGGGGTTCGAGACGGTCGTAATAGAACTGGCTCAATGCGTCTTGAGTCGCCCATTTGTCGAGAAACCGCACCAGGCAGTCGGCGTAGTAGTCATCCCCGGAGGCGACGTAGGCGCCAGCCAGATTGGAGACGGTGTCCTCGAAATCGAACAGTGGCTCGGAAGCCAGTTCCCAGGCCTGGGGTTGCGGATAATAGCCGGGGATCCGGATGACGCTGTCCAGTGCCGGCTTGGACAGTTCCTGTTGGCAGCTGGGGCCGGGCTCGAGCTGGTCACGGTTGTACTGCAGCAGATCGTTGTCCGTCTGCTGCAGCAAGGCCATGCGGGCCTTGACGTCGAAATAGGAGGCGTCGGGGTCGGTGACCGTATATTCCGACAGATCCAGTTTCTGGCGCTGTTCGTAGCTCATCGCCTGGGCCGAAAGCGCCAGCCCGGAGGCGGTCACGCCCAGTAGCATCGCGAGAGTGAGACGCAGGCCCACACGGCCTGCGAGTGACGTCCGTTTCATGAAAATCGACTCCTGTCGAAAGGATGGATCACGTCCTGGGGGTCATCAGGGTGAAGTCGGCGAAATCGACGACCTGGTGACGCGGTGTGCGCCAGTCGCTGCCGTGACCGCCAAAGAAGGTCGAGAACATCAGGCCGTCGATATGCACGTCTTCAGTGGTGCGATAGACGATGCTTCGCTGCTCGAGAACCGGTTGCCCATCGACCCAGACACGCGCGATGCCGTTGTCGCGGTCGGGATCGTTGAGCACGATCTCCTGCTCCACGCTGACCCACTGCCCCGGCGTGAAGTGCCATCGGCCACGGCCGACCGATTCGCCGTAGTCGGCGTCTTTATTGGCGACGTATTCGTAGAGCTCGCCCTGACCCTGCTTGCGCCACATGAAACGCATCGAGAAACCGTTCTTGCCAGTGACCTCGTCGCCGCCGGTGGGGCCGTCACCGCCGTAGAGGCCCGGCAACTTGCCACCTTTGACGAAGTCGAAGCCGGGTTGGAAGCGCACCTGGTAACGCAGGCAGGCGCGATCGGCCTGACGCAGCGCCGGCACCGGCATCACGAAGCCGGCGCCGCCCTCTGCGGCATCGCTGGGCGACGAGCTGCCTTGCGGGTAGCTGACACGCAGGGCGGGCGCGTCGAGTCCGCTCTCATCGTTGCTCAGCACCTGCAGGTTCTGTTCACCCCAGCGTCGCTCGGCATCGAGCCCGCTCTTGACCCAGGCCTTGGGATCCGCATTGGCCTGAATGTTCATGCCCGGGGCATGTACCGGGGCGTAGCGTGTCGAGCAGGCCGACACCTGTGGCTGGGTGAGATCACCGTCACTGGCGGCCTGCGCGGGCAGGGAGACGACAGTCAACGCGCCGGCGATCAGCGCCGCCGTGCCCGAAAGGCGCAATGGGCGGCGGTTGGCATTGTCGAGCTGGGATCGCGTCATGGTCATTTCCTCGGCAAGGTTCGTTTGCGATGGGTTTCGGTAGCGCTTCACGGTCGCTTCACGCGACGGCCAGTCGAAGGCTCAGTTCATGGCGCTTTTCATCCCGTCGGCGGCACTCGTCCACAGCGATTGAACACCCTGATACATGGCGCGGCCCGCCTGGTAGGTCCACTCGGCGGCCGTGTCGAGCATCGGCGCTTCGGTGAAGCGGACGTCGACCGGTGTACCCACGGCGCCGGCCGGCAACGTCTCTTCCGGTACCAGCAGCACGCTCGCCACGTTCTGCTGCTGGCGCACCCAGTCCGGGAAGCCGGCACGCGGCTGACGTTCGACATCGAGCGCGACGCTACGCACACGCGCGGGAATCGGCTCCGATGCGTTGGGCAGGGCGATATAGGCCTGCTGGTGGTTCTCGATATCGCCGATGTCTTCCATATGCACCAGCGCCTCGACCATGACGTCGTTGTTGTGGGTGCTGACCAGCGTCATGACACGATCGCCTTCGTTGACGTAGGTGCCGCCGGCAGCGCTGAGTGCCCAGGCCACTTCACAGTCACACGGGCTGTAGATGGTGTTGGCCGATACCCGCGCCTTGTAGGCATCGATACGCGAACTTTCGTAGTCGCGGGCCGTTTCGAACTGCTCCACCCGAGTCCTCGCGATTTCCGGCGACAGAGTCTCGTAACCCAGCTCGCCGTCTGCGGGGTTGGAGGATGTCGCCACGCTGACCTTGTGGTTGCCAGCATCGTCGAGGCTGTCCTGGAGGTTATCGATCAGGCGCTTGTTGTAGTCGAACGAGGCCTGGGACAGCAGCAGATCGTTCTGGAGTTCGGCGTTATTGACCTGGATCAGCGGCTGGTCGCGCTCGACCTTGTCGCCGGCGTTGAGTTCCAGATCTTTCAACTGGCCGGCGCCGGGCGCCAGGATATCCGTTCGCGGCGCCGTCACCGCGGCAAAGCTCGGCTCGATCAGAAAGACGTTGCGATAGACCGTCGCGGCAACTGCCGCCGTCAAGACGCCCGCGGCGACGAGCAACGCCATATAGCGGAACATGGGAACGCGACGCTTGGGCTTGGTGGCCGGTGTCGCGACGTTGCCACGGCGCTTGCGGGGTGTCTGGGCATCCTGCGGGTCGACCAGACCATCGAGACTGACATGGCGTCCGCTCATCTGGGCGCGAATCACCCGGCGCAGGATATCGCGCTGGCGGGACTCCATCTGGGTGAATTCGAACGCGACGCGCTGTTGGCGCGCGTCGCCGATCTCGCGCAGTGGGCGTGCCATCGCGGGCAGGGCCAGTTCGACACCGCTGGCGGTCAGCATCAGCGCAACGGGGATCTCGCGTTGAAGCTCTAGATGCATCGAGGTCTCGGCGGAAAAGCCTCCCATCGAGAGATCGTGGCCCTTGACGACCCGATCATCCCCCAGACGAACGTTGAAGGGCATTTCGACGCGGACATGGCGGCGCTCGTCGCGGCGTTCATGGCGCAACTGGTCCGGGTCCCGGGGGGTGTCGTTGTCGTGGCCTGACAGGCGGTCATGATCTGACATGGTGATGTCTCCTTGAAATTCCCTGGCTACTGGCGGTTCTGTGCCAGCGCGTTTTCTTCCATGTGGCTGCCTTCGAGCGACAGCGATAGCGCCGTCAGCTGGATAGCGTGACCGGCAAGTTCAATCTGACAGGGCTGCTGGGCGTCACAGTCGAACTTGCCAGCGCTGGCGAGCGTGGTGTCGCCGGAACGGATCTGCGATGCGAGCCCGGTGCCGACCTCCAGCGTGGTCGGGGCGTCCGGGTCGCCATAGCCGTGAAGTCTGGTGCCGCGAATCCTGTCCAGCGAGGCGACCTGGTCGTTGAATCGGGCATCGATCCGGTAGTGGCCGGCGGGCAGATGAACGCTGCCGCCCTCCGGTGCATCGGTCAGCGTCAGCGCGAGCCAGCGGTTGTCGGCGGCGTCTTCCTCGAGCGTCTCCGGCTGGGCGCCGGTCATCGCCGCGATCGACAGGCGATCGGCCGGGGCCATGATGCCGCCGAAGACGGCCAGCACGAATATCAGGCCACCTAAGTAGAGGGCGTGGATGAAATGGCCGCCCAGTCGCTGGCGACGGGCTGCGCGAGGATCGTCGGGCTCGCCGGCGGAAATGCCCTGGCGTGACCATTTCTGGCGGTTGAAGCGAAAGCTGACATAGGTCTTCAGGATCGCGCCGCTGAGCTGGTTGTAGTAGAGCATCGGCACCCACAGTGCGCTCCAGCGTCCGCGCTGCCAGGCCAGTACCAGGCTGGTCAGGCCGCGGGTCATCAGGATCCACAGCAGGTAGGCGAAGATGAACGATGGGCGCACGAACAGCGTCAGCATGATGGCAATGGTGGGGCCGATCAGCGTGGTCCACATGGAAAGCCGCTGGTCGACGAGGCTCCACCAGGTGAACCAGCCCATGCGGCTTGGCCCCAGTGCGATGGCACGGCCGTTGGTGCGCAGCATGTTGCCGAACCAGCGGCGCATCAGATCGAGTGTCGACTTGAAGAATCGACGACGCTCGGGCAACTCCTCGAAGCCGGTGACGTAGACATCCGGAAGGTAGAGCATCTTCCAGCGGTTCTTGAGCAGCCAGAACCAGGTCGACTTGTCATCGCCGGAGAGGAACTTGAAGTTGCCGAAACGCCAGTGCTCGACGTGGTCGTTCTCGACCAGCTCGATGAACTCGGGCTCCGTGGCGAGATCGGCACGAAACGCGCTGTAGCGGCCGGTCAGGACGAGCAGTCGCTCGGATACCGAGGTCGAGCTCATGACCAGGTGACGCTGGGCGTAGCGCAGGTCGTACCACTCCTTGGTCACGTCGTTGCCGATGACCACCGCGTTATTGTTGGTGGTGATCGCGCCCAGATCATCCTTGGCCAGAAAGAACGACAGCGAACGTTCCAGCGTGCCGGGTTCGATGCGGATGTCACCGTCCATGCTGACCAGCAGCGAGCGGTGTGTCGGCATGCAGCGGGAGATGGCGCGCAACACCTCGGCCATGGCCGAGCGTTTGCCATCACCTTTCTGGAACATGTAACGCACGCTGACGTTGTCGGGCCAGCCATGCTCCTCCATCACCTGGTCGATGATGTCGACATCGCTGCGATCGGCGATGGCGGCGAACAGCGTCGTCGGCACGCCATAATTCGCGGCATCACGAATCAGGGCGTCGTAGACGGCGAAAGTGACCTCGGTGTCGATCCGAAACGAGGTACACAGGATATAGAGCGCGTCCGGCGTCTCTCTGGCGCCGACGGCATCGGCCTCGGCCCGCAGCCGAGGAAACATGCGGCGGTTGTACCAGACGGAACGTACCGCCTGCACGAACCACCACGAGTAGCGCCAGGCCCCTATCAGGCCCACGGCGAAGATGAAGCTCTTCGAGCCGGGGTGAAAGACTTCGCCCGGCAGATGGGTCACCAGCAGCAGGGTCAGCGTCGCCAGCAGTAGGATGACCGTCGCTTCGGTCGCTACCGAGGCTTTGCTGGGCCTGGCACGGGTGTAGTTGATATGGCTCATCGGGATGTCCTTGGGGTCGTTCCTTGACGTCGTCCCTTGCCCTTGGGGTCGTTCCTTGACGTCGTCCCTTGCGCGTCTGCCGAATCCGCCTAGCAGACGCTAAGTTCCTGTAGACCCGTGCAATGGCACCGGCCTGAACCGTGATGGAAATCGGGGCGGCGGCGGTCACTGCCGCCGCCGACGGCAGCGCACGTTATAGCGTGTAGGCGATGCCCGGGCCGCTGCGCTCGGCCTGTGACGCCAACGGCGCGGGGGCCTCGGTGGGCTGGGAAATGCGCAGCGAGTCGGCGCGACCGACCGCGAAGTAGAGCAGGCCGGCGGCACGCACACTTTCCGGGTTGAACAGGTTGCGGCCATCGATGATCGCTGGCGTGGTCAGCTGTTCGCGCAGGCGGCGGAAGTCGACGGTGCGGAAAGCCTTCCACTCGGTGCAGATGACCAGCGCATCGGCGCCTTCGAGGGTGTTGTCACGACGTTTCGTCAGAACCAGGTCGTCCCGCTCGCCGTAAATTCGCTGACACTCCTTCATGGCTTCCGGATCGTAGGCACGAATCTTGCCGCCGGCTGCCCATACCGCTTCCATCAGCTCGCGACTCGGGGCTTCGCGCATGTCGTCGGTGTTGGGTTTGAACGCCAGCCCCCAGACGGCGATGGTCTTGCCTTGCAGGTCACCGTCGAGTGCTTGAGACAGCTTGGTGTAAAGGCTCGCCTTCTGGCGGTAATTGACGGCCTCGACCGCGTTGAGCAGTTCCGCCTCGTAGCCGACGCCGCTGGCGGTACGGGCGAGCGCCTGAACGTCCTTCGGAAAGCAGGAGCCGCCATAGCCGCAGCCGGGATAGATGAAGCTGTAGCCGATGCGCGGGTCGCTGCCGATACCCCGGCGCACGTTTTCGACATCGGCACCGAGTCGCTCGGCCAGATTCGACACTTCGTTCATGAAGCTGATCTTGGTCGCCAGCATGGCATTGGCGGCGTACTTGGTCAGTTCGGCGCTGCGGATGTCCATGAACATCAGCTTTTCCTGGCGCCGGTTGTAGGGTGCATAGCACTCGCGCATCAGCGGTTCGACGCGGGGGGAATCACAGCCGATGATGATGCGTGCGCCCTGCGAGAAATCTTCGACGGCAGAGCCTTCCTTAAGGAACTCCGGATTCGAGCAGACGTCGAAGGGAATATCCACGTCGCGCTGTTGCAGGCGACGACGGACTGCATCGGACACGCGATCCGCGGTTCCGACCGGCACCGTGGACTTGTCGATGATCAGTTTGTACTCCTGCATGTGTTCGGCGATGGTGTCTGCCACGCTGAGCACGTATTTCAGATCGGCGCTGCCATCTTCGTCCGGCGGCGTACCCACGGCGATGAACTGCAGGGTGCCGAAATTGGCCGCTACCGCGGGATCGGTGGTGAACAGCAGGCGCTCTTCGGCCACGTTCTGTTTGACCAGCGCTTCCAGACCGGGCTCATAGATAGGAACGATCCCGTTCTCGAGGCCTGTGATCTTGTCGCTGTCGACATCCATGCACATGACTTCATGGCCGGCATCGGCGAGGCAGGTTCCGGTAACGAGACCTACATAACCAGTTCCAAAGATGGTAATCCGCATGATGGCTCTCCTTGCTGATTCGTATCGTTATGTGTCCGACGTTCACGAGCTTGTCTCGTGGCATCGGTCATTCGATATGCCAGTCATTGGCATTCATATGAGTGTTGAACACGGCAATTTGTCATCCGCTGCAAAGACGTCACGTCCTGCAAAGCGTCACGTAATGGGGCGATGAGGATTACGAAAGCCAATCAAATCCGAGGCTAATTTCCATTAAGATGTCAAGCCTTTGATTTTAGTGGTCTTTAAGATCTTTATTCTTTACAGCTAATGACAAACAGTGTTTCCGAAATACGAGGACAACGTTAGTTTCAAAGCGTCTTTCGTTCCA
This sequence comes from Salinicola salarius, assembly GCF_002179555.1. GTDB lineage: Bacteria > Pseudomonadota > Gammaproteobacteria > Pseudomonadales > Halomonadaceae > Salinicola > Salinicola salarius_A. The sequence goes on along the minus strand of NZ_NHOU01000010.1, from coordinate 18,243 downwards.
ATTCAGGAAAAGCTCATGTAAAGAAGAATGCGGCTTTAGTGTCGTTCTATTGCACAGCGTGTGACTTTATGACGACATCTATTGTCTCTGGTTGGAGACGCCAAAAAGCGTTCTGAAGCGGTTTTGGTAACTTTATTTTTCCAATGGGTGTGATTGGAAAATTTAGTTTCCGAGTTTTTCTTTTTGTGTTCTTTTGATGTTGCGTAATTCAACGACACCAAGTGTCTGTGAATGGCTTCCTCGTTCCTGATGGCATCGACGGTGCTCGGGCAGGCAGGCAGTCAGGTAGAGGCCGCGGTCCTCTGGCGAGAACCAAGGGTTCACAGCGTGTGCAAAGAGGACTAAAATGGTCCTATATAGCGGCTGTCAGGATCGAGAGGGCATCACGGCATGCTGAAACTATCGAAATTGACGGATTATGCGGCGGTGATCATGGCGCAGATCGCGCGGGATCCCGAGCAGGCGCATACAGCGGCTGAACTGGCGGCACGCGTGAGCCTTCCGCACCCCACGGTAGGAAAGACGCTCAAGATGCTTTCCCGAAGCGGTTTGCTCGAATCCCGCCGCGGTTCTCATGGGGGGTACGTGCTTTCCCGATCTCCGGCGGAGATCACCGCCAGCGACATCATTGCCGCCATCGAGGGGCCGATCGGCATGACCGAGTGCAGCCATGCCGATGGGGACTGCGAGCTGATGGACACCTGTGGCGTTGCCGACAACTGGCAGCGGGTGTCACAGGCGATACGGACACTGCTCGACTGTGTCACGTTGGCGCATCTCGCTCAGTCCAGCCCGCTCAAGTTGCCGGTGCAGTTACCGATTCAAAGCGTGACGTTGCCTTCGACGACCGGGGCAGTGCGCGAACATTAAGAAGACGTGGCAATGGCAGGTGCGGTGGCGGTGAGAGTTTGCCGCTTCTCGTGTCCAGCCGGGATTGCATCTTCGTCATAAGACTCTCGGTGGAGAGGAGAGAAGACCATGGCTAGCGAAGAGATGGAGCAGTTGGTCCGTCGCGAATACAAGCAGGGATTCGTGACCGACATCGAAAGCGATACCGTGCCGCCGGGCCTGGATGAAAGCACGATCGCCTTCATTTCCCAGAAGAAAGAAGAGCCACAATGGATGCTCGATTGGCGCCTCGAAGCCTATCATCAGTGGCTCAAGATGACGCCGCCGTCCTGGGCGCATCTCGAATATCCCCCCATCGACTATCAGGCAATCTCCTATTTCAGTGCGCCGAAGAAGCCGGAAGACCGCCCTCAGAGCCTGGACGAGGTCGACCCCAAGCTGCTGGAAACTTACGAAAAGCTGGGTATTCCGCTGCACGAGCGGGCGGCGCTGGCGGGGGTGGCCGTCGATGCCGTTTTCGATTCGGTATCGGTGACCACGACGTTCAAGGAGAAGCTCCACGAGGCCGGGGTCATCTTCTGCTCCATCTCCGAGGCGATTCGCGAGTACCCGGAACTGGTGCGCCAGTATCTGGGGACGGTAGTGCCGCAGGCCGACAACTATTTCGCCGCGCTCAACTCCGCGGTCTTCACCGATGGCTCGTTCGTCTACGTACCGGAAGGCGTCAAGTGCCCGATGGAGCTGTCGACCTACTTCCGGATCAACGCCGCCAATACCGGCCAGTTCGAGCGTACGCTGATCATCTGCGACAAGCAGGCGCAGGTTTCCTACCTCGAAGGCTGTACCGCGCCGATGCGTGACGAGAACCAGCTCCACGCGGCGGTGGTCGAGCTGGTCGCGCTGGAAGATGCCTACATCAAGTACTCCACGGTGCAGAACTGGTATCCGGGCGACGAGGAAGGCAAGGGCGGCATCTACAACTTCGTCACCAAGCGTGGCGACTGCCGTGGCGACCGTTCCCGCATCAGCTGGACGCAGGTCGAGACCGGCTCCGCCATCACCTGGAAGTACCCCTCCTGCATGCTGCGTGGCAAGGAGAGCATCGGCGAGTTCTATTCGGTCGCGGTGACCAACGGTCGCCAGCAGGCCGACACCGGCACCAAGATGATCCACATCGGCGAGAATACCCGCTCGACGATCGTCGCCAAGGGCATCGCCGCCGGTCGCAGCGATCAGGCCTACCGTGGTCTGGTCAAAATCGGGCCGCGGGCCAAGGGCGCACGCAACTATACCCAGTGTGATTCGCTGTTGATCGGCGACCAGTGCGGCGCCCACACGTTCCCCTATCAGGAGATCGGCAACAGCACTGCCACCGTCGAGCACGAGGCCACCACGTCCAAGATCGCCGACGATCAGCTGTTCTACTGCCGCGCGCGCGGGATCGACGAAGAGGACGCGGTAAGCATGATCGTCAACGGCTTCTGCAAGGACGTCTTCCAGGAGTTGCCGATGGAGTTTGCGGTCGAGGCCGAGGCGCTGCTCAACGTCACGCTGGAAGGTTCGGTGGGCTGATTCGCCGCCACTGTCGAATTCATATGCCAATTCGGGAGGCTGCGTCGGCGGTCTCTCTCGTTTCAAGGGTTTCACATGCTCGAAGTCAAAGATCTTCACGTTACGGTCGAGGACAAAGCGATCCTCAAGGGCCTCAATCTGACCATCAATGCCGGTGAGGTCCATGCCATCATGGGGCCGAACGGCGCGGGCAAGTCGACGCTGTCGGCCGTGATCGCCGGCAAGGATGGCTACGAGGTGACGCAGGGCACGATCCTGTTCGAAGGTCAGGACGTGCTCGAAATGGAAATCGAAGAGCGGGCTCGCGCCGGTCTGCTGCTCGGTTTCCAGTACCCGGTCGAGATTCCCGGGGTCAAGAACATCTACCTGCTCAAGGCGGCGCTCAATGCCCAGCGTGCCGCGCGCGGGGAAGGAGAGATCCCGGCGCCGGAGTTCATGAAGCTGGTGCGCGAAAAGAGCGCCGAGATGAAGATGGACCCGAGCTTCCTGCAGCGAGCGGTCAACGAAGGATTCTCCGGCGGCGAGAAGAAGCGCAACGAGATTCTGCAAATGCTGGTGCTGCAGCCGAAGCTGGCGATGCTCGACGAGATCGACTCCGGCCTCGATATCGATGCCATGAAGGTCGTCGCCGACGGCGTCAACTCGCTGCGTGACGCTAATCGCGCCATTCTGCTGGTAACGCACTATCAGCGCCTGCTCAATCACATCGAGCCGGATCATGTTCATGTGCTGGTCGATGGTCGTATCGTCAAGAGCGGCGACAAGGACCTGGCGCTGGAACTCGAAGCCCGCGGTTACGATTGGGTGCTGGAGGGATCTGCCGCATGAGTGCACCGGAACGCTTTCTCGAGCGTCTGACCGCACGCCGCGCCGAAGACCCCAGCTGGGTCGCGGCACGGCGCCAGGCCGGCGCGGCGCGCTTCGAGGCAATGGGTTTTCCCACGCGACGTGACGAAGAGTGGAAATATACCGACGTGCGCCGTATTGCCGAGGGCGATTTCGCTCTGGCGACGGACGCCGCGTTCGACACTGCCCGCTTCGACGAGCAGCGCCTGGATATCGACGCCTATCGGCTGGTACTGGTCGACGGCGTGTTCAGTGCCGAGCTGTCCCGGCTCGACGGCCTGCCTGCCGGCGTTTCCCTCGAACCGCTGTCCAAGGCAATGGCTACCAACCACGAGGCAGTAGGCGGTTCGCTCGGCCGTCTGGCGGGTGTCGATTTCTCGCCGTTCACGGCGCTCAATACCGCCTTCGCCGAAGAGGGCGTCATCGTGCGTCTGGCACCCGGTACGGTGGTCGACAAGCCGATCTACGTGCTGCTGCTGTCGCGGGCCAACGAACGGCCGGTGATGAGCCATCCGCGGGTACTGATCGAAGCGGGCGCGCGCGCCGAGGCGACGATCGTCGAACATTATTCGGGCGAGCCCGACGCCGCCAATTTCACCAACGTGGTGACCGAAGTGCTGCTCGATCGCGGCGCCATCGTCGATCACTACAAGTTGCAGGAAGCGGCGCTGACGGATCTGCACGTGGCCAGCATCCACGTCGATCAGGGGCGCGACAGCCGCTTCAACTCGTACAACCTGAACCTTGGCGGGGCGCTGGTACGTACCGATCTGGTGACGGATATCAATGCCGAAGGCGCCGAAGCGGCCTATAACGGGTTGTTCTTCGTCCAGGGGCGTCAGCACGTCGACAACCACACGCTGGTCAATCACAACGCGCCGCGCACGTTCTCCAACGAGAACTACAAGGGTGTGCTAGATGACCGTTCTCGTGGCGTGTTCAACGGCAAAGTCTTCGTCAAGAAGGACGCGCAGCAGATCGAGGCGTACCAGAACAACGCCAACCTGCTGCTGTCCGACCGTGCCGAGATCGACACCAAGCCGGAGCTGGTGATCTACGCCGACGACGTCAAATGTTCCCACGGCGCTACCACAGGCCAACTGGACGAGGAAGCCGTCTATGCGCTGCGTAGCCGCGGCATCGACGAGCCGATGGCCCGGGCGCTGCTGACATTGGCCTTCGTCGGCGAAGTCATGGACAAGGTGCGCCTCAACATCATTGCCGAGCGCGTCGAACGGGCCGTTGCGGGACGTCTGCCGGATCGTTTCAACCTGGCTGATCTGGTGGAAACCGCCGAGGCGATTCAGGAGGCTTGAGATGACCGCGATTACCGATCTGACGCTGGACCTGGCGGCCGTACGTCGGGATTTTCCGATTCTTGATCGAGAGGTTCACGGTCGACCGCTGATCTACCTCGACAACGCGGCCACCAGTCAGACGCCGGTGGCGGTCATCGACAGCCTCAGCGACTACTACCGTCGTTACAACGCCAATATCCATCGCGGGCTGCATACGCTGGCCGACGAGGCGACGGCGGCCTTCGAAGGCGTGCGCACCACGGTTCAGCGCCACCTCAATGCCTTCGAGCCGCGCGAGATCGTGTTCACGCGGGGGACCACCGAGGCGATCAATCTGGTCGCCAACAGCTGGGGCCGGGCCAACCTGAAGGCGGGCGACGAGGTGGTGATCTCGTTGATGGAGCATCACTCCAACATCGTGCCCTGGCAGTTGCTCGAGCGTGAGCTGGGGATCGTGATCAAGGTCATCCCCGTCGATGCGCGAGGCGTACTCGATCAGGAGGCCTATCGCGAGATGCTGGGCGAGCGGACCAGGCTGGTCTGCGTCAACCATGTCTCCAATGCGCTGGGCACGATCAATCCCATTGCCGAGATGGCGCGCGATGCCCATGCCGGCGGTGCGCTCATGCTGGTCGATGGCGCCCAGGCTGTGCCGCATCAGGCGGTCGACGTGCAGGCGCTGGATGCCGACTTCTACGCCTTCTCGGGTCACAAGGTCTATGGGCCGATGGGGGCCGGGGCGCTGTATGCCAAGGCTTCCATCCTCGAGTCCATGCCGCCGTGGCAGGGTGGCGGAGAGATGATCTCGCGAGTCTCCTTCGATCGTGGCACTGAATTCGCGGCCGTTCCGCACCGGTTCGAGGCGGGAACGCCTTCGGTGGCCGATGTCATCGCCATGGGCGCGGGACTGGACTGGGTCAACGCGCTCGGCATCGAGCGGCTGTCGGCCTGGGAGCAGTGGCTGCTGGATCATGCGACCCAGAAGCTCGAACAGATCGACGGGCTGAGAATCATCGGCACGGCACCGGAGAAGGCGGGCGTGATTTCGTTTCTCGTCGACGGTGCGCATGCCCAGGATATCGGTCTGTTGATCGATCAGTTGGGTGTGGCGATTCGCACCGGACATCACTGCGCCCAACCGGTATTGAGTCATTTCGGTGTCGAGGCGACCTGTCGTGCCTCGCTGGCAGTCTACAACACGCCGGAAGAGGTCGATGCGTTCGTCGAGGCCTTGCAGCGCGTGCTGGGCATGCTGCGCTGAGCCGGTTCCGGCTTCCGGCGTGTCCGGGCCGGCAATTCTGTCAGGAGCAACGATGGATCCGCTAAACGAGGTCTACAAGGGTCAGGAAATGCCGCTGCAGCGGGATGTCGATGTCATTTCGATTCCGTTCGGCAAGACCATCACGCTGGCCGAGGACAGCACCGTGGTGGTGATGCAGGCCAAGGGCAACTCGATTACCGTCAGCTACGAAGGCCGTCTCTATCTGATCGAAGGCCATGATCTCGACGCGCTGGGGCTGAAGGCGCTCGAGCGGCCGACGCTGGATCCCGATGCGACGGAAGCGGAAATGGAAGCTTTCGTCTGGGAGCAGTTGCGGACATGCTTCGACCCGGAGATACCGGTCAACATCGTCGATCTGGGACTGGTCTATGGCTGTCGTATCGAGCGCCTGCTTACCGGCGAACGCATGGTGACCATTCGCATGACGCTGACGGCGCCCGGTTGCGGCATGGGCGACGTGATCGCTGAAGACGCGCGGCGCAAGATTCTCGGTGCGCCGCAGTTCTCCAAGGTTCACGTGGAAATCGTTTTCGATCCTCCCTGGAGCCGTGAGATGATGAGCGAAGAGGCGCGCCTCGAGCTGGGAATGTTCTAGGGTCGACGGGACCCTGGGCATGTGGCATGGAGTCAGGCTTTCCGGGCTGCGCGAGCCGGTTTCTGGCAGGATAACGAACGCGACATGCTGATTGACATCTCTAATCGCTATTCGACTCCCGGCTGGGGCGCCCGACGATCGCTTTCCCCACACCGTTACCGTGTCGTTCATCCATGCTCGAGCTGCTGAAGGGATTGCTCAAGGCACTGTTCGCTGGCCTGTTGCTGCTGGTGATCGGTGTCGTGGTGATCAATCTCTGGATACTCCAGAAGACCCACGCCCGAATCGAACACGAGGTGCCGCTGTGTGCCATGCAGCCGGTCGGGCTGGTCTTCGGTACCGCGCAGTGGCTGCGAGAGGGCGGCACCAATCCCTACTATCAGGCCCGGATGGAGACCTCGGCAGAGCTGCTGAGGCTTCACCGCGTTCAGCATCTGCTGCTTTCCGGCGACAACCGCACGCGGTACTACAACGAGCCCATCAGCATGTGGCGCTCCTTGCGCCATCGCAACGTCAGCGATGCTCACATGACGCTCGATTATGCCGGCTTCAGTACTTTCGATAGCGTGGTTCGTGCCAAGGAGGTGTTTGGCGCGGATCGCCTGATGCTGATTTCCCAGGGCTGGCACCTGCCACGGGCTCTGTTCATCGCCGAGGTTCTGGGGATCGAGGCTACCGGCTGTGCGGTGCCCGATGATGGCGTTGAGGGAGAATGGCGGCTACGTCTACGCGAATGGCTCGCCCGTGCCGCTACCTTTGGCGATCTCTACGTCTGGGGGCGAAAGCCTTACTTCCTGGGGCCTCTGGAGCCGATCCAGCTGTCATCGCCATGACACGCATCCAGGCCTGAGTTGTCGCCAGCAAGGTAGCATGCCTCCAAGAACCGCTTCTTAGCGTTGGCGTTGCTGCAGCTTGTTGATCTCCCGGATCAATGCGCGGCAGTTCTTCCAACACCGTTCCAGCGAGGGCTCCAGGGCTTCCGGCAAGGGGTGCGTGAACGCGGTGCCCAGCGCCTGCATCAATACGCGCTCCTGCTCGAGCAGCTCTCCGAGTAGTACGGCACTGTCGTTGCCGACGAAGCTCTTGATACGGCTCCAGAGCCAGAGGTAATCGTCGCGTTCGACATCGGCATCGCGAGGCAGTATATCGAGATGTTCGCGAACCAGTTGCTGCAGTTCGCGCATGGCGGCCCCACGTTCCTCGTAATGGGGTTTCAGGGCATTACGCAACGCCGGTCGCAGGCGATCGAGATTGTCCTGAAAGTAATCGAGACTGTCGGCCAGCGCTTCGAGTACGCTGTCCATCGCCACTTGGCGATTGTCGAGAAACATGTGCGGCCACCTCCTGAGGTGACACAAATTGTGCGGCCGGAAACACTGTTTTGCCACCCCCGGGCGCAGAAAAATTTAGGATTTTCGGCCATTTGTTCGACCGCTATCCATCAGCCCTTGGGTTTCGGCGGCGCTTTCCGTGGCGTGCTGGCATTTTTCTCCAGATGCTCGACGATCAGGCCCGCGATATCCTTGCCGGTCGCGGTTTCGATACCCTGCAGGCCAGGGGAGGAATTGACCTCCATGATCACCGGGCCATGGTTGGAGCGCAGCAGATCGACACCCGCCACGCCGAGCCCCATGGCCTTGGCTGCGCGAATCGCGGTGGAGCGCTCTTCCGGCGTGATGCGGATGACGCTGGCGGTGCCGCCGCGGTGGAGGTTGGAACGGAATTCACCCTCGGCAGCCTGGCGCTTCATCGATGCCACGACCTTGTCGCCGATCACGAGGCAGCGAATATCGGCGCCCTTGGCTTCCTTGATGTACTCCTGAACCATGATGTTTGCCTTCATGCCCATGAAAGCCTGGATGACCGACTCGGCGGCCTGGTTGGTTTCCGCCAGGACCACGCCGATGCCCTGCGTGCCTTCCAGCAGCTTGATCACCAACGGTGCGCCCTTAGCCATGGTGATCAGGTCGGGGATGTCGTCGGGCGAGTGGGCAAAGCCGGTGACCGGTAACCCAAGCCCCTTGCGGGAGAGCAGTTGCAGGGAGCGCAATTTATCTCGCGAGCGAGTGATCGCGACCGAATCGTTGAGCACGTACGTGTTCATCATCTCGAACTGCCTCAGCACGGCACAGCCGTAGAACGTGACCGATGCTCCGATGCGCGGAACGATGGCATCGAAGGACTCGAGCTCTTCGCCCTTGTAATGAATCGAAGGGCGGTGCGAGGCGATGCTCATGTAACAGCGCAGCGTGTCGACGACTCTGACGGTATGGCCACGCTGCTCGGCGGCCTCGACCAGGCGGCGCGTCGAGTAGAGGTTGCGATTGCGTGACAGGATGCCGATATGCATGCGCTTGGGGCTCCGATGCGTGAATGGAAGGAAGGGCGAGGCGAAACGGGCCGTCAGGGTTCACCGTGCAGGAACGCGGCGCCAGGGGCAACCAGAAGCCGCCGCATGGCGCGCCTTCCCAGCAGCATGGGGTGGCGCATGTTGCTGCGATCGGTCAGGGTCAGCTCGATGGGGAAATCCAGCCCGCCGAGCAGAAGACGCGTACGAATGACATAGCGCCACTCCTGCTGGCCGTTGGAACTTCTCACCCGGCGACGATCGTGCAGAGGCAACTGACATTCATGGTGCGTGCTCTGCTGGCCACTTGAGCGGGTGATGAACCGAACCCACGGGTGACCGTTCTCCTCGTAGGGTTCGATCCGTTCCGCATGCAAGGCCGATGTCCTCGCGCCGGTGTCCGCCTTGCAGCAGAGTGTCATGTGCAGGTCCGGTAGCGTGACCATTTCACGTCGGCCGATGACCGCCTTGGCCTGGTAGGGTAGTGCTTTCATGGGTTCAAGCATTCCATTCTCTGACGAGCCGGCCCACGGCAGAGTTCGCCGGCGCCTGACGCAGCATCATCAATATGGGCAGGCGCAGGCGAGGGATCAATGCCAAATCATGGACGACGCGGCGGAAGTTGGCATTCCTGCAACTTGCCAGACGTTCCAGAAACCGCTCGAGCCGGGTTTCATGTTCGAGGTGCTGCCAGCCGCGGGCGGCGATGGCGGCGAGACAGTCGGCGGCCATGAGGTCGTCGTCTTCGAGAATACCATCGAGCCATTCTCCGACCCGGGGTTCGTCACTGCCCAGTAGCGCTCTCAGCAGGGCGCAGAACGTCTCTATATCCTGCGCTTCGCGGGCGGTGGCGAGGGCGTGCCAGAGAGTGGGAAGAAGCTCGGCCGGCGTATCGCCATGCTCCATCAGGTAGCACAGCGGCAGGATCACCTCGCGGGGCAGCGTGTTCAGGCGCAGCGCCAATGCCTCGATGACGGCGGGATCGCTGGCGACCACCTGATCGGCCAGCCCTTGGAGGCCGAGCATTTGCCAATTGAGAGCGTCGTCGCCGATGAGGTAACGGCGCGCCATGTCCGAATGCGATGACGACGGTTGCCCGAAATGGCGAGACAGGCGAGCATGCAGCAGCGCGCGCTGGTGCAGCTCCGGTTCGAATGCCAGTGGATTGTCCTGCATCAGATTGGGCGGCTCCAGCTTACCTTGTGCGAGACCGTTCTCTGACGGATCGGCAGCCTGGGTGCCCAGGGTCTGGAGCAGGCGATCGAGAAATCCGTCGCGCGCGGCAGGAACCAGCATGCCCTGTTCGTCCAGCGGTAACGACAGAAACCAGATCGCCGGATCCTGGTAGGTAGCTGGCCAGCGCAGGGCGCATGCGACCTGTGCATGGCCGTTCCAGGGTAGCGGCCATGGCTCGCGCTCCTGTTCGAAGGCAGCGAAAGTGTCCTGGCGCATTGGCGCCACACGTCGGCCCAGGGTCGACAGCGCAAGCTCTGCGCCGCTATGGGCGAAAAAATCGCTCAGCGTTTGCATGGTAGCGGTCGTCATTTTCATCAAGGCGCGCACTGTAACTTGCGGTGATGGCGCTGGATAGGGGGTGGCCAAAAATTGAACAGTTTCCGCCAAGGCATGGCTTGCGGCGCTCCGATCAAGGTGTCCCAAGTTTATCCACAGGCTCTTTCAGGGTTTCTGTGAGCAACCCTGAAGGCGCCATATCCAGACAGCAACAGGAGAGAGAATGAGTCCACACGATGAATTGGCCAGTGCCTTGCGTGAATTGGAAACGGCCCTGATGGAGGCCGGCTTCTGGGAGAAATCCCGGCCGGACGCTTCGGCGTTCGAAAGCCGGCAACCATTCTGCGTCGATACCATGTCACTGCCGCAATGGCTGCGGTACGTCTTTATCGCCCGTCTGCAGGCACTGATCGACGCCCGTGCGACCCTGCCGGAGAGCTGCGCGGTCGCGCCGGCAATGGAGGTGTGGCTCAAGGACGAACCGGCCTCGAGGAGAGAGCCGGTAATTCGTGAACTCGCCGTCGTCGACCGCATCGTCACCCAGGCGTGAGCGGTCACAGCGAGCATGGTCGTTCGCTTGCTGAATCGCGGACACAAAAAACCGGGCCCTGAGGCCCGGTTTTGCTATCGATCGCCGATCGCTTAGAAGCGAGCGGTAACACCGGCACCGACGGTGACCGGGTCGAGATCGATGTCGCGGCCGCCATCGATGTCGGCGCTGACATCGGTGTACTGCGCGAAAGCGTTAAAGCCGAAGTTTTCGGTGACGTTCAGGTCAACGCCCAACTGGCCGGCTGCGCCCCAGGAGTCGTCTACGCTGCCGACACCGCTCTCGTCGGAGAACGTGGTGTAGTTGACGCCGACACCAGCATAGGGCTGGACACGAGAGTCCATGCCGCCGAGCGGGTAGTACTGAGCCATCAGGTTAATCGGAACCTGCTTGAAGTTGCCGCCTTCAGCGTGAACCTTGGTTTCGGTCATGGAGCTCAGCTCGACACCGATCTTGTCGTGAACCATGTAACCCAGGCCCAGGTAGGCGCCCTTGTCGTTGTCATCGGTATAACCGGTGTCAACGTCGGTCTTGGCAACGCCCAGACGGCCGTAGAAGTCGCCAGCGCCGTAGGCGAAAGCGGCTTGGGTTCCGAATGCGCAAGCGCCGGCAACCACCAGTGCAGAAAACAGTTTGGTCTTGGTCATGATAAGTACTCCCTTCCTTTCATCATGAAGCCGTGTTACCGGCTTTCACATTCTATGAGACAACGTCCCTATGATAGGAAACAGTGTTTTTTATGTCCAGTAAAATTTTGAAACAGCGTTTTTTTACAGCTCCATAGGCGTTATGCCTGCTTGTGCGCAATCCGCTGCTACCGGCTAGGATTAGCGTAGTAGCGAATGGCTCGAGTTGCCAATACGAGATGAGATGGCAGCACATCGCGCAAGGAGTGCTCGTGGAGAGTCGTCAGAGAAACTGGATGTTGTCGATCGTGGTGCCGGTGATGAACGAGGAAACGGCCATCGAGCGGTTCCTGGAAGCCGTGGATTGCACGCTGGGCGATGCGGTGCCGCGACTGGAAATTCTGTTCGTCGACGACGGTTCCACCGATGCGACGCTGGCCACGCTGCGAGAGCGGGCAGCGCTGGATCCTCGCACTCGGGTGATATCGCTGACGCGCAATTTCGGCAAGGAGGCTGCCATGACCGCCGGTCTCGACCATGCGCGCGGTGATGCTGTGGTGCCGATGGATGTCGATCTGCAGGACCCGCCGGAGGTGATTCTGGAATTCATTCGTCTATGGCGGGAGCACGGCTACGACATGATCTACGGCATTCGGGGTTCGCGGGATGAAGATACCCAGGCGAAGCGGACCTCCGCGGGGCTTTTCTATCGCTTCTTCAACCGGCTGGCGGAGACGCCCATCCCCAGTAACGCGGGAGATTTCCGGCTGATGGATCGCCGTGTCGTCGAGGCGATCAAGCGATTGCCGGAGCGTAACCGGTTCATGAAAGGGCTGTTCAGCTGGCCCGGATACCGTTCGACCGGCATCTATTACAACCGGCCGGCGAGAGAGAGCGGAGAGAGCAAGTTCAACTTCTGGAAACTCTGGAACTTCGCCATCGACGGTTTCGTCAGCTTCTCGACCTGGCCGCTGCGCATCTGGATGTATTTCGGCGCGGTCATCGCGGGGCTCGCATTCCTCTACATTCTGCTGCTCGTGGGGCGTGTGATCGTGGTGGGCAGCGATGTCCCCGGCTATGCTTCTTTGATGACGGCGATCCTGTTCTTCGGCGGCATGCAACTGCTGTCCGTCGGGATTCTGGGCGAGTACGTGGGACGCCTGTTCATCGAAACCAAGCAGCGGCCGCTCTACCTGGTCGCCGAAGACAGCCTGGATGATAAAGATAGCCTGGCCAAAGCGGGTCTGGTCGATGAGGCCTCCCGCAACTCATGAAACGTCGACTCAAGCGCGAAGCCAAGACCGCCGCACGTTTCGGCCTGGTAGGCACGGCGGCGACGGCTGCCCATCTGTCGGTCGCGGCTGTCCTGAGCGCGCTATGGCCGGCGCTGTCGGAATTCATCGTCAACCTGTGCGGGTTTCTGGTGGCCTTCCAGATATCTCTCATTGGTCATCGGCGGCTGACATTCCGGCGCCGCGGGCGGGCAAAGCGCTTTTTCACGCTGGCGGTGCTGGGATTCGTGCTCAATAACGGGGTGCTGGCGGCGCTGCTGGCATCCACCAGGATCGCGGGATTCTGGGCCATCGTCATTGCTACGTTGACCGTGCCGTTGATCACCTACATCGGTTCGCGGCTGTGGGCGTTCCGCGAACATCATGTCTAGGGCCCGGAGGCGGAAAGGCTGCAGGCATGCATGGGTGGGCACGGCACCTTTCAGGCAAAGCCAGGGGGCACCTTTCAGGCAAAGCCAGGGCGGGGACGCGGGCCGGGTATCGGGAGGGCATGAACGGAGCATGAAAAAGGGCTCCCGCAGGAGCCCTTCGATGCCTAGAGTCCATCACGCACGCTTTGCTAACGCGAGATCTGCTTGTACTCCCCGGCATCGCTGGTCACGCTGCTAACCACCAGGATGGCGATGACGGAGGCGATGAAGCCGGGAATGATCTCGTAGACGCCGGGGCCCCCCATGAATTCACCGTTCCAGCCCAGCGAGATCCAGACGATGACGGTGAGAGCGCCCACCACCATGCCTGCGATGGCGCCAGCGCCATTGGTGCGCGACCACATCAGCGAGAGAAGGATCAACGGGCCGAATGCCGCACCGAAGCCGGCCCAGGCGTTGCTCACCAGCCCCAGCACCTGAGAGTCCGGGTCGGACGCAATCACGGCGGCCACCAGGCCAACCAGCACGACACTGATCCGGCCGATACCGACGGTTTCCTTCTCCGTCGCCTCCTTGCGCAGGAACAGGCGGTAGAAGTCCTCGGTCAGCGACGAGGAGGCCACCAGCAGCTGGCTGGAAATCGTACTCATAATCGCGGCAAGCAGCGCGGCATAGAGGAAGCCGGTGATCAGCGGATGGAACAGCAGATCCGCCAGGATGATGAAGATCGTTTCCGGATCCTCGACTTCCATACCGTTACGGATCGCATAGGCCCGGCCGAATATGCCCAGCGAGACAGCGCCGATCAGGGAGATGAGCATCCAGCTCATGCCGATGTTGCGGGCGACGGGTACATCCTTCAGCGACCGGATGGCCATGAAGCGCACGATGATATGCGGCTGTCCGAAATAGCCCAGCCCCCAGGTCACCGCGGAGAGCCAGCCGATGAAGGTCAGCCCATCTGTCCACGACAGAAGGGTGGGATCGACCTCGTTCAGGGTCTGCGAGGCTTGGGAGAAACCGCCGCCTCCTTCGCCGAAGATCACCACCGCCGGCATGATTACCAGTGCCAGCATCATGATGCAGCCCTGCACGAAGTCGGTCATGCTCACGGCCAAAAAGCCGCCAACGACCGTATATGTCAGGACCACGCCGAGCGTGATGATCACGCCCGCCGCATAGTCGCTCAGGCCACCGATGCTGATGACATTGGCAAAGGCGCTTTCGAACAGCTTGCCGCCCGCCACCAGGCCTGACGCCGTGTAGACCGCGAAGAAGACGACGATGACGATAGCGGATACCGTCCTCAGCGACATGGCCCGGGTGGGGAACCGGTTTGCCAGAAAGGCCGGGATGGTGATCGCATTGCCATAGTGAACCGTCTGTTCACGAAGGCGCGGTGCGACCAGGAGCCAGTTGAAGAACGCTCCCACGAACAGGCCGATACCGATCCAGGCCGAGCCCAGGCCGGAGACGAACATCGCCCCCGGCAGCCCCAGCAACAGCCAGCCGCTCATGTCCGAGGCGCCGGCCGACAGCGCCGCCACCTGCGGGCTGAGCGTCCGGCCGCCCAGCATGTAGTCTTCCGACGTGGAAGTGGATGTGCGCATGGCGTAGAGGCCGATGGCGATCATGAGCGCAAAGTAGGCAAAAAGGCTTATCCAGACACCAATAGCCATAAAAACGTCTCCTGTTTCTTAATTATTAGGTTTTGTCTGAAAAGTCGTCGAGCGAAGGTCAGACAAGGCAAAAATCGGCGAAAAGACGGAGTTTACGCGGTGTAAATGAGTACTTTGAGCCGATTTTTAACGCCGTATGGCCGAGCGCAGGCAGTTTTCAGACAAAGCCTAGGCCGGACGTGGCGATCACTCGTCTCCCATGGCAAGCAGTGAGGCGTTCCCACCCAGCGCGGCCGTATTGATGGTGCGCGTCTTTTCGGTGACGAAGCGTAACAGATAATGGGGGCCGCCCGCCTTGGGTCCGGTACCGGAGAATCCTTGTCCGCCGAACGGCTGTACGCCGACGACCGCGCCGATGATATCGCGGTTGACATAGACGTTGCCGACGCGGATGCGGCTGGCGACATGGTTGGTGAAGTTCTCGTTGCGACTATGAACGCCGAACGTCAGCCCATAGCCCTTGGCATTGATGGAGTCGATGACCGCTTCCAGTTGATCGGCGCGGTAGCGGGCGATGTGCAGCAGGGGGCCGAACTGTTCGGTTTCCATCGACTCGATGCCGTCGATATTGAATGCCATCGGCGCAACGAAGGTGCCGTTGCTGGTCTGGGCCGGATCGAGTTTCGCCTCGGCGATCAGGCGGCCTTCGGCCTTCATGGTCTCGACATGCTTGAGCAGACCCTGGCGGGCGTCTTCATCGATGACCGGGCCGACATCGGTGCCCAGGTCACGCGGATCACCGATGCGCAATTCATCCATGGCCCCACGTAGAATCTCGATCACACGGTCGGCGATATCTTCCTGAAGATAGAGAACGCGTAGCGCGGAACAGCGCTGTCCGGCACTCTGGAATGCGGAGTGGACGACATCGGCCACGACCTGTTCGGGCAGGGCGGTCGAGTCGACGATCATCGCATTCATGCCGCCGGTCTCGGCGATCAACGTAGGGAGCGCGGCATTTTCCCTGGCGGCCAGGGCCCGGTTGATGATCTGTGCGGTGTCGGTCGAGCCGGTGAAGACCACGCCGGTGATGCGCGGGTCGCTGCTCAGGACGCTACCCACGGTGGGGCCGTCGCCAGGCAGCAACTGCACCACGTCCCGGGGCATGCCGGCCTCGTACAGCAATTCGATCACGCGGTTGGCGACCAGCGAGGTCTGCTCGGCGGGCTTGGCAAGCACGGTATTGCCGGCCACTGCCGCTGCAACGAGCTGTCCGGTAAAGATGGCGACGGGGAAGTTCCAGGGGCTGATCGCGGCGAAGACCCCTTTGCCCTGCATCACCAGCTCGTTGGACTCGCCGGTCGGCCCTGGCAACACGGTCGGCTCGGCAAACAATTCACGCGCGCGCGCCGCGTAGTAGCGGCAGAAATCCACGGCTTCGCGAATCTCGTCGACACCGTCGGTGAGCAGTTTGCCGCCCTCGCGGGAGCAGAGCGTCATCAGTTCCGCGAGATGCGTCTCCATCAGGTCGGCGTGGCGTTCGAGAATGGCCGCACGCTCCTCGACCGGCGTCTCGCTCCAGCGGGGGAAGGCCTGCCAGGCGATATCGACGGCCTTTTCGGCCTGCTCGCGCGTGGCCCACTGCACGCTGCCCACGGACTGACGGCGGTCGTATGGGCTGGTGACCCGCTGGCGCTGGCTCTCGTCGTCGGCGACATCGATTCCGAGCAGCGGCTTGACGTGATGCTCGCGCTCCATGAACTCCGCCATGCGATCGACGAGCGGCTGATATTCGCTATTGATGTTCAAGTTGACGCCCTTGGAGTTCTTGCGTGCCGGACCGTAGATCTGGCGCGGCAACGGGATCTTGGTATTGGCGAAGGCCGGGTACTGCTTGAGGGTGGCGATCGGATGAACGCAGAGCGATTCCACCGGAACGCGGGGGTCGACCAGCTGATGTACGAACGACGAGTTGGCGCCATTTTCCAGCAGGCGCCGGACCAGGTAGGGCAGTAGATCCTTGTGCGCTCCCACCGGGGCGTAGATGCGACAGTAGGTGCCTTCGGGCGCCCGGGTCAGCGCAGCATCGTAGAGGGCTTCACCCATGCCGTGCAGGCGCTGGAATTCGAACGCGCGGCCGGCATGGTTGGCCCGCTCGAGAATGTTGGTGATGGTGTGCGCGTTATGCGTCGCGAACTGGGGGAAAATACGGCCGCGGGTGTTCTCGGACAGCAGGAACTGGGCGCAGGCGAGATAGGCGACATCGGTACACGCCTTGCGGGTATAGACCGGGTAACCATCGACGCCGAGCTTCTGCGACTCCTTGATCTCGGTATCCCAGTACGCGCCCTTGACCAGACGCAGCGGGATCTCGTCGCCCTGTTGATCGGCCAGGCGGTTGATGTAGTGAAGGACTGGCAAGGCACGCTTGGAGTAGGCCTGGACCACCAGGCCGAAATGCCCCCAGCCACGGCAGACATCGCTTTCGAAGACGGCGCGGAAGACCTCGAGCGACAGTTCGAGGCGATCCACTTCCTCGGCATCGATGGTCAGCGCGACGTGGCGCTCGCGGGCCAGTTCGACGAGCTGCTTGACCGTACCGACGAGCTCTTCGAGTACCTGGGTGCGGCGGCCGAATTCATAGCGCGGATGCAGCGCCGACAGCTTGATCGACACGGACGGCGCCGGTGTTCTGGCGTCCAGCTTAAGGCTGGTCTTGCCCACCTCGAGAATCGCCGCGGCGTAATCGTCGAAATAGCGCTTGGCATCCTGACGGGTACGGGCGGCTTCGCCCAGCATGTCGTAGGAATAGGTATAGCCCTTGTTGAAGAGCGGCCGGGAGCGCTTGAGCGCTTCGTCGATCGTGCGGCCCAGCACGAACTGCTGCCCCATGATCTTCATCGCCTGGTACATCGCACTGCGAATGACCGGCTCGCCCATGCGATTGACCATCTTGTTGATGAAGTTGGCCGGCTTGCCTTCTCGCGGCTTGTCCATCTGGATCACGTTGCCGGTCATCAGCAGGCCCCAGGTCGAGGCATTGACGAACCAGGATTCACTCTGGCCCAGATAACGCTTCCAGTCGGCGACCCCCAGCTTGTCCTCGATCAGCGCGTCGGCGGTGGCCTTGTCGGGAATGCGCAGCAGCGCTTCGGCCAGGCACATCAGCAATACGCCTTCCTGCGTGTCGAGGCTGTACTGCTGAAGCAGCTCATCGATGGAGTCGACGGCGGTATCCATGGCCCGGACATCGCGCACCAGCTGTGCTGTCTTGTCACCGATTCGTGCGAAATCGGCTTCACCGGCTCCCAGGAGCGTACACAGCTCGGTCAGATAGGCGTCTTCGTCGACGATGTAATGGTCGCTGATTCTGGCAAACAGGTCGTCGAGCGAAGTCTGCCAAGTGGCAGTGTCCAGCATTTGATCGGCTTTTAGCATTGTTGAAGCCCCTATGTAAGCGTTCATTCGGGGACGTAGTAGACGC
>NZ_NHOU01000001.1 GCF_002179555.1 Salinicola salarius | reverse complement strand
TGTTATTAAATAAGTGGGTGTCCTTTTTTTTTCTGGGTTGGCGTTGCTCTCAGCTTAGCGCACACCGGTATGCTGTTAAATAAGTGGGTGTCCTTTCTTTATCCATACCATGTACCCTCTTCCTGGGCAGTCATTTGGTTACGGATAATGCTTTTAGTCGCGATAAGATGATGGGTGAGCACGCCATCGTTAACCTTCACGACCTTATTGTGTTTTTCCTCAATCGTTTTCCAATGATCGCGTAGTTTAAAAGTACCCTTTTCGGCGTCAAAGATCGTAGCTCCGAGAACCATGACTTCGTAGCCATTTTTGGCCAGTTGGATAAGCATCTCGCGCACGGCCATCGAAGCGCCGGAGGAGGTATCCAATAGACAGAAAGGGTTGGCCCAGAGCAGACGCGGCTTGCGCTGTCGGGAAGGCGTAGGGGCGGCCATAACAAGTCACACTTTATGAACGTGGAATAAAAAACCCCCAGCCGAGGCCGGGGGTTATTACGCTTTTACCTATCGAGAATAGGCATCCATCTCAGAGAGAGAGATTAAGCAATGTCAGCAGCAACATCGAAATCCGCCAACGCAACACCCGTTAACTTAACGACAGAGTCGGCATTGTCAAAGGTGCCATTGCCATCAACATCAGCAAAGACCCAAAGATCACTACCAACTTGCTGTGCGCTTGCGTCAATAGCAGGAGTACCAGCAGAACCAGTAAATGCAGTCTCGGCAGCAGCTTTGGCAGCAGCAAAATCGGCAACCGCTGCAGTTCCTTTAGTGGCGTTGGCGATTGTTACTGTTCCACCTACACCATCATCAAACGCAACAGTATCACCAGTACCAAAGTCAGTTACAGTATCTGCAGAAACAGCAGTGAGACCCGATTGAATAATGAAGCTGTCTGCGCGAGCACCGCCAGTCATGGTGTCTGCGCCTGCACCACCGTTAATGGTGTCAGCAGCATCAGTACCTGTGATGGTATCGTTTTGCGCGCTACCAATGAATGAGAATGTAGCAGAAGTACCGAACTCAAGACCGACTTGCGAACCATCGATAGTAGTGGCCTGAGTTGCAGCACTGGCATCAACAGTCAGAATGCCTGAACCAGCAACTTCAACAGAGCCGAGCTGTGCGAACTGTCCACCGGTGATTGATACATTGTTAGCACCAATTTCAAGCTTCTCGACGCCAGCTACTGTTAAGTTGGCACCAGTCAAGTCAGCACTGTCTGCAATTTGCAGAGTGTCGTTGCCTTCACCGAATTGCAGAACGATATTACCAGTGGAACCATCAGCAGTCAGATTAACAACATCATCACCAGCGCCTGCTTCAACTACCAGAGAACCAGTAGTCAAACTAGTAACGTTTGCCGTAATGGTGTCGTTACCACCAGCCGTTACCGCTGTCGCTTCGGTAGTAGCTGTTAGGGTACCAAAAGTTACTTTGTCGTCGTTTTCCTGACCAACAAAAGCAGCTTTAGTGGCAGCACTGTTAAAGGTTACGTCGTTCTCGCCTTGGCTACCGGCAACGGTTACGTCAAGCGCAGCAGCAGCTGTCGTTACGTCAAGAGCACCGTCGAGTTCGGTTGCATCAAGTGTTTTAGCAGTCAGTAACGTGACTTCAACGTCATTGGTGCCGGACAGATTAACGGTGTTACCGGCAGCAACAAGAGCACCAAAGGTAAGGTCAGTTACCGTTGTTCCTGTGGCTTGCTCAGCGGCTGCAACGATGTTGACAGTTTCAAAGTCGCTCGGCGTAGCATCAGAGAAAGTTGTCGAGGTCTGTGATTCAGTGAAGGTCATGTTGATGCTGTCAGCATCAGTTTCAGTACCAACGCCAAACACTGAAGTACCCAAATCTGCACCAACTACGACATTGGCACCAGAAGCAAGGGTCGCACCAGCAGAGTTAGCAGTAGCTAGACGGATGGTGTCAGCCTCAACCTTGCTCAAGTCAACTGAAGTAGTAGCAGTAGACTCAACAGTTAGCGAGCCATCGCTCTTAGCATTGGTTACTTCTTCACCGTCAAGTGCTACTGACTTAAGGGTCACATCGCCTTCGCCGGATACAGTTAGGCTTTCACCGATGTCATCCACAGTTACAGTTTTGCCATCTGCGATGTTGAGGGTCAGGCTGCCTTCTGCGTTAGTTACGGACGCATCAGCGCCGATTGTAACAGTTGCTGTGTCGGTAGCGTTACCACCAGCCAAGGTGATAGACGTAGCTTCAGCTGCATCTACCGTGGCGGTGTTGTAGCCAGTAACACTAACGCTAGTAGTAGCTTCGCCAGCAGTTACTTCAACGTTTTCTGTAGCGGTAGTAGTAATGCTAGTAGTGGCGGTACCCGCATTGATAACAGTGCTGTCGTTGTTGTTACCAGCACCGTTAACAGTAACGGTAGTCGCTGCACCAGCGTCAACGGTAGAGTTTTCTACATCGCTAACGGTAAGGCTGCCGCCCATACCTTCACCAGCAGTTACGTTATTAGTACCGGTGTTGGTAACGGTAGCATTACCCAAGAACCCAGTTTTGCTGGATGTCAAGGTAATGTTAGAACCGCCATCGACACCGGTAATGCCATCGGCATCGACGGTAGCAGTGCTAAATGCATCCCAGTTCAGGTTTACATTTTCAACACCCTGCAATTCAGTTCCTGCGAGCAGCTGAGAGGTCAGCGTCGCGTTTAGAGTGTCGTTGCCACCCTGGTCGATAATGCTCGTACCAACCAGTGCAGCGGAATTAGCTTCAACGGTGTCGTTGTTAGCTGTCAGGACAACGTTGGTGCCAGCGTCATCTGCAGTGAGCGTGAAGGTTTCGCCTTCGTTGACGACGGCGTCGATCTTGTCCTGGGCAGCTTGCACGGAGGCTTCGTCAGCCGTCACGCCAGAAAGCAGGTCCGGGATGGTGTCGCTGCTGTAGCCTTCAGCACCGCTTTCCAGATACGCCTGGCTGACGGCGATCTTGTTCTGGAGGATGGCGGCCGCGTCTTCCAGACCTTCCGGCGGCGTGTCCTGCAGCAGCTTCTCGCCGACTTCCATCAGGACCTGGCCTTCGGAAACGCCGGCATCCAGGCGCTGGGTGATGAAGTCCGTGCCGCGCGTGTAGGCCTGGGTGCCTTCAGTGATGTTCAGACGGCCGAAGACCAGGTCGATCAGACCCTGAGTCGTACCGTCGTACTGGCTCTGGAATGCATCGGTCTTGGCCAGGTCGGTGCCCAGGTCGTAGAAGCTGGGGTTCTGTTCGAGGATGGACGCGAAACGATCGTAGGAAGCCTGGTCCGGGGCGTAATCGAACATGAAGGACGTAACGCCGAGCAAACTCTGCTGTTGCTGTTCTGTAAGAGCCATTTTAGACACTTCTCCTTGCAATAAAGACAACGTTGTCGAGGCCATGGTACCTGTCCGGAACAACCAGGACCTCAAGGCTGATGTTAGCACAATATTTTTTCGTCAAACAAAAAAACACACGATGGCGATTTTTGCCTGAGATTGGTTACAACTTTTGTCTTACTCGCTCGTGAATCACGGTGCAGTAACAGCGCTTTACAGCCGTGACACCGCTTCCCGCGGCGGGTCGTTTCGGCTGGTGCAAGGCCCTGTGGTCGCGGCGCCGGCCCGGGCGTGCCCGGCCGATGCGCCCCACCGAAATCACCCTGCCCGCCGTTGCGGCAAACCCCGAAGCGGGTACGGCTTGTAGTGCCTATCGGCAGGTGAAAGCGGCGCTTTAATAGTAAGCGGTCACTACCTTCGCGAACCTCTGCTCCCGCCCCGCGCCGCCGTCAGGGCCGGCCGGTCTCGAATCGGGATGGCCGCTCGGTGAATCCGAGGCGGCAACGCGATACCATGCCTCCGGGCTCAAACCAGGAGCGATACCATGCCCCCGGGTTCAAACAGGAAGAGGAACTTTCGTTGACCAACGCGTTTCTATTGTGGCAGTTCACCAAGCGCGAGATTCAGGGACGCTATCGCGGCTCCATGCTGGGGCTGGGCTGGACGGTGCTGTCGCCACTATTGCTGCTGGGCGTGTTCACGCTGGTGTTCTATGGCTTTTTCAAGCTCAAGTGGCCCGTTTCTGCCACCGGCGTGTCACAGGTCGATTTCGCGCTGCAGGTCTATGTGGGGTTGACGCTGTTCAACCTGTTCGCAGAGGTGGTCGGCCGCGCGCCGACGCTGATCACCCAGCAGCCCAATCTGGTCACCAAGGTGGCGTTTCCGCTGCCGGTGCTGGCGCTTTCGGCAACCCTTTCGGCCGCCTTTCAGGCTGCTATCAGTCTGGCGCTGCTGCTGACGGTAACGGCGGTGCTCACCTCGCCACACTGGAGCTGGCTGACGCTGCCGCTGCTCATGGCGTTGCTGGTGTTGCTGATGGTGGGGGTGGCGCTGTGGCTGTCGGCACTGGGGGTCTATCTGCGCGATCTGGTGCCACTGGTCGGGCTGCTGACGTCGTTGATGATGTTTCTGTCGCCGGTGTTCTATCCGATGTCGACGGTCCCCGAGGCCTGGCAGGGGGTGTACCGCCTCAATCCGCTGGCACTGTTGATTACCGAGATGCGCGGCGTGCTGTTCAACGGGGCCTGGCCGGACTGGCAGAGCCTGGGGCTGCTGACGCTGGCCATTGCCGTGCTGCTGGGCTCCGGGGCCTGGCTTTTCGAGCGCCTGCGGGGAGGGTTCGCCGATGTCCTTTGAGCAAACCGCCATCACGCTGAACGATGTCGCCAAGACGTTTCGGCTCTACCCTCGCCCCTTGCATCGCCTGCTGCATCAACTGCCCGGCCTGGCGCATCTGGCGCGTTATCAGGAGATCAAGGGTCTGAAGCCGCTGAGCCTGTCGATCCCGACCGGGGAGGTGATCGGGCTGGTCGGCCGCAACGGCGCGGGCAAGTCGACCCTGTTGCAGCTGGTCTGCCATACCCTGTCGCCCAGCCAGGGCACGGTGAGCGTCAACGGCAAGATTGCGGCGCTGCTGGAGCTGGGCGCCGGCTTCAACCCGGAATTCACCGGGCGCGAGAACGTGTACATGTCGGCGGCGATCATGGGCATGTCGCGCAGCGAGATCGCCGATCGCTTCGCGGAGATTCATGCTTTTTCGGGCATCGGCGATTTCATCGATCAGCCGGTCAAGACCTACTCGAGCGGGATGCTGGTGCGGCTGGCGTTCTCGGTGGCGACCAGCGTGGACCCGGATATCCTGGTGGTCGACGAGGCGCTCTCGGTGGGCGATGGGGCCTTCGCCCGGCAGTCGTTCGATCGCATCATGGCGATGCGGGACGCGGGCAAGACGATCCTGTTCTGCTCGCATTCGCTGTATCAGATCGAGGTGCTGTGCAATCGGGTGATCTGGATGGAGTCGGGTCGGATCGTGGAGGATGGCCCGCCGGAAAAGGTGGTCCCCAATTATCAGAGCCATCTGGATCGGTTGAGTCTGTCGCAGCAGGCCAGCGCCGAGGCGAAGACGACACCGACCTCGTCTTCCGCTTCTTCTTCCACTTCTTCTTCCGCTTCGCCTTCGTCTCCCGCCACGGCGGATGAGACGGCGGATGAGACGGCGGCGCAGGCGAGCTCCGTGCGCCCCGGACGTACTCGTCTGACCTCGGTGACGGTGCTGGCGGACGATACGCCGGGCAGCGAGCTCGAGGTGAACAGCGAGTCCACCGAACTACGGATAGACGTGGCGTTCGTGACGCATCGTCAGGAGGAAACGCCCGGCATCGCGGTGGTGTTTCATGCCGAGAGCGGCCTGCTGGTGAGCAGTTGCGGCAGTTGGGACGACGGCGTGTCGCTGACGGTGGACGATCAGGGCCAGGGCCGGGCGTCGGTGACCTTCAGCCGGCTGCCATTGCTCAAGGGGCGTTACCGCGTGGGGGTGCTGCTGTTCTGCGAGAACGGGGTGTTCGTCTACGACGAGGCGGACCCGGTGGCGACGCTCAATGTGACCCAGAAGGGAGTCAATCGGGGGCTGGTCAGCCTGCCGCGTTCATGGCAGGTCAGTGCGCCGAGCCATGCACAGGGCCATGCACCGAGCCATGCGCCGGCGCCTGGCGCACGGGCTGACTCGCGGCCCTCTTCGGCCCATGACTGGCGGGTGGAAAACGCCCGCGATGCCAGCGAGCCTTTGCTGCTGGCGTTGTTCGAGCGTTGCTTCGGGCATTCGATCTCCAGCGCGACATGGCACTGGAAGTATCGCTATACCGACGATCCGGGCACGGTGGTGTACGACGATTCGCGGCTCGTGGCCTTCAATGGCGGCATGCCGCGTCGCGCACTGATGATGGGTGAACCCGTTACCGCCGTTCAGATGGGCGATGTGATGGTGGCGCCGGAGGCTCGCGGCGTATTGACCCGACGCGGCCCCTTCTACCGGGTGGTGGAGGCGTACTTTCGCGAGCGGGTCGGCCCCGACAAACCCTACCGGCTGGCGTTCGGCTTTCCTCACGCCCGCCACGCGCGCCTGGGCACGATGCTGGGGCTGTATTGCCAGACGGACCGTATTCTGGACGCACGCTGGCCGGGGCTGAACGGGCGCAACTGGCAGTACGGGCTGGCCCCGCTGACCGAGACCGATGGGGCGCGGGTCGACCAGCTATGGCGCGCGATGGCGGCCGACGCGGGGGAATTGGTGATCGGCTGCCGCGATAGCGAATGGCTCGGCCACCGTTACCTGCACAAGCCGCACAACGACTATCGCGTGCTGCTGGCGACGCACCGGGTGACACGCCGCCCTCTCGGGGTTCTGGTGCTGCGGGTGGTGGATGAGACGCAGGTGGAGCTTCTGGATATCGTGGCGCCCCGTTCGCATGTCTCCGCGCTGGTCGCGATGGCTCGCCGTCAGGTGACGCGTCTGGGCCGCCAGACATTGACCGCCTGGCTCACGCCGCAGGCGGCGGCCTGGTTCGCCGATAGTCGGCCGGAAACTGCGGAAACCGATGTGGTGGTGCCCGGCGCTGCCGTCAACCAGCCTGAATACGCGCTGAAAGCCCAGCATCGCTGGTGGCTGATGGGCGGGGATACGGATTTCAAATGAGCCTGGAGCGCTTCTTTACCCCTTATCAGGCCGATACCCGCCTGCCCGGCGATGTGGTGGCGGTACTCGCACCGCACCCGGACGACGAGGTGTTCGGCTGTGGCGGCACGCTGCATGCGCTGGCCGCGGCGGGAGCCGAGCTGCATATCGCGGTGATTTCGGACGGTGCCGGTCTGGGCCAGGATGCGGCGCTGGCCCGGCAGCGTCGCGCGGAGTCCTGCGAGGCGGCCCGTTGCCTGGGCTATCCGCCACCCGAGTTCTGGGAGCTGCCGGATGCGCGCCTGTACGAGCACCCGGCGCTGCAGCCACGCATCGATGCGTGGCTTGCCGAAGTGCAACCGACGCTGCTGCTGGCACCGTCGATCTGGGAGATGCATCGGGATCATCGCGCCGTGGCGGAAGCGGCACTGTCCAGTGAACAGCGTCCGGCACATTGCCGGGTAGCGCTGTACGAGGTGGGCCAGCCGCTACAGCCCAACCGGCTGGTGGATATCACCGCGCAGCGCGAAGCGAAACAACGCGCCATGCGTTGCTTCGCTTCGCAGTTGGCCGTGCAGGCCTATGACCGTCATATCTCGGGGCTCAACGCCTTTCGCACCTATACCCTGCCGATCGACATACTGGCGGCCGAGGCGTTTTGCTTGCTGGAGCCGGAGGAAGTGGCGCCGTTTCTGGCGAGCCGGCAACCGCAGGCCATCACTCGCGTGGTTCATGAAGCGGAACGCGCCGAACAGGCTACGGCGCACCGCCAGGAAGCGCTGGAGGCTGAACTCCGCGAACTGCGGGGCGACAACACCAGGCTCGCGGAACGATGTCGTGACCTCGAGGCGATGCAGCGGGCCATTCAGCAGTCGCGCAGCTGGCAGTTGACCCGCCCGCTGCGCTGGCTGGCCGAGCGCTGGCGCGGCAACTAGCCAGTGGTGGCCGAGTCGCGAACGAAGTCGTCGGCCTTGGCCGCCAGCACTGCCTGGCTTTTTTCGATCATGACATCGTAGGTGCTGTTGGTGAAGTTCCACAGCGTGGAGGTCTGCTCGGGCTGATGCCCGGCGATGAACGGTAGCGGCACGAGCACGCGCAGGGTATGCCGTTCCAGGTAACGGTCGATGGTGTTGCGCTCGATGTCCCTGTCCTGCGGGTCCCAGGCGGCCAGAACCTTCATTGCGCGTTCGCCGTAGACGTTGCAGACCATGCTGGTCATGCGGTCGATGACCACATAGCGTCGTCCGTCTTCCTCGAAGACTTCGATGACGCGCGTGGCATCGGCGGTGTCGGCTATCAGCCCGCAGAGCAGATCGAACCGACCGGTCGCCTGGCCAGCCCGGAACAGGCGTTTGGCGCGTTGCCAGCTTTGCTGTGCCTCTCCTTCCAGCAGGACGTCGTCCTCGCGCACTTCCAGCTCGGTCAGCCCGGCCTCGAGCGCGCGACGCGCCAGGTAGCGAAAGCTCAACGCGGCGCCTCGCCAGCCGTGCGCATGACGCAGTCCGGGGAATATCGCAAAGTCGGGGAAGGTGGCCTTGAATGCCTGATGACGGGCGAAGGTTTCCGGCAGCGATAGCCCGACGCCATGCGCGAGGGCGCTGCCATCGAGCGGCGGTGGCAGGGTGTCGAGTACATCCGGCGAGACGAGATCCAGCGCTGCCAGCGTCCGCGCAAAATGGAAATGGAAGTGAGCCAGATCCTCGGGCAAATCCGCCAATGGCGAGTGCCCGCTATCCAGCAGCGCCAACTGTTCGTCGATGGCGACGAGCATCTGGTCGACCTCACCGATGTCGGTGAAGCTGACCCAGGGTTCCAGATCGGCATGTTCGACCATGTCGACACTGCGTTCGGATACCACCGGCAACCCCAGCGAGAGGCATTCGTAGATACGGGTGGTTTCGAGCAGTGCGCCTTCATAGTAATGGATATTGAGGACCAGCCGTGCCCGGCGCAGTTGCGCGTAGAGCGCTTCGCCGAAGACCTCGTTGACCACCAGCAGCTTGTAGCGCTGCCCGATCGCATCGAGAAAGGCCTTGCGACGCGGGTTGTGAATATCGCCGTAGAAGACCACGTCGTACTCGGGGACCGGCGCCTCGGCGGAAGGCGACAGCGGCTTGCTCAGGTTGGAAATCGGTACGTGGAAAAGCTGGCGATATTCCAGGTTGCCTTCGGTCTGCAGGTATTCGATGTTCTTCAGCGAGTAGTCCAGAACCGCCAAGGCGTTTTCGAGCCGTTGGAAATAGGCGGTGTCGAACCAGCGCGAGCTGACCGACTGCTCCATCTGGAAGGCGATATAGCAACCCGGCAGGGTCTCGAACATTTGCGGGCACACGACGATGTGCAGGCGATCGGAGAACGATCGAGAGTCGGGTGCGAGAATCGTCACCGGCCCGCTCCCCAGCCGCTCGAGGGATTCGGCGATCAGGTAGGCCACGTAGCGGGTATGGTGAGTGCAGAGGATATCCACACCGGCTTCCAGCGTGATGGCAGCCGAGGCATTGTTCTTGGAGGCATTGTTCTTGGAGGCATGGGTCCTGGAGGCATGGGTCATCGAAGCATTGGCCGTCGGGCCGTGAACCGTGGCCATATCGGCACGCTGCCCCCAATGCCGGTTCACTCGCTCCTTGATGCCCGCCCAGTCCCCCTGTTTCAGCAGGCTCAATAGCGTTCGCGACTTGCGGGTAATGGTATGCGACCAGTGATGTATTGCCTGACGGTTGAACAGATGGGTCGTGACCTGACGCTCGAGCGCCAGTTTTTCGATCTGGAGATGGTCCAGCGTCTGCTGCTGACGTTCGACACGCTGCTGCATCTGGCGCTGGCGCTCGTCATGCTCTCTGGCCATGGCGTCGACCCGCACCTGGGCCTCGCGTAGCGCCTGACTCAAAAAGCCGAGGTGCATCACCTGTGCGTCGGTCAGCAGGGGTAGCGCCTTGCGAAGCGCAAGCAGGCGGTCCGCGGTGAAGTCGCGGTCACTCTTTCCGCCGACACCGCTGACATCCAGGGAATAGTAGGCCGTGATGGTCGCCAGCCGCTGCAGCGGCCCCAGGCGGGTTACCTGGAGCCAGAAGTGCCAGTCTTCATAGACGGAAAGCTCAGGATCGAAGCGGCAGCCTGCATCGATGGCCGCGCGCCGGAACAGCACGGCATGGATCGGCAGGTAGTTTTCGGTCGCCAGGCGTAGCGAGTCATATTCGTTGCAATAGTAGCGCTCTACCTTTTCGGGCGTGTCGCGGTGTACGCAGACCGTGTCGGCGTACACGCCGATATGATCGGGCAGTTCGGTCAGCCGGGCGACCAGCTGTTGGACATGCTCGGGAGCAATCCAGTCGTCGTCGTCGAGAAACAGGATCATGTCGCCCTGCGCCATCTCCAGAGCTCGGTTTGCAGCCGCGCTCCGCCCTTTCGCTCCCTCGAGATCCGCATACTGCCAATGAATGTCCGTCGCTTCGAGCGTCTCGGACACGACGTCACGTACGCTGGTGGCGTCGTCGTTGACGACGATCACCTCTATCGGGCGGTAGTGCTGCAAAGCGATGGAGCGCAGGGCTTCTCTCAATAGAGCGGGCCGCTGATAGGTGCGAATGAGCAGGCTGACGAGTTTCACTAGTAGACCGACGATCGAAAGTGGAGCCATATGATGCCATAGGGTATCCGACCTCCCAATCGTGAAACGTATTCCGCTTGCCAGGCTGCGCTGCTGCGGTGGCAAAGCCTCCGTCAGGCTGCCAACCCTCCATGGATCGGATAAACTGCCACGCCTGACGAACAGCCCCGCTCCAGCCAGGCCGGGCGTGCTCCGGTAACCGTTCCGGAAGGGAAATGGCAAGCAAAAGGGATTTTGAATGGTTTCACGGCAGCCGGCTTCGCTTCACGGAGCCTCGACTCTTCCGATGAGGGTATGCCTTTGCGTACCCACTCTGAACGCCGGTAAGCAATGGCAGGCGTGGCTCGAGCGCACGAGGGCGGCCGCGCAACGACACCAGATAGCGATCTGGGTCGTGGACTCGACCTCGACCGATGAAACCCCAGACCTGGCCAGGGCGGCTGGTTGTCAGGTTACACAGATCGATCGTCGGCAGTTCGATCATGGCGGCACGCGTGATTGGGCATTACGGCAGC
Organism: Salinicola salarius; assembly: GCF_002179555.1. Lineage (GTDB taxonomy): Bacteria > Pseudomonadota > Gammaproteobacteria > Pseudomonadales > Halomonadaceae > Salinicola > Salinicola salarius_A. Next base: position 375,690 of record NZ_NHOU01000001.1, on the reverse strand, counting down.
TACAGGATTGTGACATCGTCATTTTCCTGACCCAGGATGCGTTGCTTGCCGATCTCGATTCGTTGTCGAGACTGGTCGAGATTCTGGAAGCCGACCCGCAGCTTGGCGCCGTCTACGGCCGGCAACTTCCCCATCAGGATGCGACCCCGGTGGCCGCTCATGCGCGGCTGTTCAATTATCCGTCGCGCTCCCACCGTGTGACCCCCGAAAACATGGCTGACTGGGGCATCAAGGCTGCATTTCTGTCGAACTCGTTCACGGCCTACCGGCGTCAGGCCCTGCTCGATGCAGGCGGCTTTCCGGGCGATGCCATCTTGAGCGAGGACATGGTGGCCGGCGCACGTCTGTTGGGTGCGGGCTGGCATCTGGCTTATTGCGCCGAGGCGCAGGTCTATCACTCCCATAACTATTCCTTGCGACAGGAGTTCAAGCGCTATTTCGATATTGGCGTTTTGCATCGCCGCCAGGCCTGGATTCTGGCCATGACAGGGAAAGCCGAAGGGGAAGGCAAGCGCTTCGTGAAGTCGGAATTGCGTTACCTGATCGATCAGGCTCCCACGGCGATCCCTGGCGCATTCGTCAGAAACACGTTGAAGTATCTAGGCTATTGGCTGGGGCAACGGGAGGCTTTCCTGCCAATGTCAGTCAAGTATCGGCTGTCGATGAACCGCAGATACTGGCTGGACAACCGATAGAAGCTGCTCTTACTGGCGCAGCGCAGAAATCACGTCACCGCTTTCAGGAATGTCGCCTCCGGTCCCTTCCCTGGGACCATTCCTTTCTCAACCGGTGACGCGCGATAGCAACGCCATGGTATCGACCAGATCCTGGGTGCCGAGATCGCCGACGGCGGCCTGCAGGTTGAGCCGGTCGAGCAGGTACTGGCGCACCACTTCGACGAACTGGATGCGCAGGTCATAGAGATCGGCGCGGGCGTCGAGCACGTCGACCAGGTCGCGCAGCCCGAGCTGTTCGCCCTTCTCGGCCGCCTGCAGGAACAGGTTGCTGGATTCGATGGAGCGCTTGAGCGCTTCGATCTGGCGTTCGTCACCGCGCAGGCCACGCAGGCGCTGGCGAACCTCCTGACGCGCCAGGTTGAGCGCGTTGGTGTAACTCGCCTTGGCGGCCTGCTGGCTCAGTTCGCCCTGCCTGACGCTGGCGCTGGTGTAGCCACCTTCATAGATGGGCACGCTCAGGCGCAGGTTGGCGGAGGCGTCCTTGCTTTCACGGAAGGGGTCGTTGGAGTCGCGGTCCGAGTAGCCCACGGTGAGATCGAGCTCGGGATAGTGCCCGGCGCGCCGCACGTCGGTTTCCGCGTCGGCGACCTTCATCTGCTGCTTGCCGAGAGCGACTTCGACGTTGTTGATGGTGCGCTCGAGCCAGGGATCGGCGTCATCCCAGCCGCCCGGCAGCGTCAGTTCGCCGAGGTCGCCGAGCGTGGCCCCGCTGAACCGGGGCAGCTCGCCGGTCAGGCGTTCCAGCAGGCTCAAGGCGTTGTCGAGTTCGTTCTGGGCGCTCACGGTGTCGGCGACCGCCTGGTCGAGCCGCGATTGCGCCTCGAGCAGGTCGATACGGTTGCCGACGCCCAGGTCGTAGGCGCGGCTGGCCTGTTTGACCTGTAGATTCAGCGACTCCTGCTTGGAGTCGAGCAGGCCGAGCTTGCGCGAGGCGAGAAAGGCATCGAGATACGCCTCGGCAACCTGTAGCGCCAGATCGCGCTCGCCAACAGCCACTTTCAACTCGGCGGCATCGCTCTGCGCTTCGGCCTTGCCGACCTTGCGCCAGCGTTCGAGGCTGAACAGCGACTGCGACAGCTGTACCTGCCATGTCTGATCGCGGGTCGTGCCCTGATAGCGCGCTTCGTAGTCGTCGTTGCCGCCAAGCTCGTTGTCGGGGTTATAGGACGGGTTGTCGGTGTAGTAGTTGTCCGACTCCTGATAAACGTAGCCGGCGGAGGCCTGAATCTGCGGCTTGAGCGCGGCCTGCGCCATGGGCACGTCCTGTGCAGCGGCTTCGGCCTCGAAGCGCTGGCTGGTGAGATCGGCGTCGTTCTGCAATGCCAGGGCGAACAACCGCGGCAGCGACGGCAGAGCGGCGTCCTCGTCGACCACGGGCGCAGCTTCGTTGCTCGCGACCGTCTGGCCGTTCAGTGCCGGCAGGCTGGCGTCGACTTCGTCCATCATCGACGTCGTCTGGCCTGGCATGGCCTGGTTTGACATAGCCTGGGCAGCGGCCAGCGGCGAGAACAGCTGCGCTGCCAGCGCTAGACCAGGCAGCGCTAGACCAGGCAGCGTCGTCCATAGCTTGCGGTCCTGTGCCATGCTCACTCCTCCCGCATGGCGCGTGCCAGCATGTCGGTGACGGGCTTGATCATGTAGCTGGCGAAGGTGCGCTCGCCGGTCCGGATCATCACTTCGGCGGGCATGCCGGCGAGCAGTTGCATGTTCTCGGTCATCTCCCGCTTGCCGTCTTCGGTCACCTTGACTCGTGCCTTGTAGTACTTGGCGCCGGTGGCTTCGTCCTCGAACGAGTCGGCACTGACATTGGTCACTTCGCCATCGATGACGTTGGACAGCCGCTGGTTGAACGCGCTGAAGCGAATCTCGGCGTACTGGCCGGGGTAGATGTTGTCGATGTCGCGGTCGGGAACGCGCGCTTCGACGATGAAGTCATCACCGGAGGGCACGATCTCCATGATCGGCTCGCCCGGCTTGATGACGGCGCCGACGGTATGCACTTTCAGCCCGACGACGGTGCCGGATACCGGCGCGGTCACGGTGGTTCGCTTGACCTGGTCGCTGAGTGCGGTGATGCGTTCCTCGGCATCGGCGATATTGCCCTGGGCCTCGCGCAGCTGCTCGCCGACTTCTTTCTGGAATTCCTGGATCTTGACCTGCTTCTGAACCTTGTTCTCGCTGATCTGGGACTTGAGTTCGGCGATCCTGGATCGGCTCTGGGCGATATCGCCCTTGAACTGCAGGGCCTGACGCTCCAGCTCGCGCAGGCGCTGGTTGTCGCCCAGCCCTTCCTTGAACAGGGAGCGATAGTCCTGTGCTTCTTGCTGCAACGAGTTCATGCGCTCCTGATTGACGTCGATCACGTCCTGCAGGCCGTCGATCTGCTCGCGCATCTGGGACATCTGCTCGTCGAGCGCGCTGAGGGTGCCTTCGAGCGCCCCGCGACGTGCCTGGAACAGGGCGCGCTGGACGGCCAGCACTTCCTTGACCCGCTGGGCGTCGCTGTTGAGCAGTTCATCGGGAAAGGTCAGCGTGTCGGCGTCCTTCTGCTCGGCGAGCAGGCGAATTTCGGCAGCGCGGTTGATCAGGTACTGGGAGCGCGAAATCGCGAGCTGCGAGCGTGCCTGGGTGTTGTCGATCACCAGCAGGGTGTCGCCGGCCTCGACGTGGTCGCCATCGTCGACGTTGATCTCGTCGACGATGCCGCCCTCGAGATGCTGAATGGTCTTCTTGAACGATTCGACCGAGACCGCACCGGGGGCCACCACCGACACCGCCAGATCGGCACTGGCCGCCCAGCCACCGAAGCCGCCGAAGGCGATCAGCAGGATCACCAGCCCGAGGCGAAGATAGCCCTTGCCGCTGGTGGGCAAGGGGCTGGCCGGTGCCGATTCGTCGGGCGTCGATTGCTTGGGCGGGGTGATATCGATACTGCGGGAATTATCGCCTGCCATGCTACTCATGCCCCCGAGATTGCGGCTTGTCGGAATTGCCAGAATTACCGGAATTGTCGGCGTTGCCAGAATGGTTCGCGCCCTGAACGGCGGTCAGCCGGCCGGCGTTCGACCGCCCCAGGGTGTTGCCGCCCTTCTGCGCCGGGGTCTTGGCGAACTGGGCCAGAACCTGGTCGCGCGGGCCGAACATGCTGACCTGCCCGTCCTTGAGTACCAGCAGCTTGTCGACATGCTTGAGTACGCTATTGCGATGGCTGATCACGAACAGCGTGACGCCTTCGGCCTTGAGCTGTTTGATCGATTCGCCCAGCGCCCGCTCGCCGCTGTCGTCGAGGTTCGAGTTGGGCTCGTCTAGCACCACCAGCACTGGATCGCCATAGAGCGCACGCGCCAGCCCGACGCGCTGGCGCTGGCCGCCGGACAAGGCGCCGCTGGAGGCACTGATATAGGTGTCGTAGCCGTTGGGTAGTTGCAGGATCATCTCGTGGACGCCAGCCTTCTTGGCCGCTCTGACGACCTTCTCGGGATCGACTTCGCCGAAGCGGGCGACGTTCTCGCTGATGGTGCCGTCGAAAAGCTCGATATCCTGCGGCAGGTAGCCGATATAGGGACCGAGTTCGTCACGGTTCCACTTGGCGATCTCGGCACCGTCGAGGCGTACCGTACCGACCTGCGACGGCCAGATACCCAGCAGCACCCGCGCCAGAGTGGACTTGCCGGCGGCGCTCGGGCCGATGATGCCGATGTGCTCGCCCTTGTCGACGTTGAAATTGATGCCGCGAATCGTCGCCATGCGTACGCCCGGGGGCGCGGCAGCGACGGTCTCGATGGCGATCTCGCCACGCGGGGCGGGCAATGACATGCGACGCTGCTCTTCGGGGATCTGCTCGAGCAGTTCGTTGAGGCGATGATAGGCGCTTCGCGAGCTGACGAAGCCCTTCCAACTGCCGATCATCTGGTCGATCGGCGCCAGTGCCCGGCCCATCAGGATGGAGCCGGCGATCATCATGCCCGGCGTCATTTCGCCTTCGAGTACCAGCAGCGCACCGAGACCGAGAATCAGCGACTGGAACAGCATGCGCAGCACCTTGGACGCGTTGGTCAACGCCCCGGCACGGTCGCTGGCCTGCGACTGCTTGGAGAGAAATTCATGATGCTTGCCGGCCCAGCGCCCCATGATGCCGGGCAGCATGCCCATGGCGTGCAGCACTTCGGAGTTGCGCAGGTTGGAGTTGGCGAGATCCTGGGCCTTGATGTGGTCGCTGTTGGCTTCGGCCAGCAGCGACTTGGTGGCCTTCTCGTTGGCGATCGCCAGCGTCAGCAGAATGAGACCTGCCACGGTGGCGAAAACACCCAGCCACGGGTGGAAGAGATAGAGCACGGCCAGGTAGATCGGCGCCCATGGCGCATCGAAGAAGGCAAACAGGCCGTTGCCGGTGAGGAACTGGCGCAGGTTGGTCAGATCGCTCAGCGGCTGGGCCGTCTGCTTGCCCTGGGTCAGCACGCTGCGCCGGAACATTGCGCTATAAAGCCGCTGGTTGACCATCTTGTCCAGCCGGTTGCCGACGCGAATCAGAATCCGCGAGCGCACCAGCTCCAGCCCACCCATGACCATGAACAGGAAGACCACGACCAGGGTCAGCATGAACAGGGTTTCTTCGCTGCGGGAACTGATGACGCGGTCGTAGACCTGCAACATGTACAAGGGGGGGACCAGCATCAACAGGTTGATGAACATGCTGAAGAACCCCACCGAGAAGAATGACCCGCGACACACCTTGAGGGCGCGTTGCAGATCGGTGGCTTCTTTCTGGGTGGCCATGCAATCGCTCGCTATAAGGACGATAAAACGGAGGATGTAAGGTCAGTAGGCGTCCAGGCCAATGCTGACAGGGCGCAAAGGATACCAGATTCTCATCCGCATCATGAAAGCGGCATCGTAAGAGGGAATCATGAGAGGTCATAGAATAGATCGAGGCGTCGCAAGCGACGCCTCGATTAGCTGGTCCGGAATACGGCTATTCGATCGATCGACCGATTGACCCGTTCGCAGGCGGTGATTTGAGCGGGTCGTGGGTCGTTTCAGGAGCGGCCCGGATTTTCACGGCCTATTCCAGCAGGTTCCTCTGCTCGGCATCAGTGAGCATGGCGAGGGCAAACGCCACGAGCGTTTCCTCATAGCCATGAGCCGTATTGATCGCGTCGGCCAGAACCTGAGGAGACTCGATATATTCATGGATCATTTGATTGCGTGTCTGACGAATCTCGAGCCACTTGTCGGCAGAATCGAGTACGCCCAGTTTCTCGGCGCGGTCCAGGTTATCGGCCACGGCGCCCGTTCTTTCGCCCAAGGCACGTAGCCAGAGCGGAAGCAGCTTGTCTCCGGTCGTATCCTGAAGCCGGCAAAAGCGGCTGGTATAGGCTTCCAGTTTTTCTGCCAATGCTTCGTCTTCACCCAGCATGGCGGCACGCTTCTCGGTAAACGGCGAGACGAATACGCTACCCGATGAGTAGCGAAGATGGTGAATCTCACGCTCGACCACGCGTTTCAGGAAGCGCAGCCGCTCCGAAAGGTTGTCGTTCATACAAAAACTCCCTGTTCTCGCGCCAGCCTGTGTATCGCCTGCTCGCTGAGGTTCGGCGCGCTCAGAAGCACGTCTACCTTGCGCCCGTACATGGCGCGTGTGATGCGTACGCTTAGCCGGGCAGCAAGCTGTGCGGGATGCTTCACTGGCTCGTCGAGCTCGATGAACAAGTCGATGTCGCCACCACGAGCGGCATCGTCCAGCCGTGAGCCGAATAGCTTTACGGAGACGCCAGGGCCAAGCTCGTCAGTGACGATATTCTGGATGGTCTGTCGTTGGGTATCTGTCAGGCGCATGGTGTTCATCCATCCCGGCAAGGCGTTCTGTCAGGTCGAGCTGCGACGTTGCTCATAGCCAATTTGACGCCATATATTCGAAGAGATCGCCGGTCAGGCAGGCGGAGTGCTCAGCCAGGGCTACGCGGCGAGTGGCTCTCATCGAACCTCTGCCCTACCCGTATTATATGGTCGCGTAGCGCTTCGTTATCGATATCGCGATAGCGCACGATATCGAACAGGTAGGGAGTGTTGAGCTCGTCCAGGCGATTCATGAGCGCGGACAAGTCATCATCGGAGATATCGCCGTACAGTGCCAGATCGATATCGGAGCCGGGGCGGAACGTGCCTTTGGCTCTCGATCCATAGATGACGACCTTTTCTATACCGGGACACTCAGCCAAGACCCGACGAATGGCCTCTATCGCACTTTCTGGCAAGCCAAACATCAGCGATGCCGCTCCATTGTCTCGCGAAACTGTTTCAGAGCCGGGTAATAACGCTCGACGATGTTCTTGAACTCTGTCTCCAGAATGCTGTGGCGGTACGCATGCACCGTATGATTACGGGTTTCTATCATATCCATCCATACCTGCCCGTCTTCCAGCAGGCCGATGTTGAAGGCATGGCGGGCCGCGCTACGTGATCCGGTCACGTTCTGGATACCTTCATGCTCCAGGTAGTCCTTCATGACCTTCCAGGCCAGCTCGTGAGTGAACTCGAAGCGCTGGATAACGCCTTCCTTGATGATATCCAATGTCGTGTCGCCGTAAGCTTCAACAGCTTGTTCCAGCTGAGAAAGCGCATTGACATAGTTGGAAAATCGCTGCTGCCAACGGATCTCCATCGCCTTCCCCTTCTATCGTTTACTGCACGTGTCGTTTACTGCACGTGTCGTTTACTAACACGTATCATTTACCGCAGCGCGCCGTTGGCGCGCTGCGGGACACCACTCAGCGATAGACCGGCAGGCGCGAGCAGACGGCTTCGACCTTGGCCTTGACCGCGGCTTCCGCCTGGCTGGAGTCGCCCTGCTGCATGGCGTCGAGGATGTCGCAGATCCAGCCGGCCAGGTCGCGGCATTCGGTTTCGCCGAAGCCACGCGTGGTCACCGCCGGGGTGCCGATACGCAGGCCGGAGGTGACGAACGGGCTCTGCGGATCGCCGGGTACGGCGTTCTTGTTGACGGTGATGTGGGCACGGCCGAGCGCGGCATCGGCGTCCTTGCCAGTCAGGCCCTGCTTGACCAGCGACAGCAGGAACAGGTGGTCTTCGGTGCCGCCGGAGACGACTTCATACCCGCGCTCGATGAACACGCCGGCCATCGCCTGGGCATTCTTGATCACCTGCTGCTGGTAGGTCTTGAACTCGGGGTCCATCGCTTCCTTGAAGCAGACCGCCTTGGCCGCGATGACGTGCATCAGCGGGCCGCCCTGGCCACCGGGGAAGACGGCGGACTGCAGCTTCTTCTCGATGTCGGCGTCGTTCTCGGCGGAGAGGATCAGGCCACCGCGCGGGCCGCGCAGCGTCTTGTGGGTGGTGGTGGTGACGACGTGCGCGTGCGGCAGCGGGCTCGGATAGAGGCCGGCCGCGACCAGCCCGGCGATGTGCGCCATGTCCACCAGCAGGAAGGCGCCCACTTCATCGGCGATCTGGCGGAATTTCGACCAGTCGATGATCTGCGAATAGGCGGAGAAGCCGGCGATGATCATCTTCGGCTGATGCTCGCGCGCCAGCTTGGCGACTTCGTCGTAGTCGATCCGGCCGCTCTCGTCGATGCCGTACTGAACTGCGTTGTAGTGCTTGCCGGAGAAGCTCGGCTTGGCGCCGTGGGTCAGGTGGCCGCCGGCGTCCAGGCTCATGCCCAGGACAGTGTCGCCCGGCTTGACCAGCGCCTGGAAAACCGCGCCGTTGGCCTGGGAGCCGGAGTGCGGCTGCACGTTGGCGTAGGTCGCGTCGAACAGCTCCTTGGCGTAATCGATCGCCATCTGCTCGACCACGTCGACATGCTCGCAGCCGCCGTAGTAGCGCTTGCCGGGATAGCCTTCCGCGTACTTGTTGGTCAGCTGCGTGCCCTGGGCCTGCATCACCCGCGGGCTGGCATAGTTCTCGGAAGCGATCAGCTCGATGTGGGCTTCCTGGCGCGCGACTTCCTGCTGCATCGCGTCCCAGAGGGCGTCATCGAATCCGGCAATCTGCATGTCTCGGTTGAACATCGGCGGGTATCCTCGGCTCGGGGATGATTCGTCCTGGCGCCAACAGGGAACCGCTACTGACGGCACAGGCTCGGATTTGGTGGGCGCATGATACCCCAGCGCCAACACCCTTTCCTATGAAAGTGGGTCATGCGCTGGACCATAATTTCTCACGTTGGCTTTAGCTTCGTTAAAACATGCAGCTCAGGTCTCTCCCAGCAGCCGCAGGCTGGCCATCGGCGCTTGGCGGCGGCTGCCCCGCGAGAGCAGATAGCCGATCCCGCCCACGATCGCTGCGCCCAGTACGGGCATGGCACCCCACATCAGCCAGTGCATCCGAGGCGCCAGACCCAGCCAGCCGTAGATGCCGAGGGCAGACGCCTCGGCCAGTGCCGCGCCCAGCAGCCCGCTGGCAAAGCCGAGCAGCGCGAACTCGGCCCACTGCATGCGCGCCAGGGTGCGGTTGCCGGCGCCGAACACCCGCAGCAACGCGCCTTCGTGGGCACGCGCCGGGCGGCTGGCGGTGAGCGCCGCGTAGAGCACGCTAATGCCGGCCAGCAGCACGAAGCCCAGCACGAACTCGATGGCCCGCGTCACCTGGCCGAGAATGCCGCGCACCTGTTCCAGCAGCGCCTCGACATTGAGCACCGAGACCCCCGGATACCGCTGCACCATCTCGCCCAGCATCTCGTTGCCGGCATCGGGCAGGTGGAACGAAGTGATGTAGCTGTGGCCGAAGCCGTCCAGGGCGCCGGGCGGGAAGATGATGAAGAAGTTGGGCTGGAAGCTCTCCCAGTCGAGATGGCGCAGGCTGGTGACCCGGCCGGTCACGCTGTCGCTGCCGATGGTGAACGTCAGCTCGTCGCCCAGCGAAAGGCCGAGCCGGCCCGCCAGTTCCTCTTCGACCGATATCGGCACCGAGCCGTCGCTCGCTGTCGCACTGTCGGCATCGGAGCCGCTCTCGGCGTCGAACCAGGCCCCTTCGGTAATCCGGTTGCCTTCCGGCAGCGTCTCGCGCCAGGTGAGGTTGAGGTCACGCCGCAACGCGCCGTCGGTCTGATGTTCCTCCGGCACCTGCTGTTGCGGGGGTTCGCCGTCGATGGCGGTCAGCCGCCCCCGCACCATGGGATAAAGCCCGCTGGTGGCGTCGGCGGCGCTGTCGATCAACGTTTCGACGCCGTCGCGCTCCTGCGGCTGGATGTTGATCGCGAAGTAGTTGGGCGTATCCGCCGGCAGCTGGGCCTGCCAGGTCGTCAGCAGGTCCCCGCGCACCAGTGCGATGATCGCCATCGCTGCGAAGGTGACCGAGAACGCCAGCAGCTGGCCCAGACTGGCGTTGCGTCGTCTCGCCAGCTGGCGGCCGCCGAGCTGCCACGCCCTGCCCTGCTGACTGCGTTGCGGCAGCCGCGCCAGCACGGCGAGCAGCAAGGTGAGCATCAACTGGCCGAGACCCCACAGCACGACCAGCGCCACCAGACCGCCGAGCAGAATGCCCACCGACAGCAGCGGGTCGCCGGAGTAGAGCCAGAGCAGCGTGCCGAAGACCAGGCTGGCGACGACGACCACTACCCAGCCCGACGCCGGAATCGGGTCGAGCTCCCGGCGCAGCACCTTGAGCGCGCTGACCCGCTTGAGCCGCAGCAGGGTCGGGCCGGCGAAGCCGACCAGCACCGCCAGCGCGGTGAGTACGCCCATCAGCCACGGCATGCCGCCGGGCGGGGGCAGTTCCAGCGGCAGGAAACGTGTCAGCAGTGCCAGCAGCGCGGCCTGCCCGGCAAGCCCCAGCAGCGCCCCGACCGCTGCCGCGACCAGCCCCAGCCACGCCAGTTGCCAGGCGAAGAGCTGGCCCAGCTGGCGTTGGGACGCGCCGAAACAGCGCAGCAGCGCGGCCGTGTCCAGATGGCGGTCGACATAGCGTCGCGTGGCCATGGCGACCGCGACACCGGCGAGCAGCACCGCCGCCAGCCCGGCGAGGCTGAGGTATTTCTGCGCCCGATCCAGCGACCGCCCCAGGCTGGGCCGATCCACGCGCACGTCGCGAATCTCGACACCTGCGTCGCGCAGCGCATCGAGCCGCCCTTCGAGGCCGTCGATCGCCGCTGGCGGCCCGGCGGCCAGTATCTCGTATTCGATCCTCGAGCCGGGCCGGACCAGCCCGGTCGCCTCGAGATCCTGCAGGTTGAGCATGATGCGCGGCGCCAGGCCAGAGAATCCGCCCTGCTGATCGGGTTCGCGCTCGACCAGTCCAGTGACGGTCAGCGAAAGCGAGCCCACCTGCACCGTGTCGCCGATGCCGGCATCCAGCAGTTGCGCCAGGCGCGGCGCGATCCAGGCGCTCCCCGGCGGCGGGCCGTGCGCCAGCCCTTCGATACCATTGCCCCGGTCGACGCGAACTTGCCCGTAGAGCGGGTAATGATCGTCCACCACCTTGAGCCCCGCCGGCTGGAAGGCATCCGCCTGGCTGACCATCGATACCAGGTCGACCTGGTCGCTCAGTTCGAGCCCGGCCTGGCGCAGCGTCTGGCGGAGTTCGTCGTCGAAGGCCTGGCCCTGCTCCAGCACCAGATCCCCGCCGAGTAGCTGGCCCGCCTGACGGGTCAGCCCGCGGTCGAGCCGGTCGAGAAAGAAGCCGATCATGGTGGTCGCGGCCACGGCCAGCGCCAGCGCCACGAACAGGGCCCGCACGTCGGAGGCGCGCAGATCGCGCCGGAGCCCCTTGAGCGAGAGTGCGATCAGGTTCATGCATCGACCTCTTGCCGCTGCCGTTCGAGCGCCTGCAACCTGCCGCCTTCGAGCTGCAGGCAGCGATCGCATCGTCTGGCGAGGGCCATGTCGTGCGTCACCAGGATCAAAGTCGTGCCGGACTCTCGGTTGAGCTCGAACAGCAGATCGATGATACGCTTGCCGGTTGCCTCGTCGAGGTTGCCGGTCGGCTCGTCGGCGAAGACGAGGTCAGGGTCGGTCACGAAGGCACGCGCCACCGCCACCCGCTGCTGCTCGCCACCGGAAAGCTGCTTCGGCAGGTGGTCGAGGCGCGCGCCCAGGCCAACGCGCTCCAGGCATTGACGACTTTTGGCCGCTATGTCTTGCCGTGGCGACAGTTCCAACGGCAACATAACGTTTTCCATGGCGGTAAGAGTGGGTAATAACTGGAAGTTCTGAAAAACGAAGCCGACGCGCCCCGCACGCAGTGCCGCCCGCCCGTCTTCGTCGAGAGCGCTCAGGGATTGGCCGAACATTTCGAGCTCTCCTGAGCTGGGCGAATCGAGCCCCGCGAGCAGGCCGAGCAGCGTCGACTTGCCTGCACCGGAACTTCCCACGATGGCGACACTCTCACCGCGTTCGACATCCAGCGCCAGCGATTCGAGGATAACGAGCTCCCGTTCCCCGCTCGTCACCCGTTTACCGAGTTGGTTGGCGTATAAAATTCGCTTTTGCTGATCGTCCGAGGAGTGAGACATGGTGCCTGGTTTCCCTGTGCCTGAGTTCGAGTTGCCTTTCGCCAGGATGGCAAGGCGCTGTGCAGGTGCCGCGCTATTGTTGTGTCTTGCCGTGCTGTCGCTGACGCCCGGCGCGGCGCGTGCCGATACCGTTCTGGTCATGGGCGACAGCCTGAGCGCGGCCTACGGCATCGACCCGCAGGCGGGCTGGGTCAATCTCCTGAAACAGCGGCTCGGCGATGAGCACGAGGTCGTCAACGCCAGCATCAGCGGCGAGACGACATCCGGCGGCTCGGCACGGCTACCCGACATTCTGGGACAATACCATCCCGATATCGTTCTGCTGGAGCTCGGTGGCAACGATGGCCTGCGCGGGCTCTCCCCCCAGCAGATGCAGGTCAATCTGGCCAAGATGATCGAGCGTAGCCAGGAGAAAGGCGCCGAGGTCCTGTTGCTCGGTATCGAGGTCCCTCCCAACTATGGTCCCGCCTATACCCAGGCCTTCCGTGAAGTCTTCGCGCAGTTGGCCAGCGAGCACGACGTGCCGTTGGTGCCGTTTCTGCTCGAGGGCGTCGACCTCGACGGCATGCTCCAGAGTGATGGCATCCACCCCACTGCCGAGGCACAGCCGATCATCCTCGAGAACGTCTGGTCGAAACTGGAACCGATGCTCTCCTCCTCGGACGAGGAAAAATGATCCTCCTCGCGTCGAGCCTGTTCCCCATCGGACATGACACGCGTCGGCCGTCATGCCTGCTGATTTCGCCGGCATGCTATCGTTAACGTCTTGAAAAGACTCGCGGCATGGCGAGCCGAGACACGCTTCGACGAGGAGTTTGACGATGGAGGCAGAAACGGCGCTGGTCGCCGCCTACGAACTGGACGGAAAAGGCGGCGGCACCCTGCTCAGCGTTCGCCAACTGCGCGAGGCCTGGGCCGATCCCCAGCGCCCGCTGTGGATGCATCTCGACTTTCGGCATGAAGACGTTCGCACCTACCTCGTGGATATCGCCGGGCTCGACGAGGCACCGGTCGAGGCGCTGCTGGAAGAAGATACTCGCCCCCGCGTCGCCAAGTTTCGCAATGGCGCCGTCAGCACGCTGCGCGGTATCAACCTCAACCCGGGGGCCGCGCCGGAAGATCTCATTTCACTGCGCATCTGGATTGCGCCCAACCGCCTGATTACCTTGCGCCGCCGGCCGCTGAAATCAGTCGGTGACGTGCGTGAACGCATCGACAACGGTGACGGCGCGCTTTCGGTCCCGGACCTGCTGGCGTGGCTGACGGAGACCCTGGTGGACAGGGTCGGCGATGTCGCCCATGAACTCGACGACCGCCTGGGTGAACTCGAGGAGGATCAGTTGAGCGATCGCGAGATCGAGCCGGACGACCTTTCCCGGCTGCGACGTTCGCTGATCACCTTGCGGCGCTTCATGGGCCCGCAGCGGGACTGCCTGGATCAGATCGCCCATGGGCCGGAGTGGTTCGACGAAGACACCAAGGTATCGATCCGCGAGAGCGCCAACCAGCTTTCACGCTACGTGGAAGACTTCCACGCCATGCAGGAGCGCGCGCTGATCCTGCAGGAACAACTCTTCAGCGAACACAACGAGCGCCTGAACCAGCGGATGTACATGCTGGCGATCGTCACCACCGTGTTCCTGCCGCTGAGTTTCCTGACCGGCCTGCTGGGCATCAACGTCGGCGGCATCCCCGGCGCCGAAAGCCCCTACGGCTTCATGATCTTCCTCACCATTACCGTCCTGGTCGGCGGCTGGGTGATGTGGCTGCTCAAGCGTAAGCATTGGTGGTGAGACGAGCTGCGAGCTGCGAGCTGCGAGCCGCGAGCCGCGAGCCGCGAGCCGCGAGCCGCGAGCCGCGAGCCGCGAGCCGCGAGCCGCGAAAAGCAGAGTGTGGCCTCCGGAAATCCGCAAAGCCCGAAGCCCGAAGCCCGAAGCCCGAAGCCCGAAGCCCGAAGCCCGAAGCCCGAAGCCCGAAGCCCGAAGCCCGAAGCCCGAAGCCCGAAGCCCGAAGCCCGAAGCCCGAAGCCCGAAGCCCGAAGCCCGAAGCCCGAAGCCCGAAGCCCGAAGCCCGAAGCCCGAAGCCCGAAGCCCGAAGCCCGAAGCCCGAAGCCCGAAGCCCGAAGCCCGAAGCCCGAAGCCCGAAGCCCGAAGCCCGAAGCCCGAAGCCCGAAGCCCGAAGCCCGAAGCCCGAAGCCCGAAGCCCGAAGCCCGAAGCCCGAAGCCCGAAGCCCGAAGCCCGAAGCCCGAAGCCCGAAGCCCGAAGCCCGAAGCCCGAAGCCCGAAGCCCGAAGCCCGAAGCCCGAAGCCCGAAGCCCGAAGCCCGAAGCCCGAAGCCCGAAGCCCGAAGCCCGAAGCCCGAAGCGATTATCGCTATTGCCGTAAGGGGTCGGCTTTGCTTTTTCTTCCCGCTTCCAGGCGCGTAGCGCCGCTCTTCCAGCTTCAAACTCTATCCGTATGCCCCAGATCCCGTTCGGGATCGAGACGGTCGCGAACGCGCCGCTTCAGTTCCTTGATATCGGGAAAGCCGCCGTCGCGTTTGCGCTCCCACAGCGTCTCTTCGTCGTAGAGCACTTCGAAGTGTCCGCCGTGGCTGGGCGCCAGAGCTACCTGCTCGAGATCTTCGCCGAAGGTCTGCAGCAGTTCCTGGGCATACCAGCCCGCACGCAGCAACCACTGGCATTGGGTACAATAATGAATACGAACCTTGGCCATCTCTCTGTTCTCCCGAGCCGGTGGCACGAATCTGCCGCACTCATGCCGACAGCGTTGAAAACGCCCATGATGCGCTCGGCCGGACGGCTCGCTCAAGCAGAGAGAGGGAAACGTCGTGTCGGCAGCGTCGCGTTCGGCGCCCAGGGTTCCTCGTAGACTGCCTGTCGCCAATAGCTTGTCACTGGGATAACAGAAAACAGGGAACGTTTTGCATGTCAGCCAATGAAGCCAGCCTCACTCGCCTCTTCGAACGCGTCACCGGTGATGAAGACAGCCGCATGTGTCGCGACATCTCCGACGAGGCGTGTCAGGAACAACCCGGCAACTTCTTCCGTCATCTCGTCGCCGCACTCGGCAACAAGCTCGCCGACGAACTCTCCAACGCTCGCCTGATCCTGCCGTGGCTGATGGGCGCGATCGGCGCACCGGTGTGGATGGTCGGTCTGCTGGTACCCATCCGCGAGGCAGGCGCCCTGCTGCCGCAACTGCTGATCGCCGGCTACATCCGGCTGCGCCCGATCCGCAAATGGGTCTGGGTCACCGGCGGCATCGTCCAGGCGATCGGCGCCCTGCTGCTGGCACTGCTGGCGCTTTTCGGTCACGGCAGCTGGGGCGGCGCGCTGGTACTGGTCGCGCTGACCGGGCTGTCGCTCGGCCGTGGGCTATCGTCGGTTTCCACCAAGGATGTGCTGGGCAAGACCATTGCCAAGCAGCGCCGGGGCACGCTGATGGGGTGGAGTGCCAGCGTTGCGGGGGCGCTCACCCTGCTCATCGGCGCCGCCATGGTCGTCATGGGGGATCAGCCCGGCACCTGGGCGCTGGCCATCCTGTTGTTCGCCGCCGCGCTGGGCTGGGGCCTGAACGCGCTCTGCGCCGCCGCGATACGTGAAGCGCCGGGAGCCACCGAAGGCGGTGCCAACGCCTGGGACAGCGTCAAGCAGGGTGTTTCGCTGATGCGCCGCGATCGTCGCTTTTTGCATTTCAATCTCTCGCGGGCGCTGCTGCTGTCCAGCGCGCTCGCCCTGCCCTACCTCGCCCTGCTAGGCCAGCAGAACAGCGGCACGGATCTGGCCAGTCTCGGCATCCTGATCGTGACCTCCGGTGCGGCCAGCATGATCGCCGGCCCGATCTGGGGGCGTCTGGCCGATCGCTCCAGCCGGCGGGTAATGCGCAACAGCGCCATCGGCGCCGCGGTGTGCTGCCTGGCGGGCGCTGCCTGCGTATGGCTGCCGGACGCGGCGCGCGAAAGCGTGTGGCCCTACGCTCTGGTCTACGGCCTGCTGATGATCGCCCATGCAGGGATACGCCTGGGCCGCAAGACCTACGTCGTCGATCTGTCGGACAGCAATACCCGCGCGCTCTACGTCGCGTTTTCCAATACCTTCACCGGCGTCCTGATGCTCGTCGTCGGGCTGTTGCTCGGGGGCCTGGCGCAATGGCTAGGCAGTGCAGGCCTTCTGCTGGTGCTTGCGGCACTGGCCGTGGCGGCTGCGCTCAGCTCCCATGCCCTGGTGGAAGTCGAGGACCCTGACGCATCGTGAAGCGTTGTAATCCCGAAACACCGTGGCATGATGTTCGATCGTGTCGACCCTACAATCCGTCGAATGCCCAGTCTGGAGGCAAGGATGGCCAGTACCAGTAAGCAACCGCCCATGATCAGCCCGGCGCTACTCGAACGTATCGTCAACGCCTCGGATGACGGCATCGTGGTGGCTGAACAGGAAGGCGACGAAAACATTCTGATCTACGCCAATCAGGGCTTCGAACGCCTGACGGGCTACAGCGTCGACGAGATTCTCTATCGCGACTGCCGCTTTCTGCAGAATGGCGATCGCGACCAGCCGGCCATCGACCGGGTGCGCACCGCCCTGCGCGAAGGCAAGCCGTGCCGCGAAGTGCTGCGCAACTATCGCAAGGACGGCAGCCAGTTCTGGAACGAGCTCTCGATCACGCCGGTCTACGACGAGGAAGACAGGCTCACCTATTTCGTCGGCGTGCAGAAGGATGTCACCAGTCTGATCGAGACCCTGCAGGAACTCGAGGCGCTGAAAGCCGAGCGCGATCCGGCCTGAAACCTCAGCAGAATCCTGAACTTATCGCCGCCTTGCGCGGCGATAGTTTTTTTAACCAGGAAAATCTTGTACCCGGCGGCATTCGACGATATATAGCCCGGAGCGTCACTGAGATGCGATTTCACGGGAGGGCTAAAACATGAGCCGTGAGGATTACGTCGAGGATCAGGATTTTTCCGAAGCCATCAACGACGAGCAGTTCGAACGTCCACGCAGCAGCAAGGCGGATACGCTGCGTGCCAGGCGCCAGGTCGAGGCATTGCTGGAAGAGCGTCGTCTGAAACGTGCCATCGAAGATGACTGGTACAACGATTTCGGCGACGAAGAAGAGTAGGCCGACAGCGGCTTTCCGCATTACCCCCGACGGGCGCCTCCAGGCGCCCGTTCGCATTGTCGGCACGACTCGTTTACCCTGCCTGTCAGACGCTGGGCCCCGTTGACGGGCGCTGCAGCGATGACTGCCTGTTTTTATCCACTGCGATTTTTATCTATCCACTGCGACTTACTATCGGATTTCCATGGCGCAATACGTTTACACCATGAACCGGGTGGGCAAGATCGTCCCCCCGAAGCGCGAGATCCTGAAAGACATCTCGCTCTCCTTCTTCCCCGGCGCCAAGATCGGCGTGCTCGGTCTCAACGGCTCGGGAAAATCGACGCTGCTGCGCATCATGGCCGGCGTCGACACCGAATATAACGGCGAAGCCCGCCCGATGCCGGGCATCAACATCGGCTACCTGCCGCAGGAACCCGAGCTCGACGACAGCAAGAATGTCCGCGAGACGGTCGAGGAAGCCCTCGGCGAGGTCAAGCAGGCCCAGGTAGAACTGGAAGCCGTCTACGCCGCCTATGCCGAGCCGGATGCCGATTTCGATGCGCTGGCCGCGCAACAGGCGCGTCTGGAGAACATCATCGAGGCGGCCGACGCGCACAACATCGAGCGCAAGCTGGAAGTCGCCGCCGAAGCGCTGCGCCTGCCGCCGTGGGAAGCCAGCGTCGGTCATCTTTCCGGGGGCGAGCGTCGTCGCGTGGCACTCTGCCGCCTGCTGCTCTCCAGCCCGGACATGCTGCTGCTGGACGAGCCGACCAACCACCTGGATGCCGAATCCGTCGCCTGGCTCGAGCGCTTCCTGCACGACTATCCGGGCACCGTCGTGGCCATTACCCACGACCGTTACTTCCTCGACAATGTCGCCGGCTGGATCCTGGAGCTCGACCGCGGCCACGGCATTCCGTTCGAAGGCAACTACTCCCAGTGGCTCGAGTCCAAGGAGCAGCGTCTCGCCCAGGAATCCAAGCAGGAAGCGGGCCGCCAGCGCGCGATCAAGCAGGAACTGGAGTGGGTCCGCCAGAATGCGAAGGGCCGCCAAGCCAAGAGCAAGGCGCGTCTCAACCGCTTCGAAGAACTGCAGTCCGGCGACTACCAGAAGCGCAACGAGACCAACGAGATCTACATTCCGCCCGGACCGCGGCTGGGTGACAAGGTCATCGAGTTCCACGATGTCAGCAAGCGCTTCGACGAGAAGATGCTGTTCGACAACCTCTCCTTCCAGATACCGACCGGTGCGATCGTCGGGATCGTCGGCGGCAACGGGGCCGGCAAGTCGACCCTGTTCAAGCTGATCGCCGGCAACGAGCAGCCGGACAGCGGGGAAGTGGTACTGGGCGATACGGTGGACGTGGCCTACGTCGAACAGCTGCGCGACCATTTCGACAATTCCCAGACCGTGTGGGAAGCCGTCTCCGGCGGCCAGGACATCCTCAACATCAATGGTTACGAGGTCTCTTCACGCGCTTACGTCGGCCGGTTCAACTTCAAGGGAACCGACCAGCAGAAGCGCCTGAGCGAACTCTCGGGCGGGGAGCGCGGACGCCTGCAGCTGGCCCAGACGCTGAAGCAGGCCGCCAACGTGCTGCTGCTCGACGAGCCGTCCAACGATCTCGATATCGAGACCCTTCGCGCGCTGGAAGAGGCCCTGCTGGCCTTCCCCGGCTGCGCGCTGGTCATCTCGCACGACCGCTGGTTCCTGGACCGTATCGCCACGCATATCCTGGCGTACGAAGGCGATTCCAACGTCGTCTTCTTCGAAGGGAACTACACCGAGTACGAAGCGGATTACCACAAGCGGGTCGGCACCGACACGCCGAAGCGAATGAAGTACAAGCGTATCGACGCCTGATTCGCTGCCCGTCTTCATCCGGCAATACCAAATACCCCGCCATCAAGGCGGGGTATTTGTTGGAGACTATGTCTGTTAGCGGCGACGATGATTGGCGACTGCGGTCCTGCCAGTCTTCAGCGACCTCGTCCGCGAATCAGCGAGACGACGAACAGGATCAGAAAGATCACGAACAAGACCTTGGCGATCGTCGCTGCGGCACCGGCGATACCGCCGAAACCCAAAACCCCGGCAATGATAGCGACGATGAGAAAAATCACGGCATAGCTAAGCATGGCAACTCTTCCTGTGCTGACCCATTGGACTTGCTGGCGACGGTAATATCGGCCGCCTGCCAAGCCACCCTCTCGTTCCGTGAGGGCAAACTAAGCCTTGTCGTTCATTGCGTTTTCGTCAAGTTTCGCGCTTGCCTGCCCGTTCAATAAAAGGACGCTTCACCCGGCGGACGGGTCTTGAAACGCCGGTGCAGCCACAAATACTGCTCGGGGTGACGGCGGATCGCCTGCTCGATGAAGGCATTCACCTGTGCGGCGTCCGCCACATCGTCTCCGCTCGGAAAGTTCTCCAGTGGCGGCAGGTATTCGAGCGTGTAGGTTCGGTCGTCGGGATTGCGGTGAAACATCAGCGGCATGACAGGAGCGCCGGTCATTCTGGCGATCTTGGCCGTCAGCTTGATCGACGCGGCGGGAATGCCGAAGAACGGTGCGAAGACGCTCACCTCGCGACCGAAATCCTGATCCGGCGAGTACCACACGGCATGGCCCGACTTGATCCGGCGGACGACACCGCGCAGGTCGTGACGGTCGATGGCCGCGCCGAAGATGCCACGCCGGGCGCGGGTCATGAAGTCCTCGAACACCGGGTTGTCGTGCGGCCGGTAGACCACATCGGCGGGGAAGAACAGCGAGTGCAGCGCGCCGCCGAGATCCAGGGTCGAGAAATGGATGCCGATGATCAACGCGCCCTTTCCCTGCGCCATGGCCCGTTCCATGTGCTCGGTTCCCTTGAAGGTCACGCGGTGACGCAGATGCTCGGGATCGCGGCACCAGCCGGTAGCGGTTTCGAGAATGCCGATCCCGTTGGCGATGAAGGTCTTCCTGACCAGCGCCGCGCGCTGCCGGTCGTCCAGCTCGGGAAAGCACAGCGCCAGGTTGGTGTCGGTGATATGGCGGCGTCGTTTGGCCAGCTTCCAGGTCAACAATCCGATGCCTCGCCCCAGTGCCAGCTTGAGACGCCAGGGCAGCATCGCCCCCGCTCGCATCAGGCCGATGCCGAGCCATGCTCCCCAGTAACGGGGGTGAGCGCGATTGGGGGGATAGGTTTTCTTGGCCATGTTCCTTCCGATTCTCTATGCGTGCCGGTCTATGAATGCCGAATAGTGTAGCGAACTGCAGCAAACGACCTCTACGCGCCTTCGTGGTAGCGTCGCGGCACCCTTGGCAGCAGTCCGGTCAGCAACGTGTAGCCGATGGTATTGCAGTGGCCCGCGACCTCGTCGACGCTCAGCCCCTGCCCCCACAGCACCACCTCGCTGCCGACGCCGGCATCGGGCAGGTGGCTGATATCCACCGTCAACATGTCCATCGAGACGCGCCCCACCAGCGGGCAGCGGTGACCATCGACCAGTATCGGCGTGCCGTCGGCAGCGTGGCGATCGTAGCCGTCGCCATAGCCGGCAGCGACCACGCCGATTCGGGAAGGGCGCGAGGTGTGCCAGCGCGCGCCATAGCCGACCGGCTCCCCGTCGGGCAATGACTGCACGGCGATCAGACGCGAGCGCAGCGTCATCACTGGCTTCAGCGAGACGTCCGGTGGCAGTTCGCCTTCCAGCGGATTGCTGCCGTAGAGCATGACACCGGGGCGATTCCATTGCCCGTGAGTCTGGGGCCTGGTCAGCGTGGCCGGCGAGTTGGCAACACAGACCGGCGCGTCGAGACGCCGGCGGACGGACTCGATCGTTCGCTGCTGGCGCTCGAACTGTGACGTATCGGCCTGATCGGCACTGGCGAAGTGGCTGATCAGGTGGATATCCCGAACTCGGTGAGAAGCCGCCTTCAATCGTGCCCAGCGGTCGGCGAACGACTCGGGATCGTAACCCAGCCGATGCATGCCGGAATCCAGCTTGAGCCAGACCGTCAACGGTTGTGCGGCGGGATGGTTCAAGACGGCGTCCAGTTGCCAGTCGCTGTGTACGACCTGCCACAGCTGCAAGGCCTCGACGCGGGCCAGTTCTTCGACCTCGAAGATGCCTTCCAGTAGCAGTATCGGCCGCTGGATGCCCGCTTCACGCAGGCTCTCGGCTTCTTCCAGCGAGGCGACCGCAAACGCTGGCGCCGCGCTCTCGAGCGCCTGGGCGCACGCCACGGCACCGTGACCATAGGCATTGGCCTTGATCACCGCCATGGAACGGCTTCCGGGTGCCAGTTCGCTGGCAATGGCGTAGTTGTGGCGCAGCGCGTCGAGATCGATATCGGCGATGAGAGGCCGGGCCATGAAACTTCCTTCGAAACGGGCAGAGGAAAACCGGCGGCTGCCACCGGTCGATCGTGGTCATTTTACCCTGCCTGACAGCCTTCGCGGCATCGGGAGACGATAAAGGCTGCCTCCGGAAACGACGACGCCGCTGCTGGGGCAGCGGCGTCGAGGCGACTTCCTGCGGACGCTATCAGAACCGTATCAGGACGCCGGCGGCGGCGTGGGCCGCGCACCGATATCCTCGACGGAAGACGAGACGCCGGCATCGTCGACCTCCGTCAGCGACACGGGATTGCTGTCGCGCAGCCAGCGGTTGGTCGCACGGATCACGTCGAGATTCAGCACGCCGGTCTGCTGGCGCAGCTGCAGCAGGTCGGTGACGTAGGTGTAACGGGCGTCGGCGTAGTTGGAGATGGATTCGTAGAGCGACTGCTCGGCATCCAGCACGTCGACGATGTTTCGCGTCCCCACCTCGTATCCGGCTCGTGTCGCTTCCAGGGCACTGCGACTGGAGACGATGGCTTCACGCTGCGCCTCGACCGATTCCACGTCGTTGCTGACCTGGGCAAACAGGGAACGCACCTGCTGCATGGTGTAGCGACGCTGGTCCTCGAAGTCGTACTGGGTCGCTTCCAGCGTGTAGGTGTTCTCGCGTACCGCGGCGCTGGTCGAACCACCGGTGTAGATGGGCAGGTTGGCCTGCACGCCGATCTGCAGGTCTTCGTTATGGCCGCGAAGCTCGTCGCGGTCGTTGTTCGAGTAGGAGTAATCCGCGAACGCGTCCAGCGTCGGCAGGTGGCCGGCCTCGGCGATATCGACGCCGGATTTCGCCAGCTCGACCGCAGCCTGGGCGTATTGAATGGACGGGCTGCTGGACAGCGCCAGCTCGACCCAGTCGTCGCGACTGGCTGGTACGGGAGGCTGGATCGGCAGCTCGTCATCGAGCCCTTCGATGCTGTCGTACTGCTGCCCCGTCAGGCGCTCGAGCGTCTCGAAACTCACCTGCAGGTCGCTCTTGGCAGCGATACGCTGCGCACGTGCCGAGTCGAAGGCAGCCTTGGCCTCGTTGACATCGGTGATCGCCACCAGGCCGACGTTGAACTGCTCTCTGGACTGCTCGAGCTGCCGCCCGATCGCCTTTTCCTGGGCCTGGCGTGCTTCCAGCACTTCCTTGGCGCGCAGAATCTCGAAATAGGCCTCGGAGACATCGTAGAGCAGCTGCTGCTGGTCGATTTCCAGCTGCAGCGCCTGCTGGCCGACCTGCTTCTTGCTCTGCTGGTACTCGTACCAGTTGGTGGCATCGAACAGCGCCTGGGTAACGCTGACACCGATGCTGCTGCCGTTGTAATCCTCGCCGCTGGATGACGAGCCGGTACCGGCGGCGGCCTGGCTACCGCTAGAACCAGCGTAGCTCTGACTCTCCAGCGAGTCATAGCGATACAGACTCCCGGTGGCGCTGGCCTGCGGCAGCAGATCGCCGCGTTCCACATCCTGACCCGCTTCGGTGCTCTTGAATGTCGAACGCGATGAATTCAACGTTGCCGAATGCTCTAGCGCGTCCTGAGTGATGGTCAAGAGATCTGCCGCGTGAACCGAGGGGGCGAACGCTGCCACGACCAGCAGCGAAATGGCATGTCGCAGGGGAGAGCGCGACGGCAACGAGATGAGAGGCGACATCGAGAAATATCCTATCGTTGAGCACTGGTGACGATACGAATCCGGCTGTGCGAGTCCATGCAAGCATGCACCACAAGCCACGGATGTCGTCGGCATCGCCCAGAAACCCAATCATGGCTGTTTTTCTGGCGGACTCGAGACGCCAACGACCGTCGACGTCATCCGGGACCACACAACAAACGACCGAGGCGCCAGCAACACAGCTGACGCCTCGGCTTGAGGTTTACATACAATGCCGCATGTATGCGACCGGATCAATAGCATGGCCGGTCTTCACCGGCATTTGCGCATTCGTCATGTTCCCGGAACCGGCCTATTCGAAGATCGAATCCATCGACAGGCCCTGCTTTTCCAGCATCCGGCGCAGCTTCTTGAGCGCCTCGACCTGGATCTGGCGCACGCGCTCGCGCGTCAGGCCGATCTCTTCGCCGACCTCCTCGAGCGTGGCGGCCTCGTGTCCGCGCAGGCCAAAGCGGCGCAGAACGACCTCCCGCTGCTTGTCGCTCAGCTCGACCAGCCATTCGTCGACATGCTGCTTGACGTCGTCGTCGACCAGGTTGGATTCCGGGCCGACCTCGTTCTCGTCCGCCAGCGTGTCGATCAGGGGCTTGTCGCTCTCGGCGCCCATCGGATAGTCGACCGAGGAGACGCGTTCGTTGAGTCCCAGCATGCGTTTGACGGTGCTCACCGGCTTGTCGAGGAACTCGGCGATCTCTTCCGCGGTGGCCTCGTGGTCGAGCTTCTGGGTCAGCTCGCGAGCCGCGCGCAGGTAGATGTTGAGTTCCTTGACAACGTGGATCGGCAGGCGAATCGTGCGCGTCTGGTTCATCAACGCCCGCTCGATGGTCTGGCGAATCCACCAGGTGGCGTAGGTCGAGAAACGGAAACCGCGCTCCGGATCGAACTTCTCGACCGCACGAATCAGGCCCAGGTTGCCTTCCTCGATCAGATCGAGCAGCGACAGTCCGCGGTTGAGATAACGTCGGGCGATCTTGACCACCAGGCGCAGGTTGGACTCGATCATGCGCTGACGCCCCGCCGGATCGCCCTTCTGCGCAAGGCGGCCGTAATGCACTTCTTCTTCGGGCGTCAGTAGCGGTGAAAAACCGATTTCGTTGAGATAGATCTGTGTCGCATCGAGACTGTGGTGGTAGGAGTTTTCTTCACGGCTCAACGCTTTCTCGAAAGCGCTTTCATCATCCTTGCGACCCGTGTCGTCGCTATCGACTTCTGCGGTATCGACACCGTCGAGCTCGACATCCTGAATTTCCCGTTCAAGCATGCTCATGTCCACTACCCCCAATCTTGGCTACCTGAGTACCTCGCCATGGCAATCCCGCTCCATGGCGATCGCATATTCCTTGCCGTTTCGAACTTCCCTAGGGGCCGTTGGATCCGCGCCTCGCCAATCATCTTTTCGAACACCGTCCTCGATGCCGCCTTCCGGGAGGGCTACGTTGAATGCGGATGTACGAATGCGGTCACTGACGCTGGATCCAGAAAGCCCTGTCACAGCGGTCTTGGGCGCCGATCCGAAGATCAGCGCGCAGGCAGGTATTGCAGTGGGTCTTGAGGTTGTCCGTTCACGCGAACCTCGAAATGTAGCTCGACCTGGTCAGCATCCGTCTGCCCCATGGTAGCTATCGTCTCTCCGGCCTCAACGACGTCGTTTTCCTTCACTTTCAACGAGTCGTTGTGTGCGTAAGCGCTCAAGAAGCGATCATTGTGCTTGAGGATGATGAGGTTGCCATATCCCCGCACGCCATCGCCAGCATACACCACAATCCCTGGTCCGGCTGCTTTGACAGGTTGCCCCTTTTGACCGGCAATATCAATGCCGGGGGTTATGTTCGAATCATCATCGAACTTGCCAACCACCTGGCCGCTGGCGGGCCACTGCCATGGCACGTTCTCGACCGGTTTGTAGGTCCGATCCGAACGGTCCGGCGCCCCGCTGGGCTCGCCAGCCACTTCCGTACCCGCATCGTTTCCGGAAGCCGCCTGCGTACCGCCTGAACTCATGGAAGCAGAAGAGGATGACGATCCCGTGTCAGCGGGTTTCGCAGTGGAACCGGCATTGCCGGGCTGCCCGGAGCGCGTATCGGTACTGGCCACCGAGGCGCCCTGCTGCGATCCCTTCCCGGCGTCACCCCGGGTGCCGCCCTGGGCCGTGACGGGGCCCGGCGCGGAAGGCGAAGCGTTGCTGCCAGCGGCTTGCCCGCCCTGCTGCGGCGAACTCTGAGCATTGGCATTCCCGGCGCCAGCCGTGGCGTTACGCCCTTCCGCGGGCAGCAACCAGGATGGGTTGTCGACCTCCCCCGTCGCGGACTGAGACGAGCCAGCGCCGCTACCTGAACCGAGCCCGGTTGCGACCACACCGCGGCTGGCCACAGCCTGCCCGCCGCTGACACTGGCGCCAGGCTTCAGCCGGAGCTGCTGTCCGGGCTCCAGGCGGTAGGGAGGCGAAATGCCGTTGAGCTGGGCCAGATCGCGAAAATCGACCCGATTCTGCCAAGCGATGCCGTAGATCGTGTCGCCGCTCTTGACCGTGTAGGTCGAGCTCGCTTCGCTGTTACGGCTGACGGAGAGATCCTGCACCTGCGGCCGGCCGCTCGAGGACGTGCAGGCATTCAGCCCGACAGCGACAACGGGGAGGAGCCCCAGTAACAATGCAGTTCGACGCTTGCTCATAAGAAAATTCCTTTTTCGTGACGGAAAGCGGGTGGAAACCGACGCATCGCGTCATGACGATGTTTTCCTGCGCTCTCCCAGGCACATTACCACCACGATGCCGATGATGATCAACACGGCCGCCAGCAGCCACTGGGACGGTTGCCCCGTCACCGCAGCGTAGTCCGAGGGCAACAAGTAATGATAAGCCAGCGCCACTTGCTGACCGTCGGCACCCATGCGGTAACTCGCCAGCTGGCGCCAGGGCCAGAGTTGCGGCAGCGACCCCAGAATGAAACCGACGATCGCCATCAGCGTGATCGCATGGTAGTGACGCAGCAGCCAGGACAGCAGGCGGGAAAAGGTGAACAGCCCCAGCAGGCAGCCGGCGCCGAAGATGGCGATCAGCCCGACATCGAAATTCTTGATGCCGCTCATCACGGTGCCGTAAAGCCCCATCACCAACAGCAGAAAACTGCCCGACACCCCCGGCAACAGCATCGCGCTGATGGCGATCGCACCGGCCACGAACAGGGTGGCATCGCCAGCCCGGCTCATGTCCGGCAGCAGGCTGGGCAAGAGCGCCGCGACCGAAAGCCCTGCCAATACCGGAAGCAGGTAGCGCCAGCGCCAATGGCCGACCTGCCGCATGACCGCCCACGCCGAGGCCAGCACCAGGCCGAAGAAGAACGCATTCAGCAGCAGTTGATGGTGCGACATCAGCCAGGTCACCAGATGCGCGATCGTCACCAGGCTGATGCCGATCCCCAGTACCAGCGGCACCAGAAAGCGTAGATTGAGGTAGGTGACCAGTCCGGCAAGCCCCTGTCGGCGCAAGACGCCGAACGCCCCCGGACCGAAGCGCTTGATGGTCTCGATCAGTTCCTCGTAGATCCCCACGATCAGGGCGATGGTGCCACCCGAGACGCCCGGCACGGCATCCGCCGCGCCCATGCCCATGCCTTTCAATACGGTTGTCGCGATGCGCTTCAACGAATGACTCCCTCAAGCAACGGTACGAAACGCACCTCTTCAAGACGCTGATGATCGAATGCCTGTCCACGTCGACGCACCCGGGTCAGCCACTGACGCCCTTCGCTGTCCGCCAGTGGCGCGATCAGCACACCACCATCCCGCAGCTGGGACAGCAGTGGCTGGGGAAGCTCGCTGGCGCACGCCGTCAGCAGAACGACATCGAACGGCGCCGCCTGCGGCCAGCCCATGGCGCCATCGGCGTGGCGCAGATGGACGTTATGCGCACCCAGCCGCGCCAGGCGCTGCTGGGCGCGGGACTGCAGCGCCGCAATACGCTCCACGCTCCAGACGCTCTTGACCAGGCGCGACAGGATCAGCGTCTGGTAGCCGGAGCCGGTGCCGATCTCCAGCACCCGTTGCGGCTCGGCCAGCGCGACCAGCTCGCTCATCCGGGCCACGATCCAGGGTTGGGACAGCGTCTGCCCCAACCCCAGGGGAAGCGAGGTATCTTCGTAAGCGCGATGGGCCAGGGCTTCATCGAGGAACAGGTGACGCGGCTCCGTCGCCATCACCTCCAGCACCTGCGCATGACGAATCCCGCCGGCCGATAGACGTTCGACCATGCGATTGCGGGTTCGTTGCGACGTCATGCCGACACCGCTCAATTCTTCAGGCGTGTGACAGACCATCCAGCCAGCCCTGTACGTCGTTCAGCGTTTCATGACGGGTCAGATCGGTTTGCAGCGGCGTGATCGAGACGAAGCCCGCCTCGATCGCCGCAAAATCGGTATCGGGTGCGTCGTCGGCGTTTTCCGAAACCGCCGCGATCCAGTAACGGTCGCGCCCGCGCGGATCCTTCATGTGGATCGGCCGCGATGCCGGACCGCGATACCCCAGCCGGGTCACCCGGAATCCGCGAATCTCGCTCCACGGCAGGTCCGGCACGTTAACGTTGAGCAGGCTGCGCGGCGGCAGCGACAGGTTTTCCGCAGCGCCGACCAGACTGGCGGCCACCCGTCCGGCGGTCTCGAAATGGCGCTGCCCGCAGAGCGAAATGGCCAGCGCCGCCATGCCCAGGTTACGCCCTTCCATGGCCGCGGCGACGGTGCCCGAGTACAGCACGTCGTCACCCAGGTTGGCGCCATGGTTGATCCCGGAGATCACCAGGTCGGGTCTTTCCTCCCAGACGCCGTTGACGCCGAGATAGACGCAGTCCGCCGGTGTGCCGTCGACGCTGTAGAACCCGTTGTCCAGCGCGGACAACGCCAGCGGGCGAGTCAGCGTCAGCGAGTTGCTGGCACCGCTCATGTCCCGATCCGGCGCCACGACTCTCAGCCGGGCGTGGCTTTCCAGCGCGCTGGCCAGGGCTTTCAATCCCGGAGCATGAACGCCGTCATCATTGGACAACAACAGTCTGCGCATCTTCTTTCCTCCTGGACGATGGTCGATACCGGCGACGTCAGATCAGCGTCGGGTGCCGAAACAGTTCGCGAAGCACCGAGGTGGCAAAGGCGCCTCGCGGTAAGGTGAAGGAGAGCCGGACCGCCTCTTCTTCCCTTTCCCAGCTGGCCTCCCCGAGCCGCAGCCGCAGCGGCCGCCGGTCGTGACGCGCCCCGGCCTGGACCAGACCGTCGCTCAGCTCGGCATGGCCGGTGGCGATGGACGTTTCCCGCTCGGCCACCTCGCCCTCGCTCTCCAGCCGGCCGACGCCCCACAGCGGCCCGGTGGGGTGCAGATCGCCGGCCTGCGCGCGGGCAAGCAGGTCTTCGTCGACCATTGCGCTGGCGAAGCGGCTCGCGGTGCCGTTCAGATTCAGCACGTCACCGGGCTGCGGGACACACCAGGTGCCATCGGCAACGCGCGCCGACAGCACCTGGTTGAAAAGATAGCTGCGAGCGGTGGAGAGCAGTAACCCCTGGGGATCCTGGCGTTTGCGCCAGCCCCGAGCCAGCAGTTGCCGGGCGCGCTGCA
Organism: Salinicola salarius; assembly: GCF_002179555.1. Classification (GTDB taxonomy): domain Bacteria; phylum Pseudomonadota; class Gammaproteobacteria; order Pseudomonadales; family Halomonadaceae; genus Salinicola; species Salinicola salarius_A. The sequence continues at coordinate 346,749 of NZ_NHOU01000001.1, read as the reverse complement.
GGTTGCGCCCCGCCGGGCCGAAGCGCTGCGGGCCGAAGTAGTTGGGCACGCCCTCGGCCACCAGACGGTCCCAGCGCGCGCGGGTGTCCGCCGCGTCGATGGCTTCGCCCCGGATTCTCAGATGGAAGCGGTTGGCGCGGTGCACGCCGCGTTTCAGCTTGCGCGGGTGTCGCGCCGCCTCGAGACAGCGGACGCCCCGTTCGGCCAGGCCCGCATCCCACTCCGCCGGCGGCTCGCGACCGGGCAGCGCCAGCGAGAACCACTGCCGCGTCACCGCGTCGCGATCCTTGAGCCCGCTGAAGCCCACGTCCCGTACCGGGATATCGACCGCGCGGGCGAGCAGACGCGCCAGATCCGGCGTGGTCATCCCGCGCTTCTCCAGCCACAGCCACCAGTGCTCGCCGTGGCCCTCCGGGGCGAAATCGAACTGCTCCTCGACCTGGAAGTCTTCAGGGCGCTGGCGGTACTCGCCGGTAACAGTCGGCATGCTCGCGACATGGCACCAGTTCGGGGGCCAGACGTCGGCTGAGGGCGTCATCGCCGAATCGCTCATTTAGCGTCCGCGACCAGCAGTACCACCGCTTCCGCGGCGATGCCTTCACCGCGCCCGGTAAACCCGAGCCGCTCGGTGGTCGTCGCCTTGACGTTGACCGCCCCCAGCTCGACGCCCACGTCGGCAGCGATCGTCTCGCGCATGAGCGGGATCGACTCGGCCATGCGCGGCGCCTGGGCCATCAGCGTGGCATCGAGATTGCCGATCCGATAGCCGGCCTCGCGCACCAGCGCGACGACGTGGCGCAGCAGCGCGCGACTGTCGGCACCCTTCCAGGCCGGATCGGTATCCGGAAAGTGCCGCCCGATGTCGCCCAGTGCGCAAGCGCCCAGCAGCGCATCGCTGATCGCGTGCAGCAGCACGTCGCCATCGGAGTGGGCGACGAAGCCGCGGTCGAACGGCAGGCGAACCCCACCGATCATCAGATGGTCGCCCTCGCCAAAGCGATGCACGTCGAACCCGTGACCGATCCTGAAACTCATGCTTCCCTTCCTCCTTGTCCGCTGACGGCGCCTTGTCCGGTGACGGTTGGCGTCGGTCCCGACGCGGCTTCCGACTGCACGGCGAGTATGCGCGCCGCCATGGCCAGATCCTCGGGATGGGTGATCTTGAGATTGTCGCGGCTGCCGGCGACCAGTCGCGGCGCCAGCCCCATGGCTTCGATCGCCGAGGCTTCGTCGGTCACCGTCATGCCGGTGGCCAGCGCCGCATCGAGCGCCTGGCGCAGCAGATCGAAGCGGAACACCTGCGGTGTCAGCGCGTGCCAGAGGCCGTCTCGCGGTTCGGTGTGGCTGATTCGTCCGCGCTCATCGGCACGCTTCATGGTGTCGGCCGCCGGGGTCGCCAGCAGCGCGCCGATCGCCTCGTTCTCGAGCGCTTCCCGCAGGGCCTGCAGATCCTCGAGCCGCACGCAGGGCCGGGCGGCGTCATGCACCAGCACCCAATCGTCGTCCGCCGCCTGTTCCACCAGCGTCGCGAGGGCACGGCCCACCGTATCGGCGCGCTCGTCGCCGCCGCCGACACGCTGCCAGTCTTCGAAGGGAACGTCGTCGGGGTCGAAATACTCGTCGTCGGGATCGAGACACAGCCGCAGCGCGGCTTCGGGAAAGGCCTGATGCAGGCGTTCGAGCGTGCGTGCCAGGACGCTTCTGCCCTGAAGCATCAGATACTGCTTGGGACGGTCGGCCTGCATGCGCTGGCCGCGACCGGCGGCGGGCACGATCAACCAAAGCGTCATGGCTGGACGACCCCCGTGCGCGCTGCGGGTCCGTCATCGGGATCCTCGACACCAGGCACCCAGAAGAACTGCTCGTCCTCGCGAACCATGCCGATATCGCTGCGCGCCCGCTCCTCGATGGCATCGAGCCCGTTCTTGAGGTCGACGACTTCGGCAGCGAGACGGGCGTTGCGCGCGCCGAGCACTTCGGTATCGCCTTCCAGGGTATCGGCGCGGGCCTGGATGTCGTTGAATTCCCGGATGCCACCCTCGCCGAACCACAGCCGGTACTGCATCAGCCCCAGCATGATAACCAATACCACAATGACCCATTTCCACATCGCCAAGGCTTCCGGTCGGCACGATTCATTTCGGACAGTTCATTCCCGACAGGCCACGGCCCTCGGGAAAGGGCGCAGCAGGCCGCTGTCGGAGCGCGGCTCATTATGCCATCATCGCCGCATGCGGCCCACCGCCACGACCGAATCCGGAATCGACGATCTCATGTACAAACTGGCCTTCTTCGTTCCCGAATCCCATCTGGAAAGCGTCAAGGACGCGGTGTTCGCCAGCGGCGCCGGACGCATCGGCGATTACGAGGCGTGCTGTTTCCAGATGCGTGGCGTGGGCCAGTTCCGGCCGCTTCCGGGTGCCCAGCCTCATATAGGCGATGTCGGTGCGCTGGAAAGCGTCGAGGAGTATCGGGTCGAACTGGTCTGCGAGAACCGCCTGATACGCGCTGCGATCAAGGCGCTGATCGACGCGCATCCCTACGAGGAGCCGGCCTACGACGTGTGGCCGCTGAGCGATCCGGATTCCCTGCCCTAAATTTGACAAGATCGGTCCGAGACAGGATCGCCATCTCGCGGCCCGAGGGCGCGCTCAGGCGGAGCCGAGGTAGCGCTCCCTCTCCTCCTTGCCGATCTGGCTGAGATGCAGCTCGAAGGTACCCTGACGCCGATCATCGAAGAAGTGGCGCAGCGTGCGTTCGATGGTGGGAAAGGCCAGTTCGTCCCAGGGGATCTGGGTCTCCTCGAACAGTTCGACCTCGAGACTCTCCGGCCCGGCGGCGAAATCGCCGTTGAGATTGCCGAGAAAGATCATGTACACCTGATTGATGTGCGGCAGGCTGATCAGGGTATACAGTGTCGGATCGTCGACGACGGCACGGGCCTCTTCACGGGTTTCCCGCAGCGCCGCCTGCTCCACGGTTTCCGCGTTCTCCATGAACCCCGCCGGCAGCGTCCAGAAGCCCTTGCGCGGCGCGATGGCGCGACGGCACAGCAGGATGCGCTCCCCGGCTACCGGCAGCGTGCCGGCCACGATGCGCGGATTCTGGTAATGGATGGTATGGCAGGCATCGCACAGGAACCGGGGGCGGTCGTCGCCGTCCGGAATCGCGAAACGCACGGTATGGCCGCAATGGCTACAGTAGTTCATAGAGTCTCGGGTTTATAACGCCTCGCGTGTCGGAGGGTTTCGAGTTCGCAGGAGCCGCCAGGCACCGTCGATCGGCACGTTGGTCAGTCCAGGGTCTGTTGAGTCAAATCGCATGTTAGAGAAAGTCCGTGAACGCCTGCAAGCACATCGCCCGCGTCGGTTGGACGGCGCCTACCCTCAGGCGGCCGTGCTTCTCCCCATCGTCGCGCGCCCCGAGCCAACGCTGCTGTTCACCCAGCGCACCGCGCATCTGACCCAGCACGCCGGCCAGGTCGCCTTCCCGGGCGGCAAGCGGGAGCCGGAAGACCGGGATCTGCTCGCCACGGCACTGCGGGAAACCCACGAGGAGATAGCCCTCCAGCCTGGACAGGTCGATGTCATCGGGCGTCTGAGCGACGTGATCTCGCTCCATGGCCTGCGCGTGACGCCTTTCGTCGGTCTGGTCGAGCCAGACCTGCCGCTGAAGGCGGAGCCGGGTGAAATCGCTTCGATCTTCGAGGTTCCCATGCGTCACTTCATCGATGACCATCGTAGCCATACTGATGTCATTCCGGTCGACGATCAGCCCTGGTACGTACCCAGCTATCTTTTCGAGGACCGCATGATCTGGGGGTTGTCGGCCATGATGCTGGTGGAGTTGCTGGCCGTGGGCTTCGAAAGCGATATCGCGCTGGACCGCAAACCCACGCAAGGGGAGTTGCGCTATCATCCGCAGCGCCGACGCCACACCACGGCGCGGTCAGGCCAGCCCGGCAAGATTCCGGAGTGAGTGCTTCATGACCCCCAACGACGCCCATCACGCCTTCTGGGACAGCGCCCAGCTATCCGCCTTGATCGATGGACTGGTGGAACGCGGCTGGTACGTCGGCACACGTTTTCTCGCCCCGGCGCTGTGCCGGGACCTGCTGGAGGAACTGCAGCTGTTGCATCGGCAGGCGGCGCTTCAGGAAGCCGCCATCGGCCGTGGGGACGAACGCATGCTGCGGCGCGACATTCGCGGCGACGCCATTCATTGGCTGGATCGGGAAAGCCTGGCGCAACGACGCTACCTGGCGCTGATGAGCGAACTCCAGCAGCAGATCAACCTCGCGCTCTACGCCGGATTGTTCGAATTCGAGGCCCACTTCGCCCACTATCCGCCGGGCGCCTTCTATCGCAAGCACTACGACAGCTTTCGCGGTCGGGCCAACCGCGTCATTTCGACCGTGCTCTATCTCAATCCGGACTGGCCCGCCGACGGCGGTGGCGAGATGGCGCTCTACGACGAACACGAACCCGAGCGCGAGGTCGCCCGCGTGCATCCGGAGGCCGGCACCTTCGCCTGCTTTCTCTCCGACCGCATTCCCCACGAAGTGCTGCCGACGCGCATGCCCCGAGTCAGCATCGCCGGCTGGTTCCGCCGCAATGCCTCGCTGGGCGGCGTGATCGATCCAGCCCGCTAGTCGGCCGCCGGTCTATTCGGTCGCCGGTCTATTCGGTCGCCGACGTCTGGCGACTGGCGACGCTTTCTCGCTTCTCGGTCGTGAAAGGTGTCGCGGGGTCGTCTTCCACGTCGTTATCCATATCGCTCTCCATATCACCGGGAAGCGCCGTTTCCACGTCCGGCACCAGCTGCGACAGGTCTTCCATGTGTTCGTGCTCGATCGCGCCCTGCACCAGCTCGTCGGTCACGCTGAGCTCGGCACCCACCACCGACTGCTGCGGGTTGGAGGTAAACGGCGCCATCGGCATCGGCGCCGGACGCCGACTCCGACGCCAGACGAAGAATGCCACCAGCACCACGCCGAGCCCGGCCAGCGCCACGAACAACCCCGCGTTGCCGGTATGAATCATCAGCGGCGTGATCAGCGGCGGACTGAGGGTCGCTCCCAGCGCATTGATCAGCAGCAAGCCCTGGCTCATCCGCACCAGCGCGCCGGCCGGTGCACGGTCGGCCGCGTGGCTCACCGCCACCGGATAGAGTGCGAACACGCCACCACCAATCAAAAACAGCATGGCCGCCAGCAGGCCGGGCAGATCCGGCAGCAGCATCACCCCGCCACACAGCACTGCCAGTACGCCACCGATCAGAATCAGCACGATCTGACGGTCATGCCGGTCGGACCAGCGCCCGATGGGATATTGCAGCAACATGCCACCCAGAATGACCACCGCCATCATTTCGCCGATCTGCTGCACCTCGAAGCCACTGCGCTGCAGATAGAGCGGCAACAGACTGTAGATGGCCGAAACCGCCAGCCCCGAGCCGAAACAGCCCATCACACCGGTCGGCGTGACGGTGATCAGCCGCCAGGGCGACAGCGGCTCGGCGTGCTCGATCAGCGGCGAGACCCGCGGAATCATGCCCAGCGGCAGCACCGACAGCGACGCCAGCATGGCGATGATCATGAATGGCTGGCTGGCGCCGGCATGGTCCGCCACGCCCAGCAGCAGTTGCCCGATTACCCCGGCGCCATAGAGCGCGATCATGTAGAGCGCCAGCAGCCGGCCCCGAACCCGGGTATCGGCCGCGGTCAGCAACCAGCTTTCGATGACCAGATAGACACCCAGCGTCGCCCACCCACCGATCAGGCGCAGCGTGAACCACAGCTCGGCGTTGAGCCACATGCCCTGCAGCAGCACGGTTACCGCTACCAGCGATGCGAAGCAGGCGTAGGCGCGAATATGGCCGATTCTCAACAGCAGCCGATCATTGAACAGCGCGCCGATCGCCAGACCGATGTAGTACGCGGCGGACACCCAGCCGATGGTGGTGACGGATTCACCGGCGGCGTCCAGACGCAGGGTAATCAACGATGCCAGGAAGCCGTTGCCGATACCCAGGATGAAAAGACCGAGTAGCGGTGCCAGCGCCATGGAAAGCAATTGCCGAGACATAAGGCCACGAACCTCGAAAATGCACTTTGAATAAGGCCGGCAATTCGTGCAGGCACGGCAGCCGACGGTTCCAAACGGATAGGCTAGAACAGATGAGACGCTCGCGCCGTCGCGGCGCCCTCCCGGATGACGGTTCGATCGTCGAAGAAAACCCGCCCCGAGAGGTCGAGAGCGAGCGAACTATACGCCCGCCCTCGCTCCAAAAGAAGTCGAAAAAACGTCGATAAATGCGCCTATTGCGCCACTTTGGCGCAACCGCCGACTCGCCATTATCTGGCGTTATCCAAAGCCCCCGATTGACAAACACGAGCCAGCATCAAGGCGACGCCTATCGCCACGAGACAGAGGCAATGCCAACCGCCAGCGGCTTTTTGTCGCGTAACAGCGTATGCTGAGCGATTAGCACGCTAACCAGCCGTCCCTGCCTCACGATCAGATCACCATGCCCGCAGACACCGCCGACAGTCCCGACAGCCCCGTTTATCGCCAGCCCGGTTTCGCCCCCTTTCTCGCCTCCCGCCTCTGCGCGGTCTTCGCCATGCAGATCCAGGCAATCGTGGTGGCATGGCAGGTCTACGACATTACCCACGACCCGCTGACGCTGGGCTATGTCGGCCTGGCCCAGTTCCTGCCCATGGTGGTGCTGTTGCTGCCGGCCGGCGATGTCGTGGACCGTTTCGACCGCAAGCGAATCCTTCAACTCAGCTGGGCCGCCCAGGCACTCTGCAGCGGGCTGCTGATCCTGCTGTCGTTGAAGCAGCCCGACTCCGCGGTACCGTTCTATGCCGTGCTGGTGTTGTTCGGCGCCGCTCGGGCCTTTACCGGGCCGACGCTGCAGAGCCTGCTGCCGCAGATCGTGCCTCGCGATCAACTGGGCAAGGCGATCGCCCTCAATTCATCGATCATGAAGATCGGCGTGATCGGTGGCCCCATGCTGGGCGGGCTGCTTTACGCCTTCGGCCCGACGCTGACCTACAGCGTCAACCTGGGTTGCTTCCTCGTCGCCCAGTTGGCGCTGGCCGGCGTGCCGGTGCGCTATGCCTTCGAACGCGTACAGACCGACGATACCGCCTGGCAGCGCTTTACCGCCGGCATTCATTACATCCGCAACAAACCGGTGATTCTCGGGGTCATTTCGCTGGATTTGTTCGCCGTGCTGTTCGGGGGGATCGTTGCGCTGCTGCCGGTCTACGCGCATGAAATTCTGCATGTCGGCCCGGAAGGGCTCGGCGCCCTGCGCAGCGCTATCGCCATCGGCGCCTTCCTGATGGGGCTCTATCTCGGCGTGCGCGCCATCAAGCGTCATGCCGGCATGATCATGTTCGCTGCCGTGGCCGTATTCGGCCTCGCCAACATGGTGTTCGCGCTCTCCCACTGGTTCTGGCTCTCGTTCGGCGCGCTGCTGATCGCCGGAGCCGCTGACATGATCAGCGTCTACGTCCGCCTGACCCTGCTGCAACTGGCGACACCGGACGAGATGCGCGGCCGGGTCAACGCCGTCAACATGTTATTCATCGGCGCCTCCAACGAACTCGGGGAGTTCGAATCCGGCGTCACCGCGTCATGGTTCGGCACCGTGCCGGCAGCGGTCATCGGTTCCGTCGGCACGCTGGCGATCGTCGGGCTATGGATGTGGAGTTTCCCCGTCCTGCGGCGAGCCGACCGCCTCGACGGCATCGAAGAGGAGCCGGTGGACGCCCCTGCTACGGCAGCCACCGGCAAGTCGGCGTGATGACTCGAAGCATGGCGTCCCCGTTGTTTTCCGGGATAACGCCATCGCTCGAACCAGTGTTACTTGAAATATTCAAAACCTTATCAATAACAATCAATTAAAAACGACATACTGGCTCGCCATTACCGTTTTGATGAGTACCGACACGTCCAAAAACTCGATACGTTGCTAATACTTCGTAGCAGAAGAACCATTCTTGTCGCCTGCCCCACGAAACCCCGAAGCTAACCCCGTAAAACCCAGGCCAAGGCCAAGCGCGACCGCCCCCTAATGAAGCGGTCCGCCTTTTCGTTTTCGGACCCCTTACGCAGGCGATAACTTCATGAACCGGCCCGCTTTATCGTTTTCGATCGATGGCAATGTTGCTATCGAATCGCCGACTTTCGCGATGCAATCGAAGCCAGTACGGCAACTCGACACCTCGCAAATCCCGTCATCGCCGGAAGTCTATTGGCAGCGATTTTCCGTCGCTTACGATTACCCCATCGCTTTTACCCGGGAGATATTTTCTCCCGACAACCCTCTGCTGGCCGACGTCATCTCGCGCAAGGAGCCGCGCAAGACCCACCGCTGCCTGATTTACGTCGACGCCGGCATCGCCGCCACCTGGCCGGATCTGGAAACGCGGATCAACGCCTACTTCGCCGCGCATGCCAGCCGAATGAGCCTGCTCGCGGCGCCGATCACCGTGCCGGGCGGGGAGGCGATCAAGGCCGACCTGAAGACGGTCAACGGCGTGCTGGAAGACATCCGGCGCTACGGTGTCGATCGCCACGCTTATGTCATCGTCATCGGCGGCGGTGCGGTGCTGGATGCGCTCGGCCTCGCGGCCGCCATGGGTCATCGCGGCGTGCGCCTGATCCGTCTACCGACCACCGTGCTGTCGCAGAACGACAGCGGCGTCGGGGTCAAGAACGCCGTCAATTTCCGGGGTTGCAAGAACTTCATCGGCACTTTCGCCCCGCCGTGGGCCGTGCTCAACGACTTCGACTTCCTGTGCACGCTTTCGCGCCGCGACCGGCTCGCCGGCATTGCCGAGGCGATCAAGGTGGCGCTGATCCGCGATGGCGCCTTCTTCGACTGGCTGGAGGCCAACGCCGATTCGCTGGCCGAATTCGATCCGCGTACCGAGGAGACCATGATCCGCCGTAGCGCCGAGCTGCACATGCAGCAGATCGGCCGTGGTGGCGATCCGTTCGAGCAGGGTTCGTCGCGCCCGCTGGATTTCGGTCACTGGTCGGCGCACAAGCTCGAGGCGCTGACTCATCACGGCATCAGCCACGGTGAAGCCGTCGCCATCGGTATCGCGCTCGATGCCCGCTATTCCGTGCTCAAGGGTCTGCTGCCCGCCGGCGCAGAATGGCGCGTGGTGTGGCTGTTGAAGCGTCTGGGCCTGCCGGTCTTCCATGCCCAGTTGCTGGAGATCGGTGACGACGGCCAGCCTGCCATTCTGGCGGGTCTCGGGGAGTTCCAGGAACATCTCGGCGGCGAACTGACGATCACGCTGCTGGCCGGCCTGGGCCGTGGACACGATGTTCACAAGATCGACGAAACCCTGATGACAGCCGCGATCGACTGGCTGCGCGAAGAGGCGAACCGCCATGCAGCTGCCTGACGATCTAGGTCAACTGACCTACTGTCTCAACATCCACCCGACCCAGACCTGGGAAGCGGTGCGCGGTGCCCTGCTGGGACCGGTCAAGCACGTGCGGGATGCCCTCTCTCCCGACGCGACCTTCGGCGTGGGGCTGCGCCTTTCCGCCCAGGCGCTGGAGGAGCTCCGTGCCCCCGATGCCCGCGCCGAACTCAAGGAGATCCTCGCGCGGGAGAACTATCGCGTGGTGACCATGAACGGCTTCCCGTTCGGCCCCTTCCACGGCATTCCGGTCAAGCAGAACGTCTATCAGCCCGACTGGAAACAGCGGGCTCGGCTGGACTACACCTGCTGGCTGGCCGACCTGCTGGCGGAGCTCGGCGTCGCCGGCGATACCGTGAGCCTGAGCACCGTTCCCGGCACCTACAAGCCGCTGGCCGAAGGCGCGGAAGCCGAAATGGCCGATAACCTGCTCAAGGCCGTCTCCCACTGCATCGAGCTCGCGAGCCGGACCCGGGTGACCATCGCCATCGCCCTGGAGCCCGAGCCCCACTGCTTCCTGGAGACCATCGAGGAAACCGTGGCGTTCTTCCGCGACTGGCTCTATTCCGACGCTGCCGCCGGCCGATTGAGCGAGCTCAGCGGGCTGTCGATCGACGAGGCGAAGCAGGCGCTGCCGCGGCATCTGGGCGTCTGCTACGACGTCTGCCACGCGGCGGTGGAATTCGAGGATCCGGCCGCCAGCATCGAAGTCCTGCGCACGGCCGGCATTCCTATCCACAAGCTGCAGCTGAGCGCGGCGCTGCGAATCCCGCGATTCGACGCCGCGAAGCGAGAGGCGCTGGCGCCGTTCTGCGAACGGACCTATCTGCATCAGGTCGTGGTCGCCAGCGAAAGCGGACTGGTGCGATACGCGGACCTGCCCGAGGCGCTGGCTGACGAGGCCCGCATCGACGGCGAGGAGTGGCGGATCCATTACCACGTGCCGATCTTCGTGGAGACGATCCCGCCGTTCGAGACCACGCAATCGTTTCTCGCCGACATTCTCGCCCTGCATCGTCAGCAACCGATTTCGCAGCATCTGGAAGTGGAGACCTACACATGGCAGGTATTACCGGAGACCCTACGCACCGAGAGCGTGGAGAAGGCGGTGACTCGGGAGCTGACGTGGGTCAAGCAGCAGCTGATCTGAGCGCATCCGGTTTAGAAACACCGGATTCGAAAACGCCGAATTCGACGTCACGGCGCTCGAAAACCCGCGTGTGGCTGGAGCTGGGGCGGGTTTCCAATCTCCCCACGGTCTGGAGCAACGTGCTGGCCGGCGCCGTGCTCGCTGGCGCGAGTGCCGGCGCGCTCTGGCAGTCCACCACGGCCCTGCCGTTGCTGCTGGCCCTGACGCTGTTCTATCTCGGCGGCATGTATCTCAACGACGCCTGCGATGCCGAGATCGATGCCCGCGAACGCGCCGATCGCCCGATCCCGCGAGGAGATATCGACCGCCTGACCGTCGCGCTGCTGGGAGCCGGGATGCTCGCGCTGGGGAGCCTGCTGCTGTTCATGAGCCATCTCTCCGCCGGGCTGACGGGGCTGGCGCTGATCGCCGCGATCCTGAGCTATGACTGGTGGCACAAGCGCATCGGCTGGAGCCCGCTGCTGATGGGGGCGTGCCGCCTGCTGACCTACCTGACCGCAGCGCTGGTCGTCACCAATACGCTCAACGACATGGTGGTCTGGGGAGCAATCGGCCTTGCCTGCCATGTCATCGGCCTGACCTACGCCGCACGCCAGGAAGCCTACGACCGGCTGGGCGCGGCCTGGCCGCTCGGCGTGCTGGCCGTGCCGGTCGTGTTCATGCTGGCCACCATGCTGACCGGGCCCGAACCCTCGCTGCTCGCCCTGGTGCTGTGGCTGGGCTATCTGGCCTGGGGCGGGCGCTGCCTGCTGTGGCTGTTCCGCCGGGCGCCGGGAGACGTGCCTCGCGCCGTCGTGGGCCTGATCGCCGCGATTTCGCTCTATGACGCCACGCTGATGGCGGCCATGGGCGCGACCGCCATGGCATGGCTGGGGGTGCTGGCCTTCGCTGCGACGCTGGCGCTGCAACGGGTGACTTCCGGGACCTGAGGTCGAGCTCGGTCGGCGTCGCTATTCCAAGGTGAACAAGGTCGGACAGACATTTATCCCGACGTCAACGAGGCCGGGCAGACATCTCCGCGATGTCTGCCCGGCCTTTCTGTCATGCGTCATTCCCCGTCAGGGTTCAGCGTGGCGTAGCGTACGTCCGCCTCAGGCGCTGGTGACATCGGTAGCGGTCTGGCGTGACGCCATGTCGCTCTCGTCGCCCTCGAACACATGCGCCAGTACCAGCGCCTTGAAGTCCGTCGCGTCGACCGCGCCGTCGGGCAGCAGGCCCGCCTCCGACGAGATCACCAGCGGCCCCATGGCGGGATCGTCGGTCAGCCGGCCATGGGAGCCCTTGACCAGCGTCGTGTCCTTGAGCGAGATCACATCCAGCAACTGACGCATGCCCAGTTTACGTTTGGCCAGGCGCCACCCGGCCGACAGCTTGGGTGATTTCAACGCCGGGTCGAAGAACAGCTCCACGGGGTCATATCCCGGCTTGCGATGGATATCGACGGTGCGTGCATAGTCGGGCGCGCGGGCGTCATCCAGCCAGTAGTAGTAGCTGAACCAGCGATCCGGCTCGGCAATCGCCACCAGCTCTCCCGAGTTGGGGTGATCGAGCCCGTGCTCGCGCTTCTCGCGATCGCCCCAGACCGCTTCCACCCCCTTCAGCCCTTCGAGCACTGCCCGGACCTTCGGAATCTCTTCCGGATCGCGGACGTAGACGTGCGCCACCTGATGATCGGCCACCGCGAAGGCCCGCGACGCACCGGCATCGAGCTGTTCGCGCTCCTTCTCCCGGCGCACCGCGACCAGGCCCGCCCTGCGCAGGGCGCGATTGATATGGATGGCGTCGCGTACCGGCGTGATCCCGTACTCGGACACCACGATGACCCGCCGCCCTTCCCGCTCGGCGGCGTCGATCAGTTCGCCGCACAGGGCATCGACATCGCGTAGATCGCGCTGCAGTTCGGGGTGAGACAGATCCGGCCCCAGCCGCTGGAGGTTGTAGTCCAGATGCGGCAGATAGGTCAGCGTCAGCGTCGGATCGCGGGTTTCCATGACATGGCGCGTGGCATCGCTGATCCAGCGACTCGAGGAGATGTCGGCCATCGGCCCCCAGAAGGTGAACAGCGGAAACGTGCCCAATCGCTCGTCCAGCTCGTCGTGCAGCGCTGGCGGATGGGTGTAATGGTCGGGCAGCTTGCGACCGTCGGCGGGATACATCGGCCGGGGTGTCGCGCTCCAGTCCGCTGTCGAATACATGTTGTACCACCAGAACAGCTTGGCGCAGGTAAAGTCGGGGTTCTGCCGCTTACCGGCTTCCCAGATCTTCTCCCCCGCCACCAGCCGATTGGACTGCCGCCAGAACCACACCTCGGACAGATCGCGGAAATACCAGCCGTTGGCCACGGCACCGTGCCCGCCTGGCGACAGACCGGTCATCAGCGTCGCCTGAACGCTGCAGGTCACCGCAGGTGTCACGGTGTTGAGCGGCCTCGATCCGCCACGTTCGGCGAGACGTTTCAGGGCCGGCGTATGCTTGCCGACCAGTTGAGGCGTCAGCCCAACTACCAGTATGACGAGAGTCTTATTCATGATGTCTGCCTGCCGATTCATCCATGGATACCAACCGTCACAAGACGATCGAAATGATATGTAAAGGCTGCATATCAGCTGGGAAGACGCCAGACAATTGGCAATAGTTCCGGCACGACATTTTGAGGAATTATCAGGAAAAAAGCGGTGGGACTTCCGATCAAAAGAATCAGAATTCCGGATTTTAAAGCACCAGAAAACCCACATTAAAAAAGCAATCCCCTCCGAATAATTGGCTTTAAATTGGCCAGATAATTGAGCTTGGGGATTGTTTTATCCAGCCGATAGAGTAACGCCAATGACAATCGTGTCGGACGCTTACATGACCGTTACATGCTTCGAACTCCTCCGCGACTGGACCTGCCGCCAGGCACTCGATCAGGCCGACTGGCTGGATGAACGCTATGCCGCGTTCAGCCGGGGCGCCAACGAGCAGGATCTTCATCTGTTCCTCGGCCTGGCGCCGCGACGACTGGGCAAGCAGGACCTGATACTGTCGTCTGAGGATCTGGCACTGGCGAACCTGGCCTATCCCGGTTGGAACCCCTCGGGCTGGAGTCTCGATGGCGCGGCCCGTGTCGCCGCCCTGCTCGCGTTCGAGGGCCCACGCCCGTTCGCCGCCATGTTCCAGGACCTGGTCAGAACCGCCGATGCCCACGAACTGGTCACGCTATACCGGGGCCTGGCGCTCTATCCCCGGCCGGCATCGCTCGAATTCGAAGTGGGCGAAGGGCTGCGCTCCAACATGCGGGCGGTGTTCGAGTCCATCGTTCATCACAACCCCTACCCGCGCGATCACTTCGACGAACATCGCTGGAACCACATGGTGCTCAAGGCGCTGTTCATCGGCAGCGGACTGGGCGCCATCGTCGGCCTCGACGAACGCGCCAATGCCGAACTGGCGAGAATCCTGCTCGACTATGCCCAGGAGCGCTGGGCGGCCGGGCGTCCGGTCAGCCCGGAGCTGTGGCGCTGCGTAGGGCCTTTTGCGGAGCGGGTTTCGGCCTACGCGGCCCTGCAGCGCGCGCTGGCGGGAACCCCGGCGGAACGCGGCGCCGCCACCCTGGCGTTGATCGCCGCCGACACTCCTGCCGCCCGAGATCTGCTGTCGACGGCACCGGATACCACCGCGCTGGCGGCAGACGGCCGCCTCGACTGGAACCACCTTACCCTGCAAGAGGCCGCCTGAGATGTTCATCGATCCCCACGCCCACATGGTGTCTCGCACCACCGACGACTACGAGGCCATGGCCGCGGCCGGCATCGTGGCGCTGGTCGAACCGGCCTTCTGGGTCGGCCAGCCGCGCACCTTCGTCGGCACGTACGTCGACTATCTCTCGTCGCTGGTCGGCTGGGAGCGCTTCCGCGCCGGGCAGTTCGGTATTCGCCACTACTGCACCGTCGGCCTCAACTCCAAGGAAGCCAATAACGAGGCCTTGGCGGAAGGCGTCATGGAATGGCTGCCGCGCTTTGCCATGAAGGAAGGCGTCGTCGCCATCGGCGAAATCGGCTACGACGAGCAGACGCCGCTGGAAGACAAGTATTTCCGTGCCCAGTTGACGCTGGCCAAAGAGCTCGGGCTGCCGGTAATGGTGCACACGCCGCACCGCGACAAGAAGCGCGGCACCTCGCGCTCGATGGACGTGTGCGAAGAGATGGGGCTGGATCCTTCCTGGGTGGTGATCGACCACAACAACGAGGAAACGGTTCGCGAAACGCTGGACCGGGGCTACTGGGCCGGCTTCTCCATCTATCCGTCGACCAAGATGGGCAACGCGCGCATGGTCGAATTGCTCAAGCAGTACGGCGGCGACCGCATCATCGTCGACAGCGCCTGCGACTGGGGAATTTCCGACTGTCTGGGCGTACCCAAGACTGCACGGCTGGCGCTCGAATCCGGCATCGCCGAATCCGTGGTGCGTCAGGTCACCTACGAAAACGCGCTCACCGTCTACGGCAAGAGCGGCCAGATGCAGGCCTCCGACTGGCTGAATCCGCCGCCCATCGACCAGCGCACACTGTTCGAGGGCAATTCGATCCTGCGTGGCGGCCGCGCCCCTCTGGTCGAGACGCCGACCCGGCATCGATGCGACAGCCTGCACGGCGACGATCTACTGATCGAGTAGCATCGACTAACTCGAGCCACCCTAGCCATTTCCACCCGGACTGGCACCCGACGCCTCTCGACGGCAAAATGCGGCAACTACCGCATGCCGACGAGAGGAATCTCATGTCTTCGCCGACCGATAACGTCGTCGCCGAGTCGAACCCCGAAGCGAGGCGACCGGACACCACGCTGGCCATGATCGTCTACGCCCTGCTTCTCGGCGTCTTCGTGACCGGCATTACGCCGGTGATCGGCGTGATCATCGCCTACGTCTATCGCGGCAACGGCCCGCGCTGGCTGGACGAGCACTATCGCTACCATATCCGCACTTTCTGGATCGGGCTGCTCTACGCCTGCATCAGTTGGGTACTGGCCTTCGTGCTGGTCGGTTTCGTGCTGATGGCGCTGCAGGCCGTGTGGCTGATCGTGCGCTGCGTCATCGGATTCAAGGCACTGCAGGAACGTCGCGCGCCGGAAAGGGTCGATAGCTGGCTGTGGTAAAGCCGGGTGTGAAGCCTAGGTGTGAAGAATGGGTGTGAATACTGGGTGTGAAGCCCGGATGACAAAGCCTTGCTAACGAAAGCGGCCACGGCAATCCGCAAACGTCGAGCTTCGACGCACGACAAAGACGCCAATCAAAAAAGAGAAACGCATGATCGAAGGTCTGCAAGCCCGCGCCATTCATGGATTGTGGCGCCTGCTGTCCCACTGGCGGCTCAAGACGATATGGTCACTGGCGGGAATCGCCAGCCGGCTGCTCTACGCCTTCTCCCGCCGGGAGCGCCACGTCAGCCGGCGCAATCTCGAAGTCGCCTACCCGCAGGATAGCGGCACCCAGCGGCGTGAACGGGTGCATGCAAGCCTGCGCCACTCCGCGGCCACCATGCTGGAACTCGGCTTTGCCTGGATCGCCAGGCCGGAACGCGTCGAGACCGCCATCGTCGAGGTTCACGGCCGCGAGCTGCTGGACGAGGCACGGGCCGAGAATCGCGGCGTGATCGTGCTGGCGCCGCATTTCGGCAACTGGGAAGTGCTCAACTTCTGGCTATCCAGCCACTTCCCGTTCACCGCCATGTACGAACCTCCCAAGATCGCCGATCTCGACCCCGTCATCCGTCACGGTCGCGAACGCATGGGGGCGGAGCTGGTGCCGACCAATCCGCGAGGCGTCGCCGCCCTGCTCAAGGCGCTCAAGCGGGCCGAAGCGGTGGGCATCCTCCCCGATCAGGAGCCCAGCTGGGGCAGCGGCGTCTTCGCCGACTTCTTCGGCCGCCCGGCCTACACCGCCACGCTGCTGCCCAAGCTGGTCGCCCGCACCCAGGCCCGTGTCGTCACCGGCGTCGCCAGACGCCTGCCCGACGGTCGCGGCTTCGCGATTCATTTCCTGGCCGCCGACGAACGGGTCTACGACACCGACGAAGTCACCTCGGCCGCCGGCGTCAATGCCTGTGTCGAATCAGCCATCGCCCTCGACCCGGTCCAGTACCAGTGGGAATACAAACGCTGGAAGAAGACCGAGCAGGAGCAGCAGAAAGTCCCCGGGTATCGCCAGCAGCGCCTGTACAGCAAGCGCTGATCGTCGTCGAAGGACCGGCGTCGCTGTAAAGCCCTTCGTCGACGAAAACCGCGTTACTGCTCCAATCCGCCGAAGCGCCCGGCCTGGTAGTCATCGATCGCCTCGACGATCTCCTCGCGGGTATTCATCACGAACGGGCCGTGGGAGACCACCGGCTCGCCGATCACCTCGGCATGGCCGAACAGCAGCCGGGCATCGCTGGAAGCGTCGATCTCGACGCCATCCCCGTCACGGCCCAGTTCGACCAGATGCCGCGGCTCGACCGGCTCGCCGCCCACGGTGACCTCGCCATCGACCACATAGAGGAACACCTGCCGCCCGGCAACGACCGGCAGCCGCGCCTTTGCGCCGGCCGGGAGCGCCAGGGTCGACATGAACACGCCCGTCTGGCTCTCGATCGGCCCGACCGGCTTCCCGCTCTCGAACTGGCCAGAAATCAACTTGAGCTCGCCGCCGCCGGGTAGCGGCACTGTCGGAATCGAGTCGGCCTGCAGCCCGACATAACGCGGTTCGCTCATCTTGAGGCTGGCCGGCAGATTGATCCACAGCTGGAGAATCTCCAGCGGCCCGCCGTCGCGCAGAAACTCGGGCGGCGAAACCTCGGCATGGACGATGCCGCTGCCCGCCGTCATCCACTGCACGCCACCGGCATGGATGACGCTCTGATGCTCGGCGCTGTCGGCATGCGCCAGCGAGCCCTCGAGAATGAAGGTGACGGTCTCGAAGCCCCGGTGCGGATGCGGCCCGAACGGCAGCCCGCGATTGTTGGCGGGATAGACCTGCGGCCCGTGATGGTTGAGGAACAGGAACGGATCGAGCTGGTCGAGCCCCGGACCCGGCAGTGGCCGGCGGGTCGTGAGATCGCCGATATCGTCGCGGATCGCAGCGTGCTGGGCGATGACTCGGCGTGGCGTGAACGCGGACATGAAGGCTTTCCTCGATAGATTCACCCGCAGTCTAGATCACGCCACGAACGAAAAAAGCGAATGATTTTCACCGCTTCATTTCATCGATTCGTCGCTTGCGGAAGTCGCCCGCGTCTCTTTCAATGCCGCCTCGATCAACGCCACCAGCGGCGACTGGGCCGGCGAAAGCCGGGACACCAGGATCAGTTCACGGTTGAAGGTCTGCTCTCCCAAGGAGATCACGCGTACCGGCAACGGCTGCTGGCGCCGCCACAGCCCGGTCAGCGGAATCAGCGCGACGCCCAGGCCGCACTCCACCATGCGGGCGATGGCGTCGATCTCGTCGAGCTCCAGCCGGATCGCGGGGCGCAACCGCTGCCTTTCGAGAAAACGCACCACCTGGCGGCCGCCGAAGGAACCCCGGTCGTAGAGCACCAGCGGGTGGCTTTCGAGCAGCGATTCCACCGTGCCGCCTTCGACATCGGGCGGCGCGATCAGCACGAACGGCTCGCGCGCAATGACGCGAGAATAGAGATCGCCGGGAAGCGCGAACGGCGGGCGGACGATCAGCGCCATGTCCAGATCGCCCTTGTCGACCTGATCGAGCAGCGCCAGCGAGACACCGGGAACGACGCGGGTCATCACGCCCGGCGCCTCGCGGGTCAGCGCCTGCAGCACCTCGGGCAAGGCTCCGCTCTGCAGACTGGCGATCGCGCCGAGATGCCATTCGCCGGTCAGGCCGTCCGTCCCGGAGTGCCGGATCCGCTCGGCCAGCGCCAGCATCTCGTTGGCCTGCGGCAGCAGCCGGCGTCCGGCCGCGTTGAGCCTGACGGCGCGCCCGGTGCGCTCGAACAGGGGCTCGCCGATATCGGCTTCGAGATTGCGGATCTGGGCACTCACCGCGGACTGGGTCAGCCCGACGGCGCTGCCGGCAGCGGAGAAGGTGCCGTGACGGACGACGGCGAGAAAGGTACGAAGTTCTCTCAGCATGGCGAATCGCGGCGGGAAGAATCCAGATTATTTGATGGCAGACAGCAATATTATGCGCTTTTCATCAAATTTATTCGCCGTCAGAATGCAGTCATTGTCATCACCGATCCATTCCATCCAAGATAATCAGGAGCTTTTCCATGGCGCTGTCCCCTTTCCATCTCGCCATTCCGGTCCACGACCTGCCCGCCGCACGCAAGTTCTACGGCGAGACCTTCGGCCTCAGCGAAGGCCGCTCCAGCGAGCAGTGGGTGGATTTCGACTTCTACGGCCATCAGCTGGTGATCCACGAGCACCCCATGACCCCGTCGCAGGAGTCGGCCCACACCAACCCCGTCGACGGCCATGACGTGCCGGTACCACACTTCGGTATCGTGCTGAGCTGGCCGGAATGGGAAACGCTGGCCGAGCGCCTCAAAGGCTTCGGCACCGAGTTCGTGATCGAGCCCTACATCCGCTTCAAGGGCCAGCCCGGCGAGCAGGCGACCATGTTCCTGCTGGATCCGTGCGGCAACGCGCTGGAGTTCAAGGCATTCAAGGACATGGGCCAGCTGTTCGCCAAGTGATCCCTCTGGCACCGCCCCGACGATGACGAGGCCGCCGACTCCGAACTGACTTTCGGAATCGGCGGCCTCGTCGTTTTTCTCGTTATTTTTCTCGTCGTGCTTCTCGTCGCTTTCATTTCCGAAGCGTGGCCTCTCAAGCAACGCCTCTCGAGCAACGCCGGCGTCAGGCCGTCTCCAGCCGTCTCAGATGCAGAGCGCCAATCGCCAGCGCAGCCAGCAGCAGCACCGCGATGAACAGCGCAACACCGTTCCAGCCGCCCCAGTACCAGAACGCCCCGCCCAGAGTGCCGGCGACGCTGGAGCCGAGATAGTAGCTGAACAGATACAGCGAAGAGGCCTGCCCCTTGGCCTGCCTGGCGCGCTGGCCGACCCAGCCGCTGGCCAGCGAGTGCGCCGCGAAGAAGCCGAAGGTGAACACCAGCATGCCGATCAGGATCAGGCTGATGGGCTCGAACAGCGTGATCGCAAGCCCAACCAGCATCATCGCGATGAACAACCAGAAGATCCGCGGACGCCCGAGCTTGTCGGCCAGGGAACCGGCCCAGGCCGAGCTATAGGTGCCGGAAAGATAGGCAACCGACAGCACACCGACCAGCGCCTGGCTGACATGATAGGGTTCCGCCAGCAGCCGGAAGGCGATGTAGTTGTAAAGCGTGACGAAGCCGCCCATGAGCAGGAATGCCTCGAGAAACAGCCAGGGAAGCCCCCGGTCCCGGAAGTGGACGGCGAACCCGGACAGGACGCTGCGCCAGTTGAGCGGCCGCGGCGAGAAGTGCCTCGACGGCGGCAGCCAGCGCATGAACAGGATCGCCGCGATCAGCGCCACGATGCCGATGGTGGCGAGCGTCCAGCGCCATGGCACCCAGTCCACCATGACCCCGCTGATCAGGCGCCCGCTCATGCCACCGATCGAATTGCCGCTGATGTAGAGCCCCATGGAAAGGCCGACGTAGCGCGGGTGGATTTCCTCGTTGAGGTAGGTCATCGCCACCGCACACAGGCCGGAAAGCGACAGCCCCGCCAGCCCCCGCATGACCAATACTCCCGTCCAGCTCGGCATCGCCGCGGCAATCAGGGTACAGACCGCCGCCGCCAATAGCGCCACCGACATCACCGACTTGCGCCCCACCGCGTCCGAGATCGGCCCGGTGATCAGCAGGCCGATCGCCAGCATGCCGGTGGCGACCGACAGTGACAGGCTGCTGGTGGCGGCGTCGATCCCGAAGGCGTCCGACAGGATCGGCATCAGCGGCTGCACGCAGTAGAGCAGCACGAAGGTGGAGAAGGCGCCGAGGAACAGCGCCAGCATGGTCGGCCGGTAGCCGCGCTGACCGCGTTCGATGAAGCCGCTCTCGACGGTTTCCGCCTCGCGCGCCAACTGGCGGTTGGTGCTCTGGGTAGCGTTGTGAATGTCGGATGAGGTATGGCGGGACAACCCGATTCTCCCGAAGACGATGGCTGGCGCCGGAATGCCATGGCCGGCCCGTTGCGCCGCGTTGATTTAGACCTTGGTAGGTTACGCCGCCATCATTAAGCTTTCTAATATATTATTCGACGCTTTTGAGAGGTTTGACGACTCAATGGAACTGCGTTATCTGCGCTACTTCGTCGCCGTGGCCGAAGAGCTGCATTTCAGTCGTGCGGCCGAGCGGCTGGGGATCTCGCAGCCGCCGCTGAGCCAGCAGATCCAGGCGCTGGAACGCGAACTGGGCACACGCCTGCTGACACGGACCAATCGCCGCGTCGAGCTGACCGAAGCCGGCCTGGTCTTCCTCGACGAGGCGCGCGACATCCTGGCACGAACCGAACGCGCCACCCGGCTGGTGTCCCGGCTCGGGCGTGGCGAGGCCGGCCAGCTGCGCATCGGCTTCACCACCTCGGTGCCCTTGAGCCCGACGCTGCCGCGCACGCTGATGCGTTACCGCCAGCGCTACCCCGATGTCGAGCTGCGCATGCACGAGCTCAACAGCCAGCGCCAGGTCGCCCCGCTGCTCGAGGGCGACCTGGATATCGGCATCATGCGCCCCGCCACCCTGCCGGAGGGTCTCGACGCCTTCACCCTGATTCGCGAACCGCTGATGGCCGTGGTCAACGAGCAGGGGCCGCTCGGTGGCAGCGCGCTACCGCTGACGCTCGAAGCCCTGGCGATTCACCCCTTCGTCTATTTCTCGCCCGCTGCCGGCACCGGCCTGCTCGATCAGTTCAACACCCTGTTCGCCAAGCGTGGCCTGACGCCCCGGCTGGTGCAGGAAGTCGGCGGCCCGAACACCATCATCAGCCTCGTAGCGGCTGGCATGGGCGTATCGGTTCTTCCCGCCTCGTTCCAGCACATCCGGATCGACAATGTCCGCTACCGCCCGCTGAGCGATGCCGATGCCGTGTCCGAAGTCTGGCTGACCCATGCCCGCCACCACCTGACGCCCCAGGCCCGCTCGTTCATCGATCTGGTCCAGCGCCCCGGCGACCCATGACACATTTCATTCTCGCCAGCGCAATCGCACCCGGCGCCTTCATACACTCGGCTTGACCTCGCCCGCCCCTCGTCACAGACTGCCCGTGGCGATGCACGATGTCGCCAGCTTGACGGGGTGCCGGTGGAACCGGCTGAGATCGTCCTGCGCCGGGATTCATTCGACGGCGCCACGGCGGATCCCGACGAACCTGATCCGGCTAGTACCGGCGTAGGGATCAAGCGGAAACCGTGGCGTGAGAGAAGACTCGCCCGTGCCGGTTTTCCCCTCCTGCGCTGTGCGCCGGCCTGACCCCGATAGCCTTGGCAAATATGCCTGGCAAGTCATGCCACGGAGCACAACCGAACATGAAATCCCCACAATTTCTGGCTGAAACCGCCCGCGTCGACAGCGCCGCCATCGCGCCGCTACCGGCCTCGACCAAGGTTTATGTCGAAGGCTCGCGTCCGGATATCCGCGTGCCGATGCGTGAAATCTCGCTCTCGCCCACGCAGACCCGAAGCGGGCTCGAACCCAACGCGCCGCTCACCGTCTACGACACCTCCGGCCCCTACACCGACCCGGCTGCCGACATCGATATCCGCCGTGGCCTGCCGGAACTGCGCCGCCAATGGATCGACGAGCGCGGCGACACCGAATGGCTCGACGGCCCCAGCTCGACCTACGGCCGCGTTCGTGCCGAAGATCTGCGTCTATCGACGCTGCGTTTCGAGCTCACGCGAACACCGCGTCGTGCGCGTGCCGGGGCCAACGTCACCCAGCTCCACTACGCTAGACAAGGCATCATCACGCCGGAGATGGAATTCATCGCCATTCGCGAGAACCAGCGCCGGCGAGAGGCCATCGCCCTCGATACCGACCCGATGCTGGATCATCAACACCCTGGCGAGTCCTTCGGCGCCCATCTCCCCGACGAGATTACTCCCGAGTTCGTGCGTGACGAAGTCGCTCGCGGCCGGGCGATCATTCCGGCCAACATCAATCACCCGGAGAGCGAGCCGATGATCATCGGCCGCAACTTCCTGGTGAAGATCAACGGCAACCTGGGCAATTCGGCCGTGACCTCCTCGATCGAGGAAGAGGTCGACAAGATGACCTGGGGCATCCGCTGGGGCGCGGACACCATCATGGATCTCTCCACCGGCCAGAACATTCACGAGACGCGGGAATGGATCATCCGCAACTCGCCGGTGCCCATCGGCACGGTGCCGATCTACCAGGCGCTGGAGAAGGTCGACGGCGTCGCGGAGAACCTGACCTGGGAGATCTTCCGCGACACCCTGATCGAGCAGGCCGAACAGGGTGTGGACTACTTCACCATCCATGCCGGCGTACGCCTGCATCACGTGCCGATGACGGCCAGACGCGTGACCGGCATCGTCTCCCGCGGCGGCTCGATCATGGCCAAGTGGTGCCTGTATCACCACAAAGAGAGCTTCCTCTACACCCATTTCGAGGACATCTGCGAGATCATGAAGGCCTACGACGTCTCGTTCTCGCTGGGCGACGGCCTGCGTCCGGGGTCGATCGCCGATGCCAACGACGAGGCCCAGTTCGCCGAGCTGGAAACGCTGGGCGAGCTGACCCGGATCGCCTGGAAGCACGACGTCCAGGTGATGATCGAAGGCCCCGGCCACGTGCCGATGCAGTTGATCAAGGAGAACATGGACAAGCAGCTCGAGTGCTGCGACGAAGCGCCGTTCTACACGCTCGGCCCGCTGACCACCGATATCGCCCCGGGCTACGATCACATCACCTCCGGCATCGGCGCGGCGCAGATCGGCTGGTACGGCTGTGCGATGCTCTGCTACGTCACGCCCAAGGAGCACCTGGGCCTGCCCAACAAGGATGACGTCAAGACCGGCATCATCACCTACAAGATCGCCGCCCACGCCGCCGACCTCGCCAAGGGGCACCCCGGCGCGCAACGTCGCGACAATGCGCTGTCGAAAGCCCGCTTCGAATTCCGCTGGGAGGATCAGTTCAACCTGGGGCTGGACCCGGACACCGCCCGCGCCTTCCACGACGAGACGCTGCCCAAGGATTCGGCCAAGGTGGCGCATTTCTGCTCGATGTGCGGGCCGAAGTTCTGCTCGATGAAGATCACCCAGGAAGTGCGCGAACGCTTCGGCGACGATGCCGGAATCGCCGCCGAGAAAGCGGCCGGCATGGAGGAGCAGGCAGAACGCTTCAGGCGCGAAGGCGGCGAACTCTACCGGGAGGTGTAGACGCTCGCGGCGTCGGGCATCGCGCCCGACGTCTGCGGCTTGGCTTGGCTTGGCTTGGCTTGGCTTGGCCCTCAGATCGTGCCTAGCGCTTCCATTCGGCACAGCTCCTGCAGCGGCGGAATCGTGTCGTACATCTGCTGATCCAGCAGTTGCCACACGATGCCCACGGTGGGCTTGTGGGGCGCATCGACTTCGATCGTGCGGGTCGGCGTGAAGATCACGTCCGAAACGGTATCGAAGACCTCCGGATGCAGCTCCTCCTCGAGCACCTGGCAGTCATGGACCAGAGCTGCCGAGGGGGTATTCACGTCGATGTTGCCGATGCGATAGAGCATGCCCCACTCGGCATCGAAGTAACCGTGGCCCTTGCCGAAACGGATGCCGGCTTCGTTGATCGCGCCGGTGCCCGTCACCATGAAATCGGTCCTGGGCCGCTCGCGGATCTCCGTCAGCGAGATCGGCCGCCCCATCCGCTCCATGCCGTCCAGCGTTGCGGCATAGAGGTACATCTCCTCCGGAATCTCGGCGGGATCGAGCAGCCAGAAACCGCGCTTGATCGAATAGGTCGTCATCAGCACCGTCTTGCCGTCGAGCAGCGCCCGGTGACGCAGCTCTTCCAGGCAATTGTCCGGCGTGATGAAAAGGGTCGATGCCTGTCGATAGAACGGATGGGCGACCAGGCGACGGGTCGCGTCCTCCCGGTTCTGGAAGTCGGCGATGAACTCGCCGAAATCGAAGTGAAAGCGACTGTCGGGAAAGGCGACCTTGCGCAGATTGGCGAACACCCGCCGACGTACGTCGGATTTATGATTCATATCGACCTCAGGCTCTGAATGAGATATTGGCGTTACTGTACGGGCGTCATCGCAAAGCGCTTCAGCACGCGCTGCTCGATGACGGTCACCATCAGATAGAGCAGCACCGACACCAGGACGGCGGCGACCACCACGGCCCAGACCAGACCGTAGTCCAGCGATCCGCGAGCGACGTTGAGCAGATTGCCGATGCCCGTTCCGGTGGCAAGCCACTCGGCGATCATCACGCCCAGAAAGGCCCGCGGCGCCACCAGCCGCGCGGCGGCGCACAGATACGGCAGACTCCAGGGCAGCGATACCAGGCGAACCTGCTTGAGCCGGGAGCCGCCCAGCACGCGAACGCAGTCCTGCGTCGCTTCCGGCACCAGCGCCATTCCCTGGGCCAGGGTAACGTAGGCCGGGAAGAACGTGACCGAGATCGTGATGGCAAGAATCGTCGCGCCGTCACGACCGAAGATCAGCACGATCAGCGGCGTGAGCGCGACCAGCGGCATCGACTGGCTGAGCAGCGACAGCGGCATCAGCACGCGCTCCAGCACCGGGCTGAGCGTCCCCAGAATGGCCAGCAGCAGCGCAAAACCGAGCCCCAGCGCCATCCCGGCGAGACACCAGGGCAGTGTCTCGAGAAGCGCGCCCCCGATGATGCTCGCGAGGCTTTCCGGCCGCGTCGAGGAGAACAGCTCGGCGGCCAGGTCGGCCGGCGTGCGCAGCACGAAGCTGGACACGCCGGCCTGCTCGAGTCCCCAGACCGCCGCCCACCACGCCAGCAGCGGCAGCACCACCGCGACCAGTGTGATCAGCCACTGCGTGCCGGCACCACGCGCGGCGTCTCCCTGACTGCCCAGACTCTCCTGCGCTGGCGCCTGGGCGCCTACCCAGCAGCGTGCGACGAGCAGGATCGCGACGTAGAACAGCGCGCTGATCGCGGTCGCGACCAGGCCGATGCCCCACAGCCGCTCCGGATCGCCGCGCCCCAGCGAACCGATCAGATAGTGGCCGAGCCCCGCACCGGACCCGCTGCCGAACTCCGCCAGCAGCGAACCGAGCACCGCGTTGGGTGCCGCGACCCGCAGTCCGGCCAACAAGGTCGGCAGCGCGTGGCGCAGCCGTACCCAGCGCAGGGCCGCCCAACGCCCGCCGCCGTAGAGGCGAACGACGTCGAGCAGGCGTGAATCGATCCGGGTCAGGCCGAGCACGGTGGCGACCATGGTCGGGTAGTAGGTGGCGAGCGCGGCCAGCACGATCCTCGGCGCGTCGCCATCGAACGCGATCACCAGGATCGGCGTCAGCGCGATCGGCGGCATCGCGAAAAGGGTAACGTTGATGCCGCTCAGCAGCCGGCCGACGGGGCGCCAGCTGGCCATCAGAAAGCCGCAGAGCACGGCGACGGCGTTGCCGACGAGGAAGCCGATCAGCGACGTGCGCACGGTGGCCCAGATGTGCGGCGGGTAATCGCCCCAATCCTCGACCAGTTGCCGCAGCACGCCGCTCGGGCTGGGCAAGGCGCCATCCGCCACCCAATGCAGCCGCCCCGCCACTTCCCACAGCAGCAGCAGCGCCAGCCAGCCGATCGCGATGGTCGTGCGCTGTCGTCGATCACGCATCGTCGTTCTCGTGGTCGAACATCAGCTGCAGGATCTCGGCCTCGAGCTGGCGACACTCGGCGCTGTTGAGCAGCGACAGCGGCCGCTCGCGCTCGAACGGCACGTCGATGACCCGGCCGATCCGCCCTGGTCTTCCGGTCATGACCACCACCTTGTCGGCGAGGAAGATCGCCTCGTCGACGCTGTGGGTCACCATCACGGTGGTGACCGGGCGCTTGAGCCAGAGCTTCTGCAGCTCGCGGTTCATGCTGCGGCGCAGGATCTGGTCCAGCGCACCGAAAGGCTCGTCGAGCAGCAGCAGTTGCGGCTCGCTGACCAGCGCGCGGGCAATGGCGACGCGCTGGCGCATACCGCCGGAAAGCTGACCGGGCAGCGCCTGCTCGAAGCCTCCCAGGCCGACGAGCTCGATCATCTCCTGCACGCGGCGTCGGTCCGCCTCGCTCATCCGGCCGATCACGTCGAAGGGAAAGCGCACGTTGGCTTCCACGCTGCGCCAGGGCAGCAGCGATGCATCCTGAAAGGCGATGCCCAGCGCGCCGCGTTGCTGCAGCGTCCGCGGCGACAGGCCGCCGATCCGGATCGTGCCCTCGCTGGGCTGGTCCAGCCCTGCCAGCATGCGCAGCAGCGTCGACTTCCCGCAGCCCGACGGGCCGATCAGGGCGATAAAGCTGCCGGCTGGCGCCTCGAGAGAGACGCTGTCCAGCGCCAGCAACGCTCGGCCATCGACATCGAAGCGGCGGCTGACGGCCTCGATGCGCAGATCCCCTACCGTCACGCCGCGATTTCCTCCAGCAACGAGGTGTCGAAATTGTCTCGCGAGGCCTGGATACCGATACGTTCGAGTGCCGTCAGGCAGCGCTCGATATCGGCCTCGGCCATCGAAAAGATGCCGTTCGGGGACTCGATCAACGATTTCTGCGCCTGATTGAAGAAGATTTCGTTCTCGATCGAGCGGCCGTTGCCCTGGAAGAAGCTGTCCGCGAAAAGCGGCGGGTAATAGGCAGGATCCTTGAAGTTCTCCTGCCATCCCTGGCGGCTGGCCCGCAGCCAGGCCACCAGGTCGTCGCGGCGTGTCTCGAGGGTGTCGCGCGTCACCACCACGGTGTCGTTGAAGACCGGAAAGCCATGGTCGTAGAGCAGGAAGCTGACGGCCTTCTCGCCCTGCAGGCCGATCGTGTAGGGCACGTTGGTGACGAAGTCGAGCGAGGCGTCGATCTCGCCCTTGAGCAGCGGCGTCGGGTCGTAGGCGTAGGGCACGATGCGCACGTCGTCCGGCGAAATTCCGTTGGCTTCGAGCATCGCTTCGACCGCCAGACGGTTGACCGGCGGCACGGCGAGGACCTTGCCGACGAGATCCTCGGGCTTCTCGATCGGATTGCTGGCCAGGCTGACGATGCCCGCCGGGTTCTTCTGATACTGCGCCCCGATGATGACCAGCGGCGCGCCCTGCTGCGTCACCGCCTTGAGCGTACTCTCCACCGTCGTCAGCGCGATCTCGGCGCGGTTGGAAAGCAGCGCCCCTTCGGGAATGACGTCCGGGCCGCCCGAGCGATAGTCGAGCGAGAGCCCCTGGTCGGCATAGAAGCCCTTGTGCCGCGCGACGATGTAGCCGAGAAATTCGGCATCGTTGACCCAGGAAGCCTGCATGCCGATCGGCGTACCCTGGCCGTTCTGGGCCATCGAGAGCGCCGGCCATCCCAGAGCGCCCGCCAGGGCGCCGGAACCGGTCATCTGAAGGAAACGCCGTCTGCTGAGCGTCATCGCTGTATCCTCGTGTCGTTGTTCGTTATCTCGACTGATTGCTCGTTGTCTCGACTCGTTCGTCGCTTCGCCGCAAAGTCGAACAGGAAAGATGGGGTGTGACGGCAGTACGACGCTGCCCAGTGCCGGTTTCTCTCCATGCCGGCTCGCCTGCCTACGCCAGCCCCAGTGCTCGCTGCAGCTCGCGCAGCGGTGGCATGGCGTCGATCTCCGTCTGCATCAGGCGCTGCCAGTCGATACGCGCAGGTCGTGGCGTCTGGCGGTTTATCTCGAGCGTGCGCGTTGGCGTGGCGATCACGTCGAGAACGACATCGCGCTCGCCGGGAAAGAGCTCTTCCTCGACCACCTGAACGTCGTGGACCAGCGTCCAGATCGGCGTGGTGTCGTCGACCAGGCCCAGTTCGCGAAAGAGCAACCACTCGAGATCGAGAAAGCCGTGACCGCGCCCGAAGCGCACGCCGCTGGTGGCGACGGCCGAGGCGCCGGTGACGATGGCATCGAGCCCGCCCAGCGCGACCAGCGATTCCAGCGAGAGCGGCTTGCCGAAGTGTTCGAGGCCGTCGAGCCAGGCGGCAAACCTGGCTTCGCCCCGGGGCACCGAGCCGGGCTCGATCCAGAAGAAGCCGCGGGCCATCCCGTGGGTCGATACCACCAGGCTCGTGCCGGATTCGATCAGCTGCTGACGCAGACCGGCCAGGCTGTTGTCCGGCGTGACGAAGACATGGCGCACGTCAATAAACCGCGCATCGTCGAGGATACGGCGCAGGGCCGCGTCGGAGCCGACGAAGTCGGGGATGAATTCGGAGAAACGCATGTGGAAGCGGGAATCGGGTATCGCGACATCTCGCAGTCGACTCCAGATTCGTTCGCGGATCGCACGCCTGGCCAGCACTCGAGCGCCCTCCTGGAAGCGTTTGGAACCTTTGGTTTCAAAATAATGCTACACTGAAACCGTAGTTTCCAAAAGATCGCCAGCGGAAAAATCGGCAGGCTTCGCCTCGTCATGAAGACCCGCCAGAAAGACGGACGCGCCTATGTCTACGAGATTGGTTCTCGCCATCCAGGAACATTACGAACAGCTCTCTCCCAGCGAACGCAAGCTGGCGACGCTGCTACTGGATCGGATCGACGACATGCTCGCCTACTCGGCCAAGGAGATGGCCGATATGGCGGGAGTTTCCAAGGCCACCGCCGCCCGCCTGTTCCGCAGCCTCGGCTATCGGGACTTCAGCGAGGTCCGGGCGCAGGCACGGGAAGAGCGCAATCGGACCCAGCCGTTTCGCAACATTCCTTCGTCCGGCGAGACGAGGACACCGGCTCGAGGCCTGACGGTCGCGACGCATCTGCAAATGGAAACGGACAGTCTGGCGCGAACCTTCGAGGTCACGCGCAACGACGAACTGGTCAAGGCAGCAGATGGGCTTGCCACCGCGCCACGTGTCTGGCTTCTGGGTCTGGGCGTGGATCAGGGTCTGGTCTACTACATGCGTCCGCTGCTGAGCCGTATCCGCACGGATGTCTTCTCTCTCGGGGCGCAAAGCGGAACCTGGGCGGAGGAGCTGGCGATGCCCTCGCCGCGTGACGTCGTGCTGCTGGTCCTCTCGCAACACCGCCCGGCGATGCTGGAACGCGCGATGGAGCAGCTCACGCTGTCGCGCGTCACGGTAATGGCCGTCGTCGACGTGCGCAATGCCGCCTGGGCACGGCGCTTTTCCGACAACGTGCTGCCCTGCTACAGCACCGGCGGGCCATACGGCTATTCGGCGATGAGTCTCATCAGCATGCTGCACCTGCTCGCCCATACCACGGCAGACAGACTGGGCGACCGTGCCCTGCAGCGCACCCACCTCATCGACGATATCTCCGAGGCGCTGGATCCAGGCTGATTCGGCTTCCCGATCACGGGTTGGCGGCTTGGTCAGGCGATTTTAGACCATCGGATGAATCATCTAGAGATTACCCGCCGACTCGGTAGAATGCGCGGTCTCCCACGTATTGGCCATTAACGACGCAAGCCGGAGCCGTCTCATGTCAGAAAGATCTTCATCCCCCTCCTCCGCCCGGCCGAATCTGTGGCGACGCATTCCCCTGTGGCAGAAAATCATTGCGGGCCTGGTACTCGGGGTTCTCGCCGGCGCCTTGATGGGCGAGCAGGCCAGCATGTTCAAGCCGCTCGGCGACATCTTCATCAATGGCATCAAGATGCTGATCGTGCCGCTGGTGTTCTCGACCCTGGTCGTCGGCATTACCGGCATGCGCGATCCGCAGAAAATGGGGCGTGTCGGCGCGCGGACGATCGGCCTCTATCTGATCACGACCGCCTTCGCGATCGTCATCGGTCTGGTCGCCGCGACGATCTTCCAGCCGGGCGTCGGCGCGGATGCGTCGATGAGCGCGGCGCAGCAGACCAACGAGGCGCCGTCACTGGTGGATATCGTGGTCGGCCTGGTGCCTTCTAACCCGCTGCAGGCCATGATCGAAGGCAATATCCTGCAGATCATCGTCTTCGCCATTGGCCTGGGCATTTCGTTGATGCTGATCGGCGAAAAGGGCGAACCCGTCGTGCGTGTGTTCGAAAGCTTCGCCGAAGCGATGTACAAGCTGACCGCCATCGTCATGGCATTCGCGCCGTTCGGCGTATTCGGCCTGATGGCCAACGTTTCCGGGCAATATGGGCTGGACGTGCTGCTGCCGCTGGCCAAGGTGATCGGCGTGGTCTATCTCGCCTGTATCGTGCACGTACTGGTCGTCTATACCGGCCTGTTGAGTCTGGTCGGCCGATTGAATCCGATGCGCTATCTGCAGGGCATCATCGACGCGCTGGTAGTTTCGTTTTCGTCCGCCTCCTCCTCCGGCACCCTGCCGGTCTCGATTCGCTGCGCGCAGAAGAATCTGGGCGTCTCGGAAGGCGTGTCGAGCTTCGTGCTGCCGGTGGGGGCGACCATCAACATGGATGGCACCGCCATCTATCAGGGCGTGGCGGCGCTGTTCGTCGCCCAACTGGTCGGTGCCGACCTGTCGATGATGGATTACGGGATGATCGTGCTGACCGGCACGCTGGCCTCGATCGGCACGGCGGGCGTGCCCGGCGCCGGGCTGATCATGCTGTCGATCGTGCTGGCGCAGATTGGCCTGCCACTGGAGGCGATCGGCGTCGTCGCCGGCGTGGACAGGATCCTCGACATGGCGCGCACCAGCGTCAACGTCGCCGGCGACCTCATGGTGACGACTCTGGTCGGCAAGAGCGAAAAGGAGCTGGATCTGGACGTCTACAATCGGCCCGGCAAAGCCTGACGGACTCGCCCAAACGATAGCGGCCCCGCATGGTGCGGGGCCGTTGCGTGAAGAATCCCGAATGGATATCGATGTAGAAGACTCGATGTACCGAGATTCAGTGATAACTAGTGGCGTGGTTTGGCGGCATCCTTCAGATTGCCTTTGGCGGACTTGGCATCCCCCTTGCCTTGTTGAGCTTTGCCTTTACCTTCGAGTTCGCGATCCTTGGTCATCTTGCCGGCAGCTTCCTTGGCCTTGCCGGCTGCCTTGTCGACCTTGCCTTCCGTCTTGTCCGACTTCGAATGCGTCGTCATCGCTGCTACCTCGCTTTGCGTGGATATCCTTATCCGCTCGCCGTCATTCGGTTACCGAACGCTTCGGCAACGGCGGGCGTGTCTTCAGAATAGTTCGCCGCGGAAAAGCCGAAACGGAAGATTGGTAACGATTTGTTCACGCTAAACGGATCTCAGCGAACGGCTGTCCTGCTGAAGATGACCGTGGCGGGATCGAGGGAACGGAGGGAGGAAAGATCGCCGGATCGACGAGAGCCGCCCGGAGGCGGGCGGCTCGAGGGGAAATCAGGCGCGGAAGATCAAGTGCGCGAGGTCACTTCCAGCAGATGGTAGCCGAACTGGGTCTTCACCGGTCCGTGCACTTCATTGATCGCACCATTGAAGACGACTTCGTCGAACTCCTTGACCATCTGGCCGCGACCGAACGTGCCCAGCTCGCCGCCCTGACGTCCGGAGGGGCAGGTGGAGTGCTGACGGGCCACTTCGGCGAAATCGCTGCCGGCTTCGATCTGCTGCTTGAGTTCGAGACACTTCTGCTCGCTGTCGACGAGAATGTGGCGGGCGCTGGCCTGTGCCATGAGATCACTCCTGAATCTTGCTCGATGGGAAAGCGGCATTCTACGAAACCCCGCCGGTCGCCGTCACCGACAATCGACTCCGGCAGCCGTTTTAAGCCGGCAGACGCTTCGGACGACAGTGCTCTGACGCCCGTGCATGGCTGGCGTCCGCCAGAATCAGCCGAAGCGCCGATCCAGGTAGCGATTGATATCCGCGGACTCGTACATCCACTCCACCGTGCCGTCCTCCTTCTCGATACGCAGGCACGGCACCATGGTGCGGCCACCGCCCGCCATCAGATCCTGGCGATGCTGGGGATCGCGCTGGATGTCGCGCAGCTCGATGGGCAACGCCAGCCGCTCGATCTGGCTGCGCACGCGCTGGCAGAACGGGCAACTCATGAAGTGGTAGAGCGCGAGACGCTGGCAGGCGCGGTCGATTTCGGCCTGCGCCTCCGCGGAGCGAACGATGGGAGTCGCTGAAAACATGCGTTTGAGTCTCCTGATAATCGGGGTCATGTGGACTCGCTACAGAGGAAAGCGCGCCACGATTCCCGCAGCGCCGGTCATGGCCTTCAGTGTGTCTGAGGAACGATAGTGTGTCAGAGGAACGATTGGCCCGCCAACGAGCGAGCGTTATATGATCGGGAAACCTTCCCCAACCAGCGAGCTCATCATGTCCGACGTCATCCCCTCCAGCCTGCGCCGCTACTGCTCTTCTCGCGTTCAGGAAATGCCCGACAACCAGATCGTCGCCGTGGCGGATCTCGCCCGTCACGACGCCTCGGTCGTGCGGCTCTGGATTGGCGAAGGCGATCTGCCGACGCCTGCCTACATCAAGCAGGCGGCGATGGATGCACTGGAAGGAGACGATACCCGCTACAGCTACTCCCAGGGTTTGCCCGAGCTTCGCCAGGCGCTCTCCGACTACCACCGCCGGCACTGGCAGGTCGACGTCGCCGCCGACCGGTTCTGCGTCTCCATCGGCGGCATGAATGCCGTCACCATGGCGATGCAGGCGATTCTCGACGAAGGCAGCGAAGTGATCATGCCGACGCCGGCCTGGCCCAACGCCAGGCAGATGATCGAGATCGTCGGCGGGGTCAATGTACCGGTCGCCTTCGATTTCTATCCGGACGGCAGCATCGAGCTCGACCTGGAAGAACTGTTCGCGGCGGTGACCGATCGCACCCGAGCCATCTTCATCAATTCGCCCTCCAACCCGACCGGTTGGCGCATGCCGCTCGAGGACATGGAGCGATTGCGGGACTTCTGCCGGGACAAGGGGCTGTGGATCGTGGCCGACGAGGTCTACAATCATTTTGTCTATGATGACGGGGTCGACGATGACAGGGTCGACGATGACGGGGTCTACCGTAATGGAGGCTACGATAGCGAAGGGCCGGCCGCCTCCTTCCTGCAGATCTGCGAACCGCAAGACCGGCTGCTGGTGACCAACACCTTCTCCAAGAACTGGTGCATGACCGGCTGGCGTGCGGGCTGGGTCACGTTCCCGCAGGGCATGGATCAGCTGTTCGCCCGTCTCTGCCAATACAACACCACCGGCGTGGCGCCGTTCGTTCAGCGGGCCTGCATCGCGGCGCTCGAGCATGGCGACGACTTCATCGCTCATCAGGTCGAACGCTGCCAGGCCTCGCGGGACATTCTGGTCGAGGGTCTGACCGCGCTGGACAACGTGACCGTGTTCTCGCCGCAAGGCACCTTCTACCTCTTCTTCAAGGTACACGGTCTTGACGGCTCGAGCCTGGACACGGCCAAACGTATCCTGCGGGAGGCCAAGGTCGGCGTGGCGCCGGGCAGCGCCTTCGGCCCCGAGGGTGAGGATTACCTGCGAATCTGCTTCGCCATCGACCCGGAGCTCGCCAAGGAAGCGCTCGATCGACTGGTGCCCTTCCTTTCGGCGCTGGCTGAGGCACCGCAAGGTGCTACCGTCTAGCCGGTACGCTGAACGATACTGCCCGGCCTGATCGGCCGGGCAGTCATGAGTCGGGATGTGGATTGGCAGCCGATCAACAGGCCGCCAGGCGCTTGTGCAGCTCGCTGCGGCGAGATTCCGGCATGAACGCGACGTCGATCGCATTGCCCGCCAGCTGCTTGAACATGGCCTGGTCCCAGTCGAACGCCTCGAGACAGGCGAGGTAATTGTCCAGCACGCCGCTGCCGAAATAGGCCGGGTCGTCGGAGTTGAGCGTCACTTTGAGACCCTGCTCGATGATCTGCGGCAACGGATGGTCGGTCATCTGCTCCACCACTTTCAGCCGCACGTTGGAAAGCGGACACACCGTCAGCGGAATCTGCGACGCCCGCAGCCGTTCGACGAGGGCGGCATCCTGCAGGCAGGCGACGCCATGATCGACCCGGCAGATATCGAGCACGTCCAGCGCCTCGCTGATGTAGGCCGCCGGCCCCTCCTCGCCCGCGTGGGCGACACGCGGAATGCCCAGCGCTTTGGCGCGTTCGAACACCGCCTCAAACTTGGCTGGCGGGTTGCCCATCTCCGCGCTGTCGAGGCCCACGGCGTCGATCAGCTCGTAGTAGGGTGCCGCCTTTTCCAGCACGTCCATGGCATCGAGCGCATCGCGGTCGCGCAGGAAGCTCATGATCAACGCCGTGGTCATGCCCCAGCGGCGCTCCGCATCTCGCATGGCGCGGCGCAGCCCCTCGAACGGTGCCGCCAGCTCGACGCCACGGCTCAGGTGCGCCTGCGGATCGAACGACAGTTCGACGTGCACCACGCCCTCTGCCTGCGCACGCTCGAAGTACGCCATCGCCAGATCATGGAAATCCTGCTCGGTGCGCAGCACCCGCATGCCCTGATAGTAGAGATCCAGAAACGACTGCAGATCGCTGAAATCGTAGGCGGCACGCACCTCGTCCACCGTCGCGTAGGGCAGCGACACGTTGTTGCGCGCCGCCAGCGCAAACATCAGCTCCGGCTCCAGCGAACCCTCGATATGTAGATGCAGTTCGACCTTGGGTAATTCACGCAGCCAAGTCTTCACGAGCGCTCCTCGCCAGTTTGAGTGGATGCGTTTCAGGATGCCGAAAAGCACGCGTGGTGGAAAGCGTCGGGCGAGCGCAGTCGTCTGTCGGCGTTTCCGACTCACACCCGCGTCGTCAACACCTTGATTCCCAGCGCCACCATCGCCAGGCCCAGCACCCGATCGATCCAGTGGCTGAAGCGTTTGAACGCGCGATGGATCGGGGGCGTGGAGAGCAGCAGCGCCACCGCCGAGAACCACCCCAGCTGGATCAGCATGATCCAGGCGCCGTAGATGGCGATCTGATAGAGCGGCATCGACGGTGACAGCACGATGGTGAACAGCGAGACGAAGTAGATCGGCGCCTTGGGATTGAGCGCGTTGCAGAGAAATCCCATGCCGACGGTGCGCAGCGCCGAGCGAGGCGGTGCCGCGTCCGGGGTCACGGCCTCGGTATCGGTCACAGCCGGGCGCGAGCGCAACCCCAAAATCCCCAGATAGAGCAGATAAGCGCCGCCGATCAGCTTGATCGCCCATAGCGCCTCGGTGGAGTTGGCGATCACCGCCGCCAGCCCGAACGCGGAATAGACGATGTGAATCGACAGCCCCAGCGCGATGCCCAGGCTGCACAACAGGCCGATGCGCTTGCCGTGATTCAGCGTCTGCTGGGTGACCAGCACGAAGTCCGGCCCCGGCGAGGCGGCCGCCAGCAGATGCACGAAAGTGATGACGATCAGGCCGTGTAGCATTTCCATGTCGATTCCTGAGATGCTGGAGAGAAGACGATTGAGCCGGTGCCCGACCATGATCGAATATTTTCGCCATCAAGCCTACTGCAACCTGTGGTCGAACCATCGGCTGTTGGCTGCCTGCGCCCGCTTGTCCGACGAGGCCTTTCACGCCAGGCGGAGCAGCTTCTTCCCGTCGATTCACGCCACGCTCAACCACATCCTGATCGTCGATGCCTACTATATCGATGCCCTCGAAGGCGGCACGCTCGGTCAGCGCGCCTTCGACGACGAGCTGCCCCACTCTCGTGTCGACACGCTGTGGCCGGCACAGGAAGCGCTGGATAGGCGCTTGATCGCGATCTGCGACGCGCTCGACGAGGCTTCGCTGGCCGCCGACGTCACGCTCGAGCGGGCCGACCGCCAGCAGCGCGAGCCGGCGCACCGGGTGCTGGCGCATCTGTTCGTGCATCAGACGCATCATCGTGGTCAGGTTCACGCCATGCTTTCGGAGACCGATGTCGCCCCGCCGCAGCTGGACGAATTCTTTCTGCAGGAAGAAGCCCCGCTGCGGCGGGAAGAGTTTGCAACGCTGGGCATCAGCGAAGCGCAGGTGTGGGGCAATCGCCAACCAGCCTGACAAGAAGGACTATAAGGAATCGCCATGAGCCAAGTTCAAACCAGTGCGCTGGAACGACTCCTGAGACAACGTCGGAGTTGCCGACGATTCGATGATCAAACGCTCTCCGTGGGTAACCTGAAGCGTCTGCTGTTTGCGGCCCAAGGCAGCACCCATTCCGATGGCATGCGTACCGCCCCGTCGGCGCACGCGTTATATCCCCTGAAAACGTTCGTCATCGCCCGACGAATCGAAGGGCTCGAACCCGGCTTGTATGAAACCGGGACTATCCACGAAGAAACCTGGCAACGCCTGCATGGCATTCGTTCGGGCACGCTGTTGTCGGCGTCTCTGGCAGACGATACCTGGCTGGAAGACTCCCCCGCCGTGATCGTCGTCGCCGCCGACCGCCAAATCGCCATCGATCATTTCGCTGACCAGCAGCCGGATGGTCTACGTGGCGTACGCTATATCGACTTCGAAGCCGGCGCCGTGATCCAGAATCTCTATCTGTCGGCCACCGAGCAGGAGCTCGGTGGCGTCGTGGTCATGGGCTACGACGATGACATCATGCAGACCGCTCTCCGACTTCCTACGCCATTCCGATCCATTGCGCTGTTCTGCATCGGGCATCCCGCTGCGCGCCAATGAACGCTTATCTCGTCAACGCCCGATGCGCCTCGGCCAGCTCCGCCATGCTGTTGAAACGGAAGTCGACCGTCGGCATGTCGCCGGGGTTCATCGTCGCGCCGAAACCTTGCTTGTCGTGGCGGCGGTAGATCCAGCAGTTGGCGAGGCCATTGTGGTTGGCGGGCTGATGATCGTGGAACATGCTCTCGGCGGTGTGCAGGATCTGCGACTTGTCGATGCCGCGCTCGCCGAGCTTCTCCAGCATGTAGTCGAAATTGCGCGGCGACGGCTTGTAGGAGCCGATGTCCTCGGCGGTGTAGACCGCGTCGAACTCGACGCCGAGCTTGCGCTGGCTGTAGGCGAAGCTCTCGTTATCGACGTTGGAGAGCACCACCAGCTTGTAGTGCTGCTTGAGATAGGCCAGCGCCTCGGCGGTATCGGCGAAGGCCGGCCACTGCTTGACGAAATCGCCGTAGGCCAGGCATTCGTCGTGCGTCACCGTCACGCCCCACTCCTCCGCCAGACGCTTGTAGACCACCGCCAGCAGCAGCCGATACTGCAGATGCGGGGTATAGCGCTGCTGGGTGGACTCGTGCCGGGCGTGCGCCTCGAGAATCTGGTCGCGGCTCAGGCCCAGTTCGGTGCGCTGCAGCAGTGGCTGCAGCCCGGCCACCATGCCGCTCTCCCAGTCGATCAGGGTGCCGTAGACATCGAAGGTCAGGGTAGTGAAATCCGTCAGTTGCATGGTCGTCTCTCTGATTGAATGTCGGTACGTTCGTGAAAGCGTATCGAGATGGTCGGTTGACCATCATCCAGGACTCTCTAGGTTTTGTCTGAAAAGTCGTCGAACGAAGGTCAGACAAGGCAAAAATCGGCGAAAAGACGGAGTTTACGCGGTGTAAATGAGTACTTTGAGCCGATTTTTAACGCCGTATGGCCGAGCGCAGGCAGTTTTCAGACAAAGCCTAATCTCCGTCGGCGTTGAGCAGTCGCACCGCCACCTGCAACTGCAGCCGGATATCGGCGTCGTTCAGGTTCATGCCCAGTGCCGTTTCCAATCGCTCGATGCGGTAGCGCAAGGTGCTGATATGAATATCGAGCGCCCGTGCGGTCTGCGCCAGCTGGAAGCCGCTTGCGGCCAGCGCCGAGAGCGTCTCGAAGGCATTATGTCGACGTGCCCCTTCGCCCAGCGCTCGCGAGATGCGTGCCAGAAACAGTTGCCGCGCTTCGCTGTCGCCTTCCAGCACGCGGGTGAATAGCAGGGTTTCGAAATCCCGCCGTTCGCCGGCCTTGAGCGAGGGCAGCAGCCGCGCCACGTCGCCCGCTCCCTGGGCGATGGCTGCCGCCCCTCTCGCTTCGCGGCTGATCGCCAGGGCGGCTTCGCCGTCGCTCAACTCGCGCCATAGCGCTTCGGTCGAGATGTCGGCGCGCACCAGGAACAGCAACTGGTTGAGGGAGACCGAGATCAAGCGTGGCAAGCCGAGCGCTTCGAGACGATCGCCCAGCCGGCGCTCCCAGCGTTCCCGCCGCAGCAGTCCCTCGCGGGTCAGCGGCACCGGCTCGTTGAGCAGGATCGCGCAGACGTGATACGCGCCATGGGGCTCCCACCCCTGCAGCGATGCCCGCTCCAGCGCCGCCGGCGTGGCTTCGAAGCGCCCTTCGAGCAGCGAATCGACGAAGGCGTAGCCCAGCCGGGTCTCCTGCGCCTGCAGCGCCCGCTGGTGCGACAAATGTAGCGCCGAGATCAGCGCCGCCTGCTCCGCCGCCCGGCGTTCGAGCTCGCTGACATGGGAGGCCGTTTCATCGATCCACAGCGTGGCCGTCGGCGCCTCCCGGATTCGCACCGGACAGGCCAGCATCCGGCACCCGGCCTCCTCGCCGAGAGAGCGAGCCGTGGCCTCGGCCAGAAACTGGGCCTCGGTCAGCATGGTCGGCGTGGGCAGGCGCATCGTCTCAAGCTCGGCGCTGCCGCCCAGCCACTCACCCTCCAGCCCGGTGAAGAGCACGTCCCGCTCCAGCAGCAGGCTCAGGGCCGTGGCGATGTCGCCCAGGCTGCGTGCCGTCAACGCCGAGCGCGTGAGATCGCGGTGTATGCGTTCCGCCCGTGCGATCAACTGGCCCTGCCGCGCGATCAGCCAGGCGTGCACTTCCTCGGTGATCTGGCTGAACGGCACGTCCCAGGGGATTTCCAGCAGCGGGAAGTCGAGCGATGCCGCCACGCGGCGGCTGGTCTCCGGGAACGCGGTAAGAAACCGCGGCACCGCCAGCGCCACGCCGGCCAGGCCCTTGTCGACCAGCGCCTCGATCAGGGCGCGCTCGGCTTCCGGCTCGTCGGGCCAGTGATAGCCGGTGGTCAGCAGCAGCTGGCCTTCACGCACCCAGGCGATGATGTCGGGATGATCCACCATGTGTACCCAGCGCAGCGGCCGGCCTAGCGAGCGCTCGCCGGCCACCACGCGGGCCTGGCGCAGATTGGTCTCGCGCAGCGCGGTGGCGAGGTCGAGCTCGGCCGGCAACCGCGCTGCGTTGGCGTCCCCATCCCCCATCGCCATCAGCCGTCCAGTCGCGTCGAGACGAACTTGAGGTCGAGATATTCGTCGATACCGTAGCGGCCGCCCTCGCGGCCGAGGCCGCTATCCTTGACGCCACCGAACGGCGCCTGCGGCACGGACGGCGCGCCATCGTTGACCCCGACGATGCCGTAGTCCAGCGCTTCGGAGACGCGTGCCGCGCGCCCGAGATTGCGGGTCCACAGATAGGCGGCGAGCCCGAACGGCGTGGCGTTGGCCGCTGCTATCGCCTCTTCTTCGCTTTCGAAGGCGATCAATGGCGCGACGGGGCCGAAGGTCTCTTCCTGCATGATCCGCATGTCGCCGGTGACATCCGCCAGCACCGTAGGCGCGACGAAGAAGCCGTCGACATCCCGCGCCGCGGTCAAACGCTTCGCGCCCTTGCCTAGCGCATCGTCGATGTGGGATTGCGCCTTGTCGCGGCCGGCCTGGCTGACCAGCGGGCCGATCTGGGTCGACTCGTCTTCCGGCTGCCCGACGCGCAGCGCGTCCACCGCGGCGGTCAGGCGCGCGGAGAAGGTCTCGAGAATGCCGCGCTGCACGTAGATGCGGTTGGCGCAGACACAGGTCTGGCCGCCATTGCGGAACTTGCTCGCCATCACTTCGGCCACGGCGGCGTCGATATCGGCATCGTCGAAGACCAGGAACGGCGCATGGCCGCCCAGCTCCAGCGACATCCGCTTCATGGTGGCGGCGGACTTGGCGTAGAGATGCTTGCCGACCGGCGTGCTGCCGGTGAAGGTCACCTTGCGGATGCGCCGGTCCGCCATCAGTTCGTCGCTGACCGCGGCCGGACGCTCGGCGGTAATCACCTGGAAGACCTCCGCCGGCCCGCCGACCTGCTGCCACAGCCGGGCCAGCATGAGCGCCGTGATCGGCGTCTGTTCCGCCGGCTTGACGATCACCGAGCAGCCGGCCGCCAGCCCCGGCGCCACCTTGCGGGTGATCATCGCCGCCGGGAAGTTCCACGGCGTGATCGCGAGCACCGGGCCGACCGGCTGGCGCAGCACAGCAAGTCGCTTGTCCGGATGCTGGGCGGGCAGAATGTCGCCGTCGATGCGCCTGGCCTGCTCGGCGTACCACTCCAGGAAGCTGGCGGCGTAGTCGACCTCGCCCCGCGCTTCGCGGATCGGTTTGCCCATCTCCCGCGCCATGGTCACGGCGAGGGTCTCCTTGGCCTCCAGCATCGCCTGGTGCCATGCCTTGAGCAGCGCCGCGCGCTCGAATGGGGTGGTCTTGCGCCAGGACTCGAAGCCGCGCTGGGCGTTGTCGGCGGCCAGCTTCGCCTGCTCGACGCCGCAATCGGCGACCTCGGCGATCACCTCCCCGGTAGCGGGGGAACGCAGCGCGTAGCGGCCTGCCCCGTCGGCATCGAAACCGACGATGGCGGCGGGATAGTAGGCAGCGTCAGCGGGGGCCTCGAGCGGCGCGAATGAAGAAGACGTCGATGAGGAAGGCGTAGATGAAGAAGACATCGATCCGGTCACCTGTTCGGAAAGTAGGAAGTCCAGTCATCCTAACCGCAGGACGAACCGAATACTTCCTGCCCATGACAGGATAGAAATACGATCAAAGTCTACGAAAGACAGGAAACCTCACACCACTTCGACTTTCGCGGCGTCGCTCTCCTTCAACCGATCCCGCCACGCCCGGCCCGGATCGCCGCTGGTCAACAGGGTGTCGAAGTCCGGCAGTTCGGCGAAGAACGCCGCTCGCATCACATCGAGCTTGCTCTCGTCGGCGACCAGGATCCTGCGTTCCGCGTGTTCGATGGCGGCCTGCTTGGGTGCCACTTCATGGAAGTGGAAACAGCTTGCTCCCTTTTCGGCATGGACCCCGGCAGCGGAGATCAGCGCCTTGTTGATACCCAGGCGGCGAATCGCCGTGGTGACGTCCTGCCCGCCGAAGGAGTCGGAAGCGGCGTAGTAGAGCCCGCCGAGCACCACGAGCCGCATGTTGGGCATATCGCGCTGACTGAAGGCGTTGGCGACGTTGAGCGCGTAGGTGACGATGGTGACGTTCATCTCGCGCGGCAGCAGCGTGCAGAACGGCATCAGCGTGGTGCCGCAGTCGACGAACACGGTATCGCCGTCCTCGATCCTCGATGCGACCGCCTCGCACAGGCGCTGCTTGGCCTTCGCGTACCGGTCCCTCTGCGCATCGAGATTGTAGGCGGCGGCGAACTGGGGGTTGTCGGCCATGACCAGATGGCCGCCGAAGGAGACGATCGCGCCGTTGCTGGCGGCGATGTCCCGCCGCACCGTCATCTCGGAGACGTTGCACAGCGCCGCCGCCTCGGCCAACGGCAGGGTACCGTTGCGTCTGATCGCTTCACGAAGTCTCTCGAGCCGTACGGCGCTGCGGCCATTCATGACGTTCTCCCGATCCTGTCTTCTGAGGGTCAGATCTTATCCCCGATCTCTACTGGAAACGCAACGCGACGAGGAGCCCGAAGGCTCCTCGTCGATGACATCCATTTCGTCGTCTCGGGACTGCCAGCCGACACCGACCTCAGAACTGCCAGCCGACACCGAAATAGTAGCCCCAGCCGGTGGAGCGCAGTTCGAAACTGTCGCCATGGCTGTTGGGGAACGGTGCCATTTCGCCGTCGTTCCACTGCCCGCCGTTGTGGAAGTAACGTGCCACCGCCATGAAGCGCA
The DNA here is from genome assembly GCF_002179555.1 of Salinicola salarius. GTDB lineage: Bacteria > Pseudomonadota > Gammaproteobacteria > Pseudomonadales > Halomonadaceae > Salinicola > Salinicola salarius_A. Next base: position 304,259 of record NZ_NHOU01000001.1, on the reverse strand, counting down.
GGTGCGTGAACTGGTACAACAGCACGTTGGTCGCCACGGTCGACTCGTTGGTGCGCGTCGGATCGTTATCGCCCAGATCCGAACCGAAGTCGTGGTTGGTGAAACCGACGTAGACCAGCGACGCGCCGTTGTCGAAGCTGGCCAGCGGATAGGAGTAGTTCAACTGTGCGCGGTAGCCGTCCCAGGAGTTCTCGTTCGCGGCACCGTAGTTCTCCCACTGGCGACGCTTGTAGAAATTGAACGAGAGACCCAGCGGCGAACCGGTTTCGATGTCGGTTCCCAGGCCGGCGTAGAGCGTGTTCTGGCGGTTCTCGGTGTTGTGGCCCCAGTCGAAGATATAGTCGAAGGCGACGAACCACTCCTTGAACGGGCCGAAGCTCAGATCCTGGCCGGTCATGTCATCGATCGACAGCCGCGGTTCCAGCTCCATGAAGACCGGAGAGCCCTTGTCGAAGATACCGCTGTCTGCGGCGTTACCGGTGCCGAAGAACTTGGGAAAATCGATATAGCCGTAGAGACCCAGCGGCCCCTTGCGACCGAAGAATTCGTACTCCAGATAGATGTCGTCGATCTGCTGCGGCCCGAAGCGAATGTTCTTGCTGCCGATCACCGTGACGTTCTGGTGATACCAGTCGGAAAGATAAGGCCCGTCGGCCGTCTGGCCTTCCGACATCGGCCCTTCGTCCGGCGTCTCCTGCTCGATGACCGGCGCATCGCCCTGATCGTCCGCGGCCCAGACCGGCGCGGCCGCCAGCGTCATCGAACCCAAGCCCAACGAGACCGACAGCGCCAGAAGACGAGATCCCTTGCCTGCCCACCGTTCAGCCGACGCCGGCTGTGCGAGTCCTTCTACCATGCTATCCCCCACTTTGTTGTTATGGCGTTTTGATGCTGATCTTGTGACTATTTTCTCATCTGGCCTGCGATCGAGCCGGTTAGAGAGAAAGCGAACGCATGACCCGAGGCAACATCGCCAGATCGAGCCGAAAGCACTATATATAGGCCTCTGCCTCGCCTTGAACTACTCTATGAGCTTGTGAGAATAAAAACAATAAGTGACGAGCAAAACCAAAAAATGTTAAAAACCTCTCAAGAAAAGGCATTGACCGATGCGTGAGCGAGCGGCATGAGACGGTTGGCGTGAAATCATGTCCGTTTCAATGGCCCCGGCACGCCCTGACATGCATTTTCGACTCATCAAGGCCAACACCAAGGACAACAACATGACACTCCTCATGGGTCTGGTCGGCGTCATCGTGCTGCTGCTGATCGCGCTGATCTTTTCGAGCAACCGCAAGGCGATCAGCCTGCGCACCGTCATCGGCGCCTTCGCCATTCAGGCCGGCATCGGCGCTTTCGTGCTCTATGTACCGTTCGGCCAGGCCGTTCTGGGCTCCGTTTCCAGCGCCGTCAGTCAGGTCATCAACTACGCCAACGACGGTATCGGCTTCCTGTTCGGCAACCTCGCCGACCCGGCCAACGTCGGCTTCGTCTTCGCCGTCAAGGTCCTGCCGATCATCATCTTCTTCTCGTCGCTGACGGCCGTGCTCTACTACCTGGGCATCATGCAGTGGGTCGTGCGGATTCTGGGTGGCGCGCTGCAGAAAGTGCTGGGCACCTCGCGCACCGAATCGCTCTCCGCCACCGCCAACATCTTCGTCGGCCAGACCGAGGCACCGCTGGTGGTACGACCGTTCCTGGCCAGCATGACCAAGTCCGAGCTGTTCGCCGTCATGTGTGGCGGGCTCGCCTCCGTTGCCGGTTCCGTGCTCGCCGGTTACGCCGAGCTCGGCATCCCGATGGAGTATCTGATTGCCGCGTCCTTCATGGCGGCACCGGGCGGCCTGCTGTTCGCCAAGATTCTGATGCCGGAGACCGAGAAGCCCGACGACCGCACCGAGCAGGCCAAGGAGATCCTGGAAGCCGAGGACAAGCCGGCCAACGTGCTCGACGCGGCCGCTGCCGGCGCGTCATCCGGTTTGATGCTGGCCGCCAACGTGGGCGCCATGCTGCTCGCCTTCATCGGCCTGATCGCGATGATCGACGGCATCCTGGGCGGGGTCGGCGGCTGGTTCGGCATGGACTCGCTGAGTCTGTCGATGATCCTGGGCTGGCTGTTCTCGCCGCTGGCATTCGTGCTCGGCATCCCCTGGAACGAGGCGATGCTGGCCGGCTCTTTCATCGGCCAGAAGCTGGTGGTCAACGAATTCGTGGCCTATATCAACCTGGCCCCGTACATCAGCGGCGACACCATCGTGGAATCGACCGGGCAGGCAATGTCCGCCCACACCGCCGCGATCCTGTCGTTCGCGCTGTGCGGGTTCGCCAACCTGTCCTCGATCGCGATCCTGCTCGGCGGCCTCGGCACGATGGCGCCCAGCCGCCGCCCGGAGATAGCCCGCTACGGTCTCAAGGCCGTACTCGCCGGCACGCTATCCAATTTGATGTCCGCCACCCTGGCGGGGATCTTTCTCTCGCTGGCCGGCACTGCCTGACCCAGAACTGCTTTGGACAGGACCGCTCTGGACAGGACCGTCATGAAAATCCGGCAGACTCGAGGAATCACTGCCGGATCCTTGCGCGAGCCAGAAAACGGAAACGGCAGGAGGCCGTCGCGACCACGCCGAACAAGGCTATGTACGAAAAGTCGGCGAGCGACGGGCAGACAAGGCAAAAATCAGCGAAAACGGACCGGGCTGGCGCCCCAGTTTACGGAGTGTAAATGAGTATTTTGAGCTGATTTTTAACGCCGTATGGCCGAGCGCAGGCAGTTTTCGCACAAAGACCAGGAGACAAGAAGATGAACAGCCTCAAGCACGCCGCCAGCCAGGCGCTGGCCATGATGGACCTCACCTCGCTCAACGACGGCGATGACGACGCCGCCATTCGGACGCTGTGCCGCCGCACCGATACGCCTTACGGCGCCCCGGCCGCGGTCTGCATCTACCCTGCCTTCATCGAGACAGCGAACCGTGAACTGACCGAGATGGGTATTCGTGAACGCGTGCGAATCGCCACCGTCACCAACTTCCCGGACGGCTGCGTCAACGTCGAGCGCGCCTCCCGCGAAACCCGCGCAGCCGTAGCGGCCGGCGCCGACGAGGTCGACGTGGTCTTTCCCTACAAGGCCTTGATCGGCGGCGACGCCGATGCCGGCCGGGCGCTGGTGACGGCCTGTCGTGAGGCCTGCGGCGATCGCCTGCTCAAGGTAATTCTGGAAACCGGCGAGCTCGAGGAGCCCGCGCTGATCCGCCAGGCCGCAGACATCGCCCTCGCCTGTGGCGCGGACTTCCTCAAGACCTCCACCGGCAAGGTGCCGGTCAACGCGACGCTCAAGGCCGCCGAGATCCTGCTCACCGCCATTCGCGACAGCGGTCGCGACGTGGGCTTCAAGGCGGCCGGCGGGATCCGCACCGCGGAAGATGCCAAGGCCTATCTGGAGCTGGCCGCCGGTATCATGGGCGAGGCCTGGCTGACCCCGGCGCACTTCCGCTTCGGCGCTTCGGGGTTGCTGGACGCGCTGCTCGCCACGCTCAGCGATGACGACAGCCGACCGACGACCGCCAGCGGTTACTGATCAGCCGCGGTTACCGCGAAACCCGCCACATCACTGCGGATCCATATCATGCTGACCCAGGAAATCATTCGTCGTAAACGCGATGGTCAGACGCTCAATCGCCAGATGCTCGATCTGGTCATGCGGGGCATCGCCGACGGCAGTATCGGCGACGCGCAGATCGGCGCCTTCGCCATGGTCGTCTATCTCAACGGCATGAACCGGGACGAGGCCGTCGCACTGACGGAATCGATCCGGGATTCCGGGCAGGTCATGCGCTGGGACGATCTCGATCTTGCCGGCCCGGTACTCGACAAGCACTCCACCGGCGGCGTCGGCGATCTGGTCTCGCTGGTGCTGGGGCCGTGGATCGCTGCCTGCGGCGGTCACGTGCCGATGGTCTCGGGGCGCGGCCTGGGTCATACCGGCGGCACGCTGGACAAGCTCGAGTCGATCCCCGGCTACGACGTTTCCCCCAGCGACGAGACCTTCCGGCGCCTGGTGAAAGACGTCGGCGTCGCGATCATCGGCCAGACCGGATCGCTGGCGCCGGCCGACAAGCGCCTCTACGGCGTGCGCGACGTCACCGCCACGGTGGAGTCGATCCCGCTGATCGTCGCCTCGATCCTGGGCAAGAAGCTGGCCTGCGGCCTCGAGACGCTGGTGATGGACGTCAAGGTCGGCAGTGGCGCCTTCATGCCCACCGAGGAGGCCTCCCGCGAACTCGCCGAGGCGATCGTCGCCATCGGCTGCGGCGCGGGCACGAAGACCAGCGTGCTTCTGACCGACATGAATCAGCCGCTGGCCGACTGCGCCGGCAATTCGCTGGAAGTCTTCGAGGCGCTGCGGCTATTGCGTGGCGACGGACGCAATGAAGGGCGTGGCGACGGACGCAATGAAGGGCGTGGCGACGGACGCAATGAAGGGCGTGGCAACGGACGCAATGAAGAGCGTGGCGAAGGCAAGGAGAGCCGCCTCTACCGGGTCACCCGACCGCTGGCGGCGGAGATGCTGCTTCAATCCGGCATCGCCAGCGATGCCGAAGACGCCGAAGCCCGCCTCGACCGCGCGCTCGATTCCGGCGAGGCGCTGGAGCGCTTCTCGCGCATGGTTCACGGCCTCGGCGGCCCCGCCGATCTGGCGGAACGCCCCGAAGACCACCTCGCTACCGCGCCGATCACCATCGACCTCGACGCCGACCGGGCGGGATGCATCAGCGCCATCGACACCCGTGCGCTCGGCCTCGGCGTGGTCGAACTGGGCGGCGGCCGGCGCAACGCGGGTGATGCCATCGATCATCGGGTCGGCCTGTCGCACATCGCCGCGCTCGGCCAGCGAGTCGAACCGGGCCAGCCGTTGCTGCGCATCCACGCCGCCGACCGGGCCGATGCCGAAGCCGTCACCCAGCGTCTGCGCCGCGCCTTCACCTTGAGCGAGACGGACGACGTCGCCATCCCGCCGCTGATCCACGCCACCCTGCGCGAAGGCCAGTCGGCATGACAGGGGCGAGAGACGAACAAGAACGCGACATGCACGGAGAAACGACATGAAACGCGCCATCCTGCTGGTTCTCGATTCCTTCGGCATCGGCAACGCGCCGGACGCCGCCGACTATGGTGATTCCAGCTCGAGCGATGCCGGCTCGGACACGCTCGGCCATATCGCCCGTTATCGCGCCGATGCCGGCCGCCCGCTCGCGCTACCCAACCTGGCCCGGCTGGGCCTCTATCATGCTCACCACCTGAGCACCGGCGAGTGGGCGGCGGGCGTCGACGTGCCCGAAGTCGTCGAAGGGGCTTACGCCTGCGCCAGAGAAATCTCCTCCGGCAAGGACACCCCCTCCGGGCACTGGGAGATCGCCGGCGTTCCGGCGCTGTTCGAATGGGGCTACTTCCACGAGCGCGAAAACAGCTTTCCATCCGGCCTGCTGGAAGCATTGATCGAACGCGCCGACCTGCCCGGCGTGCTCGGCAACTGCCAGGCGTCGGGCATGCCGATCCTCGAAGCGCTGGGCGAGGCGCATATCGAAAGCGGCAAGCCGATCGTCTACACCTCGGCGGACTCGGTCTTCCAGATCGCCGCCCACGAGACCCATTTCGGCCTCGACCGCCTCTATCGGCTCTGCGAGATCGCCCGCGAACTGCTGATGCCCTACAACATCGGCCGTGTCATCGCCCGGCCTTTCATTGGAGAGACCCCCGAGACCTTCGAACGTACCGGCAACCGCCGCGACTACGCCATCGAACCGCCCACTCCGACCGTGCTGCAAAAGCTGCATGATGACGGCGGCAAGGTGCTCGGCGTGGGCAAGATCGGCGATATCTACGCCCATTGCGGCGTCTCGAAAGTGATCAAGTCCCACGGCCACGACGCCCTGTTCGATGCCACCCTGGTTGCAATGAACGAAGCGATCGACGAGGCCGGCGACCGGACGCTGGTGATGACCAACTTCGTCGACTTCGACACCCTCTACGGTCACCGCCGCGATCCGGAAGGCTACGCCAGCGCGCTGGAAGCGTTCGACCGCCGCCTGCCGGAGATCGTCGCCAAGCTCGAGCCCGGCGATCTGCTTATTCTGACCGCCGATCACGGCAACGATCCGACCTGGCACGGCACCGATCATACCCGCGAGCAGGTGCCCGTCCTGATCGCCGGCGACGTGCTGGCCCCCGGCAGCTACGGCCGCCGCGAGACCTATGCCGACATCGGCCAGACGCTGGCCGAGTATCTCGGCCTGTCGCCGATGGAATACGGACGGTCCCTGCTGAAAGACACCCCCGACAACGGAGCCCCGTGAGATGCCCACCCCTCATATCGAAGCCCAGCCGGGCGACTTCGCCGACACCATACTGATGCCCGGCGATCCGCTGCGTGCCCAGTTCATCGCCGAGACGTTTCTCGAAGACGCCCGGTGCGTCAACCGCGTGCGCAACATGCTCGGCTTCACCGGCACCTATCGGGGGCGCCAGATCTCGGTGATGGGCAGCGGCATGGGCATTCCATCGCTGTCGATCTACGCCAAGGAGCTGATCACCGAGTACGGCGTCAAACGTCTGGTGCGGGTCGGTTCCTGCGGCGCGGTGCGTGACGACGTCGCGGTCAACGACATCGTCATCGGCATGGGGGCGTGTACCGACTCCGGCGTCAACCGGGCGCGCTTCAACGGCCATGACTTCGCCGCCATCGCCGATTTCGACCTGACCCGTCATGCCGTCGACGCGGCGCGCGAACGCGGCACGAAGGTCAAGGTCGGCAACCTGTTCTCGGCCGATCTGTTCTACACCCCGGATATCGAATTCTTCCAGACCATGAAGCGCCACGGCATCCTCGGCGTCGAGATGGAAGCCGCCGGCCTGTACGGCGTCGCCGCCGAATTCGGCGCCCGCGCGCTGACGGTCTGCACCGTTTCAGACCATATTCTCAAGGGGGAAGCGCTCGACGCCCAGGCCCGCCAGACCGGCTTTTCCGAGATGATGGCGATCACGCTGGAAGGCCTGTTGCGAGACGACGAGGAAGCGAAACGATGAGCAAGACGACAAGCGACATCCGGGTTCCCGACGAGATCCGCCAGGCGGCACTGAACGTTCGCGATCACGCCTACGTGCCCTACTCCGACCATCCCGTCGGCGCCGTGCTGATCAGCGAGAGCGGCAAGACCTACGCCGGCTGCAACGTCGAAAGCGCCAACTACAAGGGGCTCTGCGCCGAGGCCAGCGCCATCGCCGGCCTGATCTCCAGCGGGGAACGACAGATCCGCACGATCTACGTCATCGGCCCCGGTGAACATCTCTGCACGCCCTGCGGCGACTGCCGCCAGCGCATCCGCGAATTCGCCACGCCGGAAACCGAAATCATCGTGCTCGATGCCGACGGCGCTCCGCTCAAGCACTACACCATGGACGAACTGCTGCCCGACTCCTTCGGCCCGGAAAACCTGAACAAGGCCTCGGGCATGGCGACAACGCGTTGACGCCCACTAGCCCGGGAAGAAGCAGAAGTAGAAGCAGACACAAGAAGCGGTAAAAGAGAGGGCAGAAGAAGGAAAAGCGCAACGGTGACGACTCTTCGTCGAGTTTGGGTATACTCGGGTCCAACAAACGACAACAACCCTTTCTCCGCCTGGATTCGTCGATGGCCCCCGCGCGCTTTTCCGCTTTCGAGCTCCTGCTGCTGAAAAGTCGTTACCCGCCGGATACCGCTTCCCTGCTGCTGCTGTCATGGGTATACGTCAACAAGCGCGTCGTGCTTGCCGAGGACCAGCGTTATCTCGAAGCGCTGGCCAACGGCTTCCGTCACTCCCACGATCTCGAAGCGCTGCTGACGATTGCCCGGACCGACCTGACGGCCATCCAACTGGCTGCGGAAGTCGTGCTGCGCGAACACGTCGATGAGCAGTCGCATCCCTTTCTGCGCCGCGCGATCGGCCTCGCCACCAGCGAGGGTGAACCGAGCCTGCGCAATCATCACATCCTGCGCTTTCTCGCCGACCTTTCCGGCGCGACGCCGGGTGATTTCGCCCATCTGTTTCGCGAGGTGACGGGGCGTCCGCTGAGGGCACCGGACGACCCCAGCCGCCAGGCTTACTGGCACCGTGAGGACGCCCCCGAAGCAGCGGCGGATCAGGCGACAAGCGAAGCCGACAGAGAGAACGATGGCGAAGCCGCCGACGAGCTCGCGCCGAAGATTCGTTGCTGGCGACGCTGGTGGCTACGCTCCAGCGCGGCCCGAGCGCAGCGGCGGCAGTTACGCCAGGAGCGAAGCCGCCTGCGTCGCCAGGCCAGGAGCCGGCGCCAGGCGGAAGCGCGCCAAGCGCAGGAACGTCAACGCCAAGCGCGCGAGGAAGAGGCCAGGCGTCAGGAACAGGAGCGCGAAGCCGAAAACCGGCGCCGGGAACAGGCAGAGCGGGAGGAGGCCTACCGGCGGGAGCGATGGCGCCAGCAACAACAACAACAACAACAACAACAACAACAACAACAACAACAACAACAACATCAGTATCAACAACAGCAGGCCACAGGGGCGTCTCGGCCCCATTATCGGATCCGCCTGGCGCTGCAGGTGCTGGAGCTCGACGAAAGCGCTTCGCCCACCGAGATCAAGCGAGCCTATCGCCGCCTGGCGCAGCGCCATCATCCCGATCGCTTTCACGGTCAGGGAGAGCTGCGCATCTCGCTGGCCTCGCAGCGCTTCCAGCGCATCAAGAATGCCTACGACTATCTAATGACGACGCTCTGATGACGACCCTCTAACGACGACTCCCTAATGACAACTACCTGGTGACGACGGTCCTACACGATATGCAAGATCTCTACCGCCGCCTTGGCGTCAGCAAGGACGCCCCTGCCGATACCATCATTCGGGCCACGCAACGCTGCAACAACCGTACCCTGAAAGCGGATGCGCTGAGCGCGCTGGGAGATGCGGCGCATCGGGAAGCCTACGACGACCTGCATGACCTGCTGGGCGATCTCGGCAGGCTGCGGGCGGGCCTGGGCATGACTCATGCGCCCCACTGGCAGGGAGATGCCGCCAACGATTTTTCCGTCTTGCCGCAACGCATCGTGGTTCGCCATGAACTGCTGGCGCGGCAATTGGAAAGGGCGCTCGGAAGCCACCAGACACGCTGGCGCCGCCGGGGCTGGCTCGTTCTGGCCGTAGTGGCCGGGTTGATCGCCGCGCATGTCGCTGGACGCTGGATGAGTTAGCGACCCGCCGCTCGCACCTGGCTGTGCGAATACGCGGCCGGCCTCTTCAGCGCAGCGGCTCGAGCAGCGGGCTCAGCCCGTTGTGATCGATCTCCTGCATCAGCGCCAACAGACGCCCGATCTCACCATCGGGGAAGCCTTCACGGGCGAACCAGTTGAGGTAGGGGCCGGGGAGATCGGCGATCAACCACCCTTCGTACTTGCCGAACGGCATCTTGCGGGTAACCAGTTTCTTGAGGTCTTCAGGCTCCATCTCGCCTCCTCTCGTCAAATTGCGCGCCATTCTACACGGATGGCGGTAGCGCCGAGCCGTGCAGGCAGCCAATCATGCCAGACCCAGCCATGTCAGACCCAGCCATGCGTGACACGCATACCCTCATTCCCAGAAGCCGTTTGCCCAAGCAGGTACGAAGGACGTTAGGTTATACCGCCATGAGCGCTGCGCATCGGCGCCTACGATAACGATAACGGGAGACGGGTATGCAAACTTCGCTGCGGCCACTGGTATTCTGGCCGACCTTTCTGATCCTGCTGGCAGCGGTCGTAGCCAGCTATGTCGATCTGGATGCGTTTCTGGCCACCGCCAGCGCGCTCAACGACGCCGTTCTGACCAACTTTTCATGGCTATTCAGCCTGGGCAGCCTCTACCTGCTGATCATGGCCGTCGTCGTCTATTTTTCGCCGATCGGGCGCATTCGTATCGGCGGCCGGGATGCCACGCCGTTGCTTTCCCGCCTGCGCTGGTTCTCGATCACGCTGTGTACCACGCTGGCCGTGGGCGTGCTGTTCTGGACCACGGCCGAGCCGCTCTACCACTTCATGGGTCCGCCCGAGTCCACCGGGCTCGAAGCCGGCTCCGGCGATGCCATGCTGTTCGCGATGTCGACCATGTTCCTGCACTGGTCATTCACGCCCTACGCCATCTACGCCGTCCCGGCGCTGATCTTCGCGCTGGCCTTTTATAACCTGCGCCTGCGCTTCTCGATCTCGAGCATGCTGGAGCCGATTTTCGGCCCCAGGGTGAAGCGCTTCGGCGGCCTGATCGACGCCATCTCGCTCTACGCGCTGGTGGCGGGCATGGCCTCGTCGTTGGGGACCGGCGCGCTGACCCTGGCCGGCGGCGCGGGCCAATATCTCGGCGGCGAGACCAGCCCGCTGCGGCTCGGCGTGATCATCGCCATCATCGTGGTGACCTTCGTGCTGTCCGCCGCCAGCGGCCTGCAGAAGGGAATCGCCCGGCTGTCGTCGTTGAACGCCGTTCTGCTCGCGATTCTCGGCGTATTCATGTTCATCGTCGGGCCTACCGTTTTCTGCCTGGCGCTGGGCGTCGAATCGTTCGGTGTCTATCTCGACGACTTCTTCACCAAGAGCCTGTTCACCGGCGCCGCGGGCAACGATCAGTGGCCGCAGTGGTGGTCGATCTTCTACTGGGCGGTGTGGTTCGCCTGGGCGCCGGTGGCGGCGCTGTTCCTGGGCAAGATCTCGCGGGGTTACACCGTGCGCGAGTTCCTGCGCGTCAATCTGCTCTACCCGGCGCTGTTCGCCAGCGTGTGGATCCTGATCTTCTCGGGCACCGCACTCTACTTTCAGGCTCACGCCGACACTATCGGCACCGATCTCTATGCCGTACTCAACGATCGCGGCGTCGAAAACGTGCTCTACGAGCTGTTCCGCCAGCTGCCGTTCTCGCAGGTGTGGATTCCGCTGCTGCTGTTCATCGCCTACATCTCCTACGTTACCGCGGCGGATTCGCAGACCGACGCCATCGGCAACCTCTGCACTCGTGGCCTGACCGCCGACTCCGACCTCAATGCCGGCGTCCCGATGAAGGTGATCTGGGGCGTGATCGTCGGCGTGGTCTCCTGGGTCATGGTCAGCTTCGTGGGTATCGACGGCATCAAGATGCTCTCCAACCTTGGCGGGTTGCCCGCCATGCTGATCGTGCTGCTGGCCACCGGCTCGCTGTGGGTCTGGCTCAAGCATCCCGAACGGCTGGATACCGTACCGACACGCTCAACTTCCTCCCGCGCCGCCAAGGATGACGCATGAAGATCAAACAGGACTTTCCGCACCGCGTGCGTGAAATCGAGAACCAATGGATCGTGCTGGCCGATGGCACGAGACTCGCCGCGCGGATCTGGCTACCGGAAGGAGCCGCCGGCTCACCGGAGGAAGATGCCGAGTCGAATCCCGTCCCGGCGATCCTCGAATACCTGCCCTATCGCAAGCGAGACGGCACGGCGGTTCGCGACGAGCTGACCCACCCCTACTTTGCCGGCCACGGCTACGCCTGCGTGCGCGTCGACATGCGTGGCAACGGCGAATCCGATGGCCTGATGCTCGACGAGTACGCCCCGCAGGAGCAGGCCGACGCGCTGGAAGTGATCGACTGGATCGCCAGCCAGCCCTGGTGCGACGGCAAGCTCGGCATGATGGGCATCTCCTGGGGCGGCTTCAACGGGCTGCAGGTGGCAGCGCTGCGCCCCGAACCGCTCAAGGCGATCATCACGCTGTGCTCCACCGATGACCGCTACGCCGACGACATCCATTACAAGGGCGGCAACATGCTGCTGGAGAATCTCGGCTGGGCGGCGACCATGCTGAGCTTTTCCGCCGCCGTGCCCGACCCGGCGCTGGTGGGCGAACGCTGGCGCGAGATGTGGAAGCACCGGCTCGACAACATGCCGCTGCTGGCGGAAACCTGGCTGAACCACCAGCACCGGGACGACTACTGGAAGCATGGCTCGATCTGCGAGAGCTACGCCGATATCGAAGCGGCGGTCTACATGATCAGCGGCTGGGGGGATTCGTACATCAATACGATCCCGCGGATGATGGAGAACCTCTCCTGCCCCAAGAAGGCGCTGCTGGGGCCGTGGATGCACAAGTATCCGCACTTCGCGATTCCCGATCCGGCGATCGGCTTCCTGCAGGAGGCGCTGCGCTGGTGGGACTACTGGCTCAAGGATATCGACACCGGGATCATGGACGAGCCCGAGTGCACCTTCTATCTGCAGGATGGCGTACCGCCGGCGCCAAAGTATCTCGAACGCCCCGGCCAGTGGGTGCGTACCCATGGCTGGCCCGCGCCGGCCGACGAGATCGAGACGCTGACCCTCGGTCTCGGCGATCGGGGGCTGGAACCCGACGGCCGGTTGAGCGAAGACCGCCTGATCGCCTCGCCGCTGACCGCCGGCTCGCTGCAGGGCGAGTACATTCCGCTCTGGTTCGGCGCCGACTTCCCGCCGGATCAGCGCCGCGACGATGGCCTGTCGCTGACCTTCGACTCCGCCCCCTATGCCGACGGCCTGGAGATTCTGGGGCAGCCGACCGTGTCCGTGGAGCTGGAGAGCGCCGAGTCCTGCGGCCAGTTCCATGTGCGCCTGTGCGACGTGGCGCCGAACGGCGAGAGCGCGCTGATCACCTACGGCACGCTCAACCTCAACCTGCGCGACGATCCGGGCACGATCGCCCCGCCGGTGCCGGGCGAGCCGATGACGGTGCGCGTGGCGCTGGATCTGATCGGCTATCGGCTGCCGAAAGGCCATCGCCTGCGCCTGGCGCTATCCAGTGCCAGCTTCCCGCTGGTGTGGTCGCCAAAAAAACGCGCCGACCTGACGCTCAAGGCCGGCACGCCGACGCTCGAACTGCCGCTATCGAAGGCTGAGGCCATTGCCATGCCGTTCGAGCCACCGGAGAGCGCCACGCCGTGCCGCGTCGACACCCTGCGTGCCGGTCAGCCCAAGCGAACCATCAGCGAGGACGTCGGCAGCGGCGAGGTCACGGTGACCGTCGAGGACGACATGGGCGATATCCGCTTCGCCGATCACGGCCTGCGCGTCGAGCAGAAGGCGAAAGAGGTCTACGTAAGCCATCCGGTGGACGCCACGCGAACCCGTGCCGATATCGAGTGGGTCTATCGCGCCAGCCGCGACGAAGGTGACGGGCAGTTCGCGGTGGAAGTGACCAGTCGCTATCACCTGCACTGCGACGAACAGACGTTCTATCTCAGCGCCGAGCAGGTCGCCCGCGAAGGCGAGACGCTGGTCAGCGAGAAGTCCTGGACGCGGAAGATTCCGCGGACGGCGATCTGACGGTGAAACACCCCGCGGAGGCCGGTATCGGGGCCTCCCGTGTTATGCTCCGGAGCCGTGACCCCCTGGCTCCGGATGCCTGCATGCCCTCGCACGATCCTCTCCCGCCACTCTCCTGCCTTCGCGCTTTCGAGGCGGCCGCACGCCATGGCAGCTTCACCCAGGCCGGCAGCGAACTGCACCTGACCCAGAGCGCCGTGAGTCGGCAGATCAAGCGCCTGGAGAGCGATCTCGGCAGACCGCTCTTCGAGCGCCACTACGATGGGCTGCGTCTGACCCCGGCGGGTGAGCACTACTTTCGCGTCGTTCAGCGGCTGCTGCGTGATCTGCGTGACGAAACGGCCCGTCTGCGCCGGCGCGGCGACGATCGCCAGCTGACCCTGGCGTCCAGCCCGACCATCGCCTCGATCTGGCTGGCGCGTCAGTTGCCCGACTTCCAGCGCGCCCATCCCGATATCGAAATTCGCGTCCTCACCGTCGAGGATCCGCACCGGCTGGATCTGGCGGAGTTCGACCTCGGCATCTACTACCACGTGCAAAACGAAGTGGACCCGCCCGGAGTCTACGCCGATGCCATCTTCGAGCAGGAGAGCGTCGCCGCCGTCTGCAGCCCGGTCTATCTGGAACGTCACGGACAGATCCTGGACCCGGCGGCGCTGCTCACCCGGCATACGTTGATGGTGGTCGAGGATCACTATCACGACTGGCTGACCTGGGAGCTCTGGTTCCGGGAACTCGGCCTGGCGTGGCAGCCGCCCACCCATACGTTGCGGGCCAACAGCTTCCAACTGCTGATGAACGCGACACTGGCGGGCCAAGGCATCACGCTGGGCTGGATGCGGCTGCTGGCGGCCGAGCTGGATCAGGGAACGCTGGTCCAGGCACTGCCGCAAACCTTGCCCAGCCGCGGCCACCTCTCTCTCTTCACGCCCGAACACCGGCACCTGACCGAACCGATGCGCGCCTTCCGCGAGTGGGTGCTGCGCTAGCCCGCCGCTCGGTCAACCGGTGGCGAACGACCCGGCGACGGTATTGTCGTGCGCCATCGTTGCAGGTTCGATCGTCATGTCTTCCGATGCTCCTAGCGCGGCATGACTCTGACGTCGGATAACGTTTCCAGAGGCTGCGGACGATCGATCAGATAGCCCTGAGCCAAATCGATTCCAAGCCGCGACAGCTGCGCCATGGTGGCCGGCGTCTCGACGAATTCGGCGATCGTCTTCAATCCCATGGTGTGTCCGACGGTATTGATCGCCTCGACCATGGCCCGATTGATGGGGTCCGTATCGATGTCCTTGATGAAGGCGCCATCGATCTTCAGGTACTCCACCGGCAGTTGCCTAAGGTAGGCAAACGACGATAGGCCTGCCCCGAAATCGTCCAGTGCGAAACGGCAGCCCCGCTGTCGCAGGCGACGTATCAGGAGCGTTGCCGTGGAAAGCTGAGCGATCGCCGTGCTTTCGGTGATCTCGAAGCAGATCGTTCCGGGCGGCAGCGAAGCCTGCTCGACCCAGAGCAGCAGCTCTTCGCAGAACCGCTCGTCGGAGAGCGATGCCCCGGACAGATTCACCGACCAGGTATCGATGGCGCCGCTCCCTTTGCAGCGATAGCGATCCGACAGCCATGCCAGGGTATTGCGCACCACCCAGCGGTCGATACGCCCGATCAGATTGTACCGTTCGGCAGAGGGCATGAAGCTCCCCGGCGCGTACAGTCGGCCGTTCTCCTCCAGCCGAACCAGGATTTCATGGTGATGAATGGAGGTAGGGTCGGCCACCGAAGCGATCGACTGCGCATAAAGCCGCAAGCGATCCTGATCCAACGCCGCCTGCAGCCGAGGCACCCATTGCAGTTCACCATGACGATCGAGCAATTGGCGATCATCGGGTTGATAGACATGAACCCGATTACGCCCGGCTTCCTTGGCCGCATAGCATGCGGCATCGGCGGCACCGAGGGCATCGCCCAGCGTCACCGAGCCCCCACAATCCAGCTCGACCAGGCCTACACTGACACCCAGCGAAAAGGTCCTGCCCTTCCAACTGAAGCGAAAATCGTCGATCGCCTCGCGAATGCTCTCGGCGATGCGCTTTGCATCCGCCAGCTTGCAGTTGCAGAAGACGATGCCGAACTCGTCTCCGCCCAGGCGAGCCAGCAGATCGATATTGCGTACCTGCTCGCGCAGCATCGTCGACAGTTGTCGCAACAACTCGTCGCCTGCCATGTGCCCGCAGGTATCGTTGACGATCTTGAACTGATCGAGATCCAGGTAACAAAGCACGTGGATACCACTGGGCTGCAGCAGCATCATCTGCAGGCGATGCTCGAACTCGCGACGGTTGACCAGCCCGGTCAGCGCATCGTGGCTGGCCTGATAATTGAGTTTCCGCGTCAGTTCTCGGGTCTGTGTCTTGTCCTGGAAGATGACGACTGCTCCGACCGTGTAACCGCTGCGGCTACGGATCGGTGCCGCGGAATCCTGAACGGCCCGCTGACTACCATCTCGTGCGACCAACAGACGAGTGTCGAGACAGACGACCGGTTTGCCGCTGGCGAGTACCTGACGAGCCGTATTGTCCGCCTGGCGATTGGAGGCTTCGTCGATCAGGCTGTAGATCTGGCCAACCGGCAGCCCTTTTGCAGCCTCGAGTGTCCAACCGGTCAGGCGTTCCGCCTCGGCATTGAGGAAGGTGACCAGACCACTTTCATCGGTCGTGATGACTCCATCGCCGATGGAGGCCAATGTCACCTGCGCCAGCTCGCGCTCACGGTTCAACTGCTCCTCGACGCGCTTGCGATCGGTGATGTCTCGCACCATGCCGGCAAATTCGGCTTCCGACCCGGACGCCCCCTCGCTGACCTGGAGCTCGAGAGCGCGTATTCCTGCAGCGGTGCGGATACGCAGTTCTCGACGCTGCCCCGGCGCCGGTATCCGCGTGCGAATCAAGGCATCGACCGGCATCCCGACGACATCTCTGGCGGTGACACCGAACAGCGCCTCCGCGCCGGGATTGAGCGCAGTGAGCACGCCATCGCTCCGCCAGGTCAGCACGCCATCGCGCAGGTTGCGCATGATCACCTGCGTACGCGTCACCGCACGGTCGAGTGCCGCCGACACACGGTTGTAACTGGCAGCGATCTGGCCAACTTCGGTAAAAGGATCAGCCGCGACACAGCCACCGATCTCGCCACGTTCCTCGTGCTGGCGCATGCTATCGAGCAGTTCGAACAGCTCCGTGCGGGCACCGTGCTCGGCCATGTTCAGCCCCATCTCCTCGGCCTCGGGAGTGACCCGCAACGGTATCAGCCGGCCCAGCCCGCCAAGTAGTAGCCAGCTCAGGCCGAACGCCCATACCCCGCAGACAATCACGCCCAGAAGCTGGATACCCGACTGCGCCAGCCAGCCAAGCCCGGTATCGAGACGAGCCGGATCACCCAACAGCCCAACCGCTAGCGTCCCCCAGATTCCCGGGATCAGATGTGCCGGTATCGCGCCGATGGCATCGTCGATGCGGTACTTCAGCAGCCATTCGCTGGCCAGTACCGACAATATGCCGCCGACGGCACCGGTCACGATTGCGGCAGATACCGTAAGCTCGTGCGCACCGGCGGTAATTGCCACCAGTCCGGCGATGGCACCATTGAGCGCATAGAGTACCTCGGCGAATCCGCGTAGTTTCCAACCCAGCAGCAGCGCGAACATGACCCCGGCGACCGCGGCACTCACGGTATTGATCAGTACCCCCGGAACCGTGGTATCGAATGCCAACGTACTGCCGCCGTTGAATCCGAACCAGCCGACGAAGAGCACCAGTACGCCGAGCATCGCCATAGGAAGATTGCCTGCCGGCATCAATTTGGTAGCCTGTCCGGCGACGAATCGCCCGTGGCGGGGCCGATGCGCAACACCGCCGCCAGCGCAACCCAGCCGCCGGTACTGTGTACTACGGTGGAACCCGCGAAATCGACGAAGCCCAGCGAGGCGAGCCAGCCGGGTTCACCGGTGTAGGCACCGCCCCAGGCCCAATGGCCGAAGACAGGGTAAATGAGCCCGCTGACGATCAACGTGATGAGCAGGTAAGCCTGAAATGGCATGCGTTCGGCCACCGCACCGGAGACGATGGTCGCCGCCGTCGCGCAGAACATGACCTGGAAGAGGAAGAAGATGGCCAGCCAGTAGGCCTCGTCAGCGCCGAATTCTGGGAAGAAGAAGGTAGCGCCGACCCAGCCGTCATGGCTGCTGCCGAACATGATTCCAAAGCCGACGCACCAGAAGATCAACATCGCCACGGCAAAGTCGCAGACGTTCTTCATCGCGACGTTGATAGCGTTCTTGCTACGAGTCACCCCAGCTTCCAGACACAGAAAGCCGGCCTGCATCATGAACACCAATATGGCGCCGAGAATCACCCACAGAGCATCGATTGCCGTCACCGACTCGCCCATTACATCGCTCCTGATCAATGTCTTGTTGTTGTTTTCCGGCGTGCTTGATGCTTGTTATTTAAAATCCTTATCGGCCATTATCCGCCGGATTGTATGGCCCACCCGTTACTGCGGGTCCGGCGCGCCCGGTGCCGTCACCGATTCTCGCGGCCCGGTGCTGCCGGCAGTCACCGGTGCTTGCTCCATCACCACGCTCATTCGCGGCATGGCCAGGTCGATGCCCTGCTCGTCGAAGCGCTGCTTGAGACGCAGGTTGAAGGCACGCGCCACGTCCCACTGCATGATCGGCGCCGTACGCATGCGCACCCGCAGAATGGCCGCGCCGGCATCGAAGCTCTCGATCCCCTGGACCTCCAGCGCGGACCAGATGTAGTGGCGCATCATCGGGTCGTTGCGCAGGTCCTCGGCGATCCCGCGCACGATCTCGATCGCCTCGTCGATCTTCATGTGATGAGCGATACGGATGCGCATCAACGCGATACCGAATTCCCGGGAGTAGTTCTGAATCCCCTGGATCTGGCTGAACGGAATGATATGCACGATACCGTCCAGGTCACGCAATTTGACGGTTCGGATACTCAACGCCTCGACCGTTCCCATGTGCGATCCCAGATTGACGAAGTCATCGATCGCCAAGGAGTCCTCGATCAGGATGAACAGCCCGGTAATGAGGTCCTGAACCAGCGTCTGGGCGCCGAAGCCGACTGCCAGGCCGATGACACCGGCACCCGCCAGCAGCGGCGTCACGTTCACGCCCAGGTTCGCCAGTGCAATGATGAAAGCGATCACCGCGATGGTCACGAAGACAGTGTTGCGCAACAGCGGCGTGATGGTCTGGGCGCGGGCACTGGCGTTGACCCGACGGCCATGGCGGCGACTGCTGCGCAGCAGCGCGTGCTTGATCGCGGTATCGGCCAGAATCCATACCAGCCACGCCACCAGGAACGTCATACCCAGACCGAACACGCCCTTGGCGATCTGCTGACTGATGCCTGCCGAGCCGCCTACCGCCCAGAGCGACGAGCCCCAGACCCGCATCGCCAGTTCGGCGAAGATCACCCAGCTCACCAGATGGGCCAGCGTGAAACCGAAGCGCACCAGCCGTGACGCATACTCCGACGAGGATTTCTCCCGGGCGCTCTCGCCGCGCCGGTGAATCAGTCCGGTAACGACCAGCGTCGCGATCATGAGGCCCGCGGTCACGACCGCCCGGAAGAACGCGCTGCGCGAATCCTCTGCGGACAGGATCATCGCGATCAGCGAGACGCCCACCATGATCAGGATCGGGATGTGCCAGATCCGGCTGAACACGCGGATCAACTCCGTCGTCGCACGACGCTCCTGGCGCTGCGAATAGGGCCGGTTGCGAATCAGGTGCCGGATGGGGCGCCGAAAGGCCATGACGAAGACACCCAGCAGCACTGCCGCACTGACGTTGGCAACCAGTGAGACGAGCGCCGTCAGCCCTTCGCCCAGTGGCGCGACCAGCGCCTCTGCATGCGCGGCATCGCCCAGCGCGACCAGCGCGCCGAGCGTGAACAACCAGCGGGCGCCACGCTGGCGCAATATGCGCAGCGCCGTGTGTCGGTGCCCGCTGCCGAACAGCGAGAAGACGATTTCACAGATCGACGAGAAGACCGCCCCGCAAAGGGTGGCGTAGGCCGCGACCATGGCCAGAGCGATGCCCACCGATGCGGATTCGACCTGGTGGACGGTCGTCAGCGCGACGGCGAAGCCGATGGCCAATGGCACCACGCGCCGGACGATGTGGCGGATCAGCATCCAGGTCGTCGGATCCTCGGGCAGGTGCCACGGCAACCCCAACTGACGCACCGCCCAGCGCCAGAGCATGGCGATCAGCAGCGTCACGCCGACCCATAGTCCCGTCACCCAAAGCAGGTCCAGCACGATGCCCTGCAACCGCTGAGAATCGCCGATCAGCCCCGACACATCCTCGCCCGCCTGGCTGACCCGCGCCGACCAGTACCGGATCGGATTGTCGAGCCCGTCCGTCTCCAGCGACGAAAACGATTGCGCTAGTGCGCTCAGCAACCCGGCCGAACCGCTCTCCTGCTCGGCATCCGCCGCAGTGACGTCACGCAACTGCTTGAGATGGTCGAGCAAGGCCTGACGCTGGTCGCTGTTTTCGAGCGTGGCGATGACCTGATCGAGGGAGGTGCGCAACTCTTGCGGAGAAGGCGCCGATGCCGCACTCGACTCACTGCTCTGACCGCCGCCCACCAGCGACGTCAAAGATTGCGCCGACGCCGGCAGGCTGATCATCAGCGTCAGGGCCAGCACCCAGATCCATCCCAACTGTCTCAATCCACTCACGGTGACTCCTGTCTGCATCCCTATCGAGCCTTCGATAGCTTGTCGCCGGACATCATGCTATCCAAGGGGGGCCACGACAACGCCAAACCGGCTTTGGTCCTGACGTCGAAGCTGCTCTATCTTCAACAGACGCGCCTCACGGTGCCCCCTCGAACACGCGAAAAATCGCGCCTTCGATCGAGCTTCATGGACAAGGAGAGCAACATGCGCCTTTCAGGCAAGGTGGCCCTGGTCACCGGCAGCACCCAGGGCATCGGTCGTGCCGTCGCCGAGCGTCTCGCCCAGGCTGGCGCCGATGTCGTCGTCAGCGGCAGCCGCCCTTCCGAGCGCGCCGAGGAAACGGCAAAGCGCGTGCGCGCCCACGGCCGAAGAGCCGCGATCGTCACCGGCGACATTGGCGATGTCGAGACCAACCGGCGCCTGATCGAGGAGAGCGTGGAGGCCATGGGCCGGCTGGACATCCTGGTCAACAACGCCGGCCTCGAGATCGATTCGCCATTCCTCGAGGTCAGCGAAGATGATTACGATCAGGTCATGCAGACCAATCTGAAAGGCGTCTTCTTCACGACCCAGGCCTTCGTTCGCCATCTGCGTGACGAGGGTCGCGGCGGCCGCGTGATCAACATGAGTTCGGTGCACGAGGATCTGCCGTTTCCGGGCTTCACCAGCTACTGCATGAGCAAGGGTGGCATGCGCATGCTGACCCGCAACCTGGCCGTCGAGCTGGCGCCGCTCGGGATCACGGTCAACAGCGTGGCGCCCGGCGCGATCAAGACGCCGATCAACTCAGAGCTCGACGAGAATCCGGAGAAGCTGCGCCACCTGCTCGGCAACATTCCGCTCAACCGGCTGGGTCGGCCCGAAGACGTGGCCGGCGTGGTCGAGTTCCTCGCCTCCGAGGATGCCGCCTACATGACCGGCGCCTCTCTGCCAGTGGACGGCGGTCTGCTATGGCAGTATGAGGAATAATCCTTCTTTTCAGCTTCACCGACACTCTAGCGCCACGCAGGGAAACGGCATGCTTGACAGTTTTCAGACGGCGCCCAAAAGCGCTGACGCGATAGATGAAGCGGCGGTCACGCCTCACGACCGTTACGGTGAGTTGTTCGAGGCAGTCGCTCTGGCCCATATCTTTCATGATTCCAAAACCTTCGCCGACTGTATTCCACGGCAACCGCCCGCACAGATCATGGAAGCCTACGAGCAGCAGCGAAACCAGCCAGGATTCGATCTGGGCGCTTTCGTGGCCGATCACTTCTACAGCGACATGCTCCCCGGCAAGGGCTACGAGTCCCGTCCCGAGCATGACCTGATCACGCATATCGATAGTCTGTGGCCGATACTCACCCGCAATTCCCGTCAGCATCCTCGCTGGTCGTCGCTGCTCGAACTGTGCCATGACTATGTCGTCCCCGGTGGGTGCTTCCGCGAGTACTACTACTGGGACTCCTACTTCACCATGCTGGGCCTGGCTGCCAGCGGGGAAAGCCATCTGATGTGCTCGGTCACCGATAACTGTGCCGACCTGATCATGCGCTACGGGCACATGCCCAATGGCAACCGCAGCTACTATCTGAGCCGCTCCCAGCCGCCGCTGTTCTCGATGATGGTGGAGCTGACCGAACGTCAGGGCTTGCGGAACGCCATCGACTACCTGCCCCAGCTGGAGCGGGAGTACGCCTTCTGGATGAATGGCGAAGAGAGGCTGTCGCCCGGAGAATCTCACCGACGCTGCGTCCGTCTAGACGAGGCGGCCTGGCTGAATCGCCACTGGGACGACCACGCCACGCCGCGGGAGGAGTCTTACCGCGAGGACTACGAGTTGGCCCAAGGCTCGGATCGCCCAGCGGAGCAGCTCTATCGCAATCTCCGCGCCGGCGCGGAAACTGGTTGGGACTTCAGCGGTCGCTGGCTGGACGACGTGCAGAATCTCGGCTCGATCCGCACGACTCACTTCGTCACGCCGGAGCTCAATGCCCTGCTGTTTCACCTCGAGCAGACACTGGAACGTCTCCATGCCATCGTTGGCGACCATCGCAAGGCGGGAAACTTTCGACGTCGAGCCCTTCGCCGGCGGGCCGCCATGGATGAGTATCTATGGAGCGATTCGCGAGGCGCCTACTTCGACTACGACATCAGTCGCAGTCGGAGCAGCGTTCACCTGACGGCCGCATGCGTCGTCCCGCTGTTCGTCGGCGCGGCCTCCAGCGCCCAGGCGGAACGCATCGCCAATATCGTCGCCAACCGTCTCATGGCGCCGGGCGGACTCGCCACCACGGAGATCACCGATAGTCACCAGCAGTGGGACCATCCCAACGGCTGGGCACCGCTACAGTGGATGGCGATCGAGGGGCTGCGGCGCTACGGATTCACCGAGCTCGCCGACGACATCGCCGACCGCTGGCTGGCCCTGGTCGAGGATCTCTATCGCCGCGAACACAAGCTGGTCGAGAAGTACGTGCTCTACCCGGGCGCGGACTTCGCCACCGGTGGCGAATACCCACTGCAGGACGGCTTCGGCTGGACCAACGGCGTGACCCGGGCGCTACTCGCCCGATGCGCCGGGCACGAGTAGCACCACGCCCAACGGCGGCAGCGTCAGCGAAAGACTGGCCGTCTGCCCGTGAAGCGGCGCGTCGAGGGCCTGGAGTTGCCCCATATTGCCCAGGTTGGAGCCGCCGTAGCACTGCGCGTCGCTGTTGAAGATCTCCTCCCAGGCGCCTATGACCGGCACGCCGAGCCGATAATCGTGGCGCGGTACCGGGGTCATGTTGGCCACCACCAGCAGCGGCTCGCCGATCAGGTTCCAGCGCAGCCAGGCGAACACGCTGTTGGTACTGTCGTCGCCTACCACCCAGGCGAAGCCCTCGGGTTCGGTGTCGCGCTGATGCAGCGGCGTCTTCTCCTGATAGAGCCGATTGAGATCGCCGACCAGACGCTGGATGCCGGCATGGTGAGACTCGCCGAGCAGCGACCAGTCCAGCTCGCGGTCGTGATGCCATTCGCGCCACTGACCGAACTCACAGCCCATGAACAAGAGCTTCTTGCCGGGCTGGGTCCACATGATCGACAGATAGGCGCGCAAATTGGCGAACTGCTGCCATTCGTCGCCCGGCATCTTGTTGATCAACGACCCTTTGCCGTGCACCACCTCGTCATGCGAGATCGGCAGTACGTACTTTTCGGAGAACGCGTAGACCATCGGGAAGGTCAGTTCGTGATGGGCATACGAGCGATAGACCGGATCCTTGGCGATGTACTCCAGGGTGTCGTGCATCCAGCCCATGTTCCACTTGTAGGCAAAGCCCAGGCCACCGTCGCGGGTCGGCTGGGTCACGCCCGGCCAGGCGGTGGATTCCTCGGCGATCACCACCGCGCCGGGCACCTCCTCTGCGACCACGTCGTTCAAATGGCGCAGGAATTCGATCGCCTCGAGATTCTCCTGGCCGCCGTATTGATTGGGAATCCACTCGCCCTCGTTGCGCGAGTAGTTGCGATACAGCATCGAGGCCACGGCATCGACGCGAAGCGCATCGATGTGGAAATGGCGCAGCCAGTGCAGCGCCGAGGCCAGCAGGAAACCGTGCACCTCACGCCTTCCCAGGTTGTAGATATAGGTGTTCCAGTCCTGATGAAAGCCCTCGAACGGATGCTCGTACTCGTAGAGCGCCGTGCCGTCGAAGCGCGCCAGGCCATGCGCATCGGTAGGAAAGTGCGCCGGCACCCAATCCAGGATCACCCCCAACCCGGCCTGATGACAGGCATCCACGAAGTAGGCGAAGTCCTCCGACTTGCCGAAACGCCCGCTGGGGGCGAACTGGCTCAGAGGCTGGTATCCCCAGGAGCCGCCAAAGGGATGCTCCATGATCGGCAGCAGTTCGACATGGGTGAAGCCCATCTCGAGCACGTAGGGGATCAGGTGTTCGGCCAGGTCGCGCCAGCTATAGGAGACGCCGTCATGCCCGCCATGCTTGCGCCACGAAGCGGCATGCACCTCGTAGGCGGAGATCGGCCGGTCGGGTGCTTGGTGCTCGCCGCGCCGGGCGATCCACTCGTCGTCGTGCCAGGTGAATGGCGTGGTGTCGGCAACCACCGATGACGTGTGCGGCGGCGTCTCGGTGGCCAGTGCCACCGGGTCGGCCTTGAGCGCGAGGGTGCCGTGGGCATCGAGAATCTCGTACTTGTAGGATTCCCCCGGCCCCAGGCGGGGAATGAACAGCTCCCAGACCCCGGCGGGATGACGCAGGCGCATCACATGCCGACGACCGTCCCAGCCGTTGAAGTTGCCCACCACCGAGACACGTCGGGCATTGGGCGCCCAGACGGCGAAGCGCACCCCGGACACGCCATCGACTGCCATCGGCTGGGCGCCCAGGCAGTGTCCCAGGTTACGGTGGTTGCCCTCGCCGATCAGGTACAGGTCCGTCTCGCCAAGCAACAGACCGAACGAATAGGGATCCTCGGTTTCCCGCTCGCCGCCAGGCCAGCGGATACGCAGTTTATACGGCGCGACATGGGGCAACCGACCGGCGAAAAGCCCGGGCACCTGAATACCGGTCAGGCTGCAGCGCCGCTGGCCGGTGTCGCGGTCGAGCACGTCGACCCCCAGCGCACCAGGCAGGTAGACACGCAGCAGGCAGGATTCTGCACCCTCCGCGCCGCACGCATGCACGCCAAGCACGGAAAACGGGTCGCCGTGCGTGCCGCGAACCAGCGCTTCGGCGTCATCGGGGGACAACCAGAGGACGTCGTCCTCGACGGTATTGACGTTCAGATCAGTCATTGTGACTCTCTCTTGGACAGTTGTTCGCTCGTGGACAATTGGTCGACGATGGCTGCCAGGCCGCGCAGCGGCACGCCCAGCCAGGCGGGGCGATTGGCAGCTTCGTAGGCGATCTCGTAGACCGTCTTTTCCAGCACGAACAGTTCCAGTGCGGCGTCAGCGCCTTCCGGGGAGGTCCAGCGGTGGGCGATATCGGCCGTACTCTGCCAATAGGCGTCGAGGAAGGCACACCGACTGGCAACCAGGTAGCGCTCGGCGACATCATGGGTCACGTCGCTCACGGTGTCGTCGCTCGACTTGCCGACAGCGGCTTCGTCCATCCTGGCGCCGGCATAGTCGAAGGAGCGCAACATGCCGGCGACATCCCGCAGCGGGCAATCCTTGGCGCGCCGTTCTGCCAACGGGCGAGCGGGTTCACCCTCGAAATCGATGATGTAGGCATCGTCATGAGCCACCAGCACCTGGCCGAGGTGCAGATCGCCATGGATCCGCGTTAGCAGACTGCCCCTGGCCCGTTGCGCCAGCGGCTCGACGCTGGACAGCAGCGCATCGCGCTCGGCCAGCACCCGGTCGGCCAGTGCCTGGTCGGCTTCACTGGCATTGCCCTTGTGGCGCGCCAGCAGGTCGAGCGCCTTCTCGATCTGCTCGCGGACACGCTGCGTCCAGGCGGTCACGTGCGTGTCGTCAGCCAGTTCCGGCGCGAAGTCGCCGTTCTCGCTCGGGGACGCCAGTGTCCGGTGCAGCTCGCCCAGGCGCTGGCCCAGAGTCGTGGCGAATTCCTCGAGTTCGTCGAAGGCACTGTAGCCGCCCTCTTCGGCACTAACCTCGCTCTCCTCGCCCACCTCTCGAATCGCCCGCTCCAGGGCATTGCGCGTCCACGACCAGGCATCGCCCTGGTTGGCGATGAAGCCCTGCACCAGCATCAGGGTCTGCGACTCACCGTCGGTATTGCGTCGCGCCACCTCGCCATACAGCGGCGGCACGTTCTCGAAACCCTGTTCGCTCAAGTAGTGTCCGAACTCGGCCTCGGGATGCAGGCCCGGTTCCAGGCGCCGGAACAGTTTGAGCACCACCTGGTGGCCAATGATCACCGAGCTGTTGGACTGCTCGGCGTTGCTGTAGGCGACGTCGACGTCTTCGGGCAGTTCCAGCTCGTTCAGCGCCGGGGTCGGCACAAAGCGGATCTCGCCGTCAGCGCAAGGCAGGTTCGCCCCGCTACGCAGCAGATCGAGGATGCGCAGGGCGAAGTCATCCATCCCCAGCGCATCGGTCAACAGGCCGACATCGCGCCCGCGTCGCACTCTTGCCAGGGCCAACTGCTGGGCCATCGCGCTTCCCCGGTCGTCTTCACCGAGGAAGCCCAGTGGCAGCAGGTAGCGATCGCTGCCCTGCGAGTGCTGAACCTCGATCTCGCTGAGCAGCATGGAGTGCCGGGCATCCTCGATGCGCACCGCATAAAGGATGTGTACCCGGTCGATCCGCGACTGCTTGGCGGCAAACCAGCGCCGCTTGGGCAGGTATTTGGGCAGCGCTTCGTGCTCGAGCATGCCGCGCGACGGGGTGTCGAGAATCTCCTCCAGTTGACGCTTGACGATCAGCGTGACGTAATCCGGCATCGGCTCGGGTGCCGGCACATGCCATTCGGGCATCGCGGCCTCGGGCGCCAGCAGGAACCAGTAGAAGCCGTAGGGCGGCAATGTCAGCTGATACGACAGCTTGCCGATCGGCGGAAAGGCGCTGCCGCCGACCATCTCCACCGGCACCTGGCCGGTAAACGACGACAGGTCGAGCTCCACCGCCTGGGCGTTGCGCGCCACGTTGGCCACGCACAACAACATTTCGCTCTCGCCATTGTCGAGCACCAGCTCGCGCAGGTAGGCGAGAATATGCCGGTTGGCCGGATAGAGCGGCTGCATGGTGCCGCGGCTGAACACCCGATGCTGACTGCGCACCGCCAGCAGGCGTCGCATGCTGTTGAGCAGCGAGTGCGGGTCACGCGCCTGGGCTTCGACGTTGACCGACTGGAAGCCGTACAACGGATCCATGACCGCCGGTAGCACCAGCCTGGCCGGATCGGCTCGCGAGAAACCGCCGTTGCGATCCATCGACCACTGCATCGGCGTGCGCACGCCATCGCGATCGCCCAGATAGATGTTGTCGCCCATGCCGATCTCGTCGCCGTAATAGAGTACCGGCGTGCCCGGCATCGACAGCAGCAGGCTGTTGAGCAGTTCGATCCGTCGGCGATCGCGCTCGAGCAGCGGCGCCAGGCGACGCCGAATGCCCAGGTTGATGCGCGCGCGGCGATCGGCGGCGTAGTGATTCCAGAGGTAGTCCCGCTCCTTGTCGGTGACCATCTCGAGGGTCAGCTCGTCATGGTTGCGCAGGAATATCGCCCACTGACAATTGGGGGGGATCTCCGGCGTCTGACGCAGGATGTCGGTGATCGGGAAACGATCTTCCTGGGCCAATGCCATGTACATGCGCGGCATCAGCGGGAAATGGAACGCCATGTGACATTCGTCGCCGTCACCGCTCTCGTTGCCGCCAAAGTAGGGCCGCGTATCCTCCGGCCACTGGTTGGCCTCGGCGAGCAGCATGCGGTCGGGGTAGCGCTCGTCGATCACTGCCCGGATCTTCTTGAGTACGACGTGCGTCTCGGGCAGGTTCTCATTGTTGGTGCCTTCGCGCTCGACCAGATAGGGAATCGCATCCAGGCGCAGGCCGTCGACTCCCATGTCCAGCCAGTACGCCATCACCTTGAGAACTTCGTCGAGCACCTGCGGATTGTCGAAGTTCAAATCCGGCTGATGGGAATAGAAACGGTGCCAGAAGTAGGCACCCGCCACCGGGTCCCAGGTCCAGTTGGACGATTCGGTATCGAGAAAGATGATCCGCGTGCCGGGATATTTCTGATCGCTGTTCGACCACACGTAGAAGTCGCGCTCCGGCGAGCCCGGCGGCGCGCGGCGGGCGCGCTGGAACCACTCGTGCTGATCCGAGGTGTGGTTGATGACCAGTTCGGTAATCACTCGCAGGCCGCGCTTGTGCGCCTGTTCGATGAAACGCTGGGCATCCTCGAGCGTGCCGTAGTCGGGGCTGACGCCGGTGTACTCGGCAATGTCATAGCCGTCATCGCGGCGCGGCGATGGGTAGAACGGCAGGATCCAGATGGCATTCACGCCCAGGCTGACGATGTAGTCCAGCTTGTCGATCAGCCCCTGGAAGTCGCCGATTCCGTCATCGTTGGCATCGAAGAACGACTTGACGTGTACCTGGTAGATGACGGCGTCCTTGTACCATAGAGGATCCTCGAGGAAATCGATGGTCTCGACGGCGTGCGACTCGCTGCTGGCATCCATCATTGGTGCCTTCCTCCTTGGCTGATCAGCGCACCGGGTGGATGCGCCAGATGGCGAACGGCAAGTGCCATGGCTCCAGCCGCATCGACTGCCACTTGCCTTGCCAGGTCCAACGATGACCGGACATCAAGTCTTCCACGTGCAGGGCCGCATCGTCGGGAAGCGCGAACTCCCACAGCGGCAGCTCGAAGACCCCTTCCTGGGCTTCGAACGGGTCCAGATTGATCATCACCAGAATGAAATTGCCCAGATCGTCGGTGCGCTTGCCGAAATAGAGCAGGCGCTCGTTGTATGCCGGATAGAAGGCAACCCCGAGATGGGTCTGCAGCGCCGGATTCTCGCGGCGAATACGATTGAGCTGGGCGATCTCGTAGCTGATGTTGCCGGGCGCGGTATAGTCCCGCGGCTTGATCTGGTACTTCTCCGAGTCGAGATACTCCTCCTTGCCCGGCACCGGCTCGCCCTCGCACAGCTCGAAGCCGGAATACATGCCCCACAGCCCGGAGCCCATGGTGGCCAGCGCGGCGCGGATCAGAAACCCGGGACGGCCGGAAGACTGCAGGAAGTAGGGGTTGATGTCCGGCGTGTTGACGAAGAAGTTGGGTCGGTAACACTCGCGCATCGGCGATTCGTTGAGCTCGGTCAGGTAGTCGGTCAGTTCGGCCTTGGTATTGCGCCAGGTGAAGTAGGTGTAGCTCATGTTGAAGCCGATCTTGCCCAGGCGCTTCATCATCGCCGGCCGCGTGAACGCCTCGGCGAGAAACAGTACGTCCGGGTCGCGCCCGCGAATATCGGCGATCAGCCACTCCCAGAACGGCAGCGGCTTGGTATGGGGGTTGTCGACGCGGAAGATCTTCACCCCTTCGTCCACCCAGCCCTGCACCACGTCGCGCAGTGCCAACCACAGCGAGGGCACCGCGTCCTCGGCATAGAAGTCGACGTTGACGATGTCCTGGTATTTCTTGGGTGGATTCTCGGCGTAACGGATCGATCCATCCGGCCGCCACGAGAACCAGCCGGGATGTTCCTGGAGCCAGGGATGATCCGGCGAGCACTGGATAGCGAAATCCAACGCGATCTCCAGACCGTGCTCGGCAGCGGCCTGGACCAGGGCGCGAAAATCCTCGCGCGTGCCGAGTTCGGGATGGATCGCCTCGTGGCCGCCCTCCGGGCTTCCGATGGCATAGGGGCTGCCGGGGTCGTCGGGGCCGGCCTGGAGGGTGTTGTTGCGACCCTTGCGGTGGGCGCGGCCCACCGGATGAATCGGCGGAAAGTAGAGCACGTCGAAGCCCATGTCGCGAATCATCGGCAAGCGCTTGTGGACATCGCCGAAAGTACCGTGACGGTTGGGATCGTCGGTTTCCGAACGCGGGAACAGCTCGTACCAGCTGGCGAACTGGGCCCCCCGGCGTTCCACCTCGAGCGGGTAGACCGAGTTGCTGCGCGTCAGGTGCGGCCGGGCATCGGCGGCATGCATCCACTGGGCGGTCCGCGTGTCGAGCATGATGCCGACCCGCTCGCCGTCGCTGTCACAGGCCTGGAAACGTTCATGAATGTTTTCCAGTACTTCGCGCGCCTCGCCTTCCATCCGCTCGGCAGCAGCCACCAGCAGACGCCGCCCTTCCTCAAGTTCGAGCCCGACCGGAACGCCGGCCTGATGCTTCTTGAACAGCTCGTCGCGGTAGGTGCCGAACACATCCCACCACGCCTCGATCACGAAGGTATGCCGACCGACCCGCGTGGGGGTGAAGGCCGCTTCCCAGAGATCCTTGCCCAGCGGACGCATCAGGTGCATCGGTTCGCGGCGGTGCTGGCCCTGGTCATCGCACCAGTTCACGGCAGCGGCCAGCACATCGTGACCGTCGGCGAAGATCACCGCGGAGACGGTCACGGGTTGACCGGCGATCGCCTTGGCTGCGAAACGCCCTTGCTCCAGCGAGGGCTGCACGGCCTCGATGGCGATACGCGGTGAATGCGCTGCCGCCAGGGCACTTTCATCTCCCGACGATGACGCATCCGGCGTCTGATACGGCGATGAGCGCGTAACCATTGGCGCCTCCTTCCGTCCTTGGGGTGGAGCTGCTGTTTCGGCATTGCCGTCCCGGACGGCAATGTCGCGCTATATCACTGCTCTCATTACTGCTCTCGTGGACGAATGATCCGGCCCTGTCGCAAAGCCCTGTCATGACAGGCGCCGGAGTGAAAAGCATCATCCATCCATGATGTGCGAGAGCCACTGTCAGCCACAGGCAACCTGCTGCCTCGCAGGCTCCAGATGATCAGCAATACGGAGCCTCCACTTCGATGAGTTCGAAAAGTGAAAGACTTCGGGCCTTGACCTGATAATCGCTCTGCATCGGGCAACGTACGTTGGCAGCGCCCGGATCGAAGGTCTCGACACGTCTACGCCATTCGCTACCACCAGGCACGTCCGGCAATACGAAGTCGATATCCTGATCTCCGGCATTGAGAGCAAGAAAAACCGTTACGTCGGAGCCATAACGACAGATACCAGTGGGCTGTGCGTGGCCATTGAGGACCACCCCAATCGCCTTGACCTCTCCATCATGCCAATGCTCCACGCCCATCTCTTCAGCTGCCGGCGTGAGCCAGGTGACATCCTTGATGCCCAGATTCTCGTTCAGCTCTCCGGTCATGAAGCGCCCGCGCTCCAGGATCGGATAATGGCGGCGCAAACTGATCAGATACCGGGTGAAAGCCAGTAGCTCCCGACCTTCATCAGAGAAATCCCAATCGACCCAACCGATTTCACCATCCTGACAATAGGCATTGTTGTTGCCGCCCTGCGTGCGGCCGAATTCGTCGCCGGCCAACAGCATCGGCGTTCCCTGCGAGAGCATTAGCGTTGCCAGCAGGTTGCGCATCTGACGCATGCGTAACTCCCGAATCTCGGGATCGTCGGTCTCGCCTTCGGTCCCGTGATTCCAGGAAACGTTGTGGTCATGGCCGTCCTGATTGTCTTCGCCGTTGGCCTCGTTGTGCTTGTCGCTGTAGCTGACCAGGTCACGCAGCGTGAAGCCGTCGTGGGCGGTGATGAAGTTGATCGACGAAAAGGCCTTGCGCCCCCGGTGATTGAACAGGTCGGCCGAGGCCGTCAGACGGTTGGCGAAGGCCGGCAGCTTGCCTTCGTCGCCACGCCAGAATCCCCGCATGTCATCGCGGAACCGGTCGTTCCACTCTGCCCAACCAGGCGGAAACTTGCCGACCTGATAGCCGCCAGGCCCGCAATCCCAGGGTTCGGCGATCAGCTTGCACTGCGACAGCAACGGGTCCTGCCGGCAGGAATCGAGGAAACCGCCGCCTTCGTCGAAACCTTCGGCCTCGCGTCCGAGAATCGTCGCCAGATCGAAACGGAAACCGTCGACACGCATCTCATCGGCCCAGTAGCGTAAGGAGTCGGTGACCATCTGCAGTACCCGAGGATGCGACAGGTTCAGCGTATTGCCGGTACCAGTATCGTTGATATAAAAGCGCGGCTCTTCCGGCATCAGGCGGTAATAGGAGGCATTGTCGATTCCCCTGAACGATAACGTCGGCCCCATCTCGTTGCCTTCCGCCGTGTGGTTGTAGACCACGTCGAGCAGAACTTCGATACCCGCAGCGTGAAAACGCGCCACCATCTGCTTGAACTCACTGATCGACTCGCTGGCCATGTAGTTCGGATGGGGGGCGAAGAATGCCAGCGTGTTATAGCCCCAGTAGTTGTGCAGTCCCTTTTCCTGCAGATGACGATCATCGGCAAAAGCGTGGATCGGCATCAGCTCCAGTGAGGAGATACCAAGGTCACCGAGATACTCGATCACCTCCGGTACGGCGAGACCGGAGAACGTGCCACGCAGCGCTTTCGGCACATCCGGGTGACGCATGGTGTAACCGCGTACGTGCGTTTCGTAGATGACGGTGTCGCTCCACGGCACCCGAATCTCACTGGAGCGCCCCCAAGTGAACGCCGGATCGATGACCCGACAACGCGGCATGAACGGAGCACTATCTCGCTCGTCGAAGCTGAGGTCGTCATCCTCATGGCCAATGGTGTAGCCGTAGAGTGCATCGTCCCAGATCAATTCCCCCACCAGTTGCTTGGCATAGGGATCGATCAGCAGCTTGTTGGGATTGAAGCGGTGGCCCGAATCGGGGTCGTAGGGACCATGAACCCGGTAGCCGTATAACTGTCCGGGCCGGGCATCCGGGAGATAGCCGTGCCATATCTCGTCGGTATACTCCGGCAAAGGGATGCGTTCGATCTCCTCTTCGCCACTCTCGTCGAACAGGCAGAGCTCGACCCGGGTCGCGTTGGCCGAAAACAGTGCGAAATTGACCCCCAATCCGTCCCAGGTCGCTCCCAATGGATAGGGCAGCCCTTCCCGAACTCGTGAGCGCAGTTCCAAGCCACCCTGCACCGCAGGGCCAATGTTCGCCTCACCGCTCCAGCGCATATCGCTCATATTTCCTGTCCTCGGAGATCGGGTGCATCCGGTTCGACATCGTGTTCGCAAGGGCAGCTACTCGGATTTCTTGCCGCCACTGTCGGACTTGCGCGCCTTGGCCGTCGGCTTCTTTTTCGGTGCTGCCGAACCCGTAGCCGAGCTGCCTTTCGCGGCTCGAGGCGTGGCAGCGGCAGCCTTTTTGCGTGGGCGCGGCTTGCCGCCCTTCGGACTGGGATGCACCTCGACCCCGGTGTCCTCCTCCTTCAGCGCCTCGACCTCGGGATCGTCCAGCGGCAGACGCATCTCGTCGATGCCGAGTTCGTCGGGCTCGGCCGGTGGCTCTTCCCCTTCCAACAGGGAAGGCTCATCGGACGCGGCGCGCCAATCCTGTTCCTCCTCGCGCGCATTCTCGGCTTCGACGATGCGTTCGGCCATCTCCCAATGACGATCATCCTGATCGTCGGGCCGGCCTTCCGATTCCCAAATGCGATAAGCCAGCATCCGTACACGTTGTTCGCGACTGGTCATCATGACGCCCTCCTTCCTGTTCTCGTTGCGTGGCGGGGTCATCCCTGCCCCGCCAAATCCATGCAAGACCGGCGCCGGCTGGACCGACGCTTCACTTTCAAAGTAGCGGGTTCAGGAAGTCCATACCCAAGCCCCGCAGGGGAAATCCGACAAATGTTGCTGTAGCGACAGTCTGGCCGGCGACGCTACCGGCGCCGACGTCAGCCAGGCGTCTCCGGTACCCTCCAGCCCCAGCGTCTCGAGAGACAGCGTGGTATCCGACCACTGCAGTTCCCGTTCCAGCGATGACGCCGACAGCACCGTCGACAGGCGCGGCACGACCACAACCAGGGTCTGGGTCGGCGTCTTGCGGGCAAAGGCAACGACGTGATCCGCATAGGCGCCGCTGGCCTGCAGCGGCACGTACTCCCCTTCGCTGAAGAGGCTCGGATGCTCCCGTCTTAGGCTCAAAAGGCGCTGCACGACGGCCTGCTTGACGGCACCGTCCCGCCAGTGCTTCCAGGCCGAGGCCGGCATCTCCGCGCCTTCCAGCGCCTCGCGGCGCGCGGCCATGTCCACCGGGCGGCGATTGTCTGGATCGACCAGCGACTGATCCCAGAATTCGGTGCCCTGATAGAGATCCGGTATGCCGGGGGAACACAGCCGCAGCACCGTCTGCGCCAGGCCGTTGATCGCCCCGGGCAGGTCCAGCAGCGCCGCCGTCTCGGCCAGTTCCCGCGTCAGATCGCCGCCGCTCAGCGCACAGCGCACGGCGTCTTCGCCCGCCTGTTCGTAGGTCTCTTCGGGTGCCAGCCAGTGGCTGTCGAGCTTGGCCTCTCGCATCGCCTTCTGCTGCCAGGCGACGATACGGTCAGCGAAGTCGGTCAGTGCCTGGCGGTCCGGGGAGGCGAACTCGGCGTCCGGCTCCAGCTTCAGCTCCAGCGGCCAGGCCGCCAGCACCAACTGGAGCATCATCAGGCGATCCCCGCCGCTGGGCGTCTCGCCGCTATCGTAGAGGCGTTGATCGCGCGCCCATGCCTGCATTCTGGGCACCACTATATCGGCCAGTTCGCTGAGCGCCGCCAGCCGGGCACGGACATCTTCACCGCGCTTGTGATCGTGCGTCGCGGTGGTCAGCATGCCGCGGGGGAATCTTTCCAGACGCTCCCGATTCGCCTCGTGCAAGCGTTGCGGTGCATAGGCAAAGTGCGCCCCTTCGCAGCCGACATCGTTGCGTGACAGCAGCACCGCCGAGCGATAACCCGCGGTGTCCTCGACCGCCTTCGCCGCCAGCGGCGATGTCAGCTGCTGAAACCGCGTCAGCGCCGTCAGACGCCACTGCCGTTCGGGCTCGTCGAAATCGTTGGGCGCCTTGCCGCCGAACCAGTCGTCGAGCAGCGGCAACCAGGCCGCATCGGCCGCCGATAGCTGCGATCGAGCCATCTGCATGGCGTGGTCGAAATCTTCGGCATCGGCATCCGGCCGCCCATCCTGGTCGGCATAACTGCGATAGACCGGGTAGCCGACGGCCAGGGCGCCGAGAACGCGCCGAATCGCCGGCAGGCTGAACTCGCGGGTGGCGGGGCTGGCGCTGGCCAGCGCCCCGACGGCCTTGACGCAACGTTCGAACTCGGCCGCCAACGACCCTTCGAGCATTTCCCGGCGTGCCGCCTGGACCTCGGCGGCAAAGTCGTCCTCGCGGCCGCTGATCTCGCGCCACAGCCGAGCCAGCGGTTCGCGCCCCGCCGGGTCGTGCTGGATACCGGAGACCAGATCGAGAAACTCGTAGCCGGTGGTGCCGTCCACATCCCAGTCGGTGTGTAGATGCTCGCCGTCGCCGAGAATCTTCTCGACGTAGATCGGCCGTCGAGTCTCGTTGCGCCGCTCGCCGTTCAGTTCCTGACGACGCTCGGCGATGGCATCGAGACGTGCGCGCAGGCGCAGTGCGTAACCGCGGGGATCGGCCAGGCCATCGATATGATCGATGCGCAGCCCGTCGATCCAGCCGCGTTCGACCAGCGAGAGCATGTAGGCATGAGACAGATCGAAAACGCTCTCGTCCTCGACCCGCACGCCGACCAGTTCGGTGATATCGAAGAATCGACGCCAGTTGAGCGCGTCGTTGGCGGTGCGCCAATAGGCCAGCCGATAGGCCTGACGCTCCAGCAACGCATGCAGTCGCGCCCTGCCTTCCTCGGTGGCGGGGTCATGGCGGGCGAGGGTGGCCGCGATGAGCGGATCGTCGCCCCTGCGCTCTTCGTGGCTGATTTCCGAGGACCGGACTCGTTCGGGTTGCAGGCCGTCTCGATCAGCATCGGCATCGGCAGCAGCCGATGCCAATAGCGCTGAGGTGTGCGCCGGATTCAGCGGAAACCGGTGCTCATGGTAGACGACGAAAAAGGCCGCTCTTTCCGCATCCCACGCCAGCGTCAGTTCACCGTCTTCCAACACCTGCACGTAACGGTCACCGAGAAACGGCAGCAACAGCTTGCCGTCGGCGCCGGACTGTTCCCAGTCGATGTCGAAGAAGTGCGCGTATTCACTGGCACGACCATGCGCCAGCACATCCTGCCACCAGGGATTTTCGGAGCCCACCGCCAGATGGTTGGGCACGATGTCGGCCAGGATGCCCATGTCCGCCGCGTGCAGCGCTTCGACCAGCCGGCCCAGCCCCGCCTCGCCACCCAGCTCCGAGTCCACCCGGGTCGGGTCGATGCCGTCGTATCCATGGGCCGATTCTGCTCGCGAGGCAAGAAAGGGCGACAGATAAAAGTGGCTGATGCCCAGCTCGGCGTAATAGTCGACTTGCCGACAGGCATCGTCGAAGGTGAAATCGGCATGCAGCTGCAATCTGACAGTGGCGCGAAGCGGTCTCATGTTCGGCGCTCCCGGCGTATGCCATCAATGCGTGACAGGCGTTGCTGCACCGCCGGCTCGTTCAACGCCTGCGGCGCGGGTGCTGGTAACCGTCGTCGCCAGTTAGGATGCTCGTCGAAGGTACCGGGGAGATTGGCCTGTTCCTTCAATCCCAGCAGATCCTCCAGCGGAAATAGCGCCAGCGGTGTCGGCGTCTTTGCCACGTGCGCCAGTACGGCATCAATGACATCTTCGACGTCCACGCTGTCGCTGGCGATACCGCCTTCGCCGGCGACCTCGTCGAGCTCGCAGGCGCTGACCAGACGGCGCCGGTCCTGACTCCGCTGCTCGCTGAGCTCAGCCGGATCCTCGCCCGCTTTCAGCAGCCCCAGCCGGTTCCGCCAGTGCAGATCGTTCTCCAGCCACCAGCCTGCTACCGTGGGCAGGTCGTGGGTGCTGGTGGTGGCCATGGTGGTCCGGCGCCACGCCTCGGCCGGCAGGAACGCCTCGCCCTCTCGTTCGAACCACATCACGCTCATGCCCAGCACGCCCCGCGCCGCCAGCCGATCCCGCAGCCCGGCTTCGACGGTCCCCAGATCCTCGCCGATGACGATGGCCCGATGCCGCCAGGACTCCAGCGATACCAGTCGCAGCAGATCGTCCAGCGGATAGCGCAGATAGGCCCCCTGCTGCGCCGTTTCCCCTTCCGGGACCAGCCACAGTCGCGAAAGCCCCAGAATATGGTCGATCCGCAAGCCGCCGGCATGCGCCAGACTGGCTCGCAGCATGGCCAGGAACCCCCGGTAGCCGGAATCGACCAGCCCCTGGGGAGAGAACGCCGCCACGCCCCAGTTCTGGCCGTGGGCATTGAAGGCATCCGGCGGCGAGCCCACGCTGAGCCCCGGAAACAGCTCTTCCGGATCACTCCAGGCCTGGCTGCCGGTGGGATCGGCGCCCACGGCCAGATCGGCGATCAAGCCCACCGCCATCCCGGCCTGACGCGCGTTGTTCTGTACACGCTCGAGTCCGGCCGCCACCAGCCACTGCAGAAAGACCGAAAATGTAATGGCTTCCCGGTGCTGCTCGGCGAACGCTTCCACCGCTTCCCCGCGGGGATCCCGCCACGCCTCGGGCCACTGCCGCCAATCGGCATGGTCGGCATGCGCCTGCAGCACTTCGAAACGACAGTGACTCTCGAGGCTGCCACCGCCATCGCGACGGAAGGCGACCAGTTGCGAGCGCCAGGCAAGCGCGCTCTCGTCGCGCTGCACGTGCAGAAACAGCCGTTCCAGCATCGACAGTTTGAGGCGCGCGCTGGTCGGCCAGTCGATCAACTCGAGACTGGCCTGCTGCGCCATCGCCTCGCTGAACGGCGCCTGCGCCCGCGCCAGGGTTTCCGCATCGAAGACACACTCCGGCGAGGCGTGCCAGACGTTGTAGAACAGCCGGCTGGAGGGCGAATAGGGGCTGAACCGTTCGGGATGCGAGGCAAACAATGCATGCAGCGGACTGATGGCAACCGCATCGGCACCGGCGCGGGCCACCACGGCACAGAGGTCGTCCAGCGCCTGCAGGTCGCCGATACCAGCATCGCCCTCGCGCCGCAGCCCATAGAGCTGTACCGCCACGCCCCAGTAGCTCGGCTGGGCATGACGGCGCTCCCGGGCGATATCGTCTAGGGTAAAGCAGCGCGGCGGTGCCACTGCCAGAGTCCGGGTCACGCTGTCGTCGCCCCGCTCCGTCAGAAAACAGACGTGGTGATACCCCGTCTCCTGGATCGCGGGTAGGCAACCGTTATCGTCGAGATGACCGTCCATCGTCTCGCCGCTCTCGAGCCGGATGGCGAAGGCGCACCCGCCGCTGCCGACGACGGGCACCTGGGTGAGCTGGCCCTGATCGGCGATCAGCATCGGCGGCAGTTGCTCGAACGCGGAGGGCCATCGTCGCGCCTGCCAACGGGCCAGGCTGGCGGCGACCTCCTCGTCGTCGCCCGCCGGCCAGCCAAGGCGGGCCAGCATCGTGCGCTGGCGATCGTCGGACAGCGTCTGAGGCTGGTTGTCGCTACCGACCCATTCGCACAGCAAGCCGACCGACTCTGCCAGTTGGCGCAACTCGGTAGAGGGTTGATATCCATCCTGAACAGTCGTCATACGTCTGGCTCTCCCGGCACGTCACCCGAGGGCTGGAGCCAGACGGCACTGGTCCGCGCCGGCAGTCGACCCTCTGCGATATGCTCATCCACGCCATCTCGTGAGCAGACTAGCGGTGTCTCCTGCCAGACTACGGACACCGGTTGTGGCGAGAGATTGATGGCGATGGTCAGCTTATGTCCATTACCCAGCGACCAGCGACCCTCCACGGCCTTGTCACCGAGCACACGAGCGCCGATGGCGCAACTTCCCTTCAACCAGGGCACGAGGTGCTCGTGACGCAGCGCCAGCCACTGCCGAAAACGCGCCTGATGACGCCGATGTTCCGGCGCGCTGGCCTCATCGTCATCGAGCCGGGAAGCCTCGTACGTGGTCAGGGCATTGGGATCAGGGATGCGCTCGCGTTGCGCCGGGTCCTCGAAGGCGCTGAAATCGGCGAATTCACGGCGACGGCCTTCCCGTACCGCATCCGCCAGGGCGTCGCGATGATCGGTAAAGAACAGAAAGGGTTGCGTCGAGCCCCACTCGTCTCCCATGAACAGCAGTGGAATGGCGGGAGACATCAGCAGCATCAGCGTTGCCGCATCGAGCGCGTCCGGCTCGGCCAGCCGGGATAGACGCTCCCCCAGCGCACGGTTGCCGATCTGGTCGTGGTTCTGCAGAAAGTCGATGAACGCCGTCGGCGGCAGATGCCCGCTGGGCTCGCCGCGCGCCTCGCCCTTGCGTGAAGGCTGGCCCTGATAGATGAACCCTTCGCCCAGCGCGGTCGCCAGCTTTTCCGTGGTGTGCTCGGCGAAGTCGGCGTAGTAGCCCTCGCGTTCGCCGGTTAGCAGGACATGCATCGCGTTGTGCCAGTCGTCGGCCCATTGCGCATCGAACAGCGCCGGGTCCAGCAGACTAGCCTGGTTATGCTCGTTTTCCAGCATCAGGTGGCAGTGGCGAGTCGAACCGACCCGCTCGCGCAAGGTCTGTCCCAGCTCGACCAGGAAATCCCGCTCACTGATGGCATGAACGGCGTCGAACCGCAGCCCGTCGAAACGATACTCGAGCAGCCACATCAGGGCGTTATCGATGAAGAAGCGGCGCACTTGCGGACGACGGAAGTCGATGGCATCGCCCCAGGGCGTCTGCAGGTCATCGCGGAAGAACGCCTTGGCGTAGTGCGCCAGGAAATTGCCATCCGGGCCGAAGTGGTTGTAGACCACATCGAGGAAGATCATCAGCCCGTGCCCGTGGACATCGTCGATCAGTGCCTTGAGCGCCTCCGGCGTACCGTAGTAGGCCGCCACGGCGTAGGGCTGGACGCCGTCGTATCCCCAGTTGCGCTCCCCCGGGCATTCGGCGAGCGGCATCAGTTCGATGGCGGTCACACCCAGTTCCACCAGTTCGGGTAGCCGTCGGCGCAATCCGTCGATTCCGCCGCAGGCGCCCAGATGAACCTCATAGATGACCGTCTCTTCCCATGGCCGGCCTGTCCATTCGTCATGGCGCCATGTGTAGCGATCCGGATCGATCACGCAGGTTAGCCCGTCGACGCCACCGCGTAGCGCTTTCGAGGCGGGGTCGGGCACGGGCATGCCGTCATCGTCATCCTCGACGAAAACACGGTAGCGGTAGGCGGCCTGCGGCGGGCAGTCCAGCTCGAGTTCGAAATCCCCCTCCGCCATCGGGTTCATCGGCTGAGGCGCCATGCCTTCGCACTCCACATCCACCCGCTGCGCGCTGGGCGCCCACAGGCGAAAGCGAACACGCCCTTCGGCGGTCAGTGACGCGCCGTAGAAAGGTACCCAGGCCGCCTCATTCATGACATCGGATGGCGTGGCAGCCATGCTCGAGTCGCTGGAACCGGAAGACGCGCTCATGGTGTTTCCTCGATCCAGTTTTCGTGACGCAGAAACAGCGCGGCCATCGGCGGTACCGTGATGGCCAGCGACTGGGGGCGACCATGGCTGGAAATCGGCTCCGTCGTCGCACCGCGGCTATTGCCCACGTTGCTGCCGCCGTAGAAGACGCTGTCGCTGTTGAAGATTTCCCGCCACCAGCCGGCGCTGGGAGCGCCCAGCCGATAGCGATAGTGGACAGAGGCCTGGAAGTTGCAGAGGCAGATCATGCTGGCGTGGCCGCTTTCGGTATGGCGGGCGAAAGCAATCACGCCGTTATCGCTATCGTCGTCGACCAACCATTCGAAACCGAGCTGATCGTCGTGGCGGATCTGCATCGCCGGCTCGTTGACGTAAAGCCGGTTGAGATCGGCCATCAGGCGGAGTACGCCTGCATGTCGGCTTTCGAACAGCAGCGGCCAGTGCATGGCGGATTCCCGGGGCTCGGCCAGCACCTGGCCCAGCTCGACGCCCATCGCCACCTGCTTGTCGCCGGGTAGCGCCCACATTAACCCCAGGCTCGCTCGATACGCAGCAAAACGCTGCCAGTCGTCACCGTGAATGGATTGTCGCCACTGACCGAGCGCCGACGTCTCGTCCGGCATCTGCTCCAGCAGTCCCCGATCGGTTTCGTGTGGCGTCAACGCCTCGATCCAATCGGCATGCCAGCGGGAGCGCTCGGCGGGGTCGAGCGCCAGATAGTGAGCACTCGCTACCCGCCAGCGCGGCCGTCGATGCAACGTCAGCAATAGCTCGGTGGTCTCGCTCTGAAACAGGTGACAGCCGCTGGCGCGTGAGGCGTCGTCGGCTTCCTCGAAGCCGTCGATATGACAGCGCTGGCACCAGGCGAGAAAGCCGGATTCGGACGATGGCGAGGCCGTCGGATACCGAACCATGACACCTACGCCGGCGACATGGCATGTCTCGACGAACTGGCAGACCACGGTATCGGGCTGGCCGATGAGCGCCTCGTCGAGCACGACATGGGTAAATCCCAGATCGGCGACATAGGGCACCAGCTCCTGTGCCAGATGGTTCCAGTTCAGGGGCGGCGGGAATCGGGAGACGTACCAATCCGCGGCATCGAGGCGATAGAGCGCCAGCGGCATATCGCCACCATGGCGCCCGACCCTGGCCCGCATCCAGTCGCCGTCATCCCAGGGCCATGCCGCCTGTCTTCCGCTGTCACCAGACGAATCCGAGGAGAAAGACGACGAGAGCGCCAGCGTCCAGGCCGCCTCAGTCGGATTCATGTTCAGAGGCTCGAGGCCCTGAGGCCACGAAGGCGGCGTGCGATTGTCGGCAACGATCATCATGGTCTTGTCACGACGTCTTCGGTTCGCACTATCGCCTCCGTCAACAGGTCGGCATAGAGTCGCCGATAGGGAATCACGGCCTGGCGCCAATGCAACCGCCCCGCCATTGCCGCCCGCCGCATGGCGTAGAACAGATCGGTGGCGCGGAACAGGTCGAACGCACGCAGCACGGTGGCGCGATAGGTTTCCAGGCTCATGTCGTCGAACAACAGCCCGTTGATGCCATCCTGGATCGTATCCGCCAGGCCGCCGGTCCGATGCGCGATCGGCAATGAGCCGAAGCGTTGGGCGTAAAGTTGGCTCAGGCCACAGGGCTCGAAACGAGACGGCATCAACAGGAAGTCGCTGCCCGCGTAGATCTGTCGCGCCTCGCCCTCGTCGAAGCCGATATTGACGCCGACCTGCCCAGGGTAGAGCGCGGCCATTTCGACCAGCGCCTGCTCGATGGCGTATTCGCCGCGACCGATCACCACCAGCTGTCCGCCGGCTCGCACGATGGCGTCGGCGACCTGAATGGTCAGATCGAGCCCTTTCTGCGCCACCAGGCGGGAAACCACCGCAAACAGCGGGCCACTGCTCGGATCCAGGCCGAACATCCGGCGCACGCGCTGCGTATTGGCACGTTTGCCATGCCAGTCGTTAATACCGAAGTTGGGCGCCAAATGAGGGTCCGTGCGCGGGTCCCAATGATCATCGATGCCGTTGAGCAGACCGCTGAGCCGCCCTTCCAGCGCACGCTTCTTGAGCAAGCCCTCCAGCCCGCAACCCAGGGGAGCCGTGGTGATTTCGTCGGCGTAATTGCTGCTGACCGTCGTGACATGGGAAGCGTAGGAAAGCCCCGCCTTCATGAAGGAGAGCTGGCCGTGAAACTCCACCCCATCGATATGAAACGCGGATGCCGGGATCCCGAGTGCCGGGAGACGCTCGGCGGGGAAGATGCCCTGATAGGCGAGGTTATGGATGGTATAGACCGAAGGAACGTAACGCTTTCCGAGCCAGCGGACATAACCGGCCGCCAGTCCGGTCGCCCAGTCGTTGAGATGGAGCAGTTCCACCTGCCAGTCGAGCAGGGTCGCGTCATTGACGATCTCGGCGGCCGCCATCGCCAGACGCGCAAAGCGGATATCGTTGTCGGGCCAGCCCACCCCCAGTTCGTCACCGTAGGCGTTACCATCCCGGTCGTAGAGCTCCGGACAGAGCACGACGTAGACGATCAGGCCATCCTCGCAGAGAAGACGCCCAATCTCGCAGGCAGGCAAGTCATGACTGGCGGGCAGACTGGCCACATGCACGATCGGCCGGCCGGCAGTCAGCACTTGCCGGTAGCCTGGCATCAGGATGCGTACGTCGTAATTGGGTTTCAGTGCACGAGGCAAGGCGGCGGAGACATCACCCAATCCGCCAGCCTTGATGAAATCGGCAATCTCGGTCGTCACGAACAGCACACGCCGACGCCGGCTCGGCGATGCGGGCATCGGTCGCGACAACACGCCTGCAGGCGACCTCGACGAGGCCTGACCGGTTATCGACGCGGACCAGCGGGATTTCCCCTCAGCTCTCGCAGCCGTCTGACTTTCCCTTCCATGAACTGCGGCCTGCGTCATGTTCAGCCTCCCTGAACATTCGGTTCACCAGTCAATATTAACCAGCTTCGACTCATCATCCTGCGCTCAGGCGTCAGGCACAGCCATAACCGACGTTAATCAAGGAGATCAACGGCGATCGCGGTTACCTGCCAATGTGCTGAGCGATGATTCGCGGGCACGACGGGATGGCGATCTTTCGGCGCAACCGACCTCGCCCCGGCACCGACCTCCAGCCCCGATTACAGATATATGCCACCGGCCGGAAAGCGTCAAAGCCTGTTTTGAGACGTCACCGCAGCCGATGAACGCCAGCCAACAAAAAAGGCAACCCCCAAGGGGGGTTGCCTTCGAAAGACCGAATTACTGGTCATTTTGACGCAGTCGATTACTGGCTTTCGCGCGCCTCCGGCTGACGGTCGTGACGCTGTTCACCTTTGCCAAATTTCGCCTGCAGCCCGTGCGTGACCTTCATGATCAACACATAGGTTGCCGGCACGAAAACCGTCGCCAACAGCGTGATGGAGATCATCCCGCCGACCACCGGCGTGCCGATCTGATTACGGCTTGCCGCACTGGCACCGGAAGCCAATGCCAGGGGCAGCGTACCGCCGATGAATGCCAGAGACGTCATCACGATGGGACGGAAGCGCTGGCGTGCCGCCACCTTGGCCGCATCGACCACCGACAGTCCCGCATGCTTGCGCTGCTGTTCGGCGAACTCGACGATCAGGATGGCGTTCTTCGCCGCCAGGCCGACCACCACCAGCAAGCCCACCTGCAAGTAGACACTGGTGCTCAAGCCAGCCAGGTAGACCGCCAGGATAGCGCCGACGAAGGCGAACGGCACGGCGGAAACCACCGCCAGCGGCAAGGTCCAGCTTTCGTACTGCGCAGCCAGAATCAGGAACATCATGATGACGCCGAACGACAGTGCCAGCGTCGCCGCCGTGCCCACATTGACCTGCTGGTAGGCTTCACCGCTCCAGCCCATCGAGTAGTTGACACCCAGGGTATCGGCAACCACTTCCTGCATCGCCGCCACGGCCTGACCCGAACTGTAGCCGGGCGCCGGACCACCTGAGAACTGCGC
This sequence comes from Salinicola salarius, assembly GCF_002179555.1. Classification (GTDB taxonomy): domain Bacteria; phylum Pseudomonadota; class Gammaproteobacteria; order Pseudomonadales; family Halomonadaceae; genus Salinicola; species Salinicola salarius_A. The sequence goes on along the minus strand of NZ_NHOU01000001.1, from coordinate 260,146 downwards.
CGCCGGATAGGTGTTGTAGCGTTGCAGCACCGTCGGCGCCTTGCCTCGCGTCAACGTGACCAGCTCGGAGAGCGGAACGCGCTGCCCGTCACCGCCGCGTACATAGACCTTGCTCAGATCTTCGGGATTACGACGAAAATCGTCTTCGGACTGGAGATAGACCTGGAAGTTGCGGCTCGAGCGAGTGAAGTAGTTGACGAAAGAACTACCGAACGTGCTCGCCATGGTCGTATTCAGGTCGCTGATATCCACGCCGAGACTACGCGCCTTCTCGATATCCACTTTGGCCCGGTAGACCGGCACATTGACATCGAGCGACGAGAACACCCCGGAGAGCTCCGGCCGCTCCGCCGCGGCCTGCATCACCTTGCCGGCGGCATCCGCGAGCTGCTGCGACGTGTCGCCGCCGAAAGCCTGCAGGTAACCGGTGAAGCCACCGGTGGGAGACAGGCCCTGTATCGGCGGCAGGTTGAAGGCAACCGTCTGCCCGCCCTGGATCTGACCACCGATCTGCATGATCTTCTGCGTCAGCTGATCCACCGTGATATCGCGATCTTCCCATGGTTTCATGGTGACGAAGACCGTGCCCTTGGAGGTATTGGGCGAGCTAGACAGGATGTCGAAACCGGGTATCCCGACCACGTAATTGATCCCCGGGACGGCATCTCGAAGCCGCTGACTCAACTCCTGCACATAGGCGTCGGTCCGTGCCACCGAGGATCCTGCCGGCAGGCTGACGGAGGCCAGAGCCACCCCCTGGTCTTCGGAAGGCAGGAGCGCCGCCGGCAACTGGGCGAAGATCATCCAGGAGAAGACCCCGGCGGCAACCAACCCGACCAGCACCAGCCACAGCTGATGAATGATGAAGTTGGTGATCGCCATGAACAGGTCGGTAATCTTGTCGAAGAGCTTGTTGAACCAGTCGAACGGCTTGCGAATGACACGCACGAATCCGGACTGCTTCATGCGATCCTGATGCTTCAGGAAGATCGCACTGATCGCCGGCGTGAACGACAGCGCCACGATCGCCGAGATGGCCACCGAGATCGCGATGGTGATCGCGAACTGCTGGTACATCTGCCCCGTCAGGCCGCTCATGAAGCCGACCGGCACAAACACCGCCGACATGATGAAGGCGGTGGCGATGACCGCGCCAGACACTTCCTTCATCGCCTCGAGACTGGCGCTGAATGGCGTCGCCTCCTCGTCTTCCTCCATGATGCGCTCGACGTTCTCTATGACCACGATCGCGTCGTCCACGACGATACCGATCGCCAGGATCATGCCGAAAAGCGAAAGCAGGTTGATCGAGAAATCGAGCAGGTACATGCCGGCAAAGGTACCTACTACCGAGATCGGCACTACCGACATCGCCACCAGCGTCGAGCGCCAGCTCTGCAGGAACACGAACACGATCACCGCGACGAGCAGCAGCGCCTCGATGAAGGTTTGTTCCACCGATTCGATGGAAGCATCGATGAACAGCGTGGTGTCATAGGGAATCTCGTAACTCAGGCCCGGCGGGAAGCGGGTCTTGAGATCCGCCATCGACGCCTTCACCTCGGCCGCCACGTCGAGCGCGTTGGCGCCTGGCTGCAGATAGATGGCGATCGGCGCGATCGGGCTGTTGTTGACGTACCCCTGAATGCCGTAGCTGTTCTTGCCCAGTTCGATCCGCGCGACATCGCTCAAGCGCAACGAGGAGCCGTCCGGGTTGGTGCGCAGCACGATATCCCGGAACTGATCGACGTTCTCGTAACGACCCTCGGTCGTGATGGTGTAGGTGTAGGGCGTGGGGTTGCTCTGTGGTTCGGCACCCAGCTTGCCTGCGGCAACTACCGAGTTCTGGGCCTGAATCGCCGACGATACCTCTGCCGGTGTCAGGTCGTACTGCGCCAGCTTGTCCGGGTTGAGCCAGACGCGCATGGCGAATTCCTGGCTGCCCAGCACTTCCGCCTGCCCGACACCCGGCAATTGCTTGAGCGTATCGGTGATGTTGATGTTGGCGTAGTTGGTCAGGTAGAGCGAATCGTAGGCATCGCTGCCCCCTTCCGCAGTCACCGCGACGAACAGCAGCACGCTCGACGAGCGTTGCTCGACCGTGACCCCCTGGGACTGCACTTCGCTCGGCAACTGGGACAGCGCCTGTTGCACGCGGTTGTTGACGTTGATCTGTGCCGTCTGAGGATCGGTGCCGATGTTGAAATAGACGCTCATCGACATCTGACCGCTATCGGAACTGCTCGAGGTCAGATAGATCATGTCCTTGGTGCCGTTGATCTCCTGCGCCAGCACGGCGGCGACCGTATCGGAAACCGTCTGCGCACTGGCTCCCGGATAGGTCGCGGAAACGCTGATCGTCGGCGGCACGACCGAAGGATACTGCTCGATGGGCAGCGTACGCATCGCCATCAAGCCGATCAGTGTAATGATGACCGAGACGACGGTCGCGAATATAGGCCGCCTGATGAAAACGCTGGAAAAATTCATCAGTTGGCTCCGTTCTGTCCGCCGTTCGCCTTTTGCGCATCACGCTGGGCGCCCGCGACGCCTTCGCCACCTTGTGCGTCGGGCTCCTGGGAGGGGTTTTCACCAGCGTTGTTCTGCGGCTTGGGCACCTTGCCAGTGAACGGCTGCGCATCGATCTGATCGCCGGGGGAAATACTGCCGATTCCCGACACGACGACTCGGTCTCCGGGGTTCAGCCCCTCGGTGATGATCTGCCAGTCACCGGCGATCTCGCCCAGCGACACGAATCGCGTCTCGGTCTTGCCTTCGTCATCGAGCACGAAAACCTGCGGCCCCTTGAGCCCTTCGGTCACGGCGATCGACGGCACGGCATAGACGTCGTAACGCATCACGTTAGGCAGCGTCACGCGCACGAACTGGCCCGGCAGGAAGAGCTGATCCTCATTCTGAAATACGGCTTCGGCCTGTACCGTGCTGGTGGATTCATCCACTCGCGAACCCAGAAAGTCCAGTTTGCCCCGGAGCTGGAGCGCATCGCGGGAAGCGCTTTCTGTACCGGGCGCGGTCAGAATCGCGGTATCCGCCACGCCTTCGTCTTCCTTCTGACGCTGCTGGCGCAGCGAGAAGGCGTCATCGGCTGGCAGCGAGAAGCGCACCTCGATCGGATTCAGCGGCGTGATGGTCGCCAGCTCCTGGGGCGGTTGTACCAGATTGCCGACGTTGACCTCGCTGTGACTGATCATGCCGCTGACCGGCGCATTGACCTCGGTATAGCTGAGATCGATCTGGGCGCTGTCCAGCGCTGCCTGAGCCTGAGCCTGGGCCGCCTGAGCCGTGCGCAGATCGGCCTGGGCCTGATCACGCTGCTGCTGGCTTATGGAGTTCTGGTTGTACAGGCGCTGATAGCGTTCGGCATCACGCTGGGCACGATAGACTTCCGCCTTGGCGCTCTGCACGTCCGCCTGGCGCTGCTTGACGGTCGCTTCATAAGGCGCCTGCTCGATGGTGAAGAGCTTGTCGCCCTTCTCGACCATGCTGCCCTCGCGGTAATGACGCGCTTCGAGAATGCCCTCGACACGCCCCATCACGGTCACTTCGCGATCGCTGCGGACTTGGCCGGGATAGGTTTTGGAGAGCGCGACATCATGCGCCTCGACTTCCATCACTTCGGCCTTGGTAGGTGGCTTTTGTTGTTGCCCTCCGCCTTGTTGAGCACTTTGCTGATCGTCCCCGCCACAGCCGGCCAGTGCCAATGACAGCAACAACGCCCCACCGAAGCCGAGGGTGTAATTCATGAGATTAGGGCGCATGAGACTCCGTCCTGGAAGAATGGTACCTAAGTTGATCTCGCGAGCTTACAGGCATACATACATGAATGTAAACTTGCGGGGAAATTGGTATGCTTTGCCAACGGCAGCTTGAACCACATCATAAGAAATGCCGGCCCAACGTCTCGCACTCCACTCATCTGTCGACGACAACATCATGCCCAAACGTACCAAAGCCGAAGCCGAGGCTACCCGCGAAGCGCTGCTGGACGCGGCTGAAGTCATCTTCCTCGAGCGCGGTGTATCGCGCACTTCGCTCGAGCAGATCGCGCGCCAGGCTGGGATGACACGAGGCGCCGTTTACTGGCATTTCAAGAACAAGTCCGACCTGTTCCACGCCATGCTGGACCGCGTCAAGATGCCACTGCGACAGTTGCTGGATGATGTCGAGGATCCCGACCAGCCCAACGCGCCGCTGGAAAGCCTGCGCCTGGCCACGCTTCACGCTCTCGGGCGGCTGCAGGGACCGCGCTCGCGTCGCGTCCATACCATCCTGCTGCACTGCAGCGAATCGGCCAGCGATGTCGATATTCTCGCGCTGCAGGATCAACTGGCGTGCGACTGCTATGAAACGATGGTCGAACGCTTCGAAGAAGCGCGTGATACCGGAACCCTGATCGATAACGTCGAACCGGAAATTGCCTCTCGCATGCTGATGTCGATGATTCTGGGCCTCCTGCATGACTGGCTGCGTGATCCTGAGCGCTATGATATCGGCGATGTCGGCCCGCGCATGATCAACACCTTTTTCGAGCGCATCACCCCGACGCCGGCCAAGCCGCTCGACTGAATCGGACCGTCACTCGACCAGCACGCGATCCACCGCTCGCGCAACGCCACCGAGATAGCCCCGGCCAAACAGATAGAGGTGATTGAGCAGCGGATAGAGCTGGAACAGTGCCTCGCGCCGTTCCCAATCCGCGGGGCGCCCTCCATTCCAGTAGGCCTCGAAGAAGGCGTCGCCCGGCCCGCCGAACAGCGTCAGCATGGCGATATCCACTTCAGGGTAGTGTCGATAGACCGCCGGATCGATGATTGCCGGCCCCCTGGGCGTGAAGAGCACGTTGCCCGACCATAGATCGCCGTGCACCAGGCAGGGCGGCGTATCGGGCAGCCAGCTTTCGAGCGACTCGGCAACGCGCTCGATACGCTCGGCGAGACCGGCGTCCAGCAACCCCTGGTCGCGACACAGTTTCATCAGCGGCAGCAAGCGCCGCTCGCGCTGGAAGACACGGCCGTCCGCCAGCGGCGCATTGGGCTGAGGTGTCGAGCCGCAGGCATTGTCCCGCGGCCAGCCGTGCTCGGCCTGCGAATCTCGAGAATCACGGTGCATCTGGCGCAGCCCTTCGCCCAGCGCTGAGCCGTCACGTTGCCCCGTGGCATCCAGGGCTTCCATCACCAGCAGGTCGTCATCCTCGGCAACGACCGCCGGCACGACGAGCAGACGACAGACGCTGGCCAACGCCCGCAGCCCATCGGCCTCTCTGGCGACGCGCTCTACCGAATCCTGCTTGACGATGCAGGGTCTCGCACCCTCGACTCGCCACAGCCCGGCGCCGCTGTCACCACCGGAAAGCGGCGTAATGCCGGCGTCGAGTTCCAGCCCGGTGTCGGCCGGCAGCTCAAGCGCCGCGAGCCGGGGTTTCAGTCTCTGCAATGGTGTCTGCGTCATCGCGCATCTCCTCGCGATCGTCGGTGTCGGTGTCCTCTTCGCGTCTGCCGGTTCGCCCCCGGTTGAGCTCCTGCTGGAACAGGGATTGCAGCTCGGCCATGGCCGCCTTTTCGGTCGCCATCAATTGCTCGGTATCGTTGCGATGCGCATAGGTATCCTTGAGCAACTGGTTGTCGAAATCGCGGAAGGTGCGCACCGCATTGATGGCATTGGCGCTGGGATAACCCAACCCCTTGAGGACTTCGACGCTCATCTCCATGCTCGAGGCGAACGTTTCGCGAACCACGCCATCGACGCCGATCTCCATCAGTTGCCAGGCGTGATGGCGATTGCGCGCCCGCGCATAGACGGCGAGATCTGGAAAGTGTGTCTTTGCCAGCCTCGCAATGGTCAGCGCAGTGTTCTCGCCATCGACCGCAATGACGAGCAGGCGCGCCTTGTCGATACCCGCCGCGCGCAGCAGGTCGAGCCGGGTCGCGTCGGCGTAAAAGATGCGGGAACCGAAGCGGCGAATGAACTCGACCTGGGTGATGTTGGGGTCCAGCGCCGTGAAATTGATCCCCTGCATCTTCAGCATACGCCCGACCATCTGCCCGAAGCGGCCTAGGCCGGCGATGATCACCGGGGGTGTGTCGTCGCCGAAGTCGGTATCGAACGGCCGGCTCTCCTTGAGACGATCGCCCGCCTTCTCTCCCAGTTGATACAAAAACGGCGTGGCCGCCATGCTCAGCGTGACCGCCGCGATACACAGGCTGGCGATGCGCTGATCGATGACGCCAGCGGCCACCGCCGCCGTCAGCAGCACGAAGTCGAACTCGCCGCCCTGGGAAATGATCGTCGCCAGCCGGGGGATTTCCGGGCGAGGCAATCGCGCCAACAGGCCGACGATCACCAGTACCACGGACTTGGCCAGCGTCATCGCAACGGCCAGCCCCAGCACCAGCCAGACGTTGTCCAGCACGAGACCGAGATTGACCGACATGCCGACGGCAATGAAGAAGAGCCCTAGCAGCAGCCCCTTGAACGGCTCGATATTGGCTTCCAGTTCATGCCGATACGGGGTGTCCGCCAGCATCACACCGCCCAGGAAGGCACCCAGTGCCATCGACAGCCCCGCCCACTCCATGACCAGTGCCATCGCCAGCACCAGAAACAGTGCCGCGGCGGTGAATATCTCGTGCACGTCGCTACGTGCGATCAGCGCCAGCACGCGAGGGAATACCAGGCGACCGAAGACGATGGCAGCGATCACCACGCCAATGCTGCGGGCGATGAGCCAACCGTCGCCGGGCGCGGCGTCGGCACGCCCAGCCAGAAACGGCAGCAGCGCCAGCAGCGGTATCACCGCCAGATCCTGAAACAGCAGAATGGAGAACGCGCTCTGACCGTGCGGCGTCGCCAGTTGACGGCGTTCGTTGAGAACCTGCAGCGCAAAGGCGGTCGACGACAGCGCCAGCGTGAGGCCGAGGAAGATGGCGATACTCGGCGGCAGGTCCAGCAGGAGCCCGACCGGCATCAGCAGCGCTGCGCAGCCCGCCATCTGCAGCGTCCCCAGACCCAGCAGACGCTTGCGCATCCCCCACAGGCGACGCGGCTCCAGCTCCAGGCCGATGATGAACAACAGCATGACCACGCCGAACTCGGAGAAATGCAGCACCGATTCCGGCTCGGAGATGAAGCCGCTGATCGACGGGCCCGCGAGCAGGCCGATGCAGAGGTAGCCCAGGATCGACCCCAGCCCCAGACGCTGAAACAGGGGAACCGCAAGGATGGCTGCGCCCAGCAGCACAGCCGCTTCAGTGAGAAAGCCCATCGAATATCTGTCCTCGTCGCGGCAAGATCCGCCGCCCAATTTAACCTGGGTTCAGCATATCACTCACCTCGGCACGACAGCAGCACGCGCCTGACGTCTGCACGCTCAAGGCAGCGGATCCTTGAACGGCAGGCGAGATCGGCACTGCTCGAAATAGGCATGAACGTAGGCTCGCTCCTCGCGGCAGAAATCCTCGACGGCATCTCTAAACCCCGGATGATCGAGATAGTGCAGCGAGCGGCTGATGACCGGCGCGAAACCTCGGGTCAGCTTGTGCTCCCCTTGCGTCCCCGGATCGAAACGGGACAAGCCCTGTGCCAGGCAGTGCTCGATCCCCTGGTAGTAGCAAGTCTCGAAATGCAGAAAGTCGGCCTCGACCTCGCTGCCCCAGTAGCGGCCGTAGAGCGTGTCGCTTCCCTGCAGGCAGAGCGCGGCTGCCACGGCCCGTCCCTCCACACTGGCGCGGACCAGCAGCAGCGTATCGCCCAGGTCGTCGCGCAACCGGGTAAAGAACTCGAGCGACAGATAGGGACGCTGGCCCCGTTCCAGGTATGTCATGCAGTAGCAGCGATAGAACTGTGTCAGCGCCTCGTCGTCGATCCGCGCTCCCGTCAGCCGCTCGAACATGAAGCCCTGCTCCGCCAGCTTGCGACGCTCCCGACGGATCTCCTTGCGTTTGCGCGAGCTCATCCGCGCCAGAAAGCCGTCGAAACTGCCGAATCCATCGTCGCGCCAGGCAAACTGCACGGCCTGGCGCTCCATCAACGGCGCTTCGAACGCCGCCTGCCAGTCGTCCACCTCGCCGCTGTCGGCAAACAGTAGATGCCAGCTCTGCAGGCCGGTATCGCGGATCACCGGCGCCAGCGCCGCGATAACCGCCCGCCGATCCACGTCGCCCACCACGGCCAGCCGCGGCCCCGAGGCCGGCGTGAACGGAATCGCCGACAGCGACTTGGGATAGTAATCGCCGCCAGCGCGCTCCCAGGCATCCGCCCAGGACCAGTCGAATACGTACTCGCCTCGCGAGTGGTATTTGGCGTAGCGCGGCAAGGCCGCCACCGTCCGGTCGTCGTCGAAGACCATCAAGTGATCCGGCTCCCAGCCGGTATCCGTATCGGCACAGCCGCAGGCTTCCAGCGCCACCAGGAACTCGTGGCGCAGAAACGGATAACGATCGCCGACCACATGATTCCAGAGCGACGCACGGGTAGCCGCGAGGCTACCGATATTCTCGACCCGCAATGCCATCCGATCTCCCCCGTTGCTTTTCCGGTCTTTCGTCGCTCGTCGCTCGTCGCTCGTCGCTCGTCGCTCAGTCTATGTTGAAAACTTCGAGAGCCGCGGGCAAGCGTGCGATACTCTGGCAACAGCCAAGACAGAGAGCCACCCCAACCCGATGACACCCACCCCGACGCCTCCCAGCCCGTCAACGCCACCGCCCACCAATATCATGGCGCTGGCAGCTTTCGCGCTTAGCGTGCTGGGCACTCTGGTGCCGCCAGCGGCGTTGGGCGGCGTGGTCTGCGGCCATCTGGCTCGGCGCCAGATTCGCCAGAGGCAGGAATCCGGCGATAGCTGGGCGCTCGCCGGTTTGATACTGGGCTATCTGTTGATTCTGCTTTCGCTGGCCGGTCTTTTGCTGTTCGGCGGTTTCGTCGCGACAATGTTCGGTATCATGGCTTTCATGTAGCCGAATCTCATTGAGGAAACGCTCGCTGGCGCCAACGGCCGCGGATTGTGTTCACGCTGATGACGAGTTTTCATGCTGACTTCGCTTATCGATAACGATTTCTACAAGATCACGATGCAGAACGCCGTGATCAAGCGCTTCCCCTATGCACAGGCCCGCTACGCTTTCATCAATCGCGGCGAGCATGCGTTTCCCGAAGGATTCGGTGACGCCCTGCGACGCGAAGTCGATGCCATGGCCAGCCTCGTGCTCACCGACGCGGAAAAGCGCTATCTCGAGGTTACCTGTCCCTATCTCGATCCGACCTACCTGGACTTTCTGGCCGGCTTTCGCTTCAACCCCGCCGAAGTCATCATCGAGCAGACCGGCAGCGAACTCTCGGTCGCTATCGAGGGGCTGTGGTATCGCACCATCCTGTGGGAAGTCCCGCTGATGGCGCTGATCAGCGAGCTCTGGTATCGCCTGCGAGGTGTCAAGCGCGACGACGATGAAACGGTCGAGGCACGCACCCGAGCCAAGATCGAACAGTATCAGCGGCTGGGCCTGAAAATTGCCGAATTCGGCACCCGGCGGCGGTTTTCCTTCGACGTTCACGACCGGGTGGTCGGCGCGCTTCGCCATCATGGCGGCGAAGCCTTCAGCGGCAGCAGTAACGTCTTGCTGGCCATGCGCCACGGCGTCAAGCCCATCGGCACCCACGCCCACGAATGGTTCATGTTTCACGGCGCCCGTTTCGGTTTCAAGATGGCCAACAGCCTGGCGCTGGAGCACTGGGTCGATGTCTATCGCGGCGACCTTGGCATCGCCCTGACCGACACGTTCACTTCCCGCGCCTTCTTCGAGAGCTTCGACAAGAAGTTCGCCAAGCTCTTCGATGGAGTCAGACACGACAGCGCGGACCCCATCGACTTCGCGGCCTCGACCATCGCGCATTACGAGAAACTGGGGATCGACCCGCGCAGCAAGACGATCATCTTCTCCGACGCGCTGACACCCGAGAAGGTCGAGCGGATCCAGTCGTTCTGCCAAGGCCGCGTCGGCATGGCGTTCGGCATCGGCACCAACTTCACCAATGACGTGGGCGTCGAGCCGATGAACATGGTGATCAAGATGGTCGAGGCGAGACCGGAAGGCCAGCACTGGCTGCCCGTGGTCAAGCTTTCCGACGTGCCCGACAAGCACACCGGTGACCCGGAAATGATTGCCCTCGCCAAGCGCGTGCTCGCCCTCAGTCGCCCCAACGAATAGATTGCAGCTCGCCAACGAAAAAGCCACGAACGCGGTCGTTCGTGGCTTTCTGCTGTCTGGCTCGTAGCTCGTAGCTCGTAGCTCGTAGCTCGTAGCTCGTAGCTCGTAGCTCGTAGCTCGTAGCTCGTAGCTCGTATTCAGTCTACTGATTCAGCGCCTTGTCCAGCGTCAGCAACGCAGCCTGCCAGGAGGCAGCATCCGCCGCCGCGTCGTAGCCGAGCGGAAGTTCGTTCTCCGCGGCCAGCCTGTCGGCATCCGGATTGGTGAAAGCGTGCTTGGCACCGGGATACTGCACCACGCGAACGTCCGCGCCATCTTCCGTCAATGCCGTCGCCATGCTGTCGAGCGCCTCGGGGTCGACCAGCGAATCGTCCTGGCCGTTGTAGATGCGCACCAGGCCGTCGAACGGCTGCGGGTTGGTGACGACCTGAGTCGGACTGCCATGGAAGCTGATCGCCGCTTCCAACGGCATGCCCGCCAATGCCATGTTCATCACCACGCCACCACCGAAGCAGTAGCCGATCGCCGCCATGCGATCCTCGCGCACCGCAGGATGTTCACGCAGCGCTGCCATCGCCGCTTCCAATCGTGCTCTGGCGGCGGGCCAGTCCTGCATGACCTGACTGGAAAACGCCTTGGCATCCTCCGGGTGCTGGGCCACCTTGCCGCCGCCATACATGTCTACCGCCAGTGCCACGAAGCCCAGTGCCGCCAGCTGATCGGCCTTGTGCTTGATGTAGTCGTTGAGCCCCCACCATTCATGGACCAGCAGTACGCCGGGACGAGGCTCGTCATCGCTGGCGTTGTAGGCAAGATAGCCCTGGTAGGTCTGGCCGCCCGTGGCATATTCGAAAGTCTCGCCCTGGACGCGTGGACCTTCGACCTCGTCGGCCCACGCCGGCAGACACATCAGGCTGAGCAGCAAGGCCAGCAGTAATCGTCCCATCATCGTTCTCCTTCTTTGACTGGCTTGGCGCAGGTTCGGCTGGCTCGACGTCGACTCGCACAGCGGCTCATGGCGCCTGCTGAACGCGATCCCGCCCGCGCTGCTTGGCATTCTGCATTCCCGCCTCGGCACGCGCCAGCATGGCTTCCGCGGTCTCGTCACTGCGCCGTTCGGCGACCCCAAGACTAACCGAGAACGACAGCCAATGACCATGAAACTCCACCCGGGTCGAAGCTAGACGCCCGCGCAGTTTATCGGCGATGGTGGCCGTTTCCTGCAGCGATTTGCCGCTCATCAGCAACGCGAAGGAATCGTCGCCCAATCGGCCGAAGCTGAACCGCTCTCTCAACGTCGCCCGGCACATTTCGCCGATGCAACTGAGCACGAGATCGCCGCCCTCGCGCCCCCAATCGCGGTTGATATCGCTGAAATGGTCGACATCGAACACGATCAGCGTAAACCTAGCGCCGGTGTCTCCACTTGCGAACGCATGCCGCATCAGGCCCATGAAAGGCTCTCGATTGAGCGCCGAGGTCAATTCGTCGGTGGCGGTGTACGCATTCCACTGCAGCGACTGGTGGCGGCGTTGGGTGATATCCCTCGCGATGGCAACCCAGCCCGGCATGACCGGGGGCTCCAGCGTCTGCCCCAACGGCAGCGGATAAGGCGAAAAGTGGATCTCGAACCAGCGGTACACCCCATCCCGGTGTCTCAGACGCAGCTCCACCATGGGAGAACTCGCCTCGGCGGCTCCTTCGATCAGCAGGCGCCGAACCCGGGAGCCATCCTCGGGCGCCATCAGGCCGAAGAGAGACGTCGACAGCAGCGACGCTGCGCTGACACCGAGCGCGCCTTGGGTGTTACCCGCCGCGTAATGGCACTCCATATCCTCATCGAGCGCCAAGATCACATCGCCGCTGTGATCGAGCAGGGATTGCTGGGACAAGCCGGCTTCATCCGCGGGGGCGGCAGGATTCGCGGGAACGGCAGGCGGGCGCGGCTGCAGGAAGCCGACAAGTGCCACGACCTCGCCGTCCGCGTCACGCTGGATGCTGATACTGTCCTCGACTTGACACTCGGAGCCATCTCGCCTTTCGATGACGTAGGACAGCCGCGCCGTGAGCTCGCTCTCGGTCAGGGCCTGCTGCAATCGTTCGAGTAACGGCCTGCGCTCGGATTCGGGAATCTGCGCCAGCCACAGATCGGGCTGGGAAAGGTAGTCCGTGGCGGGACGATGGCCCAGCGCGTCGATGGAATCGGCGACGAAGCGCAGCTCACCCAGCCACCAGGCCGAGTCGGTGACATAGACCGTGCCCGGCAAGCATTGCAGCCACTGTCGGGCGTCCGCGCCCGAAACTTCATCGTCATGCACGAAGGCATCCCGTGAATCCATGCACTCCGGCCTCGTCTAGCCGCAGTGCTGTTTCCAAGCGGCTGGGTGGTAAAACGAGATCGTGTCAGCGAAAGCCGACACGACGCTGAGCGACCGCGGGCGAAGAGGACGCATCATCAGATGAGCTTCGCGCCTCATCGTCACCCCTGGCTCGATGATCGCGACTCTTCGATCGAGCATGGCAGCAGGCATCCGCCAGCTGGCGCAGCTCGTCGCGAGTCAGCTCGAAACGATGCATGCCCGCCTGCTCCTGCCAGATCACGAAAATTACTGGCACGGAACGCGATTGGTCGACACCCACGATCTTCCCGAGCCGCTTCTCTTCAGGGTCGCGAATGGTCTCGCCAATCAGGCGATGCGCGTTGATGATGTTGTCCTGCATGACGCCGCCAACCTCAATGCATGGTGGAAAGATAGGGCATGTTCGGACTTACACTAGAGGGTCAGCCTGACAAGTCCAAGCCCACCAACGCAATTGCCCAGCATACAGGGTTCTATCGACAACGGATTGGATGACTTGAACGCAAAACTGGCGCTACTTCGATGGTATGCGACTCGGTCGCCTGCCCCCTTCTAGCCGAGGGGGACACGTCGCGCGGGTGTCCGGAGGGAGAAAATACCAAAAAAGAGGGGCGACAGACGCTCTGCCACCCCTCGATCCTGCTTCGTTGTCGCCGACTATCGCTTGCGGGCCACCCTTGTCAGGCGTTCAGGCCAGCGAAAACGATATTCATCTCAGCTGGCGGCCTGCATGGCCAGCGCCGTATCCAGCATGCGGTTGGAGAAGCCCCACTCGTTGTCGTACCAGGCCATGACCTTGACCAGACGCCCGTTCACGCGCGTGTGGTTGGCATCGAAGGTGGAAGAGTTGGCGTCGTGGTTGAAGTCGATCGACACCAGCGGCTGAGAGTTCACTGCCAGTACCGGCGACTTGGCCGCTGCCTTCTCGACGATCTCGTTGATCTCTTCCTTGCTCGTCTCGCGACCGGCAGTGAAGACCAGGTCCACCAGCGACACGTTGATGACCGGCACCCGCACCGCGAGCCCGTCGAGCTTGCCGTTCAGTTCGGGCAGCACCAGCCCGACGGCTGCGGCGGCACCGGTCTTGGTCGGGATCATCGACTGCGTGGCACTGCGCGCGCGGTACGGATCCTTGTGGTAGACGTCGGACAGGTTCTGGTCATTGGTGTAGGCATGCACCGTGGTCATCAGGCCATTCTCGATACCCACGCTCTCCTGCAGCGCCTGGGCTACCGGCGCCAGGCAGTTGGTGGTGCAGGAAGCGTTGGAAACCACCCGATGCTCCGCCTTCAGTGTCCCTTCGTTGACGCCGAACACGATCGTCGCGTCGGCATCGCCGCTGGGTGCGGAAATCAGCACACGCTCCGCGCCGGCATCGATGTGCTTGGCTGCGGCCTCGCGCTTGGTGAACAGCCCGGTGCACTCCATCACCAGGTCGACGTTCAGCGATTTCCAGGGCAGCTGCGACGGATCGCGCTCCGAGAGGATGCGAATGCTATCTCCGTCTACGCTCAGGGTATCGCTGTCGTGAGTGACGTCGAAGCCGAAACGTCCATGCACGCTGTCATGACGCAGCAGGTGCGCGTTGAGCGCCGGATCGCCCAGGTCGTTGATGGCGACGACTTCGATCCGGTCGCGATAACCGTTTTCGTACATGGCACGAAGTACGTTACGGCCGATGCGACCGAATCCGTTGATGGCGACACGCAATGTCATGGTGCTCTCCTCCTGATGACGTAACTCGAACGTTTGGGGAATGTGGCACGGTCGCGCCTGATCACGCATTCGTGAATGGCGCGGATCGAACGACAGCGCTCGATCACCGCGAAACTGCCAATAGTCTAGAACACCAGTCTAGAACATCGACGAATGAAAAAATATTACTCCGAAAGACTAATACAAAAGGCCCATCCGCGAACAAATGCCATAATTTTTGGTAAGTTTACCAAACAACCATGACAGCTCGATGAGGCAACCCCATGACGCTCAACCCCACTGTCGACCGCGTGACCCGACGCATCGAGGCCCGATCGGCCGATCGCCGCCGCCTCTATGAAGAACGCATGGAGCAGCAGCATCGTCGCGGCGTCCACCGCGCCGAACTCTCCTGCGGCAACCTGGCCCATGGCTTCGCCGCCTGCAATGCCGGCGACAAGAACAGCCTGAAGCTGATGAACAGCGCCAACGTCGGCATCGTCTCTTCCTATAACGACATGCTGTCCGCTCATCAGCCGCTCGAGCACTTCCCCGACCTGATCAAGGAAGCCGCCCGCGGCATGGGCAGCACCGCGCAGTTCGCCGGCGGCGTGCCGGCCATGTGCGACGGTGTGACCCAGGGCCAGCCCGGCATGGAGCTGTCACTGTTCTCTCGCGACGTGATCGCCATGTCGACGGCCGTGGCGATGTCGCACAACATGTTCGATGGCGCACTGTATCTTGGCGTGTGTGACAAGATCGTGCCGGGTCTGTTCATCGGTGCCGCGCGCTTCGGCCACCTGCCGGCGGTGTTCGTTCCTGCCGGACCGATGCCGAGCGGGTTGCCCAACGCCGAGAAGTCCCGGATCCGCCAGCTCTATGCCGAAGGCAAGGTTGGCCGCGATGCGCTGCTGGAAGCCGAGTCGGACTCCTACCACAGCCCGGGCACCTGCACCTTCTACGGCACCGCCAACTCCAACCAGCTGATGCTCGAGATGATGGGCCTGCACATGCCGGGCACCTCGTTCGTCAATCCGAACACGCCGCTGCGCGACGCGATCACCCGATTCAGCACCGAGCAGGTGATCCGCTTGAGTGACCAGGGGGGCAGCTATCACCCGTTCTACAAGCAGATCGACGCCCATGCCATCGTCAACGCCATGATCGGGCTGCTCTCTTCCGGTGGATCGACCAACCATACGCTGCACCTGGTGGCGATGGCCGCCGCCGTCGGCCTGACCATCACCTGGGACGACTTCGCCGAGCTTTCGACAGTGATTCCCGGGCTGACCCGAATCTATCCCAACGGCCAGGCGGACGTGAACCACTTCCACGCCGCCGGCGGCGTCAGCTTCCTGGTGCGCGAGCTGCTTTCCGCGGGCCTGATGCATGCCGATGTACGCACCGCTTTCGGCACCGACATGACCGCATACACCCAGGAGCCGTTCCTGGAAGGCGACAAGCTGATCTGGCGCGAAGGCACCCGGCAGAGTCTCGACGAAGACGTGCTGCGGCCGGTGGCGCGCCCGTTCTCCCCCACCGGCGGGCTGGCCGTGCTCGATGGCAATTTGGGACGCGGCGTGATCAAGGTTTCCGCCGTCAAGCCGGAGTTCCGCCGGGTCGAGGCGCCGGTGCGGATCTTCGACGACCAGAGCCAGGTCAAGGCCGCGTTCGAGAGTGGCGAACTGGATCGCGACGTCATCGTCGTCGTGCGCTTCCAGGGGCCGCGCGCCAACGGCATGCCGGAACTGCACCAGTTGACGCCGTTTCTCGGTGTGCTGCAGGATCGCGGACACAAGGTCGCGCTGGTCACCGACGGGCGAATGTCCGGTGCCTCTGGTAAGGTACCGGCAGCCATCCACATCACCCCGGAAGCCGTCGATGCCGGCCCGATCGCCTATCTGCGCGATGGCGACACGGTGCTGCTCGACCCGGATAACGGCGTGCTCGAGGCGCTGGTGGATGCCGAGACCTGGGCGCAACGCGAACCGGCGACCTGCGACCTGGACCACTATCATCATGGAATGGGCCGCGAACTGTTCGCCGGCTTCCGCCAGCTGGTCGGCGGTGCCGAGGAAGGCGCGGCCACCTTTGGCGGCTTCGACGCCGCCGACTTGCCCGGAGGGCACACATGACGACTCCCGCCTTGATCGGCGACATCGGTGGAACCAACGCGCGCTTCGCGCTGGTCATGCCTGGCAGTGTCGAGTTGCAATCGATCGAGACGCTACCCTGCGCGCGTTATAGCGGGCTGGTCGAAGCCATCCAGGCCTACCTGCAACAGGTCGGCGCCGAGGCGCCCGTCGAGGCGTGCCTGGCCTTCGCCTGCCCGGTGCACGAAGACTGGGTCAAGATGACCAACAACGACTGGGCGTTCTCCAAGAAGGCCGTCGCCGAAGAGCTCGGCCTGTCGAACTTCAAGGTCATCAACGACTTCACCGCCCAGGCGCTCGGCATTCCGCACATCGGTGACGAGGAACTGGTCAAGATCGGTGAAGGCGAGGCCGAACCTCGGCGCCCGCGCCTGGTGATCGGCCCGGGAACCGGGCTCGGCGTCGCCGGACTGGTGCCCAGTCGGCGCGCCTGGATTCCGCTGACGACCGAAGGCGGCCACGCCACCTTCGCCCCCACCGACCAGCGCGAAATCCAACTGCTCGACTATTTCCGTGCCCGTTATGGCCGAGTCTCGATCGAACGCCTGCTGTGCGGCCAGGGTCTGCTCGACCTCTATCTCGCCCACGCTGCACTGCTCAATGTCACCGCCCACTACAACACGCCGGCGGAGATCACCGGGGCCGCCCGGGCGGGCGATCGCGTTGCCCGCGAGACCTTGATGCGCTTTCTCAAGATCCTCGGCAGCGTGGCCGGCGACGCCGCGTTGACCCTCGGCGCGCTGGGCGGCGTCTATCTCTGCGGCGGTATCACGCCGCGTCTGATCGAGTGGCTGCCGCGCAGCGACTTCCGTCGCGCCTTTGCCGACAAGGGCCGACTGAGTGCCTACAATGCGGGTATTCCCACCTGGGTGGTGACGGCGCCGTGGACCGGCCTGCTGGGCGCGGCGGAAGCCCTGCACAACGAGGAGGTGACATGATTCCCGATACGCTGCGGCAGCTGATCGACGCGACGGACGGCCAGCGGGAAGCCGACTGGGAAGGTCGGCGCGTGCTGCTGATCAATGCCGACTGGGGCGAGCTGGCGATTTCGCTACAGGGCGCTCAGGTGCTGCACTTTTTACCTTTCGCCCCCGAAGCCGGGCGAGCCGCAGGCGCCCCACCAGCGCCCGGCACGGAGGATGGCTGGCTCTGGGTCACGCCGACGCCACAGCCGATGCCCGGTGCCATTCGCGGCGGTATCCCGCTGTGCTGGCCGTGGTTCGCCGACGAGTCGCCGGACGGCAAGGGCCCCATGCATGGCCCCGCCCGCACGGCGCAGTGGCGCATCGATGCCGTCGACGAGAGCGTGACCGGCAGCGGCGTCGAGATTCACCTCTCGCCCGAGGAGCGGCTGCACGACCAGCTCGTCCCCAATGCCGTGGTTCACGCCAACGCAAAGCGCCTGAGCGTCGAGCTGATGACGCGCCACGTTGGCACCACCCCGGTCAAGCTGACCGGCGCGCTGCATAGCTATTTCGCCGTGGCCGATACGCACCGCTGCCGTGTCGAAGGGCTGGCCGGCGCCCGCTATCTGGACAAGCTCGAGCACTTTTCCGAGCATCATCAGCAGGGGGAACTCGGCATCCGTGGTGCGCTGGACCGTATCTACCAGTCGAACCGCCCGGTCGTTCTCGACGATGGTCAGCGCCGGCTCACGATCAGCAAGCAGGGCAGCGACTCCACCGTCGTCTGGCATCCCGGCGACGGCCTGCCCGGGGATACGCCGGCCGCCGTCGGCCAGCGTTTCCTGTGCATCGAAGCGGCCTGCACCCGGGTCGATCCGGTCTGGCTGGTGCCGGACGGTCAGCACCTCCTCTCCACCACGATCGTGCGGGAGGCGCAGTCGGCGTGAGCGACGATCTGATTTTCGATTCGCCCTTCATTCTGGGCATGATGCGACTCTACGAGCGCCCCGAATTCGACGATGCCGAGAAGTTCGCCGACTGGCTGGAAGCCAGGGTCGATCAGGGACTGCACTGGTTCGATCACGCCGACAGCTACGGCAACCATCAGGGCGAGCAGCGATTCGGCGAGGCGCTGGCCCGCCGCCCCTCGCTCAAGTCCCGGATTCGCGTGGTGACCAAGGGCAATATCGTCCTGCCGCATCGCGATACGTCCCCCTTTGGCGTCAAGCATTACGACACCTCCGAACGTTACCTGACCCAGGTCATCGACGGCTCGCTCGCGCGGCTCGGCGTCGACCGGCTCGACCACTTCCTGCTACACCGCCCTGACCCGCTGATGGATGCCGAAGCCACGGCACGGGCACTGGATGACGCCATCGCGGCCGGCAAGGTCGGCGCCGTGGGCGTTTCCAACTTCCTGCCGGAACAGTGGCGGCGCCTGCAGGCCGCGATGCACAACCGGCTCGGCGTCCACCAGCTCGAGCTCTCGCTGGCCCACCCGGATGCGCTGTTCGACGGTTTCTACGACGCCATCCTGGCCGACGGACTGGCGCCGATGGCCTGGTCGCCGCTGGGCGGCGGCTCGGTGTTCGAGGACGTTCTCGGCACGGCGCTGTCGCAGCTGGCCGACCAGCTCAACTCGACCACGGCAGGGTTGGCGCTGGCCTGGCTGCGGCGCCTGCCCGGCAAGCCGATTCCAGTGATCGGAACGTTGAATGAAAGGCGTATCGACAATCTGCTGCTGAGCAGTAATCTCGAACTCGATCGCCCGACGTGGTTCGCGCTGCTCGAGGAAGCGCGCAGTCACCGCGTACCGTGATGACGTTCGATGCGGCCGAGACTCGACGAGACGACGCCGCATCTCGATTCCCGTTCGAAAAGAGAGTCGGTTAACCCATGACCCCCATCATCGCCTTCGGTGAAGCCCTCGTCGACATGCTGTCCAGTCGTCTGGGCGACGACAGCGGCCCAGAGACCTTCACGCCCTATGCCGGCGGTGCACCGGCCAACGCCGCCGTGGCCTGCGCCCGCCAGGGCGTCCCCAGCCTCTTTCTCGGCATGATCGGTGACGATCGTTTCGGCGACTTCCTGATCGACGAACTGACCCGCTACGGCGTCGACACCCGATACGTGGTACGGACCCGCGAAGCCCGCACGGCCCTGGCTTTCGTCTCCCGCGACAGCCACGGCGAGCGCCAGTTCGATTTCTACCGTCCGCCCGCCGCGGATCTGCTCTACCGCCGCGAGCACCTGCCGCCGGGTATCTTCACCGAGCCCGCGCTGGTCCACCTGTGCAGCAATAGCCTGACCGACGCCGCCATTGCGCGCACCACGCTGGACCTCGCCAGCATCGCGCGGCGTGGCGGTTGTCTGATCAGCGTCGACGCCAACCTGCGCGCGATGCTGTGGCCCCAGGGCAAGATCGATATCCCCCTGGTCGAACAGCTGCTCGAACGCGCCCATGTCATCAAGCTCTCCACCGAAGAGCTCGACATCCTGCGCGGCGATCGCAGCGTAGAAGAGTGGATTAGCGCCAGACTGTCCAAGGGCGCCCGACTGATCGTGATCACCGATGGCCCGGGGCCGGTGAGCGCGCATCTGGCCGATCGCCAGTTGCAGACGACCCCGCCCAGCGTGCAGGCAGTGGATACCACTGCGGCCGGCGACGCCTTCATCGGCGGCCTGCTGGCCTCCCTGGCGCGAGACGACGTGACCTGCGAAACACTCGCCGACTGGCTGGCCGATGAAGCCCGGCTGACCGAGGCGCTGACGTTCGCCTGCCGCTGCGGCGCCTTCGCCGCTACTCGTGCCGGCGCCTTCGTCTCATTACCCGGCACCGACGATCTCGACGACCTGCCCCGCTAGGCTGCTGGCTGCTATCCACCTTTCATAGAGACAGCTATAGAGACAACCATAGAGACAACCAGCGTCGCCAGGGAGGCGGCGCTTTCTACTATCGTCTAACCTGCCTACGTCGATTCGGCTCGGATGGTAATGTCTTCCTCCATGGGTCGCTTGCGACGGCGCATGTCCGCACGTTCATGACTCTCTGAACGCGCTCACACGGCGGCACATGGCTTCGAAGCGATCTTTTGCGCGACTTCCCTTTCAGGACGAGGACTCATGGACAAAGTGTTTGGCAGCGCCGCTGAAGCGCTGGAAGGTCTCATCGAAGACGGCATGACCCTGGCCGTTGGCGGCTTCGGCCTGTGCGGCATCCCTGAAGCCCTGATCGTCGCTCTTCGCGATACGGGCAAGAAGGATCTGACGGTCGCCAGCAACAACGCCGGCGTCGATGGCTTCGGCCTCGGGCTGCTGCTAGAGTCGCGTCAGATCAGAAAAATGCTCTCTTCCTACGTCGGCGAGAACAAGGAGTTCGAGCGCCAGTACCTTTCCGGCGAACTGGAACTCGAATTCTGCCCGCAGGGCACCCTGGCGGAACGGCTGCGCGCCGGCGGCGCGGGCATCGCCGCCTTCTTCACCAAGACCGGCTACGGCACCAGGATCGCCGAAGGCAAGGAGGTGCGCGAATTCGACGGCGAGCACTACGTGATGGAGCGCGGCCTGCCGGTGGATGTCGCCCTGATCAAGGCGCAGATCGCCGACAAGGCAGGCAACCTGCGCTTCAACAAGACCGCGCGCAACTTCAATCCGCTGGCCGCGATGGCCGGCAAGGTCTGCGTGGTGGAGGTCGAGGAGATCGCCGAGACCGGCGACATCGACCCCGATGACGTCCACCTGCCGGGCATCTTCGTGCATCGCATCGTGCACAACCCGACCCCCGAAAAACGTATCGAGAAACGCACGCTCAGGGAGGTGAACTGAGATGGCCTGGACCAAGGAACAGATGGCAGAGCGCGCCGCCGGCGAACTGCGTGACGGCTTCTACGTCAATCTCGGCATCGGTCAGCCGACACTGGTGGCGAACTATATTCCCGAGGGCATGGACGTCTGGCTGCAGTCGGAGAACGGCTTGCTGGGCATCGGTCCCTTCCCGACCGAAGAGACCGTCGACCCCGATCTGATCAATGCCGGCAAGCAGACCGTCACCGCCCTGCCCGGCTCGAGCTACTTCGACAACGCCGAATCCTTCGCCATGATTCGCGGCGGCCATATCAACCTGGCAATCCTGGGCGCGATGCAGGTCTCCGAGAAAGGCGATCTCGCCAACTGGATGATCCCCGGCAAGATGGTCAAGGGCATGGGCGGCGCGATGGATCTGGTCGCCGGCGTGCAGCGTGTGGTGGTGCTGATGAGCCACACGGCCAAGGGCGAACACAAGATCCTGAGCGAATGCACGCTGCCGCTGACCGGGGTCGGCGTGGTCGACCGGATCATCACCGACCTGGGCGTGATGGATATCACCGAGGAAGGATTGGCCCTGGTCGAGCTGGCGCCCGACGTCACCCTGGAGGAAATTTCCGCGGCCACGGGCTGCAAGCTGATCGACAAACGGGAGACTTCCCATGCCTGACGTTTCCGGACCGACCACATCCATGCGCGACGTGGTGATCGTCGCCGCCACGCGCACGCCGATCGGCACCTTCCAGGGCGGCCTCTCCAGCGTGCCTGCCGTCACCCTCGGGGCGACCGTCATCCGTCGTGTCCTCGAAGGGATCGACCCGGCCGGTGTCGACGAAGTGATCATGGGGCACGTGCTGCGGGCCGGACTGGGCCAGAACACCGCGCGTCAGGCCGCAATCGAAGCCGGCGTGTCGGACAGCGTGCCGGCGATGACCATCGACAAGGTCTGCGGCTCCGGGCTCAAGGCGGTGCACCTGGCGGTCCAGGCCATCCGCTGCGGCGATGCCGAGGCCATCGTCGCCGGGGGCATGGAAAGCATGAGCCTGGCACCCTACGTGCTCCCCAAGGCCCGTACCGGGCTGCGCATGGGTCACGCCGAGCTGCTCGACAGCATGATCCACGACGGCCTGTGGGACGCTTTCAACGACTACCACATGGGCATCACGGCGGAGAACGTGGCCGAGCGCTGGGGCATCTCCCGCGAGGATCAGGATGCCTACGCCGCGGAGTCCCAGCGGCGCGCCTCGCAGGCCCGCGAAGCCGGCCGCTTCGATGCCGAGATCACGCCGGTGAGCGTGCCCCAGCGGCGCGGCGATCCCATCGTGGTCGAACGCGACGAGCAGCCCCGCGACGGCGTCACCGCCGAATCTCTGAGCAAGCTCAAGCCGGCGTTCTCCAAGACCGGCAGTGTCACTGCCGGCAACGCCTCTTCGCTCAACGACGGCGCGGCCGCGCTGCTCATCATGAGCGCCGAGCGGGCCAAGGCACTCGGATTACCCGTGCTGGCGACGATCCGGGCCTACGCCAACGCCGCCGTCGACCCGGCAACCATGGGCATCGGCCCGGTGCCGGCGACCCGGCGCTGCCTGGAACGTGCTGGCTGGACGATCGATGACCTGGACCTGGTCGAAGCCAACGAGGCCTTTGCGGCCCAGACACTGGCGGTAGCCAAGGATCTCGGCTGGGACGGCAGCAAGGTCAACGTCAACGGCGGCGCCATCGCGCTGGGCCACCCGATCGGTGCCTCTGGCGCCCGCATTCTGGTAACGCTGCTGCACGAGATGCAGCGTCGCGATGTCAGGCGAGGACTGGCGACGCTATGTATCGGCGGCGGCCAGGGCGTGGCGACGGCGATCGAACGGTAGTCGACAGAACGACAGACGGCAGAACGCCGTCGGGCCGGCCGAAGCCGTGATCCTCCGAAGCCGTGATTCCCAAAACCGTAAGCCCTGGCCGCTGGATTCGACCGGCGTGCGCCTCGGGCATTCGACTGGTGAGTCTTCGAAGGATCGACCAGACTATCGGGACAATCTATCCAGGAAGGAGTGTTTCGTGAAGCCTCAGACACTGTGGACCATCGTTGGCACGAGCACGGCGGTTCTATCCGGCGTGCTGGCTCGTCAAAGCCTCAAGCAGACCTTTCGCAAGGGCGTTTTCGAGCCGCCGATCAATCCCGACGAGGATGATGTCGAATGGCGCCAGGCGCTGTTCTGGGGGGCAGCATCCGGGATGGCGGTAGGAATGGCGCGCATCGTCGGCTGGAAACTGGCATCGGCTGGCATGCGGCGTACCCGCCGCTCGCGTCGCGGTCAGCGCCTTCTGGCGCATCTCGAGGACTGATACCGCATCGCGCTCCCCGGTCGACCCGGTCGATCACCGGGGAGCGCGACCCGAGCGCCCGAGACCGGAAGGTCGGACGCTCGATAGCGGTTCAGCGCGGATAACGCTGCGTGGCGGCTCGTGTCAGTTCAGTGATGCCCGCCCAGTCCTCTTTATCGATGAGCGACTTTGGCGCCATCCAGGAGCCGCCGACGCACATCACGTTGGGTAGCGCCAGGTAGTCTGCGGCGTTGTCCACGGTGACCCCGCCAGTCGGGCAGAACAGCGCTTCCGGCAGCGGACCGCCGAAGGACTTCAGCGCCTTGGCACCGCCATTCGCTTCCGCCGGGAAGAACTTGAAACGGCGATAGCCGTACTCCCAGCCGGTCACGACTTCGGAGACGGTGGCCACGCCCGGCAGCAGCGGCACGTCGCTACCGGCGCCATACTCGAACAGGGCCGGCGTCGTGCCGGGCGTGACGACGAAATCGACGCCGATCTCCTCGCAGACCCGGTACTGATCGATGCCAAGCACGGTGCCCGCGCCAATGATCGCATCCGGCAGCGCCTGCTTGATCTGCTTGATGGCCTCGACCGCGCAATCGGTACGCAACGTGATTTCGAGGACATCGAGACCGCCCTCGACCAGCGCCTTGGCCAGCGGTACGGCATGTTCGAGACGCTCGATGACGAGAACGGGAATGATGGCGCCGGAACGACAGATTTCATCCAGGCGCTCGATGTGTGAAGCGGGCAAACGTTGAGTGGATGACAAAGGTTGAGCGGATGACATAGAGAGGAGACTCCTTTGAAGAATATCCAGCACTCGCCCGATCGGCGAACAGATGCCGGCGAGCGCTAGGGCGCCCAGTAGAGGGTCAGGGGGCAGGTCAGAAAGGCTCTGATCGGCAATTCGCGAGCATCGTCGCCACTGAGCGCCTGGGCCAGCACCGCCTTCTTGGCGTCACCGACCAGATGCAGCGCGAGGCGGCGCGCGTCATGCAGTCGCGCCGCGCTCAAGGTGATGCGAGGCTGCAACACGCTGGGCGCGCGTACTGCGACGACGCTCTCATCCGTACTCAGCGCCAGCGAGAGCTCGCCGCTATCCGGGAACAACGAAGCGGTATGGCCGTCATTGCCCATGCCGAGCACGATCAGGCTGGCTGGCCAAGGCAGCGTCGCCAGGCGGGCGGCAACCGCCGCTGCGCCCTGCTCCGGTGTGGCATCGGGTGTCGTCAGCGGATGAAAGGTCGCCGCGGCGGCTGGCCCGACCAGCAACGTCTCGCGAATCAGGCGCGCGTTGCTGTCTGGATGATCCTCGGCCACCCAGCGCTCGTCGGTCAGGGTGATATCGACCCGAGACCACGCCAGCGGCTGTTCGGCGAGGCGACGCAGGAACGGCTCCGGTGTCGTCCCGCCGGAAACGACCAGTAGCGCACGCGGCTGGCTGGCCAGATCCGTCGCCAATGCATGAGCGGCGGCAGAAGCCAGCTGCGCCCCGATCTGTTCGCGAGCGCTATCAGTAGTCTTCATACCAGGAACGACCGTCCTGCGTGATCATCGCGATGGAGGCGACAGGCCCCCAGGATCCCGCCGGATAGCGACGCGGCGGAATATCGCGCTTTTCCCAACCAGCGATGAGGTGATCGACCCACTTCCAAGCGTACTCGACTTCGTCGCGACGCACGAACAGATACTGCTGGCCTTTCATGACTTCCAGCAGCAGGCGCTCGTAGGCGTCCGGAATCCGCTCCTTGGGGAAGGCGTGGTTGAAATCCAGATGCAGCGGGCCGGGGCGCAGGCGCATACCCTTGTCGAGACCGCCGTCCTTGGTCAACACCTGCAACGCGATGCCCTCTTCCGGCTGCAGCCGGATCACCAGCTTGTTGGCAGCGAGATTGCGCTGGTCGGGGTCGAAGATGTAGTGCGGCTGCTGGCGGAAGTGAATCACGATCTGCGACAGCTTCTCCGGCATGCGTTTACCGGTACGCAGATAGAATGGCACGCCGGCCCAGCGCCAGTTGGCCACTTCGAGGCGCATGGCGACGAAGGTCTCGGTGGTACTGGAAGTGTTGGCGTCCTCTTCGTCGAGATATCCCGGGACACTCTCGCCATCTATGGTACCGGCAACGTACTGCCCGCGAACCACGTGGCGATTGAGATCCTCGCCTTCCAGCGGCTTGAGCGCCTTGAGCACCTTCACCTTCTCGTCACGAATGGCATCCGCGTCCAGGTTGGCCGGCGGATCCATGGCAAGCATGGTCAGCAGTTGCAGCAGATGGTTCTGGACCATGTCACGCAGCTGGCCGGCCTTGTCGAAGTAACCCCAGCGCCCTTCGATACCCACCTGCTCGGCCACGGTGATCTCGACGTGGGAGATCTGGCTTTGGTTCCACTGGTTGCCGAACATCGGGTTGGCGAAACGCAGGGCGATCAGGTTCTGGACCGTTTCCTTGCCCAGATAGTGATCCATACGGTAAATGCGAGATTCGGGGAAGACGGCACCGATGGCGTCGTTGATCTCGTGCGAGGACTCGAGGTCATAACCGATCGGCTTCTCGACCACCACCCGCGATTCGCCATCCAGGCTGCCGCTCTGCTCGAGATTGGCGCAGATCGCCCCATAGATGCTAGCGGGCACGGCAAGGTAGATGGTCAGCGGGCATTGGGCATCCGGGCTCTGGGCGTGCCAGTCCCGAATCTTCTCATAGCCGTCGACGGTGTCGAAATCGAGCTGCGTGTACTCGAGCCGGGCCAGAAAGCGATCGAGACACTTCTGCTCCAGCTCCTTGGGCTTGATACGTTTCTTGAGCGTCCCGAGTACGGTGCTGCGGAAACTGTCGATGTCATGCTCGCGACGTGCCAGCCCCAGAATTCGGGTATCGGTGCCCAGCAGGCCATCGCGATCCAGATGATAGAGCGCGGGGTAAAGTTTGCGCAGTGCCAGGTCGCCAAGCGCACCGAACAGAGCCAAATCCACGTTGGGCGTTGCCTCTCGAGTCATTGCCTCCCTCCGCCAGAGTCGTTAATTTACGAATAAAATACGCCATCCAGGCGTCATTTGACATTCGACTTCGTCATTAAACTACCGTCTCCTACCAGTATACCGCGCCGCAGGGCCACGAGGGCGTAACCTGGCGATCACGGCCTATCATTGCTTGGCGCTGTTGCCGGCAGACGCTAGGATGCAGGGCCTGTGATGATTCACCCGTCAATCCGCCGCAAAGAGATGCCCCGCAACCATGGCAATGCACGATCTCATCGCCCGCATTCGTTCGCGGGTCGACGACCTCAATCGCTCGGAACGCAAGGTCGCCGACGTCATCCTGCAGGACCCCAACGCGGCAATTGGCATGAGCATAGCCACTCTGGCACAGGCTGCCACGGTGAGCGAACCCACGGTCAACCGCTTCTGTCGCAATTTCGAAACCAAAGGCTATCCGGACTTCAAGATCCAGCTGGCCCAGAGTCTGGCAGGCGGCACGCCCTACGTCAGCCGCAGCGTGGAGAGCGACGACGATGCGGCAGCCTATACCGACAAGATCATCGGCGCGACCATCGCCGCGCTGGACGGCGCCCGCCGCCAGATCGATCCCAAGCGGATCGAACGGATCGTCGACCATCTGTCTCAGGCGCGTCAGATCAGCTTCTTTGCCCTGGGTGCTTCGGCGCCGGCCGCATTCGATGCGCAGAACAAGTTCTTTCGCTTCAACCTACCGGTCGGCGCTTACAACGATGTGTTGATGCAGCGAATGATCGCGGCGGCGTCCCATACCGGCGACGTCATCGTGGTGATTTCCTATACCGGCCGCACCCGTGAACTGGTGGAAGTCGCCAAGGTGGCCCGCGACAGCGGTGCACTGGTCATCGGCATCACCCGCGATGGGTCGCCGTTGGCGGAAGTCTGCACCGACATCCTGCCGGTCGACCTGCCGGAAGACACGGAAGTCTACATGCCGATGAGCTCGCGGATGATCCACATGGCGTTGATCGACGTGCTCGCGACAGGCGTCACGCTGCGCCGAGGCGAGTCGTTCCTGCCTCATCTCAAGAAGATCAAGGAGAGCCTGCGGCCGACCAAATTCCCGCCGAAGGATAAGTGACGACAGTCTCTCGGCCTTCGAGTCACCGGGCAGCCAGACGTCCATCAACGTGGATAACCACACGCGGCTTAACGCCGATGCGCTCATGCGGTTATCATGGGCGCCTTCCGACACCATTCCCTTCCAAAAACATCGAGGCTCTTCCCCATGCGCTGGATGCTTGCCCTGTTGTTGTCGATCGCATCGATCGGCTGTTCGCTCGCCCATGCCGACGCGACGTTCCGCTTCACCGCCATTCCCGACGAAGACCAGTCTCGCCTGGTCGAGCGCTTCTCCAAGGTTGCCGATTACCTTTCGGATCGGCTCGGCGTCGATGTCGAATACGTCCCCGTCACGTCCTACGGCGCCGCGGTCACCGCCTTCCGCAACGATCAGGTACAACTGGCCTGGTTCGGCGGCCTTTCGGGCGTTCAGGCCCGCCAACTGGTACCGGGCTCGCAAGCCATCGCCCAGGGCAAGGAAGATGCCGCATTCGTGAGCTACTTCATTGCCAATACCGCCACCGGTATCGAGCCGCAGCAGGAAGCGCTGCCCGAATCCGTGGCCGGCCACTCGTTCACGTTCGGCGCCAAGACCTCGACGTCCGGCCGACTGATGCCGGAGCACTTCATCCGCCAGCGTTTCGACGAGGCTCCCGAGCAGGTCTTCTCCCGCGTGGGCTTCTCCGGCGATCACACGCGCACCATCGCGCTGGTGGAATCCGGCACCTACGATGTCGGCGCGGTGAACTTCACCGTCTGGCAGGCTGCCGTCGAGGATGGGCGCGTCGATACCGACAAGGTCGAAGTGATCTGGGAGTCGCCGACCTACCCGGACTATCAGTGGACGCTGCGCGGCGACGCCGACGAGCGTTACGGCGAAGGCTTCACCCAGAAGGTGCAGCAGGCACTGGTCGACATGACCGATCCGGCACTGCTGGAAAGCTTCCCGCGCTCGGGCTTCATTCCGGCCAGCAACGATGACTACGGCCCGATCGAGTCGGTCGGGAAATCCATCGGCCTGCTGCGCTGAGACCCCATGCCGCTACTAACCTTCGATAGCGCCGACCTGGGCTACGGGACGCAGGTAGTGCTGCCGGCGTTGACGCTCTCCCTGGAGGCTGGCGAGCGCGTCGCGCTACTGGGTCAGAGCGGCGCCGGCAAGTCGACGCTGCTTGCCGAGATTCGCCGCCGGCTGGGCAATACCGCCGCCTGGTGCCCGCAAGGATACGGGCTGGTGCCGCTGCTGTCGGTGTATCACAACATCTATATGGGGCAGCTCGAACGGCACACCGCGCTGAGCAACCTCTGCAATCTCCTCAAGCCTCGTCGCCAGGCGTGGCAGGCCATCGAGACCCTGGCCGGCGAGCTGGGCCTCGAAGGATTGCTGCGTCGCCCCGTGGCGCAGCTTTCCGGCGGTCAGCGTCAGCGGGTCGCGATCGCCAGAGCGTTCTACCAGCAGCGGGAAGTCTTCCTCGGTGACGAACCGTTGGCCAGCGTGGACCCTCATCAGGCATTGCGGCTGCTGGCGCATATCCAGACTCGCCACGCCTCCAGCATCGTTGCCCTGCACCAGCATCGGCTGGCACTGGCGCATTTCGACCGCATCGTCGGCCTGCGCGACGGGCGCGTGGTGCTGAACGCGCCTGCCTGCGAGCTGACGCTGGCGCACCTCGACGCGCTCTACCCGGACGCGGGAAAATCGAGTCGCGAGACCGAGGTAGATGCCACGACATGAGCGCGCCTCCCGGACTGCTGCAAGGCACTAGCCCCGGCCTGACGCTCGCCCGACGCTCGCTGGCGCTGACTCTGCTGTGCCTGCTGCTGCTCCCCTTCGCCGACCTGCGGATCATCGCCGTCGATCCGTGGGGCGAACTGTGGCGAATGGTGCAAGGTTTCGTCTGGCCCGACTTCGTCGCGCTGGAAAGCCCGCTTCGAGCGATCGTTTTGACCGTCAGCGTCGCGCTGTGGGGAACCCTCATCGGTGCGCTACTGGGCTTTCCGCTGGCGTTGATCTTTCATCGCTCGAGACTCGTGCGCGCGTTCTGCGCTTTCGTGCGCGCCATCCATGAGCTGTTCTGGGCGCTGCTGTTCCTGCAGGTCTTCGGCCTCTCCGCGGTCACCGCGCTCGCCGCGCTGGCGATCCCCTACGCCGGGATCTTCGCCAAGGTCTACGCAGAGATTCTGGAACTCACGCCGAAGGCCCCGACGGAGGCGCTGCCTGCCGGCACCGACCGGCTGTCCCGCTTTCTCTACGCCGAGCTGCCGCTGGCCTGGGAACGGCTCGCCAGCTATACCCGCTACCGTTTCGAATGCGCCATGCGGGCCAGCGTGCTGCTCGGCTTCGTGGGGCTACCGACGCTCGGCTTCTATCTCGAGAGTGCCTTCCGCGAGGGGCGTTTCGGCGAAGCCGGAGCGCTGCTGTGGCTCTTCTACGCCCTCGTCGCCACGCTGCAGTGGTGGGGGCATCGCCGCCTGTTGCTACCGCTGCTGATCGGCGCGCTGTTCTTTCTGGGGCCGTGGCCTGATGTCGATGGCGATCTGCTGTGGCGCTTCGTCAGCCATGACCTGTGGCCGGCACCGCTACTCGACGGGAACCTGGCCGGCTTGGGGCCGTGGCTATCCAGCCTGCCGGACCTGCTACCGGCCATCGGCAACACGTTACTGCTGGCGTTGATGGGTACCGTCGGCAGCCTGATACTGGCGTTGCTGCTGTGGCCGCTGGCCAGCGTTCACTTCGGCCGACCATGGCAGCGCTTCGGCGGCCGGTTGCTGCTGGTCGTGCTGCGCTCGACGCCGGAACTGATGCTGGCGTTCATCTTCCTGCTGATGCTCGGACCTTCGATGCTGCCGGCCTGGCTGGCCCTCGCCCTGCATAACGGCGCCGTGATCGCCTTCCTGGTCGCACGCCACGCCGACGGCCTGACGATTGGCATGGCAGGTCTGCCGGCTTCCGGACGCTACGCGTACGAACTGCTGCCGCGCCTCTATCCCAACCTGCTGGCACTGCTCTGCTATCGCGCGGAAGTCATCATGCGCGAGACCGCGCTGCTCGGCATGCTGGGCGTCGCCACGCTGGGCTTCTACATCGACTCCAGCTTCCAGTACCTGATGTTCGACCACGCCTTCTTCCTGCTGCTGGTGACCGCCGCGCTCAACATCGCCATCGACGCCATCTCCCGACGTTTCCGGCCTCGCGAGGTGCCGCTCGATGACCCCTGCAGTCGCTAGCGCTAGGCGACGGCAACCGGTCTCGGCCGGGAAACCAGTTGAACCGCACGCCAAGGCTGCCGTATGCGGCTTTTTGGCCGATGCCTTATCGGTATTTAATCTGTATCAAGTTAAACCGAGAAAACCGAGGATAGGCTTATCCAGGCCCAAGGGATCGTCCTCCCAGGGTGCGTCGAACCCCGGTTCGGCGCTCTGATGCCCTCCGACCCATGGCGGTCGTGCCCCCCTTAGAATGCATAATGCTTGCACCGCGCGAGCGCTCTATATCCGTTATGATGCGTAAAGTTGTCGCAATACGGATCGTTGAAACGGCGCTATGGCAGACCTTTACTTACATGATTGGCGGGGCTGGACCCCGCATCGCGTAGCCGACGGCGAGCTGCGGCTCGATACGCGAGACAAACCTGCCGGCACCGCCGTCCCGTCGATGCTGCGACGTCGTCTCAATCTGATCGGACGCGCGGTTTGCGACATGCTCTCGGACCTCGATCCCGATGCCGACAGCGTCGTGCTTCACGCCTCGCGTCATGGCGACGGAGAGCGAACGCTGGAAATGCTGTACGGCCTGAACGAAGGCGAGCCACTGTCGCCGGCGCGTTTTGGCCTGTCGGTACACAATGCCATCGCCGGCGTCTATTCGATCGCTAGCGGCAATCGCCGCAGCCAGCAGGCGATCGCGGCCAGTGGCGGCGAGTGGGCAGCCCTGATCGCAGAGACCCGCGGCTATCTCGCCGACACCCACTCGAGCGTCGTGGTCGTCTTCAGTGACCAGCCCGTTCCTCGACGCTTCGCCGCCTACGCTCCCGAATCCCACTCGGCGGCCGTTGCCCTTCGCATCGGCCATGGCCCGACTCCCGACGCACGACGACTTTCGGAAACCTCGGTCACGATGAAAACGCCGACTCTGCAGCCACTCGACATCATCGACTGGCTGATGGACAAGCGTGCAGACGTAGCGTGTCCCATAAGCCATCGTGGTTGGCAACTCGCCAACGTTCGGCCATGATCCGCTGCCCATGACACGACGATCACCGCATGGAACCTCCCGAGGCCAAAGTGACAGGCCTGCTACGCCGGACGACACCGGCAACGCGCCCGCTGCGGGATCGGCCGCCCGCAACTGATAATGAACGAGTGACAAGGACGACCAAGACCGATGGCAACGACAGCGCTGGAACACGAACTCAAAGAGATGATCATCGAGACCCTGGAACTGGAGGATGTCACGCCGGATGACATCGACCCTGAAGAGCCGTTGTTCGTCGACGGGCTGGGGCTCGACTCCATCGATGCGCTGGAACTGGGGCTTGCGCTGCAGAAGCGCTATGGCATCACGCTGGAATCCGAAGCGGAATCGTCGCGCCAGCATTTCGCCAACCTGCGAAGCCTGGCGGCACTGGTCGAATCGCGTCGCCAGAAATGAACCCGGTGGTGTCCTCTTGATTCCGTCAGCGCCTGCCCAGGGCCGCAACCGTCTTCTGTGGGCCGCAGTGGGTCTCGTTGGCCTGCTCTGGCCGCTGGTGGTGCATTACCTACTGCCGCATTACGGCGCCTGGCCCTTGCTGATCGCGCTAGCCGCCATCGCCTGGTGGCGCCTGCCGCCGGCACAGCGTCGCTGGGGCTGGGGTCTGTTGCCGCTGATTCTGCTGCTGATGATCACCGACAGTGCCGAACTGGGACTTCGCTTGTGGCCAGTGGTGGTGAATCTCGCCTTGCTGCTGCTCTTCTCCCACGGCCTGCGCCATCCGCCAACGCTGATCGAGCGGTTCGCCCGTCGCCAGGAACCGGATCTGCCGCCTCACGCCGTACGCTATACCCGTCGGGTCACCCAGGCCTGGTGCGTATTCTTCGTGCTCAATGGCAGCGTGGCGCTGATCACCGCGATCCATGCCGATCTCGATGTCTGGGCCTGGTACAACGGCGGCATCGTCTATGCGCTGATGCTTGCGATGTTCCTGGGCGAATGGTGCATCCGCCAGCGCGTCAAGCGCCGGGCCGCAGCGCACGACGAGAGGATGCATGACGCAGCAGGACACGACGAAAAGAGGCCGCATGACGTTTCGTGAATTGACCGCGCGCCCGTGGCGCCATCGCCCTCTTTCGGAGGACTTCGCCTGGCTACCGCCGGAGGGCGATACCCCAGCGCGCTGGTTCAGCGTCGGCGAGTGGCACGAGCGGATCGGCGCCTGGCAGCAGCACCTGCTCGACACGCCTAACGACGGCGATAGCTGGTGGCTCTTCGAGCCGGATCCGATCGAATTCAGCGCCGCGCTGGTCGCCATCTGGGAGCGCGGCGATCGCGTCATCCTGCCGGCGGACAGCCAGCCGGAAACGCTATCGGACCGGCGCGATGCGGGCGTCGTTCTGGGGTCCAGCGGACTGCCGCCCGAAGAGGGGCCGTCGACGAGGCTCCCGAGCCGACCGCCTCGGTGGTCGTCCGGGCCGCTGCCCACCGTCGCCGTTTCGCTCTATACCTCCGGCTCCAGCGGTGACCCGCAGCGGATCGACAAGCGTTTCGACCAGCTGGATGCCGAACTCGCCACCCAGGCATCGCTCTGGCCCCTGCTCGGCCAACTGGTCGTCAGCCAGGTCAGCCATCAGCACATCTACGGACTACTGTTCTCGATCCTGCGTCCGCTGTGCGAGGCCAGCCCCTTCTCGGCGCAGCCTTGCCGCTACCCGGAGACCCTGCATACCTGGCTGCGGTGCTGTAAGACGGAAGGCCGCCGGATCGTTCTCGTCAGCGCCCCACCGGCACTGTCGCGGCTACCGGAAGCGCTCGACTGGCAGCCGGAGCGCGCCGCCCTGGAAACCATATACAGCTCCGGCGCGCCGCTATCGAAGGACGCCAGCGACCAGGTCTTCGAGCGGCTCGGCAAGCCGGTTCACGAGATCTACGGCAGCTCCGAGACCGGCGGCATCGCCTGGCGCGTTCAGCAGCGCGGTTCGGCGTGGACCGCCCTGCCCGGCGTCGAGGTGCGTCATGACGAGGAGAGCCGCCTGTGGCTGCGCTCTTCCCATCTGGAGACGTCGAACCAGTGGCAGCGCCAGGCCGACCTGATCGCGCTGACCGACGACGGGTTCGAGCTGCTGGGCCGGGCCGACCGCATCGTCAAGATCGGCGGCAAGCGACTCTCGCTGACGGCCATGGATCGCGCCCTCGCCACGCTGCCCGGCGTCGAACGGGCGACTACCTGGACACTGCAGCGGCGCGACCTGCGGCTGGCCGCGGTCATCCAGCTATCGCCCGACGCGATGCCACATGATCATCGGCAGCATCGCGAAACGGTGAAGCGGCTGCGCCGGGCACTCGCCGCACGTTTCGAGACCCCGGCGCTGCCCCGCTACTGGCGCTTCGTCGATCACTGGCCCACCAACACCCAGGGCAAGCTGAGCGCGGAGATTCGTCAGCGGTTGTTTCAGGATCTGGACGACCGTCGGGCACCCCGCTGGCTCGGGGAATACGCCGAAGAAGGTGCCTGGCAGGTGTCGCTGGAGGTGCCGGAGCGCTGCGCTTATGTCGACGGCCATTTCGATGACCACGCGGTTCTGCCCGGCGTGACTCTGGTGCACTGGACCATGCAGCAGGCACGCCGCCTGTTTGCGCTGAAAGCCGACTTCACTGGTCTCGAACGCTTGCGCTTTCCCCAGCCTCTGCTACCCGGTGATCGCTTCGAGCTGACGCTTCGTCACCGCCAGGATGCCTCTCACCATGGAGAAGCGGGGGCGAGCCTGCGCATTGACTGCGATAGTCGGCGTGGCAAGCATGTCAGCGGCCGCATCGCGCTAACGGCCCGGCAAGAGCTGAAGAGGTAGTCGATGTCGAGTGAAGATACCGCCCGCATCGCGGTGCTGGTCCCCGTCTACAACCACGCCGAAGCCATCGGCCAGACGCTGGCGCGGCTCGAGCTGCTGGACCTGCCGATCATCCTGATCGACGACGGTAGCGACGCCCACTGCGCCAGGGTACTGGACGATCTCGCCCGCGACCCACAGATGGACCTGGTCAGGCTGCCTGTCAACCGCGGCAAGGGCGCCGCCATTCGCGCCGGGCTGGCGCGAGCCGCCGAGCGCGGGCTGACTCATGTGCTCCAGGTGGACGCGGACGGCCAGCACGAGGCCAGAGACCTGCCGCCTTTCGTCGAAGGGCTTCGCGCCGACGATGAAACTCTGCTGCTCGGCTATCCGCAATTCGACGCCAGCGTTCCCAGGCATCGTTTCTATTCCCGCTACATCACCCATTCGCTGGTGTGGCTGGCGACGCTGTCGTTCGACCTCCGCGATACCATGTGCGGGGTCAAGCTCTACCCGGTTGCCGCCGTCAATCGCCTGATCGCCGAACACCCCTGCGGAGACCGCATGGAGTTCGACAGCGAGCTTCCTGTTCGCTGGCACTGGCAGGGCGGGCGCGTCGGCAATCTGCCGGTGCGGGTGCACTATCCGATCGATGGCGTCTCCCACTTCAAGCTGTGGCGAGACAACGTGCTGCTGGCCCGCATGCATCTGCGTCTGGTACTCGGCATGCTCGGACGCCTTCCCATCCTCTTGCGACGCCGCCAGGAAACGCCTTCATGACACCGATCAGCAGCAATCCCAATCACTGGTCGAGAATCCGCGAAACCGGCACCGCCGGCGGCATTCGCACCATGGTCTGGATCCGGCGCAAGCTGGGCCGGCTACCGTTCCAGATCATGCTGCTATTGGTGATCGTCTACTACTACATCGCCCACGGTCTGCATCGACGCGCCTCCCATACCTACCTGACCCGGCTGTGGCGGCATCTCCACGGTCGGGCGCCCAGCCATCTGACCTGGCTGAGCCTGCGCCACTTCCGCAGCTTCGGCCAGAGTCTGATGGACAAGATCGACGCCTGGAGCGGCATTCCACCCACGCTCAGCTTCGAGGGCGACACTCGAGAGCGGTTTCGCCAGGCAGTCGCCGGCGGGCGCGGCGGCATCATGTTCGTTTCTCATGTCGGCAACATGGAAATCTGTACCGCCATGAGCGACATGCAGGACGATTTCCGCGCGACGCTGCTGATGCACACGCGTAACGCACAGCAGTTCGACGAGGTCCTGGCGCGCTCGACCCACCGCGAGAACCCGCCGGAGATCATCGAAGTCAGCGAGATCACCCCGACGACGGCAATGAAGCTGGGCCGCCGGATCGCGGAAGGCGGCTTCGTGGTCATCGCTGCCGACCGCGTGCCGAT
This sequence comes from Salinicola salarius, assembly GCF_002179555.1. Classification (GTDB taxonomy): domain Bacteria; phylum Pseudomonadota; class Gammaproteobacteria; order Pseudomonadales; family Halomonadaceae; genus Salinicola; species Salinicola salarius_A. The sequence goes on along the minus strand of NZ_NHOU01000001.1, from coordinate 224,166 downwards.
CAGCGACAGCGGCCGTGCCCGAACCCTGCCCTTCCTGGGCCACCCGGCCCGATTCCCGGAGGGGCCGTTCTGGCTGGCCAGCCTGCTGCGCTGTCCGGTCTATACCATCGGCTGCTTTCGCGAGGCCACCAGCTACCGGATCGATTTCGATCACTTCGACGACACCACCGAATTGAGTCGACGGGATCGGGCGGCCTGGATCGACGGCGCCATGCAGCGCTATGTCGACTGGTTGACACGGCAATGCGAGAAGACGCCGCTGCAGTGGTTCAACTTCTTTCCCTTCTGGCTGGATTGCGACGACGCCCACTCGGACGCCGGCTCCGAGGACGGGCGCCCCGTCGGCTGATCCTCGCCATTCGAGATCTGAAACCCCACAAGGACTTTCGCATGCCGCTTCGTCGATGGTTGATCACGCTTCTGCTTCTACTGGCGCCATTGAGCGCCCAAGCCTTCGATCTGGACGACCTGCAACGCCAGCTCGCCACCACGCCGGCGTTGGCAGGCAGTTTCGAACAGCGGCGCGAACTGGCGGATCTCGATAGTTCTCTCACCAGCCGGGGCACGTTCCTCTTCGAGCGCGGCAAGCGCGTCGTCTGGCAGCTCGAAACCCCGGTCGAGGAGCGCATCGAGCTCACTCCGGAAGCGATCACCGATGGCAGCGGCGAAAGTGCGCCCCCCGGTGGCGAACAGGTGGCCCAGCTGTTCCTGCAACTGCTGGAAGGCGACTGGCAGGCGCTGGAGTCGCGCTTCACGCTGGCGCTCTCCGGCGACCAGGACGCCTGGCAGGTCGCGCTGACGCCGAAAGAGGCGGCGCTGCGCGAGCGTATCGCCGGGATCACCCTGCAGGGTGATCGCACCATCGACCGTCTCGACATGCGCACGCCGGACGGCGACCGGCTCGAGGTCCGCTTGTTCGACCAGCATCCGCTGAACGGTTCATGACGCGCGCGGGCTATCGCCGGCTCGGCTGGCTCTGGTTCGCGATACTGACGCTTTGCGCCATCTGGCTCGGGTGGATGCTTCGCCACGGATTACCCGCCGACACCGACCTCACCGCGCTGCTGCCTGCCGATCGACAGGCGCCGTTGATCGAGCAGGCGGACCGCGAACTGGGACGCGGCTTCGAGAATCGCTTCCTGCTGCTGCTCGGCGACGACGAGCGCGTCGCGACGACCCGGGCATTGGGGCAGGCGCTGCAGACGCTGGTCGACGACGGCCAGCTCGCCGCCATCGATTGGCGCGAGCTGGACCTGGCCGACGCCGATCCTCACGACTGGATGGGGCATTGGCGCTATCGCCTGCTGACACCGGCATGGCAGCAAATCATCGATCGCGGCGACGCCGGTACGCTGGTGGAACCGGCGCTGCGCCGGCTGTTCTCGCCGACGGCCCGCCCGGACCCTGTCGCCGATCCTTTCGGCCTGCTGGATACCTGGCTTGCGCGACTGCCCGGCAGCCCGATCGGTGCCGCCGATGGCCTGCTGACGCTGGATCGCGATGACCGACAGTGGAGCGTGCTGATCGGCGAACTCAAGGGATCGCCTTACGACATGCCGATGCAGAACGCCCTGCACGCGACGCTCGAACAGTTCCAGCAACAACATCCCGATGCCGAGCTGCTGCGCTCCGGCCTGGTGTTCCACGCCGCCGCCGGCGCGCGTCAGGCGAAGCACGAGATATCCACCATCGGCGCGGCCTCCCTGCTCGGGGTGCTGCTGATCATCGGGTTCGTCTTTCGTTCGCCCCGGGTGCTGCTGCAACTGATGGTGCCACTGCTGGCCGGCTCGCTGTTCGCGCTGACACTGACCCTGGGCTTCTTCGGCCGCCTGCACCTGCTGACGCTCGCCTTCGGCGCCAGCCTGATCGGTATCGCCATCGATTACGTACTGCACCTGCAGTGCGATCGCGCCATCGCCGGCGCCGGGTTTCGCCTGCGCCGGCTGCTGCCGAGCCTCGCGCTGGGCCTGATCTCGAGCGTCGTCGCCTATGTGGCGCAGGCGCTGACGCCGATGCCCGGATTGCGTCAGATGGCCGCCTTCGCCGCCTTCGGCCTCGTCGGTGCCTGGCTGACGGTCGTGCTGTGGCTGCCTCGCTTCACGCTCCATGCAAGCCCGTTCACCGCGCGTCTGGCGACACGCTGGTGGCGGCTGTGCCAACCTCGCTGGCGGTTGCCGCCCTGGCTTGCTCTGGTCGGCGCCGTCGCGCTGGTCATCATCTGCGCCCTGCGCCTGACCAGCGACGACAGCCTGGAGCTGCTCAACCCGTCTCCGGCGGCGTTGATGCAGGACGAACAGCGGGTACAGCAACTGCTCGATCGCGATACCGGCAGCCGCTACTTCCTGGTTCAGGCCGAGGATACCCAAACGCTGCTGGCCCGGCTCGACTCGCTCGACGCCGCGCTCGATCGCGCCATCGCCGACGGGCTCCGGGTCGAGTATCAATCGTTGGCCGGCTCGGTACCCACGGCTGCCGCGCAGCAGGCCAACCTGTCACGAGTACACGAGCTCTACGGCGCCCCGCTGGACGACCTGATCCGACGCGCCGGCTTGCCGGCCGAGGTGGCCGAGAAAGCCAGGGCGCGGCTCGACACCTCTGCCCCGCTGACCGTGGCCGACTGGCTCGACACGCCGCTGGGCCAGTACCAGCAGCGGCTATGGCTGGGCGAGACAGCGGATGACGGCGTCGCCGCGATGGCGGTCGTCTCCGGGGCCAGAGACGCCGAGACCGGGCGCACCCTGCAGGCAGTGGCCGAGGCCGTGGGCGGCCCGCAAGCCAGGGTCGAATATGTCGATCGGGTCGACCGGATCGGCGCCTTGCTCGGCGAGCTGCGCCGCCATACCGCGCTCTGGGTCGTGCTGGCGATGGCGTTGATGACGCTGGCGCTGGTGTGGCGGTATCGGCGCCGCGCCTGGCGCGTCATCGTCCCACCCTTCGGTGCCACCCTGATCGTACTGGCGGCCTTCGCCCTTGGCGGCGTCCCGCTCAATATCTTCAACCAGTTGGGCCTGCTGCTGGTCTTGGGGATCGGGCTGGATGCCGGCATCTTCAACGTGGAGCACGCCAGACAGCCATCCGCCTGGCTCGCGATCACGCTGTCGACCCTCACCAGTCTGCTGGCGTTCGGCATGCTCGCCTTCAGTGCCACGCCGGCGCTGCACTATCTGGGTCTGACCTGCCTGATCGGGCTGGCCAGCGTGTGGGTTCTGGTTCCCTGGGTAAGACCTGTCGATCCAGACCGGATCCATCAACAGGAGAACGAACATGGCTGAAGTCGATCACGATGTCATCGTCATCGGTGCCGGGCCGGCCGGGGCCGCCGCCGCCGCACGCCTGGCAGCCTGCGGCCGACGCGTGCTGGTGGTCGAGCGCAGCCACTTCCCCCGTTTTTCCATCGGCGAGAGCCTGCTGCCGCAGTGCATGAGTCATCTCGAGGAGGCCGGCCTGCTGGAGAGCGTCATGGCCGCCGACTGCCAGCCCAAGAACGGCGCTGCGTTCACCCGCAACGGCCTGGAGACGGCGATCGATTTCCGCGAGAAGTTCACCCCGGGCTGGGGCACCACGTTCCAGGTCGAACGTGCCGACTTCGATCATCGGCTGATCGACGGCGCCCGCGACCAGGGTGCAGAGATCGAATTCGGCGTCACCGTCACCGCGTTCCGGGCCGACGACGACCACCCGCAGGTTGACGTGGTCGATGAATCCGGCAACGCCCGCACGCTGACCGCCCGCTTCGTGCTCGACGCCAGCGGCTATGGCCGTGTGCTGGCCCGGCTCGAGCATCTCGAGCGCGACGCGCGTCAGGATCCCCGCACGGCGCTGTTCACCCACCTCGAGGCCTGCCCCGTGGATTCGAGCCACGATCGCGAAAAGATCCTGATCGGCGTGCATCCCGACGATGCCGGCATCTGGTACTGGCTGATCCCGTTCCGGCACCAGCGCGCCTCGGTGGGCGTGGTCGGCGAGACCGAGCGCCTCGAAGCCCACGGCGCCACCCCGGCAGCACGATGGCAAGCGCTGATCGACGCCGAACCCCGTTTCCGCCAGCTTCTCGAAGGTGCCCGACCCACGCGCCCGGTGGAGGAGCTCAGCGGCTATTCCGCCGACGTGACGCGCCTGCACGGCCCCGGTTATGTGCTGCTGGGCAACGCCGGCGAATTTCTGGATCCGGTATTCTCGTCCGGCGTGACCATCGCCCTGCGATCGGCCAGCCTGGCGGCCCCGCTGGTCGATCGCCAGCTGGGCGGCGATACGGTCGACTGGGATGCCGAGTTCGAGCAGCCGCTGCGCGAGGGCATCGAAACGTTTCGCGCCTTCGTCGATGCCTGGTACGACGGCCGCCTGCAGACGATCATCTTCCATGCCGACGCGCCGAGCGACATCAAGAGCCGCATCAGCGCGATCCTGGCAGGATATGCGTGGGACCGAAGCAATCCGTTCGTCAGTGCCTCGCGCCGTCATCTCGACACGCTCGCTGCCATCTGCAAGAGACAGGCAGTTTCAGACGGACCGGCCGACATTGCGAATACCGATTCTCTTCAATCCATGTCCGATTCCTCCACGGAGGCCAGGTCATGATGCGCAGCTTTTTTGCTCTGTGGCTGCCATGCCTTGCGATCATCAGCCTTACCGCCTGTAGCCTGACGCCGCCGTTGTCGCCGACGCCGCCCCTGGCCGCCGCGACCACCACCGACACCTTGAAGAGTCGATTGACGTTCCAGCCTGACGACGGCGAGTCTCGTACGCTGATCGCTTTCATTCGGATCGACCCCGATCGACTGCGCGCCGTGCTGGTCACGCCCTACGGCCAGCGTTTAACGACACTGGTCCGCGATGCCGACGGCGCGCGATTCGAGGCGGGCGACGCTCCGGGCGAATCGCCGCTGCCGATCCCGCCAGCGTGGCTGGCATCGCGCCTGGAATGGAGCCTGTGGCCGCTCGACGCCTTGCGCGACGCCTTCGACGGAAGCGTCTGGCAGGTCGCCGACAGCTCGACGCATCGAGACATTCTCTATCGCGGCAAGCTGGCGGCGCGCATTACGCCGGTGCCGGATCGCGACCACGCCAGGACGCTCACCCTGGACGATCGCCAGGGCGACTATCGCCTGACGATCGACCCGATGCGGGCGCGCGATGATGGAGAAGAGCCAATGGAGAAGAACTGATGCAGAGGAGCGCTGACTTATGAGTGCTGCCTTTCCCTGTCGCCTGTCCCGCCCCGGCGTGGTCTGCTCGCTGGGTGACGATCTGGACACGATCGCCCGTGCGCTCTTCGCTGGCGAGCGCGGCCTGACGACCAGCGATGTCTTCACGCCGGGCCGCCCGCTGCCCCTGGGCCGGGTCGCCAGCGAACTGCCGGACGCCACCCATTGGCCGAAGGAGCATCGCAGCCGCAACAATCGCTTGCTGGCACTGGCGCTGGAACGAATCGCGGCCGAGCTCGAACCGTTGTTGGCTAGGGTTCCCCGCGACCGGATCGGCGTGGTGATCGGCACCAGCACTTCCGGCATCGGCGAAACCGAGCTGGCGCTGGCTGACAGCGGCCGGGAAGGGCCGCTGCCGGAAGACTTCGCCTACGCCCGCCAGGAACTGGGCGCGCCGGCACGTTTCATCGCCGAGCGCCTGGGCATCGCCGGGCCCTGCTACGCCCTCTCCACCGCCTGCAGCTCCAGCGCCCGAGCGCTGGCCAGCGCCAGGCGGCTGCTCAAGAGCGGCCAGTGCGATGCGGTAATCGCCGGCGGTGCGGATAGCCTGTGCCGACTCACGGTCAACGGCTTCGCCAGCCTGGAAGCCGTCAGCGACGCGCCCTGCCTGCCCTTTTCCCGCCATCGCGACGGGATCAATCTCGGCGAGGCGGCGGCGCTGTTCGTGGTCACCCCGGAAGCCGGCGGCATCCAGCTTGCCGGCGTCGGCGAGAGCGTCGATGCGCACCACATCTCGGCACCGCGGCCCGACGGCAACGGCGCCGCCGAGGCCATGCGCCAGGCGATGGCGATGGCCGGACGCGATCCAGCGGAGATCGACTATCTCAACCTCCACGGTACCGGCACTCGGCTCAACGACAGCATGGAAGCCGCGGCCGTCGCGACGCTGTTCGCCACGCCCCCGGCCTGCAGTTCGACCAAGGCGCTGACCGGCCACACCCTGGGCGCGGCCGGCGCACTGGAGGCGGCGTTCTGCTGGCTGGCACTCGAGCAGGAACAGCTGCCCAGACACGTCTTCGATAATGAATACGACCCGGACATTCCCGCCCTGCCGCTGGTGACTGCCGACGCCACGCCGGCGCGCCCGCTGCGTCATGCCCTGAGCAACAGCTTTGCCTTCGGCGGCAACAACGCCAGCCTGCTGCTGTCCCGGGCCGACTGAAGCGCCGGCTTGCCCGGAAAGAGAAACGCAAGAACGACAACGGAATCCCCCTTGGCCGCATCCGATATGCCTTCGCTCCCCTGCCCCGTTGCACCGCTGGTCCCCCACGCCAGAGGCATGTGCCTGCTGACGCAGCTGGTCGAGGTCCGCGAAGAGGGGGCGACTGCCGAAACCGTGACCCGGCGCGACGATCTGTTCGCCGAGCCCGACGGCATTCCGGCCTGGGTCGGTGTCGAGTGGCTGGCTCAGGCCGTCGCCGCCTGGGCCGGTTTTCGGGCCGCCGCATCGGGCGAGGCGCCGGCCCCGGGTCTGTTGCTGGGCGCCAAACGCTACCGGGCGCGCGTGCCGGTCTTCGATTTCGACCAGCGGATCCGTATCACCGTCACCATCGACTTCGTCGCCGACAACGGCGTCACGCAGGTCAGTGGCGCCCTGTACGCCATAGAAAAGCATGCCATCGAAAAGTATGACATCGGAAAGCACGCCACGGCGATGCCCGAGGATGCCGAGCCGCTGGCTCGCGGCAGCCTGACGCTCTATCGCCCCGCCGCGATGCCGACATTGAACGGCGCCTGACGCCCCTGACTTCACAATCCGCAGCTCTACGCGCGAGGCCCCATGGAAGAACGACATCCCGAGACGATTCTGGTCACCGGTGCCAATCGCGGCATCGGCGAAGCGATCGCCAGACGCCTGGCCCGCGACGGTCACGATCTGGTACTGCACTGCCGGCGCCCCGGCGACGACATCGATGCGGTCAAGGCCGCAGTGGAAGCCGAAGGACGCCGGGCGCGCATCGTCCACTTCGACGTCGCCGAGCGGGAAACCGTCAAGGCGGTACTGGAGGCTGACATCGCCGAACACGGCTGCTACTACGGCGTGGTCTGCAACGCCGGCATCACCGCAGACAAGCCATTCCCCGCGCTGACGGGCGAGGACTGGGACGGCGTGCTGCGAACCAACCTGGACGGTTTCTACAACGTCCTGCATCCGCTGGTCATGCCGATGATCCAGCGGCGCCGGCCCGGTCGTATCGTGGCGCTCTCGTCGATGTCCGGACTGATAGGCAATCGCGGCCAGGTCAACTACAGCGCGGCCAAGGCCGGGATCATCGGCGCCAGCAAGGCGCTGGCCGTCGAGCTGGCCAAACGCCGGATCACGGTCAACTGCGTCGCGCCGGGGTGGATCGAGACGCGCATGACGGATGAACTGCCCCGCGACGAGATTCGCAAGCTGATTCCCATGCAGCGCACCGGGACCGCCGAGGAAGTTGCCGGCACCGTGAGCTTTCTCTGCTCGGCGGATGCCGCCTACATCACGCGCCAAGTGATCGCGGTGAATGGCGGCATGTATTGATCGCTCTTTCCGGTACCGAGGTGAACGGTTAATGCCTCCGGCAAGATGTTCGTCCGGCCGCCCGGCAGCGAGCCGGCTCGAAAGACAGGCTTGATCGAGTCCCGCCATTGGCGCGGGCACTATTACGGCTCGCGGGGCTTTCCAACGGGCGGCGTTACGGTTGTCGGTTGACGGGCCGCCAGCTCGGCGACGGCGATCTCCAGCAGGACCACGGCCAGCTCGCTGATGTTGACGTTACGTTTGCTGGCTTCGGTCGCCAGCAGTCGATAGGTGGAATCGCTGAGGTGGTTGAGCACCAACCGGGCCATATGGGAGTCCTCGAGTGCCGGTTTCGAACACTGTAACGAGTTATCGACGGGCACTCAGGCTGAAATCACTAGACCTGAGGCATGATCCCCTCTAAGGCAGGCCGGCCGTCGCCCGCGCCGTGCTGGACCCGGCCACGGCGTGGTAACCTTGCCCTTTACCGTACGCCCCCGGCATTTCGATGCCCCCCTCTGTGCCCCAAGAATCGACGGAGCTTCCGAGACACCATGCAGGACGTGGCCTCCAGCAAGAGCACTCAGCATACGCCGATGATGGCGCAATACCTCAAGATCAAGCGCGAACATCCTGACGTACTGCTCTTCTATCGGATGGGTGATTTCTACGAGCTGTTCTTCGATGATGCCAAGCGGGCATCGCGGCTGCTCGACATCACGCTGACGGCGCGCGGCCAGTCGGCGGGCAAGCCCATCCCCATGGCCGGGATTCCTTACCACAGTGCCGAGTCCTACCTGGCCCGGCTGGTGAAGTCGGGCGAATCGGTGGCGATCTGCGAGCAGATCGGCGATCCCGCTACCTCCAAGGGGCCGGTCGAGCGTCGCGTCGTGCGTATCGTCACGCCGGGCACGCTGCACGACGAGGCGCTGCTGGATGCCGGACGCGACAACCTGCTGGTGGCCCTGCACCAGACGGGCAACTGCTGGGGGCTCGCCTGGCTCGAACTCTCCAGCGGCCGCTTCAGCGTGCTCGAGGTCGACGGCGAGGCCGACATGCTGGCCGAGATCCATCGACTGCAGCCCGCCGAACTGCTCGCCGCCGAAAGCCTGGATCTGCCGCCCTCGCTCGCCGACCGAACCGGCCTGCGTCGCCAGAACGACTGGCACTTCGATCTGGAAACCGCCCACCGGCTGCTGTGCGACCAGTTCGAGGTCGCCGATCTGCGTGGGTTCGGCTGCACGCATCTCGAGACCGCGCTGATCGCGGCCGGCGTACTGATCGATTACGCGCGGGATACCCAGCGGTCGCGCCTGCCGCATGTCACCGCGCTGGGCGTCGAGAGCCGCGACGAATCCGTGGTGATCGATGCCGCCAGCCGGCGCAATCTCGAGATCGACATCAATCTCGGCGGCACCGGCGACAACACCTTGGCCAGCGTACTCGACACCACTGTCACGCCAATGGGCTCGCGGCTGCTCAAGAGATGGCTCAATCGCCCGCTACGGGATCGCGCCCAGATCGGCGGGCGCCAGGCCGCCGTGCAACTGCTGCTGGATGGTGACCAGTATCTGCTGATTCGCGAGCCTCTCAACGAAGTCGGCGACGTCGAGCGCATCCTGGCCCGTGTGGCGCTGCGCAGCGCCCGGCCGAGAGACCTGGCCCGCCTGCGCGATGCCCTCAACGTGCTGCCGGCGCTCCAGAGCGAACTGCAGCGCATCGAGGGCGACAGCGCGCTGGACGATCTCGCCCGCCATATTCATCCCTATCCCGAGCTCGCCGAGACGCTCATCCAGGCGCTGATCGACAACCCGCCGGTGGTGATCCGGGACGGCGGCGTCATCCGCGAGGGTTTCGATGCTGAGCTCGACGAGTATCGCGGCCTGGCCGAGCACGCCGGCGATTATCTGGTCCAGCTCGAAGTCCGCGAACGCGAACGCGCCGGCCTGCCCGGTCTCAAGGTCGGCTACAACCGGGTCCACGGCTACTACATCGAGATCCCCCGCGCCCAGGCACGCGAGGTGCCGGCCGACTACATCCGCCGCCAGACGCTGAAGAATGCCGAGCGCTTCATCATTCCCGAGCTCAAGGAGTTCGAGGACAAGGCTCTCTCCGCCAAGTCCCGCGCGCTGGCTCGGGAGAAGCTGCTCTACGAGAGCCTGATCGACACGCTCAACGCCGATCTCGATGCGTTGCAGGCCACCGGACGCGCGCTGGCCGCGCTGGACGTGCTCTGCGCCTTTGCCGAGCGCGCCCAGCATCTGGAATTCGTGCGCCCGCATCTGCTGGAGACGCCAGGCTTCGACATTCGGGGCGGCCGCCATCCGGTGGTGGAACACGTCAGCCAGCATCCGTTCGTGCCCAACGACCTGCGTCTCGACGATGACCGCCGCATGCTGGTCATCACCGGCCCCAACATGGGCGGCAAGTCGACCTACATGCGCCAGGCGGCATTGATCGCCCTGCTCGCCCACACCGGGAGTTTCGTGCCCGCCGACAGCGCCGAAATCGGCCCGGTGGATCGCATCTTCACCCGGATCGGTTCCAGCGACGATCTGGCCGGCGGGCGCTCCACCTTCATGGTGGAGATGACCGAGACCGCCAGCATTCTTCACAATGCCACCTCGGAAAGTCTGGTGCTGATGGACGAGATCGGCCGTGGCACCAGCACCTTCGATGGTCTCTCGCTGGCATGGGCCAGCGCCGAACACCTGGCGGCCCAGCGCGCCTTCACGCTGTTCGCGACCCACTACTTCGAGATGACCGCGCTGGCCGAACAGCAGGAAACGGTGGCCAACGTTCACCTGACCGCCGCCGAGCACAAGGACGGCATCGTCTTCATGCACCGCGTCGAGGAGGGCCCGGCCAGCCAGAGCTATGGCCTGCAGGTCGCCCAGCTCGCCGGCGTGCCCCAGACCGTAATCGCCCGTGCCCGCGACAAGCTGGCCAGTCTCGAACAGCCCGCGGCGATGCCGGTCGCCACCGACGCCCGCACGCAGCCCGCCGGGCCGCAGCAGGCGGATCTGTTTGCCGCGACGCCGCACCCGGTACTGGAAGCGCTGGCGTCGTTGGACGTCGACTCGCTGACGCCGCGGGCCGCGTTGGACCTGCTCTATGCCTGGCGCGAGCAGTGCTGAATGGCCCGGTGGCTATAACACCATTCCTCGATGTTTCACGCCGCGGCTTGCCGACGCTGGCGCCACCCGCCTAAAATATGGCGCCATTCGAACAGCATGCGGCGGCACCGTGGAAACGGTGATTTCAACAACGTCTTCCTATCCGCCAATACCGTGACCAAGAGCTGTGACATAGAGCTTCGACTTAGGGCTTCGACTTAGGGCTGTGGCAAAACCAGTCACGTGGCCGGGCCGTCAATCAGGAGAGAACACCCATGACGTTCGTCGTCACCGAGAACTGCATCAAGTGCAAATACACCGACTGCGTCGAAGTCTGCCCGGTGGATTGCTTCTACGAGGGCCCCAACTTCCTCGTCATTCATCCCGATGAGTGCATCGACTGTGCGCTCTGCGAGCCGGAATGCCCCGCGGAGGCGATCTTCTCGGAAGACGAGTTGCCCGAAGGCCAGCAGCAGTTCATCGAACTCAACGCCGAACTCGCCGAGGTGTGGCCCAACATCGCCGAACAGAAAGACCCGCCGGCGGACGCCAAGGAGTGGGATGGCAAGCCGAACAAGATCGAACTGCTGGAGCGTTAATTCCGGCATTGATCGGATGTCAGCACCAGACGAAGAAGGCCGCTCAATGAGCGGCCTTCTTGCATTTACAAACCAAAGTCTTCGCTACGAGTTTCAGCAAGCTACTTTTAGATCGCCATCGATGTCGCTCGACTGACTTGAAGCGAAAACCGTGCTTAGTGAAAGTTGAATAAATAGCCGAACGGAGTAAAGCACAAGGCGCACGGCGCACAGGAACCGGAGCCTATGGGTTATAGGTGAGGATTCCGCGCACCGTGCAACGTAGTGATTTGCCCGTGCAGGCATTTATTGGCCCTTGATCGCCTTTAGGCCCGGATAGGCGGCTTTCTCACCCAACTCCTGCTCGATCACCAGCAGGCGGTTGTACTTGGCGACGCGATCGGAGCGGCACAGCGAGCCGGTCTTGATCTGGCCGGCGGCGGTGCCCACGGCGAGATCGGCGATGGTGGTGTCTTCGGTTTCGCCGCTACGGTGGGAGATGACCGCGGTGAAGCCGGCATCCTGCGCCATCTTGATCGCATCCAGCGTCTCGGAAAGCGAACCGATCTGGTTGAACTTGATCAGGATCGAGTTGCCGATCTTCTCGTCGATACCGCGCTTCAGGATCCTGGTGTTGGTGACGAACAGATCGTCGCCGACCAGCTGGATCTTGTCGCCAAGCTTGTCGGTCAGCGCTTTCCAGCCATCCCAGTCCGACTCGTCCATGCCATCTTCGATGGAAACGATCGGATACTGGTCGCAGAGATCGGCCAGATAGTCGGTGAAGCCGGCGGCGTCGTAATGCTTGCCTTCACCGGCGAGATCGTAGGTGCCGTCCTTGAAGAATTCGCTGGAGGCGCAGTCGAGCGCCAGCGTGACGTCCTTGCCCAGGGTGTAGCCCGCGTCGCTGACCGCCTGCTTGATGACCGCCAGCGCTTCGGCGTTGGAGGAGAGGTTCGGCGCGAAACCGCCCTCGTCGCCGACCGAGGTGGAAAGCCCCTTGGCAGAGAGCACCTTCTTCAGCGAATGGAAGATCTCGGCGCCCGTGCGCAGCGCTTCGCGGAAGTTCGGCGCGCCCACCGGCTGGATCATGAATTCCTGGATATCGACGTTATTGTCGGCATGTTCGCCGCCGTTGAGGATGTTCATCATCGGCACCGGCATGGTGTACTGGCCCGGCTGGCCGTAGAGCTCGGCGATGTGGGCGTAGAGCGGCACGCCCTTCTCGGTCGCCGCTGCCTTGGCCGCGGCCAGCGATACGGCGAGAATCGCGTTGGCGCCCAGGCTTGCCTTGTTGTCGGTGCCATCCAGCGCCAGCATGGCGTCGTCGAGAGCGCGCTGATCGCTGGCGTCCATGCCCAGAAGGCGCTCGCGGATCTTGCCGTTGACGGCGTCGACGGCCTTCAACACGCCCTTGCCCAGATAGCGCGACTTGTCCCCGTCACGCAGTTCCAGCGCTTCGCGAGAGCCGGTTGAAGCACCGCTGGGCGCACAGGCGCTGCCCGTGATGCCGCCGCTCAGCGTGACCTGTGCCTGGACGGTGGGGTTGCCGCGGGAATCGAGTACTTCGAGGGCGCGGATATCAACGATCTCAGCCATGTTACGTCGTCCTGTCGGTTGAAAAATCAATGATCGAGGGTGAAGCGCCCGGCTCTTGCGCGGACTCCGGGCGCGATGATTCGGTCATGGTAGCAGTTCTGGAGCTTATCCAGCGTTGGCGGGTCAGGTCCAGCGTCTCCAACGATGGCGGGGGATGAATCGCTTCATCCCCCGCCGGTCATTCGATCACTCCTGATGCGCCATGCCATGCTGGCGCTGGCGTTGCGCCTTGTGCTCCAGCGCCGCATTGACGAAGCCGGTGAACAGCGGATGGCCGTCGCGGGGCGTAGAGGTGAACTCGGGATGGAACTGGCACGCCAGGAACCAGGGGTGGTCCGGCAGCTCGATCATCTCGACCAGCGACTGATCGCCGCTCTTGCCCGAGACGATCAGGCCCGCGGCTTCGAGCTGTTCGACAAACTGCTCGTTGACCTCGAAGCGATGACGGTGACGTTCGGTGATCGTGTCCAGACCGTACACCTCGTGCGCCCTGGAACCGGGCTTGAGTCGGCATTCCTGCCCGCCGAGACGCATGGTGCCGCCCAGGTCGGAGGCCTCGTCGCGCAACTCGATCTGCCCTTCCGGGTTGATCCATTCGGTAATCAGGCCGACCACCGGATGCTGGGTATCGCGGGTGAATTCGGTGGAGTTGGCGTCTTCCCAACCCGCCACGTGGCGCGCGAACTCGATCACCGCGACCTGCATGCCGAGGCAGATGCCGAGATAGGGAACGTCGTTCTCGCGCGCGAAGCGGGCGGCCTGGATCTTGCCTTCCACGCCGCGCTCGCCGAAGCCGCCCGGCACCAGGATGGCATCCTTGCCGGCCAGACGCTCGGTGCCGTGACGTTCGATCAATTCGGAATCGATGTACTCGACGTTGACCTTCACCCGCGTCTGGATGCCGGCATGGATCAGCGCCTCGTTGAGCGACTTGTAGGCGTCGAGCAGCTCCATGTACTTGCCGACCATGGCGATGTTGATCGTCTTGAGCGGATTGAGCTTGGCGTCGAGGACGTGGATCCACTCGGCCAGGTCCGCCTGCGGCGCCTCGAGGCGGAACTTGTCGCAGACGATATCGTCGAGACCCTGCTCATGCAGCATCAGCGGAATGCGATAGATGGTATCGGCATCCTGCAGCGGGATGACCGCACGCTCTTCGACGTTGGTGAACAGCGCGATCTTGCGCCGCTCGCTCTCCTCGAGCTCGACTTCGCTGCGGCAGATCAGGATATCGGGCTGGATACCGATCGAGCGCAGCTCCTTGACGCTGTGCTGGGTCGGCTTGGTCTTGGTCTCGCCGGCGGTCTTGATGTAGGGCACCAGCGTCAGGTGCATGAACAGCGCGCGGTTGGCACCCACTTCGCTGCGCAGCTGACGGATGGATTCCAGGAACGGCAGCGATTCGATGTCGCCGACGGTGCCGCCGATCTCCACCAGCGCCACGTCGTAACCTTCTCCCCCCTTGATCACACGATGCTTGATCTCGTCGGTGATGTGCGGAATCACCTGCACCGTACCGCCGAGATAGTCGCCACGGCGCTCCTTGCGCAGCACGTGCTCGTAGACCCGGCCGGTGGTGAAGTTGTTGCTCTGGGTCATCTTGGTACGGATGAAGCGCTCGTAGTGGCCCAGGTCGAGATCGGTTTCCGCGCCATCCTCGGTGACGAACACCTCGCCATGCTGGAACGGACTCATGGTGCCCGGATCGACATTGATGTACGGGTCCAGCTTGAGGATGGTGACCTTGAGGCCGCGGGCCTCGAGGATCGCAGCCAGCGAAGCGGAGGCAATACCCTTGCCCAGGGAGGACACAACGCCGCCGGTCACGAAGATATATCGTGTCATGGAAAACCTGTCGAATCGTGGTCGTAAAGCTCGTGAGAAAAGACCCGGGGGAGAAAGTCGGGCCAGGATGGGACGTCAGATTACCAGACTCGATCGAAAGGCTCAATTTTGGATCACGTGACGCGACGCCGACATCCGGACGTCAGCTCGCCACCGCGCGCTGCAACGACTCCAGGCGCCGATCCCGAATCCCCAGTGCATGCAGATCGCCCACCGTGTTGTCGAGATACTCGCGGCACGATCCCAGCACGCCGCGGCCGGTACGCAGCAGATGCACTACCGTCTCGTCGGGCTGGCGACCGATATAGCGGTCGTGGTGCGGGTTGATCACGAAGGCGATTCCCCAGATCGGGCCGGCGTCCGTCTTCAGCTTGATCCAGCGGGGGCGGTAGGCACCGGTCAGCATCTCGCGACGCCACACCAGCGTCAGTTCGCGCTCGAGATTGTCACCGGGAACCCGCAGCGCGACGCCACGGCAGGAGCCGCCCGGCGCCAGCGCCAGCATCAGTCCGGGCGTATCTGGCGTGCCACGGCCGTGGTCGAGCTTGAGGCAGAAATCGCGATGGTAACCGTAGAGGCGGCAGGTATGGCGTTCGTCGACCTCTACGCAAGGGTTCCAGATCAACGAGCCGTAGGCGAACAGATAGACACCGTCGCGACACTGCACGCCGGGCGGCGCCGAGGCCAGCACCTGATGGATCGAGCTTTGCAGCTCTTCGTGGCTCTTCAAGGCCACGTCGGGGTAGACGGCTTCGAAGTGGCGACGAATCAGATCCTGCTCCAGCACCTCGCGGGTCATGGCGATCGACTTTCCGGCGGAAGTCTCTTCTTCATCGACACTGATATCGCTGGGCTGCGGCTCACTCATTGGGACTCTAATCTCGGGCGCGATCGATACGATCATGGAAAACAAGGGTGATGGCATCGTCGTGGCGATGCCATCAACCCAGACTAACGTCCAACGGGCGCAAAGCGAAGCGCTAGTTGGGCGAGACGCGGACGTCATGACGCGCGCCCCTGCCCGCCTCCGGTGCCGTTACGCAGGACGAGATGCAGGAGGATCGCGCCAAATGTCGCCGTACCGATCCCGTCGAGCGTGAAGCCGCCAAAATCGATCGAGAAGTTGCCCGCGCCCAGCACCAGAGTGACCGCCGCGACGATCAGGTTGGTGTTGTCGCCCAGGTCGACCTGGTTCTGGACCCAGATGCGGGCGCCCGCTACCGCGATCAGGCCGAACACCACGATCGAAGCGCCGGCCAGTACCGGGCCGGGGATCGTCTGGATCAGCGCGCCGAAGCGTGGCGAGAATCCGAGCAGAATGGCAAACCCAGCCGCCGCGACGAAGATCAATGTCGAATAGACCCGTGTCACCGCCATCACGCCGATGTTCTCGGCGTAGGTCGTCACGCCGGTGCCGCCGGACGCCCCGGAGACCATCGTCGCCAGCCCATCGCCCAGGAAGGCACGGCCGATATAGGGATCGAGATCGCGCCCGGTCATCGCCCCCACCGCCTTGATGTGGCCCAGGTTTTCCGCCACCAGGATGATCGCGACCGGCGCGATCAGCACCATCGCGTGCGGGCTGAACGTCGGGGCGGTGAACGCGGGCATCCCGAACCAGGCGGCCTCTTCGATGATCGAGAAATCGATCGGCGTGCCCCAGCCCAGGCCGTTGGTGACCAGCGCATAGATCGCGTAGGCGACGACCAGCCCGACAAGGATCAACAGCCGCTGCAGCATGCCGCGAGTCAGCACCGCCGCCAGGCCGATGCAGAGGATGGTCACCAGCGCCATCGCGGCATCGAAGTTGGAGCCGGCCACGCTGGAAACGGCCACGGGGGCCAGGTTGAGACCGATGGTCATGACGATGGCGCCGGTCACGACCGGCGGCAACAGAAACTCGATCCAGCGCGTGCCCATGGCCATCACGATCAGGCCGATGACCGCATAGATCGCACCGCAGGCGATGATGCCGCCCAGCGCCAGCCCGATCGATGGATTGCCACCGCTCCCGCCGTAGCCGGTGGCGGCAATCACCACACCGATAAAGGCGAAACTCGACCCCAGGTAGCTGGGAACCCGCCCGCCGACGATCACGAAGAACAGCAGCGTACCGATCCCCGACATCAGGATCGCCAGGTTGGGATCGAACCCCATCAGCAAGGGCGCCAGCACGGTGGAACCGAACATGGCGACGGCGTGTTGCACGCCCATCAACAGCGTCTGTGCGGGTGGCAACGTCTCGTCGGGTGCGACCAGGTCTTGGCGAGCAGCATCGACGCGGCGCCAGCGGGGGAACCAGGATGACATCGAACTTGTTCTCCAGGGAAACGGCCGGTCGGCGCCGGCGATTTCCAGAATGCGTGAAGGCGATTGTTGTAAGTGCAGGCGGTGGATAACCGGCCCGACGCGCATTCTACCTGCAGTGGTGGCGGGATGCCTCCCGACGTCGCGTTTTTGGCACGGTGCCGCACGACTGAACTACGCTGATACCGTCGACCTCAAGGATCGAACGAGAATACCGAGCGAGCGACGCCACTTTGAGCGGTGGCGTCTCGCCCAAACTCAAGGCATGCCAGGGAGTGGATATGCAACGCTACGACTATCTGATCGTCGGCGCCGGCATGGTCGCCGCCAATGCCGTTCAAGGCATCAGAGAGAAGGACACCCAGGGCACGATAGGCATCCTGGGCGCCGAGCCCAACGGCCCGGTCACGCGGCCGGCGCTAACGAAAAAGCTCTGGACCGACCCCGAATTCGGTTACGACAAAATCTGGATGCAGCCGGAGCAGGACGACGGCACCACGCTGCATACCCGCACTCGCGTCACGGCCATCGACCGCGACCAGAAAATGGTGACGACGGATGACGGCGTCACCATCGGCTACGGCAAACTGCTGCTGGCGACTGGCGGCGCACCGATGACGATCGATCTGCCGGCGAGCGATCGCGTGCGCTATTTCCGCACGGTCGAGGATTACGACTGCCTGAGAAGGCTTGCCGGCAAGGGGCTGCACATTGCCGTCATTGGCGGCAGCTATATCGGTACGGAACTGGCCGCGGCACTGATCCAGAATGGATGCCGGGTGACCCTGATACATCCCCATGAGGTACTGGGAAGCCAGATGTTCCCGCCCAGCCTCGCCAACCGTTTCCACCAGACCTATCTCGACAAGGGCGTCGAGCTATTGAATGGCCGCAAGGTCAGCGGCGGGCGCGAGGCCGACGGCAAGGTCACGCTCGAACTCGACGATGGCAACAGCCTGGAAGTGGACGCGGCGGTCTTCGGGCTGGGAGTCAAGCCGCGAGTCGAGCTTGCAGCACAGGCAGGGCTGGAGGTCGAGGACGGCATGGTCGTGGTCAATGCGCGCCTCGAGACCAGCGATGACACCATCTTCGCCGCCGGCGATATCGTGACCTACCCGGACCACATTCTCGGCCGCTGGCACGCCGAGCACGTCGACAATGCCAACCAGATGGGCGCGACGGTCGGCCGGATCATGGCCGGCAGCGACGAGACCTACGATTACACGCCCTACTTCTATTCGAACGTGTTCGACTTCGCCTGGAAAGCCGTGGGCAAGCTCGACAGTTCGCTGACAACCGTCGAGGACGTGGAAGACGACAAAGGCGTCTATTACTATCTCGAAAATGAAAGCGTCGTCGGGGTACTGCTGCTCAACCTGGAAGCCGACAAGCTCGACGAGGCTCGCGAGGTATTGGCGGACAAGTCACCGCAGCGCCCCGATACCCTGATGGGCCGCATCGCCCGGTCGTGATCGGGGCCCTGCATGACATTCATGCGAATGCCTTCAACGAAAAAGCGCCAACGATGACGTTGGCGCTTTTGATCCGGCAATTCGGTAACCGGGCCTGGTGACCCTCGGCGTCAGCTGGACTCGGGCAGGCGGGAAACCAGGATATTGGAGCGGCGTTCGATCTCCTCGAGCATCCCGGCACACTCGTCGGACATCCCGCTGTCATGCAGCTTGGCGAGCGAGAACAGGGCCTTCAGCTGGCCACTGATCATGGTGGCCTGATAGCCGCCGTCCTGATCCAGCACATGGTCTTCCAGCGCTCGCAGTTGCGTGTTTGCCTGGTCGAGAATGTTGCGTTCAAGCCTGATCATGGTGTGACCTTTTAAGAATTGCAGTTCGTTTCGAGCGCGCCACTGTAAAGGCTCATCCGACTTTATACCACCGCTGAACGCGATCGGTAGCGCCGGGCGGCTCGTGCCGGCGCTACCGCCAGCACGAGCCGCAACCCTCACACCTCGAGATAACCGAGGATGCCTTCCGCCGCCTGACGCCCTTCGTAGACAGCCGTCACCACCAGGTCGGAGCCGCGCACCATGTCGCCACCGGCGAACACTTTTTCGTTGCTGGTCTGATAGGCGAAACGTTCCATCTGCGCCGGAATCTCCGGCGCCAGCACGCGGCCGCGCTCGTCCACCTCGATCTGGTGCGTGTCGAACCATTCGATCTCGCTGGGCTGGAAACCGAAGGCGATGACCACCGCATCGCAGGCCAGAATCTCTTCGGAGCCCGGCACCACTTCCGCGCTGCGCCGTCCTTTCTCGTCCGGCTCACCCATGCGGGTGCGTACCAGCTTGACGCCCTCGACCTTGCCCTCGCCGACGATCGCCACCGGCTGACGGTTGAACAGGAACTCGACGCCCTCTTCGCGCGCGTTGGCCACCTCGCGCTTGGAGCCCGGCATGTTCTCCTCGTCTCGACGATAGGCACAGGTCACGCTGGCCGCGCCCTGGCGGATCGAGGTGCGGTTGCAGTCCATCGCGGTATCGCCACCGCCCAGGACGACGACGCGCCTGCCGGCCATCGACACGTAGTCGGCCGGATCCTTCTCGAAGCCGAGGTGATGGTTGGCGTTGGCGATCAGGAAATCGAGCGCCTTGTAGACGCCTTCCGTCTCCTCGCCAGGAAAGCCGCCGACCATGTACTTGTAAGTGCCCATGCCGAGGAAGACCGCATCGAATTCGTCGTTGAGCTGTTCGAAGGTGATGTCCCGACCGATTTCGGTATTGAGCCGGAACTCGACCCCCATCTCCTCGAATACCGCGCGACGGCGTTCCATCACGTGCTTTTCGAGCTTGAATTCGGGAATGCCGAAAGTCAGCAGACCGCCGATCTCCGGGTAGCGATCGAACACCACCGGCTTGACCCCGTTGCGGATCAGGATATCGGCGCAGCCCAGTCCGGCCGGCCCGGCACCGACGATGGCGACGCGCTTGTCGGTCATGGTCACGCTGGACATGTCCGGGCGCCAGCCCATGGCGAAGGCGGTATCGGTGATGTACTTCTCCACCGAGCCGATGGTGACGGCGCCGAAGCCGTCGTTCAGCGTGCAGTCGCCCTCGCACAGGCGATCCTGCGGGCAGACCCGGCCACACACTTCGGGCAGCGAGTTGGTGCGGTGCGACATCTCCGCCGCTTCGAGAATGTTTCCCTCGCTGACCAGCTTGAGCCAGTTGGGAATGTAGTTGTGAACCGGACACTTCCACTCGCAGTACGGGTTGCCGCAATGCAGGCAGCGATGCGCCTGGCTGGCCGCCTCGCTGGGCTTGAACGGCTCGTAGATTTCGGCGAACTCCTTCGCCCGGCTGCGCGCATCCTTTTTCTGCGGATCGCGTCGCCCTACATCGATGAACTGAAAGTCGTTACTCAAACGGTTTGCCATGTCTTTTCTCCTCACTGGGCCGACGACGCTCTCGGATTGCAGCTGTAGCCCCTGCCCCGGTGGCTGACACCGGGGGCCGTTCGGGCTGTCGCCGCCTCTTATTCAGGCTGCCGCCTGGATTGGGCCAGCAAACCGTTGAGACTTGCGGCCTTGGGCTTCACCAGCCAGAAGTGGCGGATGAAGTCGGAGAAATCCTCGAGAATCGCTCGCCCGCGTGGCGAGTCCGTCTCTTCCACGTACTCGGTAATCACTTCGCGCAGGTGACGGCGGTAAGCCTCCATCGACTCGGTGTTGATCCGATGGATTTCAACCAGCTCGTGGTTGTAGCGGTCGACGAAACCGCGATCCTCGTCGAGCACATAGGCGAAACCGCCGGTCATGCCCGCACCGAAGTTGATCCCGGTCTTGCCCAGCACACAGACCAGGCCGCCGGTCATGTATTCGCAGCAGTGGTCGCCGGCCCCTTCGATCACCGCGTGGGTACCGGAGTTGCGCACGCCGAAGCGCTCACCGGCCATGCCGGCAGCGAACAGCTTGCCATCGGTGGCACCGTACAGGCAGGTGTTGCCGATGATCGCCGTTTCATGGCTCTGGAAGCGGCTGGTCTTGGGCGGCACGATCACCACCTTGCCACCGTTCATGCCCTTGCCGACGTAGTCGTTGGCATCGCCTTCCAAGTACAGGTTCAGCCCCCGCGCGTTCCACACGCCGAAACTCTGTCCCGCGACGCCGGTGAAGCGCGCCGTGATCGGGGCGTCTTCCAGCCCCGCCTCGCCATAGCGCTTGGCGATCTCGCCGGAAACCCGAGCCGCCACCGAGCGATCGCAATTGGTGATCGTGAACGAGAACTCGCCACCGGACTTCGATTCAATCGCCGGCAGCAGCGCGTCGAACACTTCCTGGTTCTTGGCACCCGGATCATGCGGCACGTTGCGGCTGACCTGGCAGAACTGCGGTGCGTCCTCAGGCACGAAGTCGTTGGCCAGCAGCGGGCTCAGATCGAGCTTGCGCTGCGCCGCCGTCTCGCCTTCGAGCATCTCCAGCAAATCGGTGCGCCCGATCAGGTCGGTCAACTGGCGTACGCCCAGCAGCGCCATCAGCTCACGCACTTCCTCGGCGATGAAGCGGAAGTAGTGCTTGACCATGTCGACCGTGCCACGGAAGTGCTCGTCCCGCAGCTCCTGATGCTGGGTCGCGACGCCGGTCGCACAGTTGTTGAGGTGGCAGATCTTCAGATACTTGCAGCCCAGCGCCACCATCGGCGCGGTGCCGAAGCCGAAGCTCTCGGCGCCGAGAATGGCTGCCTTGACCACGTCGAGCCCGGTCTTCAGGCCACCATCGGTCTGCAGCCGGATCTTGTCGCGCAGACCGTTGATGCGCAGCGCCTGGTGCACTTCCGGCAGGCCCAGCTCCCACGGACTGCCAGCGTGGCGGATCGAGGTGATCGGGCTCGCCGCGGTACCGCCGTCGTAGCCGGAGACGGTGATCAGGTCGGCGTAGGCCTTGGCCACGCCGGTGGCGATGGTGCCGATGCCCGGCTCGGAGACCAGCTTGACCGAAACCTGAGCGCTCGGATTGACCTGCTTGAGATCGAAGATCAGCTGAGCCAGGTCCTCGATCGAATAGATGTCATGATGCGGCGGCGGCGAGATCAGCGTCACGCCCGGCACCGCATAGCGCAGCCGCGCGATGGTTTCGTTGACCTTGCCGCCCGGCAGCTGGCCGCCCTCGCCGGGCTTGGCGCCCTGGGCGACCTTGATCTGCAGAACCTCAGCGTTGACCAGGTAGGCCGGCGTCACGCCGAAGCGGCCGGAGGCGATCTGCTTGATCTTCGACGAGCGGATGGTGCCGTAACGTGCCGGGTCTTCGCCGCCTTCGCCGGAGTTGGAGCGGCCGCCGGTTTCGTTCATCGCCTGCGCCAGCGCTTCGTGCGCCTCCGGCGATAGCGCGCCCAGCGACATGCCGGCGCTGTCGAAACGCAGTAGCAGGCTCTCGACGGGCTCGATCTCGTCCAGCGGCAACGGTTCGGGAGCCGGCTTGAGCTTCAGCAGATCCCGGATCGTGGCCACCGGACGCTCGTTGACCAGCCGCGCGAAGGCTTTCCACTTGCCGTAATCGCCCTGCTGTACCGCCTGCTGCAGTTTCATGACCACATCGGGATTGTAGGCGTGGTATTCGTGCCCGTGGACGAACTTGACCAGACCGCCCTGGCGGATGCCTTTACGGGGAATCCAGGCGTCGCGGGCCGCCAGCGCCTGCTGCATCTGCAGCTCGCTGAAGCCGGTGCCCTCGATGCGCGACATCATGCCGTCGAAGCACATCTGCATGACTTCGGAACCCAATCCGACGGCTTCGAACAGCTGCGAACCGCGATAGGAGGAGATCTGCGAGATACCCATCTTCGACAGGATCTTGTAAAGCCCCTTCTGCATGCCCTTGCGGTAGTTCTCGCGCGCATCCGCCGGGTTGCCGACCAGCTCGCCGGTGCGGTGCATGTCCGCCATCACCTGATAGGCGAGGTACGGGTAGACCGCGGTGGCGCCGACGCCGAAGAATACCGCCATCTGGTGCGCGTCACGGGCGTAGCCGGTCTCGACCACGATATTGACGCGCGGGCGCAGCGCCAGCCTGGCCAGATGATGATGCACCGCGCCGGTCGCCAGCAGCGCCTGGATCGGCTGCTTGCCTTTTTCGAGCTCGGCATCCGACAGCACCAGGATCACCTTGCCATCCCGGGCCGCCTGCTCGGCCTGCTGACAGAGCGTTACCAGCGCCTGGCGCAGCGAGGTGGTCTCCGGGTCGTAGTGCAGCGGCAGCCGGATCGAGGTGAACGCCGGATCTTCCTGGGTCACCAGGGCAGTGAACTTGCGCGGCGACAGCACCGGCGTGGTCAGGATCAGACGATGCGCGTGCTCGGGCGTCGCCTCGAAGACGTTCAGCTCGGCACCGCAGCAGGTCTCCAGCGACATCACGATCGCTTCCCGCAGCGGGTCGATCGGCGGGTTGGTGACCTGGGCGAATTTCTGGCGGAAGAAATCAGTGAGCAGACGGTTCTGCCGAGACAGTACCGCCATCGGCGTGTCGTCGCCCATCGAGCCGACCGCTTCCTGACCGCTATCGGCCAGCGGGCGCAGCAGCTGATCGCGCTCTTCGAAGGTGACCGAGAACATCTTCTGATAGACGTTGAGCTCGTCGGTTTCCATCGGCTGGAAGCGGGCCAGTTCGGTCAGCGCCGACTCGAGATAGTGAGCGTGCTCCTTGAGCCAGCGGCGATACGGGTAGGCGGACTTGAGCCGCTGGTCGATATCGTCGGTATGCAGCACCTCGCCGGTCTGGGTATCGACGGCGAGAATCTGCCCCGGACCGACACGGCCCTTGGCCACGACGGATTCCGGCTGATAGTTCCATACCCCGATCTCGGAGGAGAGGGTGATGTAGCCGTTGTCGGTGATCACCCAGCGCGCCGGACGCAGACCGTTGCGGTCGAGCATGCAGACGGCATGGCGGCCATCGGTCATGACGATACCGGCGGGGCCATCCCACGCCTCCATGTGCATGGAGTTGTACTCGTAGAAGGCGCGCAGGTCGCCGTCCATGGTCTCGACGTTCTGCCACGCCGGCGGCACCATCATGCGCACCGCGTTGTAGAGATCCATGCCACCGGTCAGCAGCACTTCCAGCATGTTGTCCATGCTCGACGAATCGGAACCGGTGGTATTGACGATCTCGTCGAGACCTTCGATCTCCGGCAGCAGTTCGTTGACGAAGTTGGCCTTGCGCGCATTGGCCCAGCTGCGGTTGGCCTCGATGGTGTTGATCTCGCCGTTGTGCGCCATGAAGCGGAACGGCTGCGCCAGCGGCCAGCGCGGCGCCGTATTGGTCGAGAAACGCTGATGGAAGACGCAGACGGCGGTCTCGAGACGCTCGTCACCCAGATCCTGATAGAAGGTCGGCAGATCCACGGGCATCATCAGGCCCTTGTAGGAAACCACCTTGGACGACAGCGAACAGACATAGAACTCTTCTTCCTGACGCAGCTTCTGCTCGGCCAAGCGACGGGCCATGAACAGCTCGACATTGAACGCGGCGTCGGACTGGGACGCCTCCCCTTCGACGAACACCTGACGAATGCGCGGCAGGCACTCGAGCGCCATCGGCCCGCAGACGCTGGGGTCCGTGGGCACGTCGCGCCAGCCCATGACGCTCAAGCCCCGCTCGGCCAGCTCGCCTTCCAGGATTTCCCGTGCATGCTGCTCGCGAGCGTCGTCATCGGGGAAGAACACCATGCCGACCGCGAAGCGCTCGCCCAGGGTCACGTCCAATTGCTCCTGGGCCAGCGCTCGCATGAAGCTCATCGGCATCTTCAGCAACAGGCCGCAACCGTCGCCGGTCTTGCCGTCCGCCGCGATACCGCCGCGGTGGGTCATGCATGTCAGGGATTCGATCGCCGTCTTGAGCAGATCGTGACTGGCCTGCCCCTCCATATGAGCAATCAGGCCGAAACCGCAGTTGTCGCGGAATTCGCCGGGCTGGTGAAGACCTCTCATCATGGGCGTGCCTCACAAAGCAGTGTCAGAATACAGGGTCTTGTATTCGATCGAATAAAAAGAGATAATTTTTGGTTTTTTTATTTTTATGGCCGTATTAATGACTGAATATCCGGCTCATTTTCGTCTCGAGATACCGACAATATCGTCACTGACGGTCGCCAAAGGGCCGGACAGGATAGCCAGTTACCCGCCACAGCGCAATTGAGCCGCCGGGCTTTTTCCCCGCAAACGCATTTAAAATCGAAGACTTAGCGGAATATCGGCCAAAATACGCTGCTAGCTCAAAGGCTTAGACTTGCAGGTAAGACTAAAGTCTTAATTTTTTGAGCCATGGCCCGATCAGGGTGAGATCGTGGCGCGGACCCCATACCGATACGGCATGGAGCATACCAATTATATCGTCAACGCCTCGAAAAAGCAGCAGCGGCGACCAAGGTTGTCGACACGCGGCACCGGCCGCACGCACCAGCATGCATCAACAGAAAACGAGGAACGGCGTCGAGCGTTCCTGTCCGGACGACCGCGCTACCGGACCGGCGGTTTTGGGAACAGCAGGGAACGATAGGGAACAGGCGCCGATCGGCGCCAGCGGGCAAGATCATCGACAGAGACGAGAAAGCCGGCCTCGCCTGACCGGGGTCGGATCACGGGCGATCCGGCACCCGAGGAACGATCCGGTCAGGCTCGAGGGAAATTCACCAGCAGACGTTCGAGCCGCTCGGCGTCCGTATCGTCTCGAACGCACGCCTTACCCAGCGCCTCGAGCAGAATCAGCCGCAGCCGGTCGTCGAGGTTCTTCTTGTCGAGCCGCATGCGAGAAAGGAAATCCTCTGTCTGCATGTTGGCCGGCGCCGTAACCGGAAGATCCGCCGCCTTCAGAATCGCAGCGACACGTTCGACATCGGCCTCGCTCAGCCAGCCGCGCTCGAAGGAGAGCTGCGCGGCCATCATCATGCCGGCACCCACCGCTTCGCCGTGCAGCCAGTTGCCGTAGCCCTGATGCGCCTCGATGGCGTGGCCGAAGGTGTGTCCCAGGTTGAGCAGCGCTCGCACGCCCTGCTCGGTCTCGTCCTCGGCCACCACTTCCGCCTTGATCTCGCAACTGCGCCGGATGGCGTGGCGAATGGCAGATTCCTCGAGCGCGCGCAGCGCGGGCAGGTTGTTCTCCAGCCATTCGAGAAACGCCGAATCCCAGATCAGACCGTACTTGATCACTTCCGCCAGCCCGGCGGAGAGCTCGCGCGCCGGCAGCGTTCGCAGGGTATCGGTATCGATGATCACCGCCCGGGGCTGCCAGAACGCGCCGATCATGTTCTTGCCGCGCGGGTGATTGACCCCGGTCTTGCCACCCACGGAGGAGTCTACCTGGGCCAGCAGCGTGGTGGGAATCTGGACGAAAGCGACCCCGCGCTGATAGCTGGCGGCGGCGTAGCCCGTCATGTCGCCAATGACACCGCCACCGAGCGCGATCAGGGTACTGCGGCGGTTGAATCCGGCCGCCAGCAGGGCGTCCCAGATGCGCTCGACCGAGGCCAGCGTCTTGGTCGCCTCGCCATCGGGCAGAACGACTTCCCGGACATCCAGGTCGGCATCGGCAAGCGTCGCCTTGAGCGCCGCGAGATAATGGGGCGCGATCACCTCGTTGGTCACGATCATGACCTGACGTCCGGCCAGATAAGGCAGCAGATGTTCCCGACTCGACAGAATGCCCGCGCCGACGTGGATCGGGTAACTGCGGTCACCCAGCGAAACGTTCAGCGATTCCACGGGAAGCGACGAGACGGAGGACATGGGCGTTACCTTTGTTGTAGGAAAGACGGATGTAGGAAGACGAGTGTAGGAAAGACGGACGTGGAAAAGACCAATGAGGAAGAGACATCACCTCTGGTGCGAAAGAGATACCGATTCGCCGAGCGGCTCCGTCAGATGCGAAACCCGACGCAGGATGTCGTTCACCACGCTCCTGGGGCCTCGGCGATCCGTACGCACGACGATATCCGCCGTCGCGCGATAGAGCGGATCGCGAACCGCGAACAGATCCCGCAGCACCTGCTCGGGGTTGGCTGTCTGCAGCAGCGGCCGGTTGCGATCCCGGGAGGTGCGCCGGATCTGCTGTTCGACGGTGGTGGCGAGATAGACGGCCGTCCCCCGCTCCCGCAGCAGCTGGCGATTGATCTCGCGCATGATCGCGCCGCCACCGGTCGCCATGACGATGTCGCTGCGCTGGGTGAGTTCGTCGATCATGGCCGTCTCGCGGTCCCGGAAGCCCTGCTCACCCTCCACATCGAAAATCCATGGGATATTCGCCCCGCAGCGAGCCTCTATCTGATGGTCGCTATCCAGGAATTCGCGCTGCAATTCGGCCGCCAGGAGGCGGCCGATTGTGCTTTTGCCGGCCCCCATGGGACCGATGAGAAAAAGATTGGGAAGCGACCGCATCAGCGAATGGCCAGTCCGTCCTCGATGATCTTGGGCGTGATGAATACCAGCAATTCTACCTTCTCGTTGCTGTTCTGGGTATAGCGGAACAGATTGCCGATGACCGGCAGGTCGCCGAGGAACGGTGTCTTGAACAGTGTCCGCAGCTGTTCGGAGGTCAGGATCCCGCCCAGCACCACGGTTTCACCGTTGTTGACCAGTACCTGGGTCTGGATCTCGTTGGTATCGATGGCCGGCGCGCCGTCGTAGCGGGTGTCGGAGATATCGTCGTTGTTGATACGCAGATCCATGATGATGCGATCGTCCGGAGTGATCTGCGGTGTCACCTCGAGCGACAGCACGGCCTCCTTGAACTCGGTGGAGGTGGCGCCGCTGGACGAAGCTTCCTGATAAGGCACTTCCTGGCCCTGCTTGATGATCGCCGTGCGCTGGTTGGCGGTGATCACTTTGGGCTGGGAAATGGTCTGGCTCTTGCCCTCTCTTTCCAGCGCCCGCAGCTCCAGGTCGATCAGGATGTCGCCGGAAAGATAACCGAAGCTGAACGCGCTGGCCGGGTTGGTGTCATTGCCCAGATCCACCGCCAGCCCGCCACCGTAGGAGGCAGGATCGTCCGACGTCGTGGGCACCGTCGAGGCATCGCCATCGGCGGCGCCGTCGAGATCGAAATGGCGCCCGCCATTGGCCGACATGCCCCAGTTGACGCCAAGCTCTCGGGTGGCACTATCCCTCGCGATCACGATTCGGGCCTCGATCTGCACCTGACGCACCGGGACGTCGAGATGCTCGATGGTTCGCCGAATGGCATCGATCTGTTCCCGCGTATCCCGCAGAATCAGGGTATTGGTGCGCGGATCGACGGTGATGCGTCCGCGCTCCGACATCATGCCGACGCCCTCGCCACCGCGCAGCAACGCCGCCAGATCCTCGGCCTTGGCGTAACGGATCTGCACGAACTCCGTGGTCAGCGGAGCCAGCTGTTTCGTCTGTTCGCGGGTTTCCAGCGTCTGGCGCTGCAGATTGGCCAGCTCGCCGGTCGGCGCCACCATCATCACGTTGCCTTCACGTCGCGCCGACAGGCCGTGGTTGCGCAGTACCAGATCGAGCGCCTGATCCCAGGGCACATCGGTCAGATTGAGAGTCACGTTGCCCTGCACGCCATCGCTGGCGATCACGTTGAGCCCCGACTCCTCGGCGATGATCGACAGCACGTCACGCACCGGGATGTCCTGGAAATCGAGGGTAATACGGTGACCGGCATAGCTGGGGCCGGAGTCCGTCTCGGGGCGCTCGATGCTGCCCGAGGAGGTCAGTTCGATCGTGAAACGACGCCCGTTCTGGGTCACCAGCGGCTCCACGGCATCGGATGCCACGATATCGAAGGTGACCCCATCGGCGCTTCGACGCGGCACGATGCGCTGGACGGCGGTGCCGAAATCGCTGACATCGAGCGTCTGATACTGGTCGTCGGGCAAGGTCACGCCAGGTAGCGAGACCGAGACCTGACGCCCCTGGCCGGAGACTTCCGCCGCCACTCCGGCGCGGTCGAGCGCCAGGTCAAGCTGGCCGACCCCGTCCTCGCCCCGGCGGAAATCGATCGAGGTCACCTCCGGCTGGCGCGGCAGCGCCGCCGCGGACCGCTCGGCCGACGCGTCGGTCTCAGCTGGCGCAGCTTCGTCACCGAAGTGAACGATGACCCTTTCATCCAGACGTTCGAGCCGATAATCGGTGGGCGAGGCCAGATCGAACACCAGCCGCGTACGCGCTCCCGACCCCAGCACCCTGACGGAATCGACGCCGGCGCTGCCGATGGCGAAGCTCGATTGCGACAGGCCGCTCTGGGCCTGCAGCAGATCCAGCGCCAGCCGCGGCGGCGCATCCGTGCGATAGCCGCGAATTTCCGGGACGCCGCCGACGAAATCGAGCCCGACGTCCAGGCGGCCGGCCCCCTGATCGGTGAAGGTCATCGCCGTCAAGGTCGGTGCCGCCCAGGCAGAAAACGCCAGTCCCCACAATGTCAGTGCTGCCAGGCCTGCGGCCAGGCGCCGTCGAGAAGTCATGTTGTCCCCTGCTACTGTTGCCGCCGGCTGGTACCGTCGGAGTCTTGTCCTGCCATTTCCAGGCGCTGGCGACGCTCGATCCATTCTCCCCCGGAACCGCGCACGGTCTCGACGAGCGTCAACCCGCGAGGTTCCACGCTGATGATGCGGCCGTAGTCCCGGCCCAGATAATCCCCCTCGAAGAGCCGGTGGACCCTGCCGTCCGGCGCAGCAATCAGTGCCGAGGGTGTCTTGCCCACGATCATCGTGCCGACCAGGCTCAGGTTGTCCAGCTCGAAGGCCTCGAGCGGCTGGCGCGGCCGGTCGGCATCCGGCAGCGGCGACGCCTCGGCCGGATCGGCGGCTGCCGCCTCCGCTGGCTGCTCGGCCACGAACGGGCTCCGTCGTTGCTGCTGGTCGTAGCTGGCAGTAGCGTACCGGGGCATCTCCGGCAACGAGGCGATCTGCCCCTTCGGGTTGTTCCGCAGGGCATCCAGTCGAGCCTGCAATCCCCCCAGATCGGCGTCCTCGCATCCGCTCAGCACGATGCTTGCGAGCAACAGTCCGGTGAGAATGCCACGATTCGAACTCAAGGCTTTTTACCCCCCTTGGCCGGGTCGATATCCTCGCGATAGCGGTACGTCTTCGCCAGCATGGCCAGCCGAAGGCTGTCACCCACCGGCGTCAGCGTGAAGTCGTGAAGCGTGACGATGCGGGGCATCGCGGCAACGCGCGCCAGAAACGACGCGATCTGGTGGAAATCGCCGCGCACCTGGATATCGAAGGGCTGCTCGACATAGAACTCCTGCTCGACCGCCGGTCGCAACTTGATACTGTCGATATCGAGCTGCTGCTGCCGCGCTGCCTCGCTGATGGCATCCAGCAGCGCGGGCACTTCCGCATCGCTGGGCAACATTTCGAGCACGCTCTGCATGCGCCCCTCGAGCACCTCCATCTGATGCTCCATCGCCGGCAGGTTGACCGCCTGGTAGGAGAGCGTCTCGAAGCGCTGTAACGCCTGCTGCTCCTGCATGACCAGGCTCTCGTGCGTTTCCCGGGGCGAGGAGGCGAGCAGCCACTGCGTGGCCCATATCGATCCCAGCAGCACGCCCAGCGCGATCAGCCATTGCAGGCTGGCCGGCCAGCTTCCCGCTTCTTTCAGGTCGAGTTCACGCCACTGCAGTTCACGCAGTTGGCGCCACTGCTCCCGGAACGTCTCTCGCAAGGCATTCAATCGTGGGCTTTCCAGCGTCGGGCGCTTCATGAGCCAGCTCCCGGCTTGGCTTCATCGACGGGATGCTCATCGACACTCATGTGAAAACGCTTGGCCGCTGCCGGCCCTTCTGCGGACTGCACGTCCGAGAGCAACGGAATGTCGAACGCGGAACTGTTGTCGAGCGCTCGCATCTGGTCGGAAACTTGGCGATTCGAAGTCGCGACGCCGCTCAGCTCGAGCCGGCTACCCCTGCGATTCAGCTCGGTATAGTGGACGCCATCGACCAGCGTGGCCGTCAGCTGATCGAGAACGCGGATGGTCAACGGTCGGCTCGACTGCAGCTCGCCGATCAGATCGATCTGCTTCAACATGCGTTCTCGCAGCTGGCGGAAATTGCGCATCTCCTGAATATCGCGAGTGAGCGCATCGGTCTCCCGCTGGATCAGCGCCAACCGGGCCTGTCCCGCCCGCACCATCGACTTTTCGTACTGGGCGATGCCCCAACCGACCAGCAGGCCGAGCAGCAGCACCAGCAGCAGGCTCTGCCTGAAGCGCCGGGTCTTCCGCAAGCGGCGCTGCTCCCGCCATGGCAGCAGATTGATTTCGATTGTCATGGCAGCGCTCGCATGGCCAGGCCACAGGCCGTGAGCATGGCCGGCGCATCCGCGGCCAACGCCGTGACGTCCAGCCGCGGATGGATCCGCATGTGCGTGAAAGGGTTGGCGAGCGTGGCTTCCAGCCCGCTCTGGGCGCGCAATCGCTCCGCCAAGCCCGGCAATGCGCTCGACCCACCGGCCAGGATCAGACGGCGGATCTGCTGCTGGCCCGCAGAGGTGTAATAAAGCTGCAGCGAGCGTCCGATGTGCTGGATCAGGGTATCGATGAAAGGCAGCAGGACTTGCTGGCGATAATCGTCGGGCAATCCACCACGCTTCTTGGCGCGACCGGCTTCGTCGAAACTCATGCCGTAGCGCTTGCTGATGGCATCGGTGAGCTGCCGCCCGCCGCACAGGTTGTCGCGGCTGTAGACGATCCGCCCCTCCTTGATCACATGGAACGCGCACAGGTTGGCGCCGATATCGACCAGTGCCGTGCTATCTCCCTCTTCATCTTCGGAGGTCTGCAGCGCACGACAGACGCGCTCCAGCGCGAAGCCCTCGACATCGACGGCCACCGTCTCGAGCCCCACGGCGTCCAGCACCGACGTCAGCGTATCGATATCCTGCATTCGGCAGGCCACCAGCATGATTTCCTGCTGGTCGTCGTAACGCGGATGGCGGCCCAGTCGCTGAAAATCGAAGGCGACTTCATTGAGCGGAAACGGGATGTACTTGTCGGATTCCATCTGAATCCGTGCTTCGATGTCCTCGTCACTCAGCGATGCGGGCAACGACAGCGTCCGGGTGATGGCTGCCGAGTTGGGCACCGCGACCACGGCGCGCCGGGACTGCAAGCGGGCGTGATCGACCGCCCGACCCAGCGTATCCACGACTTCGCTCTTGTCGCGAATGCGCCTTTCGACCACGGCCCCCTCACGCAGCGGACGCACCGCATAACTATCGATTCTCAAGCCGCCGGCGCGATGTTCCAGCTCCAGCAGCTTGACGGTGGCGGACGTGATGTCCACTCCCACCAATCCTTTCGAGGATCTTTTCAAGCGCAACACTGTCTCACCTCGCCGGAACTGGAAAAGCCTAATCGGATTTAACGGCGGTGACACAGCCAACTTGAGACGTTCCGTTACACTTATTTCGCTTTACTTGCAGGAAGTGGCGGGGGCGAAACTGGCCCCGGCTCCACCGCATCCATATAATGCCCCGATGCTGAATCATGTCCGACGCCAGGGATAGCGAGCACGCGGCCGGACCGCCACCAGTCAAGGATCACCCCTTTATATGAAGCTTTTTACCCGCCTACTGACGACTGCCTTCTGGCTCCTGCTGTCGCTCTGCGCCGGTGTGGTGCTGGCGGTCATTGGCGCCGGGCTCTACTTCGCCCCTGGCCTGCCCGACGTGCGCCAGCTCCAGAATTACGAGCTTCAGACCCCGCTGCGCATCTATACGGAAGACGACAAGCTGATCGGTGAATACGGCGAGGAACGCCGCATGCCCGTCAGCTACGACGAGATCCCCAAGTCGCTGATCGACGCGCTGCTGGCTGCCGAAGACGCCAACTTCTACAACCACCCCGGGGTCGATCCCAAGGGGCTTTTGCGCGCCGCGGTCGAGCTCGCCTCCTCGGGCGACATCCAGTCCGGCGGCAGCACCATCACCATGCAGGTCGCGCGTAACTACCTGCTGACCCTGGATCAGACTTTCACGCGCAAGATCCGTGAAATTCTGCTGGCGTTGCAGATGGAACAGATCCTGGACAAGCAGGAAATTCTCGAGCTCTATGTCAACAAGATCTATCTGGGCCATCGTTCCTACGGTATCGCCGCCGCAGCAAACACCTATTACGGCAAGCCGCTGGCAGATCTTTCCCTGCCGCAGTACGCCATGATCGCGGGTCTGCCCAAGGCGCCGTCGAGCTTCAACCCGCTGACCAATCCGGAACGCGCTCTGATCCGCCGCAACTGGATTCTCTATCGCATGCGCGAGCTCGGCTCCATCGACCAGGCCAGCTACGATCAGGCCGTCAAGGCACCGATCACGGCCAGCCGCCATACGGCACGCTCGGAAGTCGATGCCCCCTACGTCGCGGAAATGGCGCGCGCCTACGCCGTCGAGCGTTTCGGCGACAAGGCCTATACCGACAACATTCGCATCACCACCACCCTCGATAGCCGTCTGCAGACCGAGGCCCGCGATGCGCTGGTGCAGGGCCTGATCGACTACGATACTCGCCACGGCTGGCGCGGCCCCGAGGAGAAGGACGTACCGCCGAGCCTGGTCGAAGCGCAGGACCGGACCGAACGCCAAGGCCTGGAAGAAGAGCTGTCGGAGTCCCCCGAGGTCATCGAAACCGCCCGCCAGGCGGCCCAGAGCAGCCAGGCCACGATCGAGGGTGTCGATGGCGACGTCAGCAACTGGCTCAAGGTGCTCGAGCGCACGCCGTCGTTCGGCCCGCTCCAGCCGGCCATCGTCACCGCCACCGACGGCAAACAGATGCGCGTGCTCAATGCCGACGGCAAGGTGATCACGCTGGACTGGGATGGCCTGAAGTGGGCGCGCGAGTACAAGAGCGCCAAGTGGCGCGGCGATGTCCCCGCCAACGCCGCGGCAATCGCGAGCCGCGGCGATCTGGTACGCATCCTCAAGGAAGGCGATCACTGGCGCCTGTCGCAGCGCGCCGGCGCCGAAGGGGCCATCGTCGTTCTCGATCCGCAGACCGGTGCCATCGAGGCGCTCCAGGGCGGGTTCAGCTTCGCCGCCAGCAAGTTCAACCGCGCCATTCAGGCCCAGCGCCAGGTCGGCTCCAACTTCAAGCCGTTCGTCTATCTGGCTGCGCTGCAGGAAGGCGGCATGACCGCGGCGACCATCATCAATGACGCGCCGGTGGTCATGTCGCAGTTCAGCGGCGACGATTGGCGCCCGGAAAATGCCGAGCGCCAGTTCCAGGGGCCGACTCGCCTGCGCGTCGGGCTCTATACCTCGCGCAACCTGGTGACCATCCGCGTGCTGCAGTCGCTCGGACTCGACAACGCGCTGAACTTCCTCGAGCGCTTCGGTTTTGCGCGAGACCGCCTGCCGCATGGCCTCTCCCTGGCTCTCGGCAGTGCCTCGCTGACACCGCTGGAGATCGCCAACGCCTACGCCGTGCTCGCCAACGGCGGCTTCCAGGTGTCGCCCTGGTACATTCAGAAGGTCACCCAGGGCAGCCAGAATACCGTGGTCGAACAGGCCAATCCGCTGGTGGCGTGCCGTGACTGCGCACCCGGCGCGACCCAGACCGTCATCGATGGCGAGCCGCGTCGCATCGCCCCCCGCGTGGTGGAACCCGACGCGCTCTACATCCTGCGCAGCATCCTGCGTGATGTCATCGAACACGGCACCGGACGCGGCGCCCTGTCGCTCGATCGCAGCGACATCGTCGGCAAGACCGGCACCACCAACGATCAGCGTGACGCCTGGTTCTCCGGCTTCAACAACTCGCTCGTGACCACGGTCTGGGTCGGCAAGGACGATAACACCACCACGGCGGAATACGGCGCTCAAGCCGCCCTGCCGATCTGGAAGGCGTTCATGGGTCCGGCACTGGAAGGCACGCCCGAGGTGATCCCGGACGCCCCCGACGATATCGTTCAGGTTCGCATCGACCCGGATACCGGCAAGCGCCTGCACGATGACCAGCCCGGCGGCATCAGCGAGATATTCCGCAAGGACAACTTGCCTGAGTATCAGCCGCGCGGTATTCGTCCGGAACTGGAAGACGAGAGCGGCTCGCAGGGCACCGGCACTTACGAAGCGATCTTCTGATACATGAGTCGGGGCTCTGGCCCCGACTTTTTCGTCCCACACTCGCTCTTCACCGCAACAGGACGTCGCAGCGACGCTGAGAGAAATATCATGTCCCTGCCTAGTTGCCGTTGGTGGCTGTTGACCACCTGCCTGATGGCATCACCGTCATATGCAGAGCTTTTCTACGCACCGCCGGCGCCGGAAGAGAACGCCCCCAACTTCAGCGGCAGTGCGGAACTCGGTTATACGAAGTTGACCGGCAACGCCAATACCCAGACGCTGCTCGCCAAGGCTCGCCTGACCTGGCTGACCGGGCGCAACACCCATACGTTCCGCGCCGAAACCCGTAGCGTCCAGGACAACGACAACACCACGTCCGAGCGGTATCTGGTCGGCGCCCGCGAACGCTACGAGCTGGAGAACAACAACTACCTGTTCGGCTTCGCGCGCTGGGAACGCGACCGGTTCAGCGGCTACGACTCGCAGCTCACCACTATCGCCGGCTACGGCCGCCAGCTGCTGGACGGGCCCACCCATACGCTTTCCGCCGAAGTCGGTCCGGGCTATCGTCACGATGCCTACGCGGCCGGTGGCAGCGACGACCTGACCCTGGTCTACTCGGCACTGGACTACACCTACAACTTCAGTGACGACATCTCCTTCGACCAGGAGCTATCCGCGGAAGCGACGCATATCAGCGTCACGACCCGCTCGCTGTCGACGATTACATCGCAATTGAACTCCCATCTCGCGCTACGCATCTCCTACGATGTCAGGAGCAACACGCATCCGCCGCCCGATGCCGAAGCGCGCACCGACACCACGACGTCGGTATCGATTCTCTACGGCTGGTAACGAGCCACGAGCCACGAGCCACGAGCCACGAGCCACGAGCCGCAGGATGATCCTGGTGGAACAGCATAGGAAGACACCTGCCAGACGCCGAAAACCAAGATGCCGCCCGTGTGGGCGGCATCGTCGTCTGGAGATGACAGGCTCGCGATCAGCCGTAGATCTCCTTGACGCTCTTCAGCGGGTAATGCGCGGGATAAGGCTTCCGGGCCACGCCGGATTCCACCGCGGCCTGAGCCACGGCCGCCGGAATTTTATCAAGCAGGCGCGAATCCACCGGCGTCGGGATGATGTAGCCGCGACCGAACTCAAGCGAGTCAATTTCGTAGGCATCCAGCACTTCCTGGGTCACCGGCTCTCGCGCCAGGTCCTTCAGGGCATGAACGGCCGCGATCTTCATCTGCTCGTTGATGGCCGTGGCCCGAACGTCCAGCGCACCACGGAAGATGAACGGGAATCCCAGCACGTTGTTGACCTGGTTGGGGTAATCGGAGCGCCCCGTGCCCATGATCACGTCGCTCCGGGTCGCCCGCGCCACGTCGGGGTGGATCTCCGGGTCCGGATTGGAACAGGCGAAGACCACCGGATTCGCGGCCATCTTCTCGAGCTGCTCGGGCTTGAACAGGCTCGGCCCGGACAGGCCGACGAAGACATCGGCGCCTTCGATCGCGTCATCCAGCGTACGCAGCGGCGTTTCGGTCGCGAACTGCGCCTTGTATTGATTGAGATCGTTGCGGCCACTATGGATGACGCCGTTGCGATCCAGCATGAAGATGTTCTCGGCCTTGGCGCCACACTCGATGAGCAGCTTCATGCAAGCAATGGCGGCTGACCCGGCCCCGAGACAGACGATGCGCGCGTCGGCCAGCGTCTTGCCGGCGATATCCAGCGCGTTGAGCAACCCTGCCGCGGTCACGATCGCGGTACCGTGCTGGTCGTCGTGGAATACCGGAATGCTGCAGCGCTCCTTGAGGGCCGCTTCGATCTCGAAGCATTCCGGCGCCTTGATGTCTTCCAGGTTGATACCGCCCCAGGTATTGGCGATGTTGGCCACGGTATCGATGAAGGACTGGGCCGAGTCGGCCTCGACCTCGATATCCACCGAGTTGATGCCAGCGAAGCGCTTGAACAGAACGCCCTTGCCTTCCATGACCGGCTTGCTCGCCAGCGGTCCCAGGTTGCCCAACCCCAGAATGGCGCTGCCGTCGGAAACGACGGCTACCAGGTTTCCCTTACCGGTATAGAGGTAGGCGTTTTCCGGATCCAGCGCGATTTCCCGGCACGGTTCCGCCACGCCGGGACTGTAGGCCAGCGCAAGATGCTTGGCGGAGTTGGTCGGCTTGGTCAGCTCGACCGACAACTTACCCGGAATCGGCTTCGCGTGGTAATCGAGCGCCGCCTGTCTCTTATCGTCACTCATGAGGATTTTCCAAAGACAATGGTGGGAATTCTCGGCAATGTCTTGCCTGAAGTCATGTCAGATTATAGAAAAACACCACCTTACACAACTTTCGCCCATTCTCTGCCTTTCGCGAATTTTAAGCGCCTGTTTGAACCACTTGGATGCATTTGGCGACACTTATACTTGGAAGCCCAGCCATAAAATATTCCTTATCCATCTCCTCGGGACAGTCGATAAATCTCGATACCCCTTATCTTTTAAAACTTAACCCTTGCCTTTTAAAACTTAAAAAGCCATCGAGCGGGCACAAAAAAGCCCGCCATCAAGGCGGGCTTTTCGACAACCAATCGGTTGTAGTGAGACGCGTTTTAACCGCGACGCACTGCAGCACCGAAGCGCTTGTTGAAACGCTCGACGCGGCCACCGGTGGTCGCCTGCTTCTGCTTGCCGGTGTAGAACGGGTGACACTGCGAGCAGACGTCGACATGGAAATCTTCGCTGGCCGTGGTGCCGATCGAATGGGTCGCGCCACAGGAACAGGTCGCCGTGACTTTCTTGTATTCGGGATGAATAGACTGTTTCATCGTGAAGCCTCGCTTTGCGGTGTACCGCCACCTGATCTCTTGCCAGGCACCGTACACGGATAGGGAATCGCGGTTCACTCCCGCGCGACCGGCCCGCCTAGAATCCCGTAGTCAGCATCGCCAGGCGATAACTGTACCACGGATAAGAGACGCACCCTACGTCGGAAGGCGGCGTATTTTATCAGAACTCTTCATGGAGGCCAATTGGCAGATTCCAGTATCGCCCCCGAGAGCGCGCCACCGCCCCCTCGGATTCTTCGCGTTGCCGTTCCCACGCCGCTGAGGCGTCTCTTCGACTATCGTCCCGCCGGTCAACCGCCCGCTGGCGGGTGGCGGCCGGGACTGCGCGTCAAGATCCCGTTCGGCCGGCGCTACCTGGTCGGGATCGTGATGGAATGCGCCACGCACAGCGAACTGCCCGCCCATCAGCTCAAGCCGATCACCGAGCGCCTCGACGACGAGCCACTGCCGGCGGACTGGCTATGGCTGTGCCAGTTCACCGCCCGCTACTACCAGCATTCGCTGGGCGATACGCTGCATCATGCCCTGCCCGGCCCGCTACGCCAGGGGCGGCCGCTCGAGGCCCGGATTCGCGAACGCTGGAAACTGAACACCTCGGAAGCCCTCGCCCTCGACGCGCTAGGCCGCGCGCCACGCCAGCGCGAGCTGGTAAAGTTCCTGGCCCAGCATCGCCACGGCATGATCACCTCCGCCATCACCGCGCAAGGTTACACCCGCGCCCAACTGCAGGGGCTGCTCGACAAGGCGCTGATCGGCTGCGTTCGGGAGCCGCTGACCGCCGGCGAAGGGTGGTCGGGGGCGCTGCTGGCCGAACCCGCCCTGCCGCTCAATCGCGAGCAGTCGGCAGCATTGGCCGCATTGCACGAAGGGCTGGACCGCTTCCACCCCTGCCTGCTCCATGGCGTTACCGGCAGCGGCAAGACCGAGATCTACCTGCAACTGATCGAAGGCGTGCTCGGACAGGGCCGCCAAGCGCTGGTACTGGTGCCGGAGATCGGCCTGACACCGCAGACGCTATCGCGCTTTCGCAAGCGCTTTCGCGCGCCGGTCGTGGCACTGCACTCGGGGCTGACCGACCTGGAGCGGCTGGATGCCTGGGAGGCCGCCCGCAGCGGACGCGCCCCGATCATCATCGGCACCCGCTCCGCCATCTTCACGCCTCTGGCGCGCCCCGGCGTGATCATCGTCGACGAAGAGCACGACGGCTCGTTCAAGCAGCAGGACGGCCTGCGCTACCACGCTCGCGACCTGGCGATGGCGCGCGCGCAACGCGACGGGGTGCCGATCCTGCTGGGGAGCGCGACGCCATCGCTGGAAACGCTGGCCCAGGCACGCAGCGGCCGCTACCGGCACCTGCGCCTGACCCAGCGTCCTAGCCGTCACGCTCCGGCCAAGCTGGAACTGGTCGACCTGCGCGGTCGCCTGCGTCAGGGCGGCCTGATTCCGCCAGTGATCGACGCCATCCGCCAGGCACTGAAGGCCGAGGGGCAGGTACTGGTATTCATCAACCGGCGCGGGTTCTCGCCTTCGCTGGCCTGCCACCAGTGCGGCTGGATCGCCGAGTGCCGCCACTGCGACTCGCGCATGACCCTGCACCGCCAGCCGCCCAGGCTGGTCTGCCATCACTGCGAACACCAGACGCCGCAGCCGGACGCCTGCCCGAGCTGCGACAGTGCGGACCTGAGGCCGCTCGGCGCCGGCACCGAACGCACGGAGGAGACGCTGACTACGCTGTTTCCGGACGTCCCGGTCTATCGCATCGACCGGGACAGCACGCGGCGCAAGGAAGCGTTCGACCAGCTGCTGACCGAGATCCGCCGCGGCGAACCGAGCCTCCTGGTGGGCACCCAGATGCTGGCCAAGGGCCACCATCTTCCCCACGTGACACTGGTCGTCGTGGTCAATGCCGACGCCGGCCTCTACGCCAGCGACTTCCGCGCGCTCGAGCAGAGCGCCCAGCTACTGGTACAGGTGGCCGGACGCGCCGGGCGGGCGGACCGAGCCGGCCGCGTGCTGGTCCAGACCCTGCATCCCGACGACCCGAACCTGCGCCTGCTGGCGGATAGCGGCTACGACGCGCTGGCCTATCAGATGCTGGAAGAGCGACGCCTGGCCGGGCTGCCGCCCTATCGCTATCTGGCCTTGGCGCGTTTCGAAGCCACCCGCGAGGAAGACGCCCGCGAGACCGCCGAGGCAGCCGGTGACGCCGTGCGAACCTGGCTTGCCGAACGCCGCCTGGCAGTCCACTGTCTCGGCCCCGTGCCGGCGCCCATGGAACGGCGCCAGAACCGGTATCACCTGCAACTGATGCTGTCGGCGGAAAAACGCAGCGCCCTGCACGAAGCCGGCGCCTGGCTGGTCGGCTGGCTTGAGAACGCCGCCTCGCGACGCGTCCGCTGGTCGCTGGATATCGACCCGATGACGTTGAGCTGAAGCCGCGAGCCGCGAGCCGCGTGCCGCGTGCCGCGTGCCGCGTGCCGCGTGCCGCGTGCCGCGAAAACGATCCTCGCCAACTCACGAAGTTCGCAATCCCTTTCTCGAAGCTCGAAGCTCGAAGCTCGAAGCTCGAAGCTCGAAGCTCGAAGCTCGAAGCTCGAAGCTCGAAGCTCGAAGCTCGAAGCTCGAAGCTCGAAGCTCGAAGCTCGAAGCTCGAAGCTCGAAGCTCGAAGCTCGAAGCTCGAAGCTCGAAGCTCGAAGCTCGAAGCTCGAAGCTCGAAGCTCGAAGCTCGAAGCTCGAAGCTCGAAGCTCGAAGCTCGAAGCTCGAAGCTCGAAGCTCGAAGCTCGAAGCTCGAAGCTCGAAGCTCGAAGCTCGAAGCTCGAAGCTCGAAGCTCGAAGCTCGAAGCTCGAAGCTCGAAGCTCGAAGCTCGAAGCTCGAAGCTCGAAGCTCGAAGCTCGAAGCTCGAAGCTCGAAGCTCGAAGCTCGAAGCTCGAAGCTCGAAGCTCGAAGCTCGAAGCTCGAAGCTCGAAGCTCGAAGCTCGAAGCTCGAAGCTCGAAGCTCGAAGCTCGAAGCTCGAAGCTCGAAGCTCGAAGCTCGAAGCTCGAAGCTCGAAGCTCGAAGCTCGAAGCTCGAAGCTCGAAGCTCGAAGCTCGAAGCTCGAAGCTCGAAGCTCGAAGCTCAAAGCTCAAAGCTCAAAGCTCGAAGCTCGAAGCTCGGTGGTTAGGGTTTAAAGCCATGCCGCAATCACCGATAATGGCCGCCCTTTTCCCGCGTCGTGACGGCAGGTTCACGACGCCCAGATCCGCGGCACCCCGCGCCGGGTCGGGCCGAGAGCCCCAAGCCCAGGCCCCACGACTACGAAGTAACCCATGAAAGAGACGATTACAGAACTGCTCGAAGCCGCCATCGCCAAGCTGCAGCAGACAGGCGATCTACCGGCGGACGTGAGTCCGGCGATCAAGGTCGATCCGACCCGCGACAAGGCGCATGGCGACTACGCCAGCAATCTGGCACTGGTGCTCGCCAAGCCGGCCGGCTGCAAACCGCGCGATCTCGCCGACAAGCTGGTCGCGGCCCTCCCCGACAACGACGCGATCCGCAAGACGGAGATCGCCGGGCCGGGCTTCATCAACTTCTTTGCCGCGACCGATGCCATTGCGGGCATCGTCAGCCAGATCCTGGATGCCGGAGACACCTTCGGTCGCAGCATGATCGGCGCCGGCGAAAAGGTGCAGGTCGAGTTCGTTTCCGCCAACCCGACCGGGCCGTTGCATGTCGGCCATGGCCGTGGCGCAGCGATCGGCGACTGCCTGTGCCGGGTGCTGGAAGCGACCGGCTTCGACGTGACCCGCGAGTTCTACTACAACGACGCTGGCGCCCAGATCAACAACCTGATGCGCTCGGTGAAGGCCCGCGCCCTCGGCCTCGGCCCCGACGACGAAGGCTGGCCCGAGGACGGCTATCGCGGCGATTACATCAAGGATGTCGCCCAGGCCTATCTGGCCGGCGAAACCGTGACCGCCGACGACCGCGAAGTCACCGCCAAGGCCGATCCGGAAGACGAAGATGCCATCCGCGCCTTTGCCGTGGCCTACCTGCGTCGCGAGCAGGATCTCGACCTCAAGGCGTTCGGGGTCGAGTTCGACGTCTATTTCCTGGAATCGTCGCTGTACGCTGAAGGCCGGGTCGAGGAGACGGTCGAAGCGCTGGTATCCGGCGGGCACACCTACGAGGCCGACGGCGCGCTCTGGCTTCGCACCACCGACTTTGGCGACGACAAGGATCGGGTGATGCGCAAGAGCGACGGCGACTACACCTACTTCGTGCCCGATGTCGCCTATCACTACAACAAGTGGCAGCGCGGCTTCACTACCGTGATCGACGAACAGGGCGCCGACCACCACTCGACCGTCACCCGTGTGCGCGCCGGCCTGCAGGCGCTGGAAGCCGGCATCCCGCAGGGCTGGCCGGACTACGTGCTGCATCAGATGGTGCTGGTGACCCGTTCCGGCGTCGAGGTCAAGCTCTCCAAGCGTGCCGGCAGCTACGTCACGCTGCGGGACCTGATCGACGAGGTGGGCCGCGATGCCACGCGCTACTTCCTCGCCGCACGACGCGCCGACTCCCAATTGACGTTCGATATCGATCTTGCACGGTCGCAGACCAACGATAATCCGGTCTATTACATTCAGTACGCTCATGCCCGCGTCTGCAGCGTGCTGCGCAAGGCGGAAAGCGACGATCTCGCCTTCGACCACGCCGTCGCGATGGCTAACCTGGAACGTCTCGATGCGTCCCAGGAGAAGGCGCTGATGAATCGTCTGGCACGCTACCCTGATGTCGTCGAGCGCGCCGCCCGCACTCGCGAGCCGCATCAGATCGCGCAGTATCTGACCGAGCTCGCCAGCGACTTCCACACCTGCTACAACGCCCAGAAAGTCATGGTAGACGATGCCGAGCTGCGTAACGCGCGCCTGGCACTGGGTCTGGCGACACGCCAGGTCATCGGCAATGGATTGGCGCTACTCGGCGTCAGCGCCCCGGAGGAGATGTAAGACATGGCACGCCGCCCCGCTCAGAACAGCCGCCCTACCCCCTCTCGTTCTTCGCCCAAAGGCGCAACGACGAAGGCTCGCCCACGCCGATCCGACAGCAGTCAAGGCGGTGGTCTCGGCGGCATTCCGGGGTGGCTGTGGGCGATCGCCGGCCTGATCGCCGGTTTCGCCCTGTCGCAGTATCTGGATCGCTCCTCGCCGGAGCCCGTCGCTGCCGTCGTGCCCCGCCCGACCTCCACTCAGACCACCAGCGGTAGCGACGGCCAGCAGAGCGGGGGCGGCGCCAGCAGCACCCAACAGTCGGCGCCGGCGACCCCGACATTCGAGTTCTACACGCTGCTGCCGGAAACGGAGGTCATCGCGCCCAACAGCGACAGTTCGGCACCGGAACCGACCGCCAAGACGACTCGGGAAGCCGCCGCCGACGATGCTGCGAACCAGACCAAGCAGCCGACGCCCAGCGGTGGCCGCTATGTTCTGCAGGCCGCCTCGTTCCGAGATCTCGGCGATGCCGAGCGCCTGGCCAACCGGCTCAAGGACTTCGGCCTGCTGGCCAAGATCACCGATGTTCGCGCCAACGGCGATCAGCTGTGGCACCGGGTCCAGGTCGGCCCCTACGAGGACAAGCGCGAACTCTCGCGTGCCCAGGATCTGATGGTGACCCAGGGCATCGAGCCGCTACTGCTGCGCCTGCAGAACTGAGGCCCGCAGGCCAGGCGCCTGCGACAAGCTCGCGGGAACGTTACCGAATACGGCCGGCACTCGTTGCCGGCCGTCCAGCGTCCGCGGCTTTCTCCACAGTCCTTCCCTTCCATTTGCCCCGTTGTGCCTCGCCGCTTTCCCGCCGTTACGCCCCAATGGCTTGATTTCCGCAAGCCCTGCCCGCACTTGATGATTCATGCTGCATCGCGTCGTACCCGTCATCTTTGATTCGGACGCGATGACACCGGTTTTTCGGCGCCGTCGGCCAGACTTGACGGCGCGCCATTGGGAGTTAATTGCATGACCACAATCGTATCCGTGCGCCGTGGCGATCAGGTTGCCCTGGCCGGCGATGGCCAGGTGTCGCTGGGCAATACGGTAATGAAAGGCAATGCCAGTAAGGTTCGCCGTCTCCATCGCGGCCAGGTTCTGGCCGGGTTCGCCGGCGGCACCGCCGACGCCTTCACCTTGTTCGAACGCTTCGAGGCTCAACTCGAAAAGTACCAGGGCCATCTGACCAAGGCTGCGGTCGAGCTGGCGAAGGAGTGGCGCACCGATCGCGCGCTGCGCCGCCTGGAAGCGATGCTGGCCGTCGCCGACAAGACCGCCTCGCTGATCATTACCGGCAACGGCGACGTGGTCGAACCCGAACGCGGCATCATCGCCATCGGTTCCGGTGGCCACTTCGCCCAGGCCTCGGCGCGGGCACTGCTCGAGAATACCGATCTTAGCGCGCGCGAGATTACCGAGAAGTCACTCA
The DNA here is from genome assembly GCF_002179555.1 of Salinicola salarius. Classification (GTDB taxonomy): domain Bacteria; phylum Pseudomonadota; class Gammaproteobacteria; order Pseudomonadales; family Halomonadaceae; genus Salinicola; species Salinicola salarius_A. Next base: position 179,673 of record NZ_NHOU01000001.1, on the reverse strand, counting down.
ACATCGCCGCCGACATCTGCGTCTTCACCAATCACCAGATCACGCTCGAAGAGCTGTAACGAGGCCCCATTCCCATGTCTCAGACTCCTTCCCAGGAAACCGCCAGCACGCAGCCGGCGCTGACCCAGTCTTCGATGACGCCGCGTGAGATCGTCCATTCGCTCGACCAGTACATCATCGGCCAGCACGACGCCAAGCGGGCCGTCGCCATCGCGCTGCGCAACCGCTGGCGCCGGATGCGTCTCGACGAGAACATGCGCGGCGAGATCGTGCCCAAGAACATCCTGATGATCGGCCCGACCGGCGTCGGCAAGACCGAGATCGCGCGGCGTCTGGCCAAGCTGGCCGGCGCCCCCTTCCTCAAGGTCGAAGCGACCAAGTTCACCGAAGTCGGCTATGTCGGCCGCGATGTCGAATCGATCATCCGCGACCTGATGGAAATGGCGATCAAGATGGTGCGCGAGCAGGCCAAGACCGAAGTTCGCCACAAGGCGCAGGATGCCGCCGAGGATCGCATTCTCGACGCCCTGCTGCCGCGTCCGCGGGGCAGCGAGTACGATGCTGGTCGCGACGACTCCTCCACCCGTCAGGTTTTCCGCAAGAAGCTGCGTGAAGGCCAGCTCGACGACAAGGAGATCGACATCGAGGTGACGCCGGCCAGCCAGGGGGTCGACATCATGACGCCGCCCGGCATGGAGGAGATGACCAACCAGCTCCAGAGCCTGTTCGCCAACATGGGCAAGCAGAAGTCCGAGACGCGCCGCGTCACGGTCAAGGACGCCTGGAAGCTGCTGCAGGACGAGGAAGCCGCCAAGCTGGTCAACGAGGAAGAGATCAAGCAGCGCGCGCTGGAAGCGGTCGAACAGAACGGGATCGTGTTCCTCGACGAGATCGACAAGGTCGCCAAGCGCGGCGAATCCGGCAGCGGCGGCGATGTCTCCCGCGAGGGCGTCCAGCGTGACCTGCTGCCGCTGATCGAGGGCTCTACCGTCTCCACCAAGCACGGCATGGTGCGTACCGACCACATCCTGTTCATCGCCTCCGGCGCCTTCCACCTCTCCAAGCCGTCGGATCTGATTCCGGAACTGCAGGGCCGCCTGCCGATCCGGGTCGAGCTGACGGCGCTGACGCCGGACGATTTCAAGCGCATCCTGACCGAACCGTCGGCCGCGCTGACCAAGCAGTACCGGGCACTGCTCGGCACCGAAGGGCTGGAAGTCCAGTTCACCGAAGACGGCATTTCCCGCATCGCCGAGATCGCCTGGCAGGTCAACGACGGCACCGAGAACATCGGCGCCCGCCGCCTGCACACGGTGATGGAGCGACTGCTCGAGGAAGCCTCGTTCCAGGGCGGCGACTTCGCCAGCCCGCTGGTCATCGACGCCGACTATGTCAACGAGAAGCTCGGTGAACTGGCGGTGGACGAAGACCTGTCGCGGTATATCCTTTAACGCCGCGAGCCGCGAGCCGCGAGCCGCGAGCCGCGAGCCGCGAGCCGCGAGCCGCGAGCCGCGAGCCGCGAAATGATGACCGCCGCTTGTCACATCGGCAAGCGGCTTCGCTCGAAGCTCGAAGCTCGAAGCTCGAAGCTCGAAGCTCGAAGCTCGAAGCTCGAAGCTCGAAGCTCGAAGCTCGAAGCCAGGAGTCTTCTAATGCCCGCCCCCATCCCCAACCGCGTTCACTACCACAAGGGCGATCGCGAGCTTGAGCTTGGCTACCCCGATGGCGAAAGCTATCGCTTGCCGATCGAGCTGTTGCGCGTCTATTCGCCCTCGGCGGAAGTCCAGGGTCATCATCCCAGCGAAGCCGTGCTGCAGACGGGCAAGCGCCACGTCGGGCTGCTGGATATCTCCCAGGCCGGTCGCTACGCGTTGAAGCTGCATTTCGACGATGGACACAATACCGGGCTTTACACCTGGGAATATCTCTACGACATGGCGACTCATCGGCAAGCCTGGTGGGAGGACTATCTCGCCCGCCTGCAGCGCGCCGGCGCTTCGCGTGAGGCCAGCGTGATCCAGATCCATCAGGTCTGATGCCAGACCCTTGAGCATGACGGCGGCCAACGGGCCGCCGTCTTCTTTTGGCGCGTCATGATGCGCAAAGACAAGTTTGCGACCAGACGCTACAATGCGGACTCGGTCGATTCACATCGATTTACCCCGGCCGCGGGCGTGCCTTTCGCACCCGCTCGAGCCGCCTGGCAGCACACCGCCCAGACAGCGACATCACCGCCCAATGGCGCACGATCGCCGCTCGCGTCATCTCGGAGAAAAGCACATGGACAAGCGCACGACCGACTTCGGCTACGAGAAAGTAGCGATCGACGAGAAAGCCGCCCGCGTGGCGGACGTTTTCCACTCGGTGGCCGCGCGTTACGATGTCATGAACGACCTGATGTCGTTCGGTATCCATCGTCTCTGGAAGCAGTTGACGCTCGAGCGCAGCGGCGTTCGCCAGGGCCACCGCGTTCTCGACATCGCCGGCGGCACCGGCGATCTGACCCGCCAATTCGCGAAACGGGTCGGCCCCAGTGGCCGCGTCATTCTCGCCGACATCAACGAATCCATGCTGCGCGTGGGACGCGACAAGCTGATCGACCACGGTGTCGGCGACAACGTCAAATACGTGCAGGCCAACGCCGAAAGCCTGCCGTTTCCGGACAACAGCTTTCACTGCATCACCATCGCCTTCGGCCTGCGCAACGTCACCGACAAGGACGCAGCGCTGCGTTCAATGGCGCGGGTTCTCAAGCCGGGCGGACGCCTGCTGGTGCTGGAATTCTCCAAGCCGGTCAACGGCCTGCTGTCGAAAGCCTACGACCAGTACTCCTTCCGCCTGCTGCCGCAGATGGGCCGGCTGGTGGCCAACGACGCCGACAGCTATCGCTATCTGGCGGAGTCGATCCGCATGCATCCCGATCAGGAAACGCTCAAGGGCATGATGCAGGCTGCCGGACTGGAGCGCGTCGAATATACCAACATGACCGGCGGCATCGTCGCGCTCCACCGCGGCATCAAGCTCTGAGGGCTGGCGTCATGCTGGATACATTCGCCCTGGTCGCGCTGGAGCGCTCGCTGAACACGCTGCTGCGACGTGACCCCGCATCGCCCGCCAGGCTAGCGGCGTTGGCCGGCCATACCCTGCGCCTGGTCTTCGCCGATGCCCGGCTCGGACTGCGCGTGGCCTTTCATGACGATGGCGTCACGCTGGGGCGCGTGCATGACTGGCACGACACGGACGATCTCGAAATCACTGTCACCCGAGACGTCGTCACCCGTCTGATGGCGGGCGACTCGCCCGAGCGCCTGCTGTTCAGCGGGCAATTGCCGGTTACCGGCCAGACGGGGCTGTTGACTCCAATCCAGACACTGTTCATGGATCTCGACATCGACTGGGAAGGCGCATTGTCCAGCATCCTGGGCAATGGCACCGCGCACGGCGTGGCCAGCGGCATCCGTCATCTCGACCGTCAGGCCCGTTTTCTGGCCAACGAATGGCAACAGGACATGCGTGAATATCTGTTCGAGGAGCGGCGCTGGCTGGCGGGACGTGACCAGTTGGCCGTAGCCCGCGACCACCTGACCGAACTCCAGCAAGCCGTCGATCGCCTCGGGGCCAGAGTGGCTCGGCTCCAACGTCGTCGGGAGTCCCATTCATGAGCTTGCGGCTATTTCGCATCGCCTGGACCGTCTCCCGTTATCGCCTCGACAGCCTGATGCCCCAGGAACGCCTGCCGCCGGTCATTCGCTGGCTGTGGCGCTTCGCTCCCGTTCGCCTGATCCCGATCGGCGACCATTCGCGGGGCAAGCGGCTACGTCTGGCGCTGGAATCGCTGGGACCGATCTTCGTCAAGTTCGGCCAGATGCTGTCGACGCGCCGCGATCTGCTGCCGCCGGATATCGCCGATGAACTCAAACGGCTGCAGGATCAGGTCCCCCCCTTCCCCGGCGAGACCGCCCGCGCCATGGTCGAGGTCGAGCTGGGCCAGACGGTCGAGGAAGCGTTCGCGGCGTTCGAGACCGAGCCGATGGCCTCGGCGTCGATCGCCCAGGTTCACGCCGCCGAGCTGCACAGCGGCGAGCAGGTCGTGGTCAAGATCATTCGCCCCGGTATCGATCGCATCATGCGCGAGGATATCGGCCTGCTGTACACCTTCGCGCGCTTGATGCGCCGGATCCCCGAAGCGCGTCGCCTCCGCCCGGTGGAAGTGGTGCAGGACTACGAAGCGACGCTGTTCGACGAGCTCGATCTCAACAAGGAAGCTGCCAACACCTCGCAGCTCAAGCGCAACTTCCAGAGCTCGCCGCTGCTCTACGTGCCCGCCATTCACTGGTCGCTGACCCATCGTCAGGTCATGGTCCAGGAGCGCATCAACGGCATTCCGGTGGCGGATATCGATGCCTTGCGCGCCCAGGGCACCGATCTCAAGAAGCTGGCCGAGCGTGGTGTGGAGATATTCTTCACCCAGGTCTTCCGCGACAATTTCTTCCATGCCGACATGCATCCCGGCAATATCTTCGTCTCGCGGGACAACCCCACCGAACCCCGTTACATCGCCATCGACTGCGGCATCGTCGGCAGCCTGACCCGGGAAGACCAGGACTACCTGGCGCGGAACCTGCTCGCGTTCTTCCGCCAGGACTATTACGAAGTCGCGGTGCTGCATATCGAATCCGGCTGGGTCGGCGAAGGCACGCGGGCCAACGAGTTCGCTTCGGCGATCCGCGCGGTTTGCGAGCCGATTCTGGAGAAGCCGCTCAAAGACATCTCTTTCGGTCAGGTGCTGCTGGGGCTGTTTCAGACCGCGCGGCGCTTCAACATGGAAGTCCAGCCACAGCTGGTACTCCTGCAGAAAACCCTGCTCAACATCGAAGGCCTGGGTCGCCAGCTCTATCCCGATCTGGACCTGTGGAGCACGGCCAAGCCCTATCTCGAGCGCTGGATGCGCGAGCGCGCCGGGCCCAAGGGCTTCTGGAAGACACTGCAGAAGCACGCGCCGGAACTGGCGCATCAGATTCCGGAGCTGCCGGTGCTCGCGCATCAGGCCCTTTCCGACCGCGAGCAGCAGCGCCGGCTCAACCGCCAGCAGACCGAGGCGCTGACGAGCCTGGAAGCCCGCTTTCAGCGAGCCGCCCCCCGCGCTAGGCGTTTGCGCCTGGGCGCCGTTCTGCTGGCCGTGGCGCTGGCCTGGCAGCCGATGCTGGCGTGGGCGGAACAGCAACCGTGGCCGGTGCTGATCGCGGCCGGCCTGGGCGTAGTGCTGCTGGCGTGGCGCTGAGTGTATGATGATGACCCGAACGTCGAAGTCATCGAGCTCGAATCTCGAATCTCGAATCTCGAATCTCGAATCTCGAATCTCGAATCTCGAATCTCGAAGCCAATCTAGCCTCAGAAGCAGGAATGTCATCTCATGAGTGATACTCTCGAGCAACTGGCGGCGGTACTGGACGCCCGTCGTAGCGCGGACCCGGACAGTTCCTATGTCGCGCAGCTGCATCACCGAGGCCTCAACAAGATCCTGGAAAAGGTCGGCGAGGAAGCGACGGAAACGCTGCTTGCCGCCAAGGATGTCGAGGCGGATAATGCAAAGAGCCGCCAGGATCTGGTCGGCGAAGTGGCCGACCTCTGGTTTCACAGTCTGGTCATGCTGTCGCACCTCGATATCGACCACCGTGAGGTACTGGCGGAACTGGCCCGGCGCTTCGGCGTTTCGGGGCTGGACGAAAAGGCGTCGCGCCAGCGAGACTCATGAGTCATCATCGCGCCAACGCGCATCGGTAAGGAGAAAGTTATGCTGGGCGGGATTAGCATCTGGCAACTGTTGATCGTCCTCGGGATCATCATCCTGATTTTCGGCACCAAGAAACTGCGCAACGTGGGCAGCGACCTGGGCGGCGCCGTCAAGGGCTTCAAGAAGGCCGTCGGTGAAGACGAGGACGAAAAGAAGGGGAGCACGACGCAGCATAGCATCAACCACTCCCAGGACTCGGCGAACCACACCACCCAGGACAGCAACTTCGATAGCCGCGCCGACGAGACGCAGACGTCCAGCGACAAGGCCGAGCGCAAGTAACCGACATGTTCGATATCGGTTTCTTCGAACTTCTGCTGATCGGCATCGTGGGCTTGCTGGTACTGGGACCGGAGCGCCTGCCCAAGGCAGCCCGTACCGCCGGCCTCTGGGTCGGCCGGATCAAGCGCAGCGTCTCGACCATGCAGCGGGAGATCACCTCCCAGCTCGAGGCCGAGGAGCTGCGCCAGAAACTGGCCGAGCAGCAGAAGAAACTGGACGAGGGCATCAATCAGGCACGCCGAGGCGTCGAGAAGCACTTCGAAAGCGACTCGAAAGGCAGCTCGTCTCCTTCGACGCCGACGCCTTCTTCCGGGAACAACCACCAATCGGCCGGGGCAACCTCCGACGCCGACCCGCAGCCGTCGTCGTCCCCTGAGACACCCCCCGCTGCCCCTTCTTCCTTTCCCGCGGACAAGGATTCGGCTTCCCGATGAGCGATGCCTCCTCTCCACCGCCAGATGAACAGCAGCCACAGGCGCCACTGATCGAGCACTTGATAGAGTTGCGCTCCAGGCTGATGAAGGCCGTGATCGTCGTCGTGGTGATCTTCGTCGGGCTCTACGCGTTCTCCAACGACATCTACCGCTTCGTCGCCGACCCGCTAGTGGCCCTGTTGCCGACGGGATCGAAGATGATCGCCACCGAGGTCACCTCGCCGTTCCTGGCGCCTTTCAAACTGACCATGGTGGTGGCGATCTTTGCCGCGATCCCGTTCATTCTCTATCAGGCCTGGGCGTTCATCGCACCGGGGCTCTACAAGCACGAAAAAGCGCTGGCATTCCCGCTGCTCGCCTCCAGCATTCTGCTGTTCTACTGCGGTGCCGCCTTCGCCTACTATATCGTGTTCCCGCTGCTGTTCAGCTTCTTCGTGCATACCGGGCCGCAGGATGTCACGGTGATGACGGACATCAACGCCTATCTCAATTTCGTGCTGAAGATGTTCTTCGCCTTCGGTGTGGCGTTCGAGATTCCCATCGCCACCTTCCTGGTCATCTGGACCGGGATCACCGACGTGAAGAGCCTGAGCAAGAAGCGCCCTTATGTGATTCTGATCTGTTTCATCATCGGCATGCTGCTCACCCCGCCGGACATCATTTCGCAGAGCCTGCTGGCCGTGCCCATGTGGCTTCTGTTCGAGGTCGGCATCATCTTCGGCCGTATCGTCCAGCGTCGTCGCGCAGAAGATCCGACCGGCGCGGACTGATCCGTTCGCGCAGCACTGGTCCGTTCGCGCAGCCTTTTCGTGACAAGCCGCTGCGACAACCGCCCTCATCCTGTCGGCCCTCACGATTGTTATACTGAGGCATAGAACCCACTGTCATCGTTCTGTCATTCGCCGTCGGTAGGGTAGCTACCGGCGCCGCGAACGTGCCGCAAGACATGTTCGCCGTCCACCGTGGAGACATTCATGCGTTACAACCTTCCTCGTCAGTACCCGGCCACCCGCCTGCGTCGTCTACGCAAGAGCGACTTTTCCCGCCGTCTGGCAAGAGAATCGACACTGACGACTGACGACCTGATTCTTCCCGTCTTCGTGCTCGACGGCGAGAAGCGCCGCGAGCCGGTCGCGTCGATGCCGGGCGTCGAGCGTCTGTCCATCGACGAGCTGCTGCGCGAGACCGAAGAGCTGGTCGAACTCGGTATCCCGGCGATCGATCTCTTTCCCTTCACGCCGGCGGAAAAGAAGACCAGCGACGGTGCCGAAGCGTGGAATCCGGACGGAGTGATCCAGCGTGCGATTCGGGCGCTGCGCGAGCGCTTCCCGGATCTCGGCATCATCACCGATGTGGCGCTCGACCCCTACACGACCCATGGTCAGGACGGGGTGCCGGACGAGAACGGCTATCTGATGAATGATCGCACCATCGAGGCGCTGATCAAGCAGGCGCTGTCCCACGCCGAGGCCGGGGCAGACGTCATCTCGCCTTCCGACATGATGGATGGCCGGATCGGCGAGATTCGTGCCACGTTCGAACGCGAGGGGCTGCACGAGACGCAGATCATGGCCTATTCGGCCAAGTACGCCTCGAAGTATTACGGCCCGTTCCGTGATGCCATCGGCTCCAGCGGCAACCTGGGCAAGGCGGACAAGTTCAGCTACCAGATGGATCCGGCCAACACCAACGAAGCGCTGCATGAGACGGCACTGGATATTCAGGAAGGCGCCGACATGGTCATGGTCAAGCCCGGCATGCCGTATCTGGACGTCATCCAGCGCGTGAAGGACTCCTTCGGTGTCCCGACCTTCGCCTACCAGGTCAGCGGCGAATACGCCATGCACATGGCCGCCTTCGAAAAGGGCTGGCTGGATGCCGACAGCGTGATTCTCGAGTCGCTGACCTGCTTCAAGCGCGCGGGTGCCGACGGGATCTTGACCTATTTCGCCAAACGCGCCGCACAATTGCTCAATTCCTGAGGGCCGCGGGCGTGTCTGCCCCGGTACCGGAGACTTTAGATGACAGACTCAGGCACACCAGACACGCCCAATACTATCGATACACCCGCCGCCTCAACCGATACGCCATTATCGGTTAGCGGGGAGGAGATCAATGCGACACCCTTGCGCGTCAACCGTACGCGCAAGGGCATCCATGCCAAGGAGACACCCTCCTCCCAGGCGGATCTCGACGACCCTGCGCTCTATTTCAACCGTGAGCTGTCGCATCTGCAGTTCAATATCCGCGTGCTCGAGCAGTCTCTGGACCCTTCGCATCCGCTACTCGACCGCCTGATGTTCCTGCTGATCTTCTCCTCCAATCTCGATGAGTTCTTCGAGATTCGCGTGGCCGGGCTCAAGCATCAGCTTGCCTCGTTTCGCGAGGAGACCGGTGCCGACGGCATGACGCCCGCTCGCGTCCTGAGCGAGGTGTCACGTATCGCTCACGAACAGGTGGAACGCCAGTACCGCATTCTCAACGATGTGCTGGTGCCGGCACTGGAAGAGCAGAAGATACGCTTCCGGCGCCGCGCCCAGTGGACACCCGAGCAGGCGGCCTGGGTCGCCGACTATTTCGAGGAGGAGATCGCCCCGGTCATCAGTCCGATCGGGCTCGACCCGTCTCACCCGTTTCCGCGACTGGTCAACAAGAGCCTCAACTTCATCGTCGAGCTCGATGGCACAGATGCCTTCGGCCGCGAGGGCGGCATGGCGATCCTGCCCGCACCGCGCTCGCTGCCGCGACTGATCCGGCTGCCGGATGCGCTCTGCGAGGAGGGCTTCACCGACTACGTCTTCCTGTCGTCGATGATCCACGCCCATGCCCACGAGGTCTTTCCCGGCATGGAAGTGGGCGGCTGCTATCAGTTCCGGCTGACGCGCAACGCCGATTTGTCGGTCGATCCCGAAGAAGTCTCGGACCTGGCCTCCGCGCTGCGTGGGGAGCTGCTGGCCAGACGCTACGGCAGCGGCGTCCGTCTGGAGGTGGCCGACAACTGCCCCGACAGCCTCATCGATTTCCTGCTCAAGCAGTTCGAGCTGGGCGAGGAGGATCTCTATCGGGTCAACGGTCCGGTCAACCTGACCCGGATGATGGCGGTACTCGGCGACGTCCAACGCCCCGACCTGCGCTACCGCCCTTTCACGCCCGGCCTGCCTAAGCCGTTACGCGGCGAGGTCAACCTGTTCTCCGCCATTCTTCAGGGCGACATCCTGCTGCATCATCCTTTCCAGTCGTTCACCCCGGTAGAGGACCTGCTGCGGCAGGCGGCACGGGATCCCGACGTGCTGGCCATCAAGCAGACCCTCTATCGCACCGGCGCCGACTCGTCGATCGTCGGCGCACTGGTGGAGGCCGCGCGCGGCGGCAAGGAAGTGACCGTCGTCATCGAGCTGCGGGCGCGCTTCGACGAGGCCGACAATCTCGCCCTGGCCTCTCGGCTGCAGGAAGCCGGCGCCATCGTTATCTACGGCGTGATGGCCTACAAGACCCACGCCAAGATGATGCACATCGTGCGCCGCGAGAAAGGCACGCTCCGTCACTACGCCCATCTCGGCACCGGCAACTATCACGCCAAGACCGCCAAGCTGTACACCGATTACAGCTTGATGACCGCCAACGAGGCGCTGTGCGACGACGTGCACAAGGTGTTCCAGCAGCTCTCCGGCATGGGGAAGCCACGCAAGATCCAGACGCTGCTGCATGCGCCATTCACGCTGCACAAGACGTTGATCGAGATGATCGAACGCGAGGCCAAACTGGCAGAGAGCGGCAAGAAGGCCAGGCTCGTCCTCAAATGCAACGCGATCACCGAACCCAAGCTGATTCGCGCACTCTATCGGGCCTCCCAGGCCGGCGTGACCTGCGAACTGATCATTCGCGGCATGTGCTGCCTCCGCCCCGGCATACCGGGTATCTCCGACAATATCCGGGTACGCTCGATCATCGGTCGCTTCCTCGAGCATACCCGCGTCTACTACTTTCACAACGATGGCAAGCACGAGGTGTGGTGTTCCAGCGCCGACGCCATGGAGCGCAACATGTTCCATCGGATCGAGACCTGCTTTCCGCTGCTGGACAAAAAGGTCGCTCAGCAGGTGCGCAAGGATCTGGACACCTATCTGCTGGACAACTGCCAGAGCTGGGAGCTCGACACCGAGGGTCAGTACCATCTATGCGACTCGGGCGATGCCGAGCCGATCAGTGCTCAGGAGACGCTGCTTTACGCCTACGCTAGCCAGACGTGAGCGCGGTCATCTCATGGTTCGATAGCGGTGACCGGATGAATTGATGACTCGATAAAAAAGGCTGGATGCTTTCGCATCCAGCCTTCTTCATGCGCCCGCTCTCGATCGATCAGAGGCCGACCTGACCGCCGTCGGCCTTCTGGATCACCACGGTCGAGGCGCGCGGACGAACCTTGCCGTCGGTGGCACGCGTGGCGTCGTCACCGGCCGGCCAGTTGCCCGGGTGCTGGATGTTGATGAACAGGGCGGTACGATCCGGCGTGGCGAAGATCCCGGTCACCTCGCAGCCATTCGGGCCGACGGCGAAGCGCTTGAGATGGCGCTGGTTGCCGGCATCGATGACCGAGCCGGTACTGCTGGTGTCCTGGTTGAGCGCGCCCGGCACCACCGCCAGCAGCTGATCGTTGGTGTATTCGGCCACGGCATTGTCGCTGTTGTCCGTCTGGAACCAGAGAATGCCCTGCCCTTCGCCACGCGCGTCGTACCATAGGCCGTCGGGACTCGCGAACTGGTTGTCCTCGGTCAGGCCGGAGCGATTGTCGCCTGCGCCGGCGTCGCTGCCGAACACGAAGATCTCCCAGGCAAAGCGATTGTCCGGCTGCTCGCGCCAGCGAATGATGTGTCCGTTCTCGTTGTTGGCGCGCGGGTTGGCGACATTGGCGGGCGCCGTGGCGTAACCCACGCCGCCGGCATCGATCGCCGTGCCGTCGTTGGTGAAACTGGCTTCGGTATCCGCCGCCGTGCGTTTCGAGTTGTTGGTCAAGGTGAAGTAGACCTCGCCGGAGACAGGGTCCACGCTCGACCATTCCGGCCGATCCATCGGCGTCGCGCCCATCAGGTCGGCTGCGTCACAGGTGTGGATGATGATGCCGGCGGTATCGTCGGCCGCCAGGCCCAGCGCCGCGGCCAGCGTCTGGCCGGATGGCGTTTTCGCATCCGGCGTCAGCGGCAGCCACTCGCCTCGCCCGTCTTCATCGAAGCGCGCCGCGTAGAGCGTGCCTTCATCGAGGTATTTGCCGCCGATGGCCAGACGATCCGCTTCGTTGCCCGGCCGAGGGGCATCGGCGGGGTCCCACTTGGCGGCGCTGACGAACTTGTAGATATATTCGTTGCGCGAGTCGTGACCGGTGTAGAACGTCAGCGGCTCGCCGGCGCGGACCGGCCCGGGCCAGCACCCCTCGTGGCGGAAACGTCCCAGCGCCGTGCGCTTGACGGCCATGGCCTGGGTATACGGATCGATCTCGACCACGTAGCCGAAGGTCCGCGCTTCGTTGCGATAGTCTTCACTCGCCTCGCCCACCCGGGGCGTGACATCGAAACGCGAGAACTCGTCTTCCTGCTCGCCATCGCCGGCCGCCGTTTCCCAGCCGTAGCGCCCGCGATCGGTCGGCAAGCCCAGGCGGGCATCGTCGCTGAAGCGCTCGCCGGTATTGACGAAGACTTCCGGCCAGTTTTCCTCGCAGGTCAGGTAAGTTCCCCAGGGGGTGTAGCCATTGGCGCAGTTGTTGTTGGTGCCGCGCGTTCGAGTACCGTCGATCGAGTAGCGTGTCCTGACATAGTCGCTGCCTGCGACCGGCCCGGCCAGCATGATAGGTGTGGCGGTCGTGATCCGGCGGTTGTAGGGAGAGTCGACCACATGCGTCCAGCCGCCATCATCCTGGCGGCGGATCTCGACGATGGTGACGCCGTGGGCATTGATTTCGGTGCGAACCTCATCGGCCGGCCGCACACCGTCCGGCTGGGTCGGGCCACCCTGGGGCGCCCACAGGGCATCCTGATCGATGTACTCGTTGTTGAGCGCGAGCAGAAAACGGCGCGAGCCACTTTCCGCATCAAGGGGGAAGGCGTGCATGCCGTCATGATGCATGCCCACGCTGTTCGCCTGCTGCTCGGGGGTCATGGCGAGATCCTTCTGCCAGGCACTGGCCCGGGCATTGAGCGGCGTTCCCCACGGAATCAGCACCTGTGCCCGATATCCGGGCGGCACCACGACCGCATCGGTGTGCGAGCCCTTGATCGATTCGAAGGCCAGCGCCAGCGGCGTCTTGTTCTGGGCCCAGGCACCATTGCTGCCGCCGAGCCCGAACCCTCCCATCATGGAAAGCGCGGCCAGCCCCAGGCCACCCTGGAGAATCTGGCGACGCGAAAGATGGCGCTCGACAACCTCACCGAAAGGCAGATTCTGGCTGTTGTTGTGAATTCGATGATCTTCGACATCCCGGCTCATGTTTATCTCCCTGACTCGTCACGGATTGCTCGTCGTGACGAGGCTAAGCCGGGAATATGACGAGATGATGTCCCCCCGGCGACCGCCGGGGACACGGTTCAGGCCTGACCAAGCCGCTCGGCGGCACGCATCAATAATTGTTCGGTGGTCTCCCAGCCCAGGCAGGCGTCGGTGATCGACACGCCATAGCGCAGCGCCGCGGGATTGAGCGCCTGCTTGCCTTCGAACAGGTGGCTTTCGAGCATCACGCCGATCAGGCTGCGATCACCGGCCATGCGCTGTTCCAGCACATCGTAGAGAACCTCCGTCTGACGCCGGTGGTCCTTGTTCGAATTGGCGTGGCTGCAGTCGACCATGATCCTCGCCTCGAGCCCGGCCTGCGTCATCGCCCGGCGGCTGGCGGCCACGCTCTCGGCATCATGATTGGGCCCGTTGCGGCCACCGCGAAGCACCAGATGGGTGGCGGCATTGCCCGGCGTTTCGATCATCGCCGGGCTGCCATCGGCGGTCACACCGAAGTGGCGATGCGAATGGGCCGCGGATTGCATGGCGGCGATGGCGACATCGACATTGCCCTGGGTGCCATTCTTGAACCCGACCGCCGCCGCCAGCCCGCTGGCGAGTTCACGATGAATCTGGGATTCGGTGGTGCGCGCGCCGATCGCCACCCAGCTCAGCAGATCATCGAAGTAGGCCCCGGCCATCGGCTGCAGCAGCTCCGTCGCGACCGGCAGGCCCAGTTCGGCGATATCGCGCATCAGCCGTCTCGCCATGGCCAGGCCCGCGGCCATGTCGTCGCTGCCGTCGAGGTGAGGGTCGTAGGCCAGCCCTTTCCAGCCGACAGTGGTACGCGGCTTCTCGACGTAGACGCGCATCACCAGCAAAAGCCGGTCTCCCACCGCCTCATTGAGTGCCGCCAGACGCTCGGCATACTCCAGCGCCGCGGCAGGGTCGTGTACCGAACAGGGGCCGGTCACGACCAGCAGGCGATCGTCCTCGCCTTCGAGGATGGCCCGTATGGCCTCGCGGCTCGCGGCGATCCGGGCCTCCAGTGCCGCGCTCACCGGCAGCTGCCGGCGCAGCTCCTGCGCCGTCGGCAATGGCAGCGCTCTGATGGAAGATGATGATGCCGGTGTCGATAGGGCCGGCTTCAATTCGGATGTGGCAGCGTCCATAACGATCTCATTCCAGGTGATGTTCAAGAATTGAGACCCGAAAACGCGAGAACCCCCGGGTGGAGCTGCCATCCGGGGGTTCTTGATGCGAGGAGGCAGCCCAGTTCCGGGCGTGCCTCGCGGGTTCAGGTCATGTTGACCAACCGGCGGGCACGCCAGTCCTAAACCAATAGCCATAACCGAAGAACGCAAACGTCATCGCACCGCCAACGGCGTTGGCGGTGTCGATGAAACGTGAATCGAGGCGTTCGGTCATGGTCTTTCTCGCAGACGTTCTTTCGAAGACGTTCTTTCGCAAGCGCAAGCGTTCGCAAACATCATTCGTCACGAAAGACGTGATGTCGCTAAATCGTGTCTCTATCCTAACGCCCCGGCGCTTTTTGACAAGTCTTTTGAGGCAAACGCTGGCCGACGAGCCGCCGAGCTTTACTTGTTCTCGCCCGTTGACGAGACTGGGAAATCAGAAAAAGAAAGGATTCCAAGGACTTTCATGGCCTACCCACCTCATGACGTGCTGATCGACAATCTTCACGCCAGCGCCCGTGGCGATGGTCTCGCTTTCGAGAAGCTCTACCGCGCGACCAGTCCGCATCTATACGCCCAGCTACTGCGTATCGTCCGGCAGGAAGCGGCCGCGCAGGACTGTCTGCAACTGGTCTACCTGCGTGTGTGGCAGGTGGCCGGGCAGTACGATGCTTCCCGTGCCCGCCCGATGACCTGGCTTTCGACCCTCACGCGCAACATCGGCATCGACTGGCTCCGGCGTCAGCGCCCCCAGGAAGCCGATAGCGAAGCGATCATCGAGTCACTGCCCGGCGAATCCGATGTCGAGAGCGAGAGCGACATCAATCAGCAGGCAGAATCATTGCAGCAGTGCCTGACCGAATTGACGGCGCAACAGCGCCAGGTGCTCGAGCTTGCGTTTTTCGAAGGATTGACCCACCACGATCTGGCAGCGCATCTCACCACGCCGTTGGGAACCGTCAAGAGCTGGGTCCGCAGAGGCCTCGAGAGGTTGAAGGCATGCATGACACGTTTGACTTGAGCGACCCCGAAGCACGCGAACTGGCCGCCGGCGAGTACGTTCTCGGTACGCTGGATCGAGACCAGCGCGCCGAGTTCGAGGCATTGCTGGCGGTCAGCACGGATCTGCAGCGTAGCGTCGATGCCTGGCGGGAGCACCTGCAGATCTTCAACCAGCAGCTGGAACCGGTGACGCCGCCCGGCCATCTGTGGTCCGGCATTGTCGCGCGCCTGGGGCTGAGAGTGGGCCTGCTGCAGCGTCTCGGCTTCTGGCGGGCGTTCAGCGGTTTCGCGACGGCGGCGGCGCTGGTTCTGGCAGTGATCGCGCTGACGCCACGGGAGCCGGCGATGATGCCCGGTGAATATGTCTTCGTGATCAACCACGCCAGCGGCCAGCCGGCCTGGATTCTCAATGCCACCCTGGATGGCAAGATGATGGTTCAGGCGGTCGAACCCGGCCCCATGCCCGCGGGCAAGGGCGGCGAGCTGTGGATGATGGAGAACGGTACGCCGGTTTCGCTCGGCATGCTGCCGACTCAGGGACAGGCCACCATGCAGCTTCCCGCCAAGATGCTGGGCCTGATGAAGACCGCCGATTTCGCCGTCAGCATGGAGCCGAGCTCCGGCGCGCCGGGAGGCAAGCCATCCGGCCCCGTGATCGACGAAGGCAAACTGGTACAGATTCGCAACAGCACCGTCTCGCTATAGACGAATCGCGGCGCTTTCAGCCCAGGTGGCTGCCGCCGTCAACCGGCATTATCGTGCCGGTGACGAAGTCATTGTCGAGCAGGTAACGCAGGGTCTGGTAGATCACCCCTGGCCCCGGCACGCGCCGGTCGCGGCCGCCATCCACGTCGTCGCCCTCGGCGAGCATCACCAGACCGGGCGCGATGGCGTTGACCTGGATCGTGGGCGCGAACTGGGCGGCGAACGACCGGGTCAGGCTTTCCAGCCCGGCCTTGGTGGCGGCGTAGGCGGACTGCCCCGCCGCGCCCCGCTGTACTACGCTGTCGGTGATATGCACGATGTCGCGCTGCGGCTCCTGGCAGGCGTCCAGCAGGCTGCGGGCATGGATATTGATCAGATACGGCGCCTGCATGTTGACCCGGAACAGACGCTCGAAGGTTTCGCCGGCCGCCTCGGGACCGGGGTCCGACAACCACTCCCCAGCGTTGTGAATGATGGCGCGCAGACTCGCGGTGTTATCCCGCAGCCGGGCGATGAAGTCGAGAATACCGGCTTCGGTGGCAAAGTCCGCCGCCAGCGTCACCGCGCCACGCTCCCGTAGCGCCGACAGCGACTCCCGCTCGCGGCGATAGGTGACGATCACCGGATGGCCGTCGTCGAGCAGCCGCTCGGCACAGTGCAGCCCAAGGCGTTGAGTGCCACCGGTGATCAGGATCGGGGATTGGCTCACGACTTCTTCTCCGGGGACGAGGCGATCTCGCCCGGGGCCAACGGCGCCTGATCCGGGTCGCTCTCCGGCAGTGGCAGAAACGGCACCCGCGGCGCATAGCTGAAGACGTCCGAATGGACCTGCGATTCGACCAGCCCCAACGGGGCCAGCGTATCCACGCAGGCATAGACCATGCCGGGAGATCCGGCGAGGTAGATCTCGACGCCTGCCAACGTATCCAGCTGCGATGCCAGCACCTCATCGATACGCCCGGTGTGCCAGCGCACGCCGGGCAGCGCCTCGAGCGCGGCCTCCGGGGTTTCGACCACAGCGTGAAAACGAACGTTCGCATACGCCTGGGCCCATTCCCGCGCCAGGGTTTCGGCATAGAGATCGCGGCGCTCGCGCACGGCCCACCAGATCGAGATGTCCCGTTCGGGATTCTCGGTCAGGGCGGCTTCGACGATGGCCTTGAGCTGGGCAAAGCCGGTACCGGCGGCGATCAGCAGCAGCGGCTCCGAACGGCCTGCAGGTAGCGTGCACTCGCCGCTGGGCAGCCGGACCGACAGCCGATTGCGATGGGTCAGCAGCTCCCGCAGGCGCGCCGAGTGGGTGCGTTCCGGCCAATGCTGAATGTGCAGCTCCAGACGGCCGTCGCCGGTTTCGGCGCAGGCGATCGAGAACGGCACCCAGGTCTCTTCATGCAGTTCCAGTTCGAGATACTGCCCGGGCGCATGGGCAATCGCCTCGGCACGCCCTTCGAGCACGACCCGGAACACATCGGGCGTCAGATCCTCGACGGTTTCCACCTGGCAGGTCAACGTTCTGACCGTCATGTTCACCTCATCGTTTGCCGTCATGCCGCCCCGCCGTCCGAGGGTTTTCCGGTTCGCGCCTGTGGTGGCGCGATATCGATACCATAGCTTTCCCAGCGCTCGTCGACCCGTGATTTGATCGCCGGATCCATGACGATGGGTTCTCCCCACTCCCGTGTCGTCTCGCCGGGCCACTTGTTGGTCGCATCCAGCCCCATCTTCGAGCCCAGCCCGGCCGTCGGAGAGGCGAAGTCGAGATAGTCGATCGGCGTATTCTCCACCATCACCGTATCCCGGGCAGGGTCCATCCGGGTGGTGATCGCCCAGATCACGTCTTCCCAGTTGCGGGCATCGACATCGTCGTCCAGCACGATCACGAACTTGGTGTACATGAACTGGCGCAGGAAGCTCCAGACGCCCATCATGACCCGCTTGGCGTGACCGGGGTATTGCTTCTTCATGGTCACCACCGCCATGCGATAGGAGCATCCTTCCGGCGGCAGATAGAAGTCGACGATCTCGGGAAACTGCTTGCGCAGGATCGGCACGAACACTTCATTGAGCGCCAGCCCCAGCACCGCGGGCTCGTCCGGCGGGCGGCCGGTGTAGGTCGAATGGTAGATCGGATCACGCCGATGGGTGATCCGCTCGACGGTAAAGACGGGAAAGCTTTCGACTTCGTTGTAGTATCCGGTGTGATCGCCATAGGGCCCTTCGGGGGCCATGTCGTCCGGATGGATGAAACCTTCCAGCACGATCTCGCTGGAAGCCGGGACCTGCAGGTCGGCGTGGCCGCATTTGACCAGTTCGGTCCGCGAGCCGCGCAGCAGGCCGGCGAAGGCGTACTCGGAGAGCGTGTCCGGCACTGGTGTCACGGCGCCCAGGATGGTCGCCGGGTCGGCCCCCAGCGCCACCGCGACGGGAAAGGGTTCGCCGGGATGCGTCTGCTGCCATTCGCGAAAATCCAGCGCCCCGCCGCGGTGACTCAGCCAACGCATGATCAATCGATTCTTGCCAAGCTTCTGCTGACGATAGATTCCCAGATTCTGGCGCGACTTGTGCGGCCCCTTGGTCACCACCAGCGCCCAGGTCACAAGCGGCGCCACGTCGCCCGGCCAGCAGTGCTGAATCGGCAGACGATCGAGATCGACCTCATCGCCTTCGAGAACGACCTGCTGGCACGGCGCCGAACGCAACGTCTTCGGTCCCATGCTCATGACCTGCTTGAAGATCGGCAGCTTCTCCCAGGCATCCTTGAGACCTTTGGGCGGGTCGGGCTCCTTCAGGAAAGCCAGCAGCTTGCCCACCTCACGCAACGCTTCGACGTTTTCCTGCCCCATGCCCATGGCCACGCGCTCCGGGGTACCGAACAGGTTCCCCAGCACCGGCATCTCGCTACCCTTGACGTTCTCGAACAGCAGCGCAGGCCCACCGGCTCGCAGCGTGCGATCACAGATCTCGGTGATCTCCAGGTAGGGATCCACCTCCACCGTGACACGCTTCAACTCACCGCGCGCTTCCAGCGCCGCGATGAAGTCCCGCAAATCGTGATATTTCATGGCGTTGCCCGTATCCCTCCCACTCTTTCCACTACGCCCGGCGGCCCAGAACGCAAAAAGGGCAGCATAACATGCTGCCCTTTATTTTCTGCTTTGACCCCAAGATCTCACGAAGCGTTGAGAGCTGGCTGAGCGAACGAAGATGAGACAAGGCGGAAAATCGCGAGAGCGCGGAGTTTACGGGAGTAAATGAGCAGCTTGAGCGATTTTCCAACGCAGTATCATCGAGTGCAGCCAGCCGGAATCAACGTCTTTTCATGGCTTCGAAGAATTCGAGATTGGTCTTGGTGTCCTTGAGGCGATCGATCAGGAACTCGGTAGCGGCCACGTCGTCCATCGGGTTGAGCAGCTTGCGCAGGATCCACATGCGCTGCATTTCTTCCTCGGAGGCGATCAGATCCTCGCGCCGGGTGCCGGAACGACGGATGTTTAGAGCCGGATAGACGCGGCGCTCGGCCAGCTTGCGATCCAGATGGGCTTCCATGTTGCCGGTACCCTTGAACTCCTCGAAGATCACTTCGTCCATCTTCGAGCCGGTATCGACCAGCGCCGTGGCGAGGATGGTCAGACTGCCGCCCTCTTCGATGTTACGCGCGGCGCCGAAGAAGCGCTTGGGCTTCTCGAGGGCATGCGCGTCGACACCACCGGTCAGCACCTTGCCGGAAGACGGCACCACGGTGTTGTAGGCGCGCGCCAGGCGGGTGATGGAGTCGAGCAGGATGACCACGTCCTTCTTGTGCTCGACCAGACGCTTGGCCTTCTCGATGACCATCTCGGCCACCTGGACGTGACGGGCCGGCGGCTCGTCGAAGGTCGATGCCACGACTTCACCGCGCACCGTCCGTGACATTTCGGTCACCTCTTCCGGACGCTCGTCGATCAGCAGCACGATCATGTGACATTCGGGGTTGTTGCGCGTGATCGAGGTGGCGATGTTCTGCAGCATCAAGGTCTTACCGGCCTTGGGCGGCGAAACGATCAAGCCACGCTGGCCCTTGCCGATCGGCGCGGTGAGATCGATGACCCGCGCGGTGATGTCCTCGGTAGAGCCGTTGCCGATCTCCATCACCATGCGCTCCTGCGGGAACAGCGGCGTCAGGTTCTCGAACAGGATCTTGTGCTTGGCGTTTTCCGGCTTGTCGAAGTTGATCTCGTTGACTTTCAACAGCGCGAAGTAGCGCTCGCCTTCCTTCGGCGGGCGGATCTTGCCGGCAATCGAGTCGCCCTTGCGCAGATTGAAGCGACGAATCTGGGACGGCGAGACGTAGATGTCGTCGGGGCCGGCCAGATAGGAGGAGTCGGCGCTACGCAGGAAACCGAATCCGTCCTGCAGAATCTCCAGGACGCCATCGCCGTAAATGTCCTCGCCACTCTTCGCATGTTTTTTCAGGATGGCGAAGATGATGTCCTGCTTGCGTGAGCGCGCCAGATTATCGATGCCCATTTCGCGGGCGATATCCAGCAGTTCAGGAACGGATTTTTGCTTGAGTTCGGTTAGATTCATGAGTTCGGTCAGAGAAGGCTCGTGTCGCAGGCAATGACTTTTGCCGAGATAGAAAAGAAGGACAAGAGGCGGTCAGTTCAAACGCCGCGCGGCGCGTTCAGTCGTCCCAGGATGTCAGGCATTCGTATGGTCTGTTGGCCCAGCGTCGACGCATGTCGGGATGCCGACTGGCCGTGTGACGAAGGTGCCGGGAGAGCGGTTCGATTCGCCTGCCATCTCGCGGAAAGTGTCATCCGAGAGAGTGGTCACTATCCAAAGATCGGTACTGGGATTGACTGACGACTTGGGGGACCGCGACGCGGTCGAGAAGCATTCGGAACAGGCGAACGTCCAGATGGTAGACAAGCTATCTTCCGAAAGCAAGTATCGATATGGCGATCACCGGCTGCATTATCAAGTGCCCTCGACTAATGGCGCCCGCACTCTTCACCGATCTGCAGCAGTTGCTGTTCCGACAACGCCCCGACACGCGTCAGCCGAGGTTCGCCGTCGACGAACAGGATCAGTGTCGGCGTCCCCTTGACGCCGTAGCGCTCTGCCAGTGCCGGCTCGCGATCGATATCCACGACCGCCACCGGCAGCGCGCGGATCGACTCCTGCGAAGCCGACGAGAGCCGAGACAGCAGGGTTTCACACGGCTGACACCAGTCGACAACGAAGATCGCCAACCAGGGGGATTCCGCTTCTTCGCGCTGACGCTCGAACGTCTCGCTGTCCAGATGGCGCCGCTGTGGCTGCATGTGCTCGATTCTCGGTGGGTATGATGCCGGTGTCGCCAGCATGCCTGCCGCCTAAGCGATTGACAAGGCCGCGCCCCCGCCGCAATCTTGGGTCACCCTACGTGCTGAAATGGCAACAAGCCTGGAACGACTCTATGTCGTGACGCTCAGCGCTCGCCTGTCTACTGCCAGCTTTCGAGGACGCCACGCCATGAGCGGGAATTCGACCGCCGAAGACGCGACGCGCCGTCTGGCCGCTATCGATCTCGGTTCCAACAGCTTCCACCTGTTGGTCGCCAATTACCAGCACGGCCAACTCCAGGTCGTCGCCAAGATGGGCGAGAAAGTACAGCTTGCCGCCGGCCTCGATGCTGACGAAAACTTTACCGAAGTCGCCATGGATCGTGCGCTCGGCTGCCTCGAGCGCTTCGCCCCTTTTCTCGAGGGCGTCTCGCCCGCCGACCTGCGTATCGTCGGCACCAACGCCCTTCGCGCAGCCCATAACGCCCAGGCGTTGATCGATCGCGCCGAAGCGCTGATCGGCCACACCATCGAGATCATCGGCGGCCGCGAAGAGGCGCGCCTGATCTACCTCGGCGCCGCTCATGCGCTGGCCGAAGTGCACGGCAGGCGCCTGATCGTCGATATCGGCGGCGGTTCCACCGAGTTCATCATCGGTGAGGACTTCGAACCGCAGGCGCTGGAAAGCCTCCACATGGGCTGCGTGGCCTATACCGGCGCCTTTTTCGCCGACGGCGAGCTCAGCGAAAAGCGCTTCCGGCGCGCCGAGATGGCCGCGCTTTCCGAACTGGCCAACATCCAGCGCCATTACAACCAGCTGGGATGGCAGGATCCGATCGGCTCCAGTGGCACGATCAAGGCCGCGGCAGCGGTCATCGCCGCCCGAGGCGATGGTGACGCCACGCTGATCGAGCGCGAAGCCTTGATGAAACTGCGCAAGAAGCTGATCGGCTTCGGCCACCTGGATAAGGTCGCGATGGAAGGCCTCAAGGAGGATCGGGCGCGGGTCTTCCCGGCCGGCGTTGCCATTCTCTGTGCGGTCTTCGAAGCCTTCGACCTGGAACGCATGCGCTATTCCGACGGCGCGCTGCGCGAAGGCGTGCTGTTCGACCTGATCGGCCGCAACACCCCCGAGGATTCCCGCCGCCACAGCGTCGATCTGCTGATGCGGCGCTACAGCGTCGAGACGACCCATGCCGAAAATGTGGCTGAAACCGCCATGGCGGCATTCGATCAGGTCCGGGACGCCTGGGAGCTCGGCGAAGAGCAGCGCCTGTTTCTCTACTGGGCAGCCCAGGTGCATGAAATCGGCCTGGCGATCTCCCACAGCCAGTTTCATCGTCACGGCGCCTATCTCATCGAGTACTCCGACCTGACCGGCTTCTCCCGCCCCGAGCAGCAGGCTCTGGCGTTTCTGGTACGCGCCCATCGGCGCAAATTCGCCCAGAAGGAGCTGGAGGCGCTGCCCCGTACCGTGCAGGCGACCTACCAACGACTGGCCCGTCTGCTCCGGCTCGCCGTGATGCTCAACCACGCCCGGCCGGAACAGGCGATCATCGACTTCCGTCTCGCCTGCGACGGCGACACCCTGCATCTCACGCTGCCGGAAACCCGGCATCAGGCGTTGCTGCTCAATGATCTGGAACAGGAAGCGGCCTACCAGAAGGCTGCGGGACTGACGTTGAACTACGACGCCTGATGCCTGCGTCGTGACCGTCGGGAGACACGTTCACGTTTCTGCTTCGGGATCAGGCGATGCCGGCGATTGATGCCAACCTTCGGCCGAAACGATGCCGAGCACGGCCACCAGCTCGTCTCCGCACCAGATCAACGGCAGACGATCACGCTGCCATGGAGGAATCCCAGCCTCCTGCAGCAGGCGCTTGAGATCGCGGCTGCCACGCCCCGCCAGTCGCAGGCTTTCGCCCCCCTGACGCAGCCCGACCCGCAGCGCTGGCGTGGCAGCCCCGTGCGGTCGATGGAGGCTCACGCGGTGCACGCCCCAGGGGGTGACGAGCGGCGACTGCCCGTTCCACGCCGTCTGCCAAGCGGGATCCACCGGCGACAGCGGCGCCATCAGATAGAGATGATGCCGCCAGACCCGCGCCTCGCCGCCCGGCCAACGAATGACCGGCAGGCGATCCGCCCCCGCCATCGTCAGTTGCCGTTCGAGCTCGATCAGGCGCGCAGCCGGCGGCGCGGGAATGCCCAGGCGTTCGAGCGCATGACGGATCAGCAGGCGACGGCGAGAAGTGCTTAGCGCGGCCAGCGTCGCCAACCGCAAGCGACCGGGATCGCCCCCGGCCTGATCCAGATCGATCGCCGCCAGCTCTGCCAGCAGCTCGTCGGCTTCCTGCAGCCACTCGGCACTCTGTCCGAATGCCCCGGCCACGCCCGGCCAACGCTCGCGCAGTGGCGGCACCACCCGATGGCGCAGGTAGTTTCGATCGAACGCCAGGTCGGTATTGGTCGGATCTTCGAACCACTCGAGCCCACGCTGATGCGCTTCTGTCAGCAAGACCGACCGGGCGAGGCTCAACCAGGGCCGCTCGATCTGGATGCCTCGCCACTCGCGCCGGGAAGGCATGCCGGCCAGCCCTCGCACGCCGCTACCGCGCAGTGCGGCCAGCAGAAAGGTCTCGACCTGATCGTCCGCATGTTGCGCCAGCCACAAGCGGTCACCCGGAGAGAGATGCGTCGCGAAAGCCTGGTAACGGGCCTCCCGAGCGGCCGCCTCGATCCCCTGCCCCGCGGCGTCGACCCGGACCGAAGCCACGGTCAACGGCACGGCCAGCGAATCGCACAGTTCGCGGCAAGTCGTCTCGAAGCCGCCCGCCGCCGCCTGCAAGCCATGATTGACGTGAATTGCACGCAGCTCGACCCCGGCCTTGCGCGCCAGCGGCGCCGCCACGCTCAACAGCAAGGAAGAGTCGAGACCGCCGGAAAGCGCCACCCAGACGACACGCCCCGGCACGTGACATGCCAGGGCGTTATCAATGAGAGCTTCTAGAGAATGCTGCAACGCGAGGCTCCTGGACGCTCGACCTTTCGACAAAATCCCATACCGCCGCGTGACCGTGCGAGCGATACTTAGACAAGGCGAGCGCGATCGAGGGCGCGCAGTGTAGTTCACTACATGAGCAGACCGAGTGAGCGCTCAACGCCGTATGAGTGAGCGCAGCCGGTCATCTTCACGAAGGGGCGCCGTAGCTCATCAAGCGCTCATACCTTCGCTCCAGCAGCGTCTCGGTATCCATCGCCCGCAGCCGATCGAGGCTATCCGTCAACGCTTCCTTGACCTGATTGGCGGTCTTGCGCGGATTGCGATGCGCGCCGCCCAGCGGCTCTTCGATCAGTGAATCGACAAAGCCGAGCTCTTTTAGGCGCGAGGCGGTAATGCCCATGGCCTGAGCGGCTTCGGAGGCCTTCTCGGCGCTCTTCCAGAGAATCGAGGCGCACCCTTCCGGCGAGATAACCGAGTAGGTGGAATACTGCAGCATCTGCAGTTCGTCGCAGACACCGATGGCCAAGGCTCCGCCGGAGCCACCTTCGCCAATGACCGTGGCGATGATCGGCGTCTTCAGGCGCGACATGACGGCGAGGTTGTAGGCGATCGCTTCCGACTGGCCGCGCTCCTCGGCATCGATGCCGGGATAGGCGCCGGGCGTGTCGATGAACGTCAGTACCGGCATCTTGAAGCGCTCGGCCGTCTCCATCAGACGACACGCCTTGCGATACCCTTCGGGACGCGGCATGCCGAAGTTGCGGCGCACCTTCTCCTTGACGTCGCGCCCTTTCTGATGACCGATGACCATTACCGGCTTGTCGTCGAGACGCGCCACACCGCCGACCAGAGCGGCATCGTCGGCGAAATTGCGATCGCCGTGCATTTCGTCGAAATCGGTGAAGATGTTGTCCAGATAGTCGAGCGTGTAAGGGCGCTGAGGATGACGCGACAGTTGCGTCACCTGCCAGGCGGTCAGGTCACGAAAGATCTGCTCGGTGAGTTTACGGCTTTTCTCTTCGAGCTTACCGATCTCGTCACTCAGGCTGATGCGGCTATCGTTGCCGACCAGTCGCAGCTCTTCGATCTTGGCCTGGAGTTCGGCAATCGGTTGTTCAAAGTCTAGATAATTGGGATTCATAGAGCTTCTACTGTGTGATCCTGGCAAGCTTCGGTTTCTGAATACGAGCGAAACACGGGCGACTGGCGTGCCGCGAAACGGATTATTATCGCACCTCCACGAGTGTTAGCAAGGAGGCGCCCTGCTTCGGCGGGTCAACCACCCCGATAGCGTAGCGCAACCTTTTCGTAACCCTCGACTTCGCGCAGGGCCATCATCAACTCGTCGCTGGGCGAGACTTTCCACGCCTCCGCAAGCTCGAAGCAGCCACTGGCCTTGGCGTTACGATAACGTACGCGGACCGGCAGGCCGCCGTCGCTCAGCCATGGCGACAGGCTATCATGCAGCGAACGCGAGAATTGGCCGTTGAGACGCCCGCCATCCACCGAAAGCTCTACCGCCTCGCCGAAGCGGGCGCGAGCGTCGGCCATCAGGGTGACGTCCTTGCTGCGCAGACGCAAACCGCCGGAATAGTCGTCGCTGGAGACTTCGCCTTCGATGATCAGCACCTGATCGGCGGTCAATTTCCCGCGGACCTGGTCGAACAGCTCACCGAACAGCGAGGCCTCGATGCGCCCGGTGCGATCGTCGAGGGTGACGAACGCCATGGTGTCGCCACGCTTCGACTTCATGGTCCGCATCGCCACGACCAGCCCGGCGACCCGCTGCGGTTCGCGAGAAGGCTTGAGGTCGACGATGCGTGTCGCCACGAAGCGCTTGAGCTCGTGTTCGTACTCGTCGATCGGATGACCGGTCAGGTAGAGCCCGAGCGTATCCTTCTCGCCGGCCAGGCGCTCCTTGTCGCTCCACTCGCGCGCGTGGCGGTAATCGGCGTAGATGTCCTGACTCTCGTCGGCTTCGGCGAAGGCCTCGCCGAACATGTCCATCATGCCCAGGTTCTGGTTGGTCTGGTTCTGTGACGCGGCCTTGATCGCGGCATCTAGCGACGCCGCCAGCACCGCGCGGGACGGCCCCAGCGTGTCCAGCGCGCCGGAGCGAATCAGTGCTTCGAGGGTGCGCTTGTTCATGCGCTTGCCATCGATACGACGGCAGAAATCGAACAGGTCCGTGAACTCGCCATCCGCTTCGCGTGCTTCGACGATGGCACCGATCGGCCCTTCACCAACGCCACGGATCGCGCCCAGCCCGTAGACGACCTGGCCGCCTTCGTCGACGGTGAACTTGTAGGCCCCCACGTTGACGTTGGGCGGCGTCACCGTCAGCCCGATATGACGGCACTCCTCGATCAGCGGCACGACCTTGTCGAGGTTGTCCATCTCGGTCGAGAGCACCGCCGCCATGAAGGGCGCCGGATAGTGCGCCTTGAGCCAGGCGGTCTGATACGACACCAGGCCGTAGGCGGCCGAGTGGGACTTGTTGAAGCCGTAGCCGGCGAATTTTTCCACCAGGTCGAACAGGTTGCCGGCCAGGTCCTTGTCGATGCCGTTGGCCGCACACCCTTCCATGAAGCCGGCGCGCTGCTTGGCCATCTCCTCGGGCTTCTTCTTGCCCATGGCACGCCGCAGCATGTCCGCCTGACCCAGGGTATAGCCGGCCAGAACCTGGGCAATCTGCATCACCTGCTCCTGATACAGGATGATGCCGTAGGTCGGCTCCAGTACCGGTTTGAGCAGTTCATGCTGGTAATCCGCGCTGGGATAGGCGAGCTCGGCACGGCCATGCTTACGATTGATGAAGTCGTCGACCATGCCGGACTGCAACGGCCCCGGGCGGAACAGCGCCACCAGCGCGATCATGTCCTCCAGCGAATCCGGCTGCAGGCGCTTGATCAGTTCCTTCATGCCGCGGGATTCGAGCTGGAACACCGCCGTGGTCTCGGCCTTCTTGAGCATGTCGAAGGTCGGCTTGTCGTCCAGCGGAATGGTGCTGATATCGAGCGGGCCGACACCATCGCGGGCACGCACCACGTCGACCATCTCCAACGCCCAGTCGATGATCGTCAGCGTGCGCAGGCCGAGAAAGTCGAACTTGACCAGCCCGGCATCCTCGACGTCGTTCTTGTCGAACTGCACTACTAGGCCGGAGCCGTTTTCCTCGCACAGCAGCGGCGAGAAATCGGTCAGCTTGGTCGGCGCAATGACCACGCCCCCGGCGTGCTTGCCGGTACCGCGGGTGATGCCCTCGAGCTTGAGTGCCATCTCCCAGATTTCGGCAGCCTCTTCGTCATATTCGAGATACTCCTTGAGCTGCGGCTCCTGCTCGATCGCCTTGGCCAGCGTCATGCCGACCTCGAACGGGATCAGTTTGGAGAGCTTGTCGCCCATCGAATACGGCTTGCCCTGGGCACGTGCCACGTCGCGCACCACCGCCTTGGCGGCCATGGTGCCGAAGGTGACGATCTGCGATACCGCGTTGCGGCCGTAGCGATCGGCCACGTAGTCGATGACCCGATCCCGCTTCTCCATGCAGAAGTCGACGTCGAAGTCGGGCATGGAGACACGCTCCGGGTTGAGGAAGCGTTCGAACAGCAGGTCGTATTCCAGCGGATCGAGATCGGTGATCTTGAGCACGTAGGCCACCAGCGAACCGGCGCCCGACCCTCGCCCGGGGCCGACGGGGATGTCGTTGTCCTTGGCCCACTGAATGAAGTCCATCACGATCAGGAAGTAACCGGGGAACCCCATCTTGAGGATGATATCGAGCTCGAAGTCGAGCCGCTGGCGATAGGCGGGCTCGTGCTCGGCCAGTGATCGCCCCGGATAGATCGGGGTATCGCCGCCGAACAGCTGATTGAGACGATCGGTGAGACCATCGTGAGAGATCTTGCGGAAGAACTCGTCCTGGGTCATTCCTTCCGGGATCGGGTATTCCGGCAGGAAGATCTCGCCCAGGCGCACGCTGGCGCTACAGCGCGCCGCGATCATTACGCTGTTCTCGAGCGCCTCGGGAATATCGGCAAAGAGCTCGGCCATCTCTTCGGGCGTCTTGAGATACTGCTCTTCGCTATAGCGTTTTTCGCGCCGGGGATCTTCCAGCGCCTTGCCTTCGCCGATCGAGACGCGGGTTTCGTGAGCCCAGTAGTCCTCGCGTTTGAGAAAGCGAACATCGTTGGTCGCTACCACCGGCGTACCGCTCTCGCTGGCCAGCCGCACCGAATGGTGCACGCACTCTTCGTCGTACTGGCGGCCGGTACGCTGCAGTTCCAGATAGAAGCGGCCAGGGAAGTGCTGCTGCCACTCCGCCAGCAGCTGGCGTGCCGTGTCGACGTGCTCGGCGATCAGAAACCGGCCGATCTCCCCTTCCCGGGCGCCGGACAGCGCGATCAAGCCTTCGCTCTGTTCGAAGACCCAGGCCTTGTCGAGGATCGCCATGTTCTGGCGCTGACCTTCGGTCCAGGCGCGCGAGATCAGCTCGGTCAGGTTGCGATAGCCGGTATCGTTCATCGCCAGCAGTGTCAAACGATAGGGATGGCTTTCGTCGTGCGCGTTGTGCAGCCACAGGTCGGCGCCGATGATCGGCTTCAACCCGGCGCCCTGGGCCGCCTTGTAGATCTTGACCAGGCCGAACAGGTTGGTGTCGTCGGTCACGGTGACCGCCGGCATGCCGGCCTCGGCCGTTGCCTTGATCAGCGGCTTGAGCCGGACCAGGCCATCGACCAAGGAGTATTCGCTGTGGACACGAAGATGAACGAAGGGTGTTGTCATGACGAACTCGAGTCAGGCGGCGAATGAATGCGGATATCGGGCACGCGATCCCGTCATGCTGCCGGTGACGCCGTAGCGTCTACCATGGTCAGCGCACCGGCAGGATCAGCATGCCTAAAGGTGGGACAGGCCACAATGGCCTATCGGCAAATCGAGCGTTCGCTCTCGGCAAGCCGCTCACGAACGGGGGCGAAAGAGCTGCGATGTTCTCCCAGCGGACCCAGTTTGACCAGCGCCTCGAGATGCTCCGGCGTCGGATATCCCTTGTGGCGACAGAAGCCGTAGTCCGGATAGCGCGCGTCAAGCGCGACCATCTGCGCATCTCGAGCCACCTTGGCCAGAATCGATGCCGCGCTGATCGCAGGGTGACGAAGGTCGCCCTTGACCACGGCCAGCCCCGGGCACGCATGTCCCGGCAGCCGGTTGCCATCCACCAGCAGGTATTCGGCCGGTGTCGGCAGCGCATCGATGGCACGACGCATCGCCAGATGCGTGGCGTGATAGATATTGAGTGAATCGATCTCCTGCGGCGTGGCTTCACCAATGGCGAAGGCCAGCGCGCATTCCCGGATCTGCAAATCGAAGGCTTCGCGCCGTGCCGCACTCAGGCATTTGGAATCGGTCAGACCCTCGATCGGGCAATCAGGATCCAGAATCACGGCCGCGGCTACCACCGAACCGATCAGCGGTCCTCGCCCGACCTCGTCGACGCCGGCAATCAGATGCCCATCATATTCGATGACGATGTCCGGCCAGGCGGAAATCGGAGACTTCAATGACATGACTTCTCTCGTCAGACCTTTCCAGTTTCAGGATCCAGCGACCCGTGCTCGACCAACGAGGTGACGGCCGTGGCGGCTCGCTCGCTGGCCCCGCGCTGAAGTTCGGCGTGGAGTGCCGCGAAGCGCTGTTCGAGCGCCGAGCGCGCCTGTTCGTCCTCGAACCACGGCAGTAGCGTATCGACCAGCGCTTCGGCAGTCACGGCGTCCTGAATCAGCTCCGGCACCAGTGTTTCCTGCGCGATCAGATTCGGCAACGAGATCCAGCGCGTCTTGACCATTCGTCTGGCCAGCCAGTAGGTCGCCGGTGCCATGCGGTAGGCGACCACCATGGGACGATGACAGAGCATGGTTTCCAGCGCCGCCGTACCAGAGGTCAGCAGCACGGCATCCGATGCGGTCATCACCTCACGCGAACGCCCCTCGACGACGACCGTGCTGGCCGCCAGTTCCGGAAACCGCTCGAGCAGGGAATCGAGCTCCTGCCGACGTTCGGGCGAGGCCGCGGGGATCGCTACCTGAAGCGCGCCAAGGCGCTCACGCAACGCAGCCGCCGTCCGCAGGAATATCTCTCCCTGGAAGCGAATTTCATTGCCGCGAGAACCCGGCAGGACGGCCAGGGTCGGCACATCGAGAGCAAGCCCGAGAGCCTGCCGCGCCGACGCCCGATCGTTGACCAGGGGCAGCTCGTCGGCCAGCGGATGGCCGACATAAGCGACCGGCACATGGTGATCGGCGTAGAAATCCGCCTCGAATGGCAGAAAGGTCAACATCCCGTCGACCGCCCTGGCGATCTTCTTGACCCGCCCTTGGCGCCAAGCCCAGACCGACGGACTGACGTAGTGTGCCGTACGGATGCCCTGATCGTGCAGCTGACGCTCGAGACCGATATTGAAGTCCGGGGCGTCGATGCCCACCATGATATCCGGCCGCCACGCCAGGGCATCGCGCTTGAGGTGGCGACGCACCTTGATCAGGCCCGGCAGGTGCTTCAACACCTCGACCAGCCCCATCACCGACAGGGTTTCCAACGGGTAGAGCGACTCGAGCCCCTGCGCCTGCATCCGCGGACCGCCAATGCCTCTGAACTCGATCTGCTGATGCCGGCGCTTGAGCGCCTGCATCAGGCCGGCGCCGAGAATATCCCCCGAGAGTTCGCCCGCGACGAGATAGACGCGCATGCGCCCACCCTAACGGGTGATTCCACGTTTGGAGGCTTTCAACGAATCGACGAAGCGGCGCGTCTCGTCGAACGAGAAGCGGCTCTCCATTTCGCTGATGGCCTGCTCGAGCGTCAGCCCCTTGCGGTAGACCAGACGATAGCATTCGCCCAGCGCCCGCACCGCTTCCGCCGAGAAACCGCGACGCTTCAAGCCAATGGAGTTCAGGCCATGCGCCGCGGCAGGGTTACCGTTGACCATGATGAACGCGGGAATATCCTTGGTGATGATCGATCCACCGCCTGCCATGGCATGCTCACCCATGTGGGCAAACTGATGAATGGCCGAGAGCCCCCCCATGATGGCGAAGTCACCCAGCGTCACGTGGCCGGCCAGCGTGGCCTGGTTGGCGAGAATGCAATCGCTGCCAATCAGGCAGTCATGGCCCACGTGGGAGTACGCCATGAACAGATTGCGGTTACCGATGGTGGTCACGCCGCGATCCTGAATGGTGCCGCGGTGAATCGTCACGCTCTCGCGAACGACGTTATCGTCGCCCATCTCGAGCCGTGTCGCTTCACCAGCGTACTTCTTGTCCTGGCACTCTTCTCCGACCGACGAAAACTGGAAGATCCGGTTACGTTTACCGATTCGAGTCGGCCCCTTGATCACCACGTGCGGTCCGATCACGCAGCCGGCGTCGATTTCGACGTCGGGTCCGATCACGCTGAAGGGACCGACTTCGACGTCATCGGCCAGTCGGGCGGAGGGATCGACGATGGCGGAGGGATGAATCAAGCGACTTTCCTCTCGGCACAGATGATTTCGGCTTCGCAGGCCAATTCGCCATCGACCGTGGCTCGGCAGGCAAACTTCCAGATGCCTCTCTTGCCCTTGATGACATTGGCCTCGAGACGCAGTTGGTCTCCCGGCATGACCGGACGCTTGAAGCGTACGTTATCGCTGCCGACGAGATAATAGACGTAGCCGTCGGCCGGCAGCTTGTTGACCGTCTTGAAGCCGAGGATGCCACAAGCCTGCGCCATCGCTTCGATGATCAGCACACCGGGCATGATCGGATGATGAGGGAAATGGCCGTTGAAGAAAGGTTCGTTGATGCTGACGTTCTTGTACGCCACGATCGATTCGCCCAGCGTGATCTCCATCACGCGATCTACCAGTAAAAACGGATAACGATGCGGTAGATACTCGCGAATCTGGTTGATGTCCATGATCATCAATACAACCTCTGAAATAACGAAATGCCTGCCCCTACACTTTTGACCAAGGGCAGGCACAGGGAGGCAAAACGGCGTTCACCCATTTGGGCGGGCATTATACAGGCGCACCGGACGACTGCCAGCTTCGGGGGCGTGATCGAGATGGCCCGGGAGGGCTCCCCGGATCCATCAGAGAACCCTCAGGCGTCGCGAATATTGCGCTCGAGACGGGTCAATCGCTTGGCGATTTCGTCGAGCTGCTTGAAGCGTACAGCGTTTTTTCGCCACTGACTATTCGACATCGAACCGGTGCCGGAGGAATAGACGCCAGGCTCCGGAATCGAATTCGTGACCAAGCTCATGCCGGTCACCTGGACGCCATCGGCCAGGGTCAGATGACCGGAGAGCCCGACGCCGCCGCCCAGCAGACAGTGACGGCCGACCTTGGTGGAACCGGCGATTCCGACGCAGCCTGCCAGCGCGCTGTGGTCGCCGATCTGCACGTTGTGGGCAATCTGGACCTGGGAGTCGATCTTGACCCCGCTGCCAATCTGCGTGTCGCCCAGCGCCCCGCGATCGATGCTCGAGCAGCTGCCGACTTCGACATCGTCACCCAGCGTCACACCGCCCAGCTGAGCGATCTTCTCCCAGTGCTTGCCGTCGTGGGCGAATCCGAACCCGTCACCGCCGATGACACAACCGCTGTGCAGGATGGCACGCTCGCCGATGATCACGCCGTGATAAAGCGTCACGTTGGCATGGAGCCGGGAGCCGCGACCGATCGTGGTATCGGCGCCAATGAAGCACCCTGCGCCGATGACGCAGTCATCAGCAAGGACGACGCCGGCTTCGATGACGCAATGGGCACCGATCTCGACACCCTCGCCCAGGGTCGCCTCGGGCGATACCACCGCCGTCGAATGCACGCCTCGAGAGACCTGATTGACCAGCGGATCGAACAGCCGCGACAGCTTGGCGTAGCCCAGATAGGGGTTGTCCAGCTCCAGTCGCGGACAGGGGCAGCTGTCGCCATGAGCCGGATTGACCAGCACGGCACCGGCGCGAGTCGTGGCCAGATACTTCAGGTAAGCCCGATTGGCGAGAAATGCCAGATCCGACGGGCCGGCATCGGTCAGCGTCGACAGCCCGCTGACACGCAGGTTCGCGTCACCGACCACGCGAGCGTCGATCCGCTCGGCGAGTTCGCCAAGCGTGTAAGAGGTAGAAGCATCTCTCTTCATGAACGGGCGCCGGTTTGAACCATTAGTTGAGCGAATTGAAGATCTGCGTGACTTCGGAGGTAATATCGAGGCTGTCACCCGAATAGACCACGGCATCACGATCCACGACCATGTCCAGATCGCGCTCGTCGACGACCTGCTGAATCGCCTGGTCGAGCTTGGGCTTGGCGCTCTTCAGGTACTGCTGTTCGGCCTGCTGCTGCGCCTGGGAAATCTGGCCCCGCAGCTGCTGGAACTGGCCGCCCTTCTGGCGCAGCTGCTGGGTTACCGAATTGCGCTCGGACTCGGACATCACGTCCCCGTCCTTCTGCAAACGCTGCTGCAGCTGTTGCAGCTCCTGGCTCAACGACTGCGCCTGCTGTTGCTGAGCGCTGATACGGTTTTTCAGCTGATTCATCGATGCCTGGGCAGAATTGGAAGACATCAGCGCTTCACGCCAATCGAGCACGCCCACTTCCGTCGCCATCGCCGGTACGGAAACCATCGTCAGCAAACCGAGCCCGAGAACTCCTGCTATCTTGCGCATGCGGCATCTCCTTGAAACTAGACAGACCAACTGTCTGAAAATCGGTCTGGACTCACGACGCCACCAGGATGCCGTGAATCCAGGGCATGATATTAGAACGTCTGACCCAGCGAGAACTGGAACACCTGCGGGTCGTCGCCGTCCTTCTCGTTCAGTGGCTTGGCCACGCTGAACGTCAGCGGTCCGACCGGCGTCAGCCAGGAAAGCCCCAGGCCCACGCTATAGCGCAGGTCATCGAGATTGACCCCGCTGTCGCAGCTCGACGTGTAGCCGTCCGGGACGGCGTAGCAGTCGGTCAGGTAAGTATTACCGCCATCGAGGAAGATGCTGGTCTGCAGGGACCGGCGGTCCTCGATCCACGGGAACGGGTAGATCAACTCGGCAGACCCTTCGACCAGGACGTTACCGCCCAGGGTATCGTCGTCGCCATCGCCACGCTCCGTCGTCTTCGGTCCCAACGTATTGCCGGTGTAGCCGCGCACCGAGCCCAGACCGCCCGAGTAGAAGTTCTCGTAGAACGGGTAAGGATCGTTGGAGCCGAGCGTATCGGCATAGCCCAGATTGCTGCTGAACTTGAGCGACCAGTCGGGATTGAGTTCGAACAGCTTCTGGCCACGGTAGCGCAGCTTGTAATACTCCGCATCCGACCCCGGGATGGCGGCTTCCAGCGAGACCCGCTGATAGCTGCCCGCCGTCGGCATGATCCCGCGGTTCAGATTGTTGCGGGTCCAGCTGGCTGTCAGCTTGTAGTTGAAGAAGTCTTCGCCCTGATCATCGGTGTACTGGACGATCTCCGCCGACGTGTCGTCGTAGGTATCGATCGAGAGGTTCTCGAGCCCGACACCGAAGTTGAGGCGCGACAGGTCGTTGATCGGGTAGCCGAAATTGATGTTGCCGCCATAGGAGTCGGTCGAGTAGGTCGAGATGTAGGAATCTTCGTAATCGGTCTCGCGGTAGAAGACGTTATAGCCGCGCGAGATGCCGTCGAGCGTCCAGTACGGATCGGTGAAACCGAAATTGATGTTGGTGAAGGTGTCGCTTCGCTGTGCGCCGATATTGACCCGGTTACCCGTCCCCAAAAAGTTGTTCTGGGACAGCGCCGCGCCGTAGATGACTCCGGCCGTCTGAGAAAAACCGACGCTCGCCGAGATGGAGCCCGACGGCTGCTCCTGAACGTTGTAGGTTACGTCCAGTTGATCCGGCTCGCCGGCCACCGGCCGGGTGTCCACGTCGACCTGCTTGAAAAAACCGAGCCGCTCGAGACGTTGACGTGACTGCGAAATCTGATCGGTCGAGGCAGGTGCCCCTTCCATTTGGGTCATTTCACGACGCAGCACTTCGTCCTGTGTCGTGGTGTTGCCTTCGAAGTTGATCCGGCGAACGTACGCACGGCGGCCGGGATCGACACGGAAGGTGATATCCACGGTATCGCCCGCCTCGTCCACGGTAGGCACCGCCTGGATATCCGCGAAGGCAAAGCCCTCGGCACCGAGCTTCTGACGCAGCGCTTCCGAGGATTCGGTCAGTTTGCTCTGGGAGAAATATTCACCCGACTTGGCCGTCACCAGCGAGCGCGCCGTAGACTCGTCGATCTTCAGATCACCATCGAAGCTGATCTCGTCGAGCTTGTAGCGCTTGCCTTCATCGACATTGATGGTGACGAAGATCCGCGACTTATCCGGACTGATCGACACTTGAGTCGAGCTGATCGCGAAGTTGACGTAACCGCGGTCGAGGTACCAGGAACGCAGCGTCTCCAGATCGCCGGACAAGGCTTCGCGGGAATACTCGTCGTCGGAGAACCAGCCGAAGAACCAGCCCGGCTTGTCCTCGAGCTGGAACAGATCGCTCAGGGTGTCGTCGTCGTAGGCTTCGTTGCCGACGACGTTGATCTGGCGAATTTTCGCCACTTCCCCTTCGTTGATATCGATATTGACGCGGACCCGGTTGCGCTCGAGCTGTTCGACCGAGGTCTTGATGTTCGAGCTGTAACGCCCCTGAGACTGGTAGAGACGCTCGAGTTCGCGCTGCATCTCCTCCAGCGTCGAACGCTGCAGCACCTGACTTTCGGCCAGGCCGGCGTCGGTCAGACCCGTGCGCAGGTCATCGTCGGAAATCTGCGAGTTGCCTTCGATATTGATCTCGGCAATGGATGGCCGCTCGACCACGTTGACGATCAGCACGTCGTTATCGCGGGAAAGCCGAATGTCGTCGAACAGCCCGGTGTCGAATAGCTGCTGGGCAGCCTCGCCCAGCTTCTGCTCATCGACCGTCTGGTCGGCGCTGACGGGGAAAGCGTTGAAAACGGATGCAGCCGAGACGCGCTGCAGCCCCTCTACACGAATATCCGAAATCTCAAAAGGTGCCGCCAGCGCAACGGGAGAGCTGGCCAGCAGTAGTCCTGCCAATCCGATGGTCTTGAGTTTCATGCAATCAATCGCTTCTGTGGGGTCCGCCCGCGTATCGAACAGGCACCTTATACATTTCTCCCTACGACTGACAAGCTCGCGCCTGCCACACGTGGGGTCTTCCCGTGCACCGACATCCTCGACACTGACCGCCAACGACATCCCGTCGCTGGCGCCGCATCAAATCCCTGTCATCACAGTCGCATCAGATCGAAGTAGAGCGCCATCATCATCAGGCACCCGACCAGCGCCACGCCGACGCGCAGGCCCATCGCCTGGGCGGTTTCCGACACCGGCTTGCCTCGAACCAGCTCGATCAGGTAATAGGCCAGATGCCCCCCATCGAGTACCGGAATCGGCAACAGGTTCAGCACACCCAGGCTGATCGATAGATAAGCCAGGAAGCCGATGAATGTCTCGACCCCGCTGCGTGCCGAATCCCCGGCAATGCGAGCGATGGTGATCGGGCCCGACAGGTTCGAAGGCGATATCCAGCCGACGATCATCTTGCGGATCGAGTCCGCTGTCAGCCAGGTCATCTCGCCCGTCTTGGTCACTGCCTGCCCGATCGCCTCGATCGGACCATAGCGAATCTCGCGGCGATAGGATTCAGGCCACTCGACCGCCTGTGATGCGGCGCCGACGTAACCAATATCCCCGCCATCTTCGGCCTGCCTCGACTCCGGCCGCAGCGTGATGCTGCGCGTCACGCCATCTCGCTCGACGTTCAGGGACAGGTCGGTGCCGGGATGGCTGCGAACGACATCGACGAACGCCACCCAATCGGTAACCGGTCTGCCGTCGACGCTGACAATCCGATCTCCTGCTTCCAGTCCGGCACGGCTCGCGGGGCTATCCTCGAGCACGCGCCCCAGCATCGCCGGGACTTCGGGCCGCCATGGCGTGATACCAAGAGACGACATCGGCTGCGGC
The DNA here is from genome assembly GCF_002179555.1 of Salinicola salarius. GTDB lineage: Bacteria > Pseudomonadota > Gammaproteobacteria > Pseudomonadales > Halomonadaceae > Salinicola > Salinicola salarius_A. The sequence continues at coordinate 142,418 of NZ_NHOU01000001.1, read as the reverse complement.
GGATCCTGACGCACCAGCCACTTCTGCACCGGCACGTCGTGCGTTCGCGTCGCGCTATTCGAGGGATCACGAGTCGTGAACCGCAGCTCGCCATCGGCGCCGATGGCCGCGATCAGCTGCAGATTGACCTCGTTCCACGACGGTGTCTCGTGGCCCTCGACACTGACGATCTCCTGACCGCTGCGCAAACCGCCCTGGAAAGCGACCGAATCCGGCGCCACGTCGCCGATCACCGGCGCTACCGTGGTCGAGCCGTAAACGAACAGCGCCCAGTAGGCCACTAGAGCCAACAGGAAATTGGCAATCGGCCCCGCCGCCACGATCGCGATCCGGGCCCAGACGCTCTTGCGATTGAAAGCGCGATCGAGTTCTTCCGGCGCTACCGGCCCCTCGCGTTCGTCGAGCATCTTGACATAACCGCCCAACGGAATGGCAGCGATGGCATATTCCGTGCCCTGCCGATCGCAGCGCGACCACAGCGGCTTGCCGAAACCGACCGAGAAACGGAGCACCTTGACGCCACAACGACGGGCCACCCAGAAATGCCCGAACTCGTGAAACGTGATCAGCAGACCGAGTACGACGATGACCGCCAGTACGTTCTGGATCGTATCCATCACGCCCGCCCCTCCTGGAAAGACCGTTGACGCAGCAAACGCTCGGCCAACTGCCGTGCTCGTGCATCCTCGCACAATACCACGTCGAGCGAATCCGCCGCGCGCACCTCGGTCGCCTCCAGGGTCGCCTGCACCAGACGGGCGATACCCAGAAAAGGGAGCTTCCCATCGAGGAACGCCTGCACCGCCACTTCATTGGCAGCATTGAGACTCGCCGGTGCCGTACCGCCTGCCGTCATGGCCTCTCGTGCCAGTCGCAGGCAGGGGAAGCGCGCTTCGTCCGGCGCCTCGAAATCGAGCCGGGATACCGCGAACAGGTCGAGAGGCTCGACCCCGGCTTCGACTCGCGCCGGCCACGCCAGCCCATAGGCAATCGGTGTCCGCATGTCCGGATTCCCCATCTGCGCCAGCACCGAGCCGTCGGCATAGCCGACCATCGAGTGAACAATGCTTTGCGGATGGACGACCACCTCGACCTGATCGGGTTCGGCATCGAACAGCCAGCAGGCCTCGATCAATTCGAGCCCCTTGTTCATCAGGGTCGCGCTGTCCACCGAAATCTTGCGACCCATCGACCAGTTGGGATGGGCGCAGGCCTGCTCCGGCGTCACCGCTTCCAGCGCCTCCAGAGACCATTCGCGGAACGGTCCGCCCGAGGCGGTCAACAGCAGCCGCGACACGCCGTGACGGGACAACCCGCCACGGTGCTGCATAGGAAGACACTGGTAGATGGCATTATGTTCCGAGTCGATGGGCAAAAGTGTGGCGCCGTGGCGCGATACGGCATCCATGAACAATCCACCGGACATCACCAGCGCTTCCTTGTTGGCCAGCAGGACACGCTTGCCGGCTTCCACGGCTGCCAGCGTCGGCAACAGGCCGGCTGCGCCGACGATCGCCGACATCACCACATCCACCTCGGGCGCCCGAGACACCTCCAGCAGCGCCGCCTCACCATGACTGACATCGATATGAGCGAGGCGGGCCTCTCGCAGCTGGGATCTCAGCCACTGTGCGTCGCAGGCCGTGCCGATCACCGCTCGTTCCGGCTCGAAGCGCAGACAGATTTCCAGCAACGCTTCTCGGGAACGATGCGCGGTCACCGCATGGAGCTGATACAGGTCGGCATGCCGAGCGATCACGTCCAGCGTGCTGCGACCGATGGAGCCGGTTGCACCCAGCAGGGTGACCTTGCGAGAAGATGATGAGGGCATCAGCGTACTATCCCAGCCAAGGGCGAATCAGAGCGAAGAGCGGAACGGCAGCGGTCAGGCTATCGATACGATCGAGAACGCCCCCGTGCCCCGGTAGCAGATGACTGGAATCCTTCAGGCCGCGAAAGCGCTTGAGCATGCTTTCGAGTAGATCCCCGATGACGGAAATGAACGCTACGACCAGCGCCACGGCCAGCAAGGCCAGCGTCTGACGACTGTCGAGAGAGAGACACGCAGCGTAGATGGAGGCCAGTATTGCCACCGCTACCCAGCCACCATAGACACCCTCCCAGGACTTGCCTGGGCTGACGTGCGGTGCCAGCTTGCGGCGGCCGAAGCGACGACCGGCGAAATACGCGCCGATGTCTGCCACCCAGACCAGCAGCAGTACGAACAGCAGCCACTCGCTACCGCCCTGACGCAACTGGTAGAGCCCGACCCAGCAAGGCAATAGCACCCAGGCTCCCATGCCAAGGCGCAGTACCGGCGGCTGCCACTGTTCAGTCTTTTGGGGATAGCGCGAAACCCACCAGGCGTTGATCGACCAGCCAATGGCGCCGATCCATAGTGGCCAACGATCCAGCATCCAATCCGCCCACCAGGCAATCAATAGAACCAGCCCGAGACCAGCGGTGTAGAGGAGTCGCAGCTTGACATCGTCGAACCCGGCAAGACGCGCCCACTCCCAGGCGCCAAGCAGCAATACCAAGGCGGTAAACGTCGCGAAGCCGCCCCCCGATAGCCCAAACAGGCCACCGAGTGCCAGAGGCGCCAATACCAGCGCCGTCAATATGCGCTGCTTAAGCACCCTGGGCCTCGATCTGCTGCTGGCTCATGCCGAAACGGCGCTGACGTTGCTGAAAAGTCTCGAGCGCTGCATCGAATGCCGCACCGTCGAAATCGGGCCACAGCTCCGGCGCAAACACGAACTCCGCGTAGGCAAGCTGCCATAACAGGAAATTAGAGATTCGTTGCTCCCCACTGGTGCGAATGCACAGATCGATCGGTGGTTCCTGACTCAGGCATATCTCGCGATCCAGCGCCGTCTCGTCGATGGCATCGGGACTCATCACACCCTCGGCAACCTTGCGCGCCAGGCGCTGTGCTGCGGAAGCGATGTCCCAACGGCCACCGTAATTGGCCGCCACCACGAGATGCATCCCCGTATTGTCGCGGGTCAGTGCTTCGGCACGACTCATCGATTTCTGCAAAGACGACGAGAAACGCTGACGATCGCCAATGATGCTGAGACGAATATCGTTCTCGTGAAGCTTTTTCACCTCGCGCTTGAGCACCAGCATGAAAAGCTCCATTAGCGCGCTGACCTCGGCCGAGGGCCGGCGCCAGTTCTCGCTTGAAAAGGCGAAGAGCGTGAGAGTCTCGATACGTTGCTCTGCCGCACGTCGAATGACCGCACGCAGCGATTCGACGCCAGCACGATGTCCTTGCGCGCTGGAAAGCCCTCTGGCGCGCGCCCAGCGATTGTTGCCGTCCATGATGATCGCCACGTGGCGAGGCATCGGCGACATCGCTTGAACGTCACGCGACTGCATGTCTGTCATGATAGCTCGCAAGACAGGTGGACAGTGGCGCCCGACCCCTGTCGAGCCCGGGCAGCCCGACCCTCATACCTGCATCAGATCGTGTTCCTTGGTTTCCAGGAGCCGGTCGATGTCGGCGACGTGCTTATCGGTCAGCTTCTGGATTTCCTCTTCGCCGCGGCGCTCCTCGTCTTCGTTGATCTCCTTGTCCTTGAGCAACGATTTGAGGTCCCCATTGGCGTCACGGCGTATGCTGCGGATCGCAACGCGCGCGTTTTCGGCCTCGGCACGCGCCTGCTTGATATAGTTGCGGCGTGTCTCCTCGGTCAACGGCGGCATCGGAACCCGGATCACGTTGCCCGCCGTGGCAGGGTTCAGCCCCAGGTCGGCCATCATGATCGCCTTCTCGACCTTCGGCACCATCGGCCGCTCCCAAGGGGTTACCGCCAGGGTACGAGCATCTTCGATCGTGACGTTGGCGACCTGATTGATCGGCATGTTGCTGCCGTAATACTCGACCATCACCGCGTCGAGAATGCTCGGGTGTGCCCGGCCCGTGCGGATCTTGTGGAAGTTGTTCTGGAGCGCTTCCAGGCTCTTCTTCATGCGCGCGCTAGCGTCTTTCTTGATATCGTCGATCATGTCCTAAACCTCAATCAATCAGCGTGCCTTCTCGCCCACCGACTACCAGATTCAACAGCGCCCCAGGCTTGGTCATGTCGAAGACGCGAACCGGCATGTCATGGTCCCGTACCAGGCAGATGGCGGTCAAATCCATGACGCCAAGCTTCTGGTCCAGCACGTCATCGTAGCTCAAACGCTCGTACTTGACGGCTTCCGGATGCTTGACCGGATCCTTGTCGTAGACACCATCGACCTTGGTTGCCTTGACCACCACATTGGCGTCGATCTCGATGCCTCGCAGGCAGGCGGCAGAGTCGGTCGTAAAGAATGGGTTACCCGTACCGGCAGAGAAGATGACCACGTCACCGGACGTGAGATAGCGAATCGCGGTACGCCGATCATAGTGCTCGACGACACCACTCATGGGAATCGCCGACATCACCCGCGAACGGATGTTGGAACGCTCCAGCGCATCGCGCATCGCCAGCGCGTTCATCACCGTGGCCAGCATGCCCATATGATCGCCGGTGACCCGCTCCATGCCCGCCGCATGCAGCGCCGCGCCTCGGAACAGGTTGCCGCCGCCGATCACGATCCCGATCTGAACACCGATACCCACCAGTTGACCAATTTCCAGTGCCATGCGATCGAGCACCTTGGGATCGATACCAAAGTCCTGCTCACCGGTCAGCGCCTCACCTGACAACTTCAGCAATATGCGCTTGTACTTCGACTTATCGCCGCGCTCATTGGGCTTATTGGGTCGATCGATGACTTCAGGCATGATGCTCTCTCCTGGTTTGACGAGTCGGGTTCGGCAGGTCATGACAGATGAACTTCTCATCTGCCGGATACGCGATGGCGTGCGCTTTCGCGCACGCCATCGATGGGGCCGGAACCAGGCGATGATACCTGACTCTCAACCCCAGGCATTACAGGAAACTCAGCTGCGACGAGCCTGTTCCATCACTTCCTTGGCGAAGTCGACTTCTTCCTTCTCGATGCCCTCACCGACCTCGAAGCGCGTGAACCCGACGACTTCGCCGCCAGCGGCCTTGGCATATTCCGCGACGGTCTGATTCGGATCCTTGACGAACGGCTGTTCGGTCAGGCTGTTCTCGGCCAGGTACTTCTTGAGGCGACCCTGAACCATCTTCTCGGCGATTTCTGCCGGCTTGCCTGCCATGTCCGGCTGCGCCAGGATGATCGCCTTCTCGCTGTCCAGCTGCGCCTGCGGCATGTCTTCCGGACGCGCGACGACCGGATTGATCGCGGCCACGTGCATGGAAATGTCCTTGGCCACTTCCGGGTTGCCGCCCTTGAGAACGGTCAGCACGCCGATACGATCGCCATGGACGTAGGCACCGACAACGCCGCCTTCCGGTGCTTCAACGACGACCGCACGACGCACGGAGATGTTCTCGCCGATCTTCTGCACCAGCTGGTTGCGGGCGTCTTCCAGCTCGCCTTCCATGATCGTGGCGATGTCTTCGGACTTGGTCTCGAAAACCTTGGCCAGAACCTTCGCGGCGAAACCCTTGAAGTTGTCATCGCGAGAGACGAAATCGGTTTCCGAATTGACTTCCAGCATCGCGGCGCAGCTGCCGTCTTCGGCGACCTGAGTCAGGATCGCGCCTTCAGCGGCAATACGACCCGCCTTCTTGGCGGCCTTCAAGCCGGAGTTCTTGCGCAGATCTTCGATCGCACGCTCGATATCACCGTCGGCTTCGGTCAGTGCTTTCTTGCACTCCATCATGCCGAGACCGGTACGCTCACGCAGTTCCTTGACTAGAGAAGCGCTGATAGCTGCCATGTTCTACCCCTGAGAATCGCTGTTTCGTCTGACGAGCGGCGCCACGCGAGCGCCACTCCGGGTGTAAAAAGGGGGCTATAGAGCCCCCCTTTTATCTACGCTGATATCGGCAGACCGACTGCCGCCCTGCGGGAGCATGCTCAGCGCAGACTCGATGCCGCTTCCCTCTTGCTTACTGGGCGGCGTCGCTCGTCTCACTTGTCTCGCTCACCTCGACGAACTCGTCGGGGCGACCTTCCTTCGCTTTGCCGCAGGCATCGGCGATCGCCTGCACATAGATCTGGATGGCACGGATGGAGTCGTCGTTACCCGGGATGACGTAATCGACGCCATCCGGATTGGAGTTGGTATCGACCACACCGATCACCGGGATGCCCAGCTTGTTGGCTTCGTTGATCGCGATGCGTTCATGGTCGACGTCGATCACGAACAGCGCATCGGGCAGACCGCCCATGTCCTTGATACCGCCGATGGAGCGCTCGAGCTTGTCCTGCTCGCGAGTCGCCATCAGGACTTCTTTCTTGGTCAGTTTCTCGAACGTGCCGTCTTCGCGCATGGTTTCGAGTTCGCGCAGACGCTTGATCGACTGACGAATGGTCTTGTAGTTGGTCAACATGCCGCCGAGCCAGCGATGGTTGACGAACGGCTGACCCACACGATTGGCTTCTTCCTTGATGATCTTGCTGGCGGAACGCTTGGTGCCGACGAACAGGATCTTGTTGTTGGAAGAGGCCATCTTCTCGACGACGCTCGTCGCTTCCAGCAGCGCCGGCAGCGTGTGCTCGAGGTTGATGATGTGGATCTTGTTACGGGCGCCGAAGATGTACTGACCCATCTTCGGGTTCCAGTAACGGGTCTGGTGACCGAAGTGTGCGCCTGCCTTGAGCAGGTCACGCATATTGACTTGTGCCATGATGACTCCTGAAGAATCGGGTTAGGCCTCCACACACCCCATGGATCCGACCGCTCGGCCAAGCCGTCACGGCACCCGGGACCATGTGTCGGTGCGTGTGTGTTTTTGATGACGCGGCAATCGTTGGAAAGCCCTCGTCGCTACTGCTCGACTACCGTGATGGCAACGATATTATGCATATCGCATGCCAGCTTACCCGCCCCGAAGACGGGTAATTGCAGTCGAGCGCGCGGATTTATACCATAGAACGCACGCAAGATGAAGTCGCCGGTCGTCTAACCCTCTCGCCAGAGGAAGCCACTCATCGACACCCGAAACGACTCGTCAATCCTACCGCCCCATCGAGAGAGCGCATGAACATTCCACGCAAGACCCCCGAAGAAATCGAGAAAATGCGCGAGGCCGGACGCCAAGCCGCCGCTGTATTGGAAATGATCACGCCACATGTGCGGGCAGGCGTCAGCACTGGCGAACTCGACAAACTCTGCGATGACTTCGTGGTCCAGGAACTCGGATCGATCTCCGCCTCGCTCAATTATCACGGCTTCCCCAAGTCTATCTGCACGTCGATCAACCATGTGGTTTGTCACGGCATTCCGGACTTCGACAAGAAGCTCAAGAATGGCGACATCATGAACATCGACGTTACCGTGAAGACACCCGATGGCTATCACGGCGACAGCAGCATGATGTTCGTGATCGGGGATACGATCCAGGGTGAGCGCCTGTGTCGTATCACCCAGGAGAGCCTATATAAAGGTATCGCCGAGGTTCGACCGGGCGTCAAGCTATCGACCATCGCCCGCGTCATCCAGGCACACGCCGAGAAAGCCGGCTACTCGGTGGTGCGCGACTTCTGCGGCCACGGCATCGGCGCCGGTTTCCACGAGGAACCGCAGGTGCTGCACTACGACGGTTATGCTCCGGAGGCCGACGTCGAACTCGCCGAAGGCATGTGCCTGACCATCGAGCCGATGCTCAACGCCGGCGGCTATCGCACCAAGGTATTGAAGGATGGCTGGACAGCCGTGACCAAGGACAAGAGCCTGTCTGCGCAGTGGGAGCACACCCTGCTGGTTACCGCCTCCGGCGTGGAAGTCCTGACGGCCCGTTCCGACGAAGACTTCAGCTTCCTGGCGTCCTGATCGTTCAGCCAACGCCCCGCCACCGGAGACGCATGCCGCATGCTGCTGCATCACTATCGCTTTCCCCCAGACCCGACGCTATTCGATGCAACGGCCTTTCGCGAGGCGCTGGCGCGGGATCGTCAACCGATCCCGCTGTTCAAACAGGCCCTCAGGGCGATCCGGGAACGTCTCGACGAGCGCTTCCGCGCTGGCGCCGACGTGCGCGACCTGGTCTACGGTCGCGCCTGGTGCCTGGACCGGTTGCTCGAAATTGCCTGGGAACGATTCGAGTGGCCGGACGATAACGTCGCGCTGCTCGCCGTCGGCGGTTACGGCCGTGGCGAGCTGCACCCCTACTCCGACATCGACCTGCTGTTGCTGCTGGGCACCGACGATGACACGCCGTATCGCGAGTCGCTGACCGGCTTCATTACCTTCCTCTGGGACATCGGCCTCGAGATCGGCCAGAGCGTACGCTCGCTCAACGACTGCGAACGCGAGGCCCGAGGCGACATCACCGTCATCACCAACCTCCTGGAAACCCGGACGCTGGCGGGGCCGGAAAGTCTGCGCGAGGCGATGCGGGAACGGCTGTCGACCCGGCACATGTGGTCCTCGGCCGCGTTTTTCGAGGGCAAGTGGCAGGAGCAGATTACCCGCCACTTCAAGCACAACAACTCCGAGTATCACCTCGAGCCCAACCTCAAGAGCGCGCCAGGCGGGCTGCGCGACATCCAGATGATCGGCTGGGTGGCCAAGCGCCATTTCGGGCCGCTGCGCTACGAGGACGTCGTCGCCCAAGGCTTCATGAACGACGCCGAACTGCGGATTCTGAGTCAGGGCCAGGCCTTTCTGTGGCAGGTGCGCTATGCACTGCACATGATCGCGGAACGCGCCGAAGACCGCCTGCTGTTCGATCATCAGCGTGCCCTGGCCAAGCTGTTCGGCTACACCGACACGCCGCAGCGTCTCGCGGTCGAGCAGTTCATGAAGACCTATTATCGCCACGTCACCGCGCTGGCGGGCCTCAACGACATGCTGCTGCAGCATTTCGACGAGGTGATTCTCCACGCAGGCGAGTCGCTCGAAGTCAAGCCGATCAATGCACGCTTCGAGATTCGAGGCGGCTACATCCAGCTGCGCCATCCCAACGTCTTTCTCCACCGCCCCGGCGCGTTGCTGGAGCTGTTCCTGGTGATGGCCCAGCATCCGGAGATCGAAGGCGTGCGTGCCGACACCATCCGCCAGATTCGCGATCACCGCCACCTGATCGACGACGCCTTTCGCGACGACCTGCGCCACCAGAGCCTGTTCATGGAACTGTTACGCAGCGGCGGCGATGTGCCGACCCAACTGACCCGCATGAACCGTTACGGGGTTCTGGGCAAGTACCTGCCCGAGTTCGGCGAAGCCGTCGGCCTGATGCAGCACGATCTGTTCCACATCTATACCGTCGACGCGCATACATTGCGCCTCCTGAGCTTCCTTCAGCGCTTCCGTGAGGAGCGGGACACCGATGAATACACCGTCGCGATCGACGTGATTCAGAAGCTGCCCAAGCTCGAACTGCTGTGGATCGCCGGCCTCTACCACGATATCGGCAAGGGCCGCGGCGGCGATCACTCGGAGCTCGGCGCGGTCGATGCCGCCGAATTCTGTCGGCGCCACGCGCTGTCGAACTGGGATACACGCCTGGTCGCGTGGCTGGTGGAACATCATCTGCTGATGTCGAAGACCGCCCAGAAGCGCGATATCTCCGACCCGGACGTGATCCACGCCTTCGCCCGAACGGTGCGCGACGAAACCCATCTCGACTACCTCTACGTACTGACCGTCGCCGACATCAGCGCCACCAATCCGACGCTGTGGAACGGCTGGCGAGCATCGCTGATGCGCCAGCTCTACACCGAGACCCGTCGCGTGCTGCGCCGCGGGCTCGACAACACCGTCGATCGTCAGGGCTGGGCCAGCGAGACCCGCGAGGAGGCATCGGGCCTGCTGCGGGCCGTCGGTGCCGACATCGCCCGTGTCACCGCGCTCTGGCAAACCTTCGGCGAGGACTACTTTCTGCAGTACACGCCCAGCGAAATCGTCTGGCAGACCCAGGGCATTCTCGCCCACCGCGACGATCATCTGCCGTTGATCCTGGTCAGCGCACCCAGCGAGGACATGACCGAGGGCGGCACCAAGCTGTTCATCCATACCCGCTCCGCCGATGACCTGTTCGCCGCCACGGCTGCCGCCATCGAACAACTGGGCCTGTCGATCCACGATGCGCGCATCGCCACGTCCAGCGACGACTGGACGCTCAACACCTTCATCCTGCTGGATGATGACGACGAAGCCATTCGCGATCCGGAACGACTGGAAACGATCCGCCGTCATCTGGTCGAGGAGCTCGACGACCCGGACGACTATCCACAGATCGTCAGCCGGCATACCCCGCGACAGCTGAAGCATTTCCGGGTGCCGATCGAGGTCATCATCGAGCAGGACCCCGCCAATGCCCGTACGTCACTGGAGCTGATCGCGCCGGACCGCCCGGGGCTGCTGGCTCGCGTCGGACGCATCTTCATGGAGCAGAACATCGCCTTGTCGGCGGCCAAGATCGCCACTCTCGGCGAGCGCGTCGAGGACGTCTTCTTCATCACCGACAAGCGCGGGCAGCCGCTGACCGACCCGGAAGCCCAGGCGCGCCTGCGCGAGCGCCTGTACGAAGTGCTAGACGTATGAAGTGCCAGGCGTATGAAGCCCCGAGGCATGGCTCACGGGGCAGCCACCAACACCCTCAGTCGACCGGTGCAGGATCGGCGTTGGCTTTCAGCCACGCCTGCATCTGTTCTATTTCTGCCTGCTGGGCCTCGATGATCTTTTGAGCCAGTGCCCGCATCTCCGGGTCATTGCCATACTCCAGCTCGACCTGGGCCATCGCGACCGCCCCCTTGTGATGCGCCAGCATGCCGGTGGCAAAGTCGACATCGGGGTCGCCGGTATTCGCCTGCTCCATGTCATGCTGCATGATCGCCGCCGCCTCGCGATAGGCATTGCCGGCCTCGCTGAGGTCGGCATGGATATCCGAGCCGGAGTGGACCTGGTGGTCCCCACTACCGCCACCGGACTGGGCAAAACCCCCAACGGCGAAAACCAGCGAGCCAGCCGCCACGATACCGGCCATCCAGCGCTTTGAAGTCATCATTCGTTATCTCTCCCCAGGAAAAATGCGACATTAGCACCGAGGTGTAACTCACAGGTCAAGCGCGACCTGACGGTTCCGATTATCTCACCGCCCGGGCCGAGCCAGCCAAGTTTTCCCGATCTGGACCCCGCGGCAAACCGGCGCGGTTTGAGCCGCCGTGCACGGACGCCTATAATCGTCCGCTTCTTCAGAGACGCTCGACGGCCCGCTGCATGACCATCACCGTTTACGGCATCAAGACCTGCGATACCTGCCGCAAGGCCCGGCGCCTGCTCGAGGAACAGGACATCGCCTATCGCTACCACGATCTGCGCGAGGACGGCCTCGAGCCACGGCAACTGGATGCCTTCCTGAGCCTGGCCGACTGGAAAACGCTGCTCAACACCCGGAGCACGACCTGGCGCCAGCTCGATGCCGCGGACAAGCAGCCGCTGGATGCCGAGCGGGCGCGGGAGCTGATGCTCGCCCATCCGACATTGATCAAGCGCCCGGTACTGCAAAGGACGAAGCCCGAAAGCGACGACACGCTGATCGTCGGTTTCGACCCTGTCCGCTATGCAGCGCTGGCTTCCTGAATGGGCCCGGCGCGCCTGATCCACGATCATCTCGACGACACCTTTCGACAACCATCATGAGGAACCTGCGATGCTGAGCTTCGCGCTAGGAATCGGCACCCAGAACAGTCAGGGCGACTGGCTCGAAGTCTACTACCCGGCTCCGTTGCACCAGCCCGACGCCAGGCTCGTCGCCGCTGCACGCCAGGCGCTGGGTGCTGACGAGGTCGAGGAAGTCGTCAGCTTCCTGCCGGAATACGCAGCCCCCCTTGCCAAGGCCCTGCGCGACGCTGGCGCCACCGATCAGGCCGATATCGCCGAGACCTTCGCCGACGCGCAGCGTCCGCTGGTCGCGGTCTTTCTGAGCGAGGATCATGCGCCGACCAGCGTGCCGGAGGTCTATCTCAAGCTGCACTTGCTCTCCCATCGCCTGATCAAGCCACACGGCACCAAGCTCGACGGCATGTTCGGCCTGCTCAAGAACATCGCCTGGACCAACGAAGGCGCCATCGATGTCGAAGAGCTGCCGGCACGTCGTCTCAAGGCCCGTCTCGCGGGACGTGCGCTCTCCGTGGACTGCGTCGACAAGTTCCCCAAGATGACCGATTACGTCGTGCCCAAGGGTATCCGGATCGGCGACACCGCCCGCGTGCGTCTCGGCGCCCACCTGGGCGAAGGCACCACGGTCATGCACGAAGGCTTCTGCAACTTCAATGCCGGCACCGAAGGTCCGGGCATGGTAGAAGGCCGAATCTCCGCCGGCGTCTTCGTCGGCAAGGGCTCGGATCTGGGCGCCGGCTGCTCGACCATGGGCACGCTCTCGGGCGGCGGCAACGTGGTGATCAAGATCGGCGAGAACTGCCTGATCGGCGCCAACGCCGGCCTCGGCATTCCCCTCGGCGATCGCTGCACCGTCGAAGCGGGCCTCTATGTCACCGCCGGCTCCAAGGTGACCGTGCTCGACGACAAGGGCGAGGCCGTCAAGACCGTCGCCGCCCGCGAACTCGCAGGCCAGGACGATCTTCTGTTCATTCGCCACTCGGTGACCGGGCGACTGGAGTGCCGCACCAACAAGAGTGCCGTGGCGCTCAACGAATCCCTGCACGCTCACAATTGATCCGGACCGACCGGCCGCCTGCCCTGGAGAACTGCATGCCTGACGCGTCACAGACGACCGCGCCTTCCGACACGCTGGCCCTGGCCCTGGAACTGCTCAGGCGGCCTTCGGTGACGCCGGACGACCATGGTTGCCAGGCATTGATGATCGAGCGGCTGGAGCGGATCGGTTTCCAGGTCGAGCGCATGTCGATCGGCGGCATCGACAACTTCTGGGCCACTCGGGGCCAGCACGGGCCGATGCTGGCCTTTGCCGGCCATACCGATGTCGTGCCCAGCGGCCCGGAGAGCGAATGGAAACATTCGCCCTTCGAGCCGCTGATCGATGAGACGGGCTTTCTCTGCGGCCGGGGGGCCGCCGACATGAAGGGCAGCCTGGCGTCGATGGTAACGGCAGTCGAGCGCTTCGTCGCCGCGTATCCGGATCACCACGGCAGGATCGGTTTCCTGATCACCGCCGACGAAGAGGGGCCAGCGGTCCACGGCACTCGCGCGGTCGTCGAACGGCTGCGCGAGCGCAATGAAGCGCTGGACTACTGCATTGTCGGCGAGCCCTCCTCCACCAGCCATCTCGGCGACGTGATCAAGAACGGGCGCCGCGGCTCGCTAGGCGGCGTGCTTCGCGTGCGCGGCATTCAGGGTCATGTGGCCTATCCGCACCTGGCCCGCAACCCGATCCATCAGGCGCTGCCGGCCCTGTCCGAGCTGGTGAACGAGTCCTGGGATGCCGGTAACGATTTCTTCCCGGCGACCAGCTTCCAGATCTCCAACCTGCATGCGGGAACCGGCGCCACCAATGTCGTTCCCGGCGAACTGGAAGTGACGTTCAACTTCCGCTATTCCAGCGAAGTGACGCATCTTCAGCTACGCGAACGGGTCGAGCGGAAGCTCTCCGCTCACGGACTCGACTACCAGATCGACTGGACGCTCAACGGCGAACCGTTCCTGACCGCAGCCGGCGAGCTGCTCGAGGCGACGCAGCACGCCTGCGAGAGCGTCACCGGACACCGGCCGACGCTCTCGACTTCGGGCGGCACGTCGGACGGTCGCTTCATTGCTACACTGGGCACACAGGTGATCGAGCTGGGCCCCGTCAATGCCACTATCCACCAGGTCAACGAACGCATCCGTGCCGACGACCTCGATACCCTGAGCCGCATCTACGAAGCGACACTCGAGCGGCTGTTCACCAGAGGAACCCATGGAGCGTTTTCCTGACATCGAAATCTATCTCGCCGTCGCTGATGTCGACGCCATCACCCGATGGCTCAGGGGCGCCCTGGGCGATGAGGAGATGACACTGGGCCGCGCCGGCAAGGGAATCTGGCGTGGCAGAGCATCGGGTGCCGAAGGCGGAATCGGCATCATGCTCGTCGAGCGAGCCGCTGACGGCTACGCCAGCCTGTGGTTCGACTGCGATGCCACTCCTTGGCCCAGGGATGCCGACTGCGCGCGTGACGCCGCTCGCGAACTGGGCTGCGAGGCACGCTGTTCTCTCGGCGGCTGGCAACCCGGCGACGATCCTGATCGCTTCTGGCAAGTCCTGCCGGATGGCAGCGAGAACATCATGGAGTGGCCGGACTCGGGCCGTTAATTACGCCCTGGCCGCCGAAACGCGGCCCATCTGACAGGAAGTCAATCGAATGGCGGAATCCAAAGCAGTCATCTATGCCGCCATGGGCGGCAACCTGCTCATCGCGGTGACCAAATTCGTGGCGGCCACCATCACCGGCAGCTCGGCGATGCTATCCGAAGGCATCCATTCGGTGGTGGATACCGGCAACCAGATTCTGCTGCTGCTGGGCATGAAACGCGCCAAACGGCCTCCGAGCCCCCAGTTCCCGTTCGGCCACGGCAAGGAAATCTACTTCTGGAGTTTCGTGGTCGCACTGCTGATCTTTGCGATCGGCTCCGGTGTCTCCCTGTACGAAGGGGTGATACATATCCTGCACCCCGAACCGATCGAGTCGCCGCTGGTCAACTATGTCGTGCTGGGCCTGGGCATTCTGTTCGAAGGTGCCTCCTGGGCCTTCGCGCTCAACGAGTTTCGCAAGACCAAGGGCAAATGGGGCTATGTGGAGGCCGTGCATCGCGGCAAGGATCCGTCGATGTTCGTGGTGATCTTCGAGGATTCGGCGGCGCTTCTGGGGCTGATGGTAGCCCTGGCCGGCGTGGCGCTGTCGCAGTGGACCGGCATTCTGCTGTTCGATGGCATCGCTTCGGTCATCATCGGTCTGCTGCTGGGCGGCACCGCGATCTGGCTGGCCAAGGAAACCAAGAGCCTGCTGATCGGCGAAAGCGCCAACCAGAATGTAGTCGAAAACATCCGGCAGCTGGCGGGGAGCGCCGATGGCGTCGAGGGCGTCAATGAAGTGCTGACCATGCACATGGGACCCAATTTCATTCTGGTCAATCTCAGCGTCCGCTTCGCTCGCGGCGCTACCGCAGAGCAGATCGAGCGAACCATCGCCAGGCTCGACCGGGAGATCAAGCAGGCTCACGACAGCGTCAAGCGCGTGTTCGTCGAGGCCGAGGCCCGCGCCGGGGTCGACGAGATACCGCCGGAATCCCACGCCGCCAGTTGAATCAGTGGCGAAAAAATACCCCTCGGAGGGTTGCCTCCGAGGGGTATCGATCGTTCAGCTGTCGGCTCAGGTGATGACGGTCACGTCATCCGCCTGCAGCCCACGATCATTCTCGATCACGTGATAACGCACTTTCTGACCCTCGGCCAAGGTTCGATGCCCCTTGCCGCGAATCGCGCGAAAATGCACGAAGACATCTTCGCCATCGGCTCGGGTAATGAAACCGTAGCCTTTATTGACGTTGAACCATTTGACCTCGCCCAGCTCGCGATCGTCGTTTTCGACATCGGCGAGCATGGCGGCGGTGGCCGTCTTCGGGGTCGCCGGCGCCAACAGCGCCATGGCCAGGGTGCCCAGCCACAGCACGATGAAGACGGCGATCACCGTGGCAGCGTACATGGCCGAGACGCCTTCCACGTTCAAGAACCAGGTCAGGTCGGTGGCCAATACGCTACTGATCAGCGTGATCAAGAGACCAATCAGTAATGGCGAGGGTATCGAGAGGAGTAGACTGATCAGCGTACAACGCAGAATTACCTTGCTATTCATGGATTCTCATATCTCTAGACGTCGGAACAAGGAAAACGCCCTGCTCTTGAATTCGGGCAGGGGCGGTTTTCTTACCTGATATCATTAACTTACTTTTATTAACCAACCTATTGTCACTAAAGGTGCCGTGAATGAAAGATGACACACAGCCTCGGAAGTCTAACACGGTAGAGCCGCCCTCGCGCACGTCCCTGGAAGCCCGGCTCGATGCCCTGGAGAGCCGTGTGGCGTTCCAGGACGATTGGCTGGAGACACTCGACAGGTTGGTCAGAGAGCAGGCAAGCGAGCTGGAAAAGCTCACCCGTCTCAATCAGTTGATGCGTGAACGACTCAGCGAACAGCGCCAGGCAATCGACGACCTGGGAGGAGATGTGCCACGGCCTGAAGACGAGCTGCCACCCCATTACTAAAGCCACGAGCCACGAGCCACGAGCCACGAGCCACGAGCCACGAGCCACGAGCCACGAGCCACGAGCCACGAAAATCAGGATGCAGCAGCTCCTAAACGCAAAAATGCCAGCGACGATATCGTCCGTCGCTGGCATGTTTCGTTCGAAGATTTTGACCTTTCTTTCAGCCTATCTCTCTCAGGCACGCACTGCCGCTCTTCAAACTCCGAGCGCAGCCCGGCTTACAAATCGTCCAGGAACCGCTCCGCATCGAGCGCCGCCATGCAGCCGCTGCCCGCGGAAGTGATGGCCTGACGATAGACGTGATCCATGACATCACCCGCCGCGAATACGCCGGGGACGCTCGTCGCCGTGGCGTTACCTTCCAGCCCGGACTGAACGCGGATGTATCCGTTGGCCATATCGAGCTGGCCTTCGAAGATACCGGTATTCGGCGTATGGCCAATGGCGATGAACACACCCATGGCATCGAGCTGCCTGGTTTCGCCGCTCAGCGTGGAACGCAACCGGACACCGGTAACGCCGCTGCCGTCGCCCAGCACCTCGTCAAGGGTGTGATTCCACTCGATTGCCATGTTGCCGCTCTCGACCTTTTCGTGCAGACGATCCTGCAGGATCTTCTCGCCACGAAGGCTATCGCGCCGATGAACCAGCGTGACTTTCGAGGCGATATTGGAGAGATAGAGCGCTTCCTCCATCGCCGTATTGCCGCCGCCAACCACGACGACATGCTGGTTGCGGTAGAAGAAGCCATCGCAGGTAGCACAGGCGGAAACGCCCTGCCCCATGAACTGCTGCTCCGAAGGCAGCCCCAGATATCGGGCGCTGGCACCGGTGGCGATAATCAGCGCATCGCAGGTGTAGGTGCCGTTGTCCCCCTTGAGTGTGAACGGCTTCTCGCGCAGTTCGACCTCATTGATATGATCGAACAGCACTTCGGTCTGGAAACGCTCCGCATGCTTGCGCATGCGTTCCATCAGCTCGGGACCCTGGACACCTTCCTCGTCGCCCGGCCAGTTGTCGACGTCGGTGGTCGTGGTCAACTGCCCGCCGGCCTGCATGCCCGTGATCAGCAACGGCTTGAGATTCGCCCGCGCGGCGTAGACGGCGGCCGTGTAACCGGCTGGCCCGGAGCCCAGGATAATCAAACGTTCGTGGCGCGCGTCGCTCATGACTACCTCGATTCAATCAACGATTTGGTTGGCGTATATCGATACTCAACGTCCTGTGGCATGACTCCGCTATCGAGTCACGCCCGCAGCCGGGTCATGCCACAGGACACTGCAATCGGCGAAATGATACCAGAAACGACAAAGGCGGCCCGACGGGCCGCCTTCGATGATCACGCCGCTTACAGGTTGCCGGCGTGAGTGCCCAGGTACTTGGCCACGCCTTCGGCGGTGTCCTTCATACCTTCCTGGCCTTCTTCCCAGCCTGCCGGGCAGACTTCGCCGTGAGTCTGGTGATACTTGAGCGCCTTGACCATGCGCAGCATCTCGTCGACGTTACGGCCCAGCGGCAGGTTGTTGACGGTCTGATGCTGGACGACACCATCTTCGTCAATCAGGAAAGAGGCGCGCAGTGCGACACCGGCTTCCGGGTGCTCGATGCCGTATGCCTGGCAGATCTCGTGCTTGACGTCGGCCACGACCGGGAAGCCGACTTCACCAATGCCGCCAGCGTCCGGAGACGTCTTGCGCCATGCGTGGTGCGTGTACTGCGAATCGATGGAAGCACCGATCACTTCGACGCCGAGTTCCTTGAACTTCGCCAGACGGTTGTCGTGGGCGATGATCTCGGACGGGCAGACGAAGGTGAAGTCCAGCGGCCAGAAGAACAGCACGCGCAGCTTGCCGTTGCTGTCGGACAGGCGGAAATCGTCCTTGATGGAACCGTCAGGCATCACGGCTGCCGTTTCGAAATCCGGGGCTTGGCGTCCTACGAGTACGCTCATGAGCTTCTCCTGAAGTGGGTTGTCGTGGGTTACGAATCTGGAACGACTAGACTAATGGCTAATCGCCCATACTCCAATTTAATTGCCGTAATAGATCGCATAGCAATTAACTATCAGGTCTTTACAGTATCTCTATCGAGGCCGCTCACACCACATCGTCGTCACTGGCCAGGGTGACGGTAGCCAACTCGCCTTCGTGCGTCGTTTCCACCACGACGTGAATCGGCTGGCAGCAGACGGCGCAATCTTCCCAGGTGTCGTAACCGCCCTCGCTCACATCCAGCAGTAGCGAAAAAGGCGCATCGCAATACGGGCAGTGAACCGGCCAGTCGATGACTCTCTCCTGCGACATGAGCAACCTCCCGAAACACAATGGGTAGCGTCTACAGGCTGCCAGGCAGGTAGCGCTGCAGAGTCTGTCGCCACGGACTACGCTGAAACTGGTGGCAACGACAGCCACTTTCAAGGCCGTACCGGACGATAGTCGCGAAGCCTCCGATTGAAAATGCGTGTTATCGTGCCCATGATTATTGTCGACAACCCGATTCGCCCGGCAAAGTCTGCGCAATGGCGCTTGCCGGGTCGCCGAATGACACCGTGCGATTTCGTTCGACATGGCGAAGCGGATTGGCAGTAACCGAGACAAGAGCGGTGTAAAGACACCCCATCGACAGGCGAGCGACGGTCAGAAAGCAGAAAGGCTGACGTATCGCCGTTAAGGAACCGGACAGGCTCGCTGGTGCCGAGTATCGGGCCCAGCCGCCGCCATGAGGAGGACCACCCTGATGTCTACAGACCCGAGTCATACGCTGGCGACGCTCGACGTCAAAGGCACGACCTTTCACTATTACAGCCTGCCCAAGGCGGCCGAGACGCTTGGCAACATCGACAAGCTGCCGATGACGCTCAAGGTGCTGCTGGAAAACCAGCTGCGCTATGCCGACGACCCCACCGTGGCGAAGGAAGACATCCAGGCATTGGCCGACTGGCTCAAGGAAGGCAAGTCGACTCGCGAGATCGGCTATCGCCCTGCGCGCGTACTGATGCAGGACTTCACCGGCGTGCCCGGGGTAGTCGATCTGGCCGCCATGCGTGACGCGGTCAAGAAGCTCGGTGCCAAGGCCGACCGCATCAACCCACTCTCGCCGGTCGACCTGGTCATCGACCACTCGGTGATGGTCGACCACTTCGGCGACGCCTCCGCATTCAAGGACAACGTCGCCATCGAGATGGAGCGCAACCGCGAGCGCTACGAATTCCTGCGCTGGGGCCAGAACGCCTTCGATAATTTCCGCGTCGTGCCGCCGGGTACCGGCATCTGCCACCAGGTCAACCTGGAATACCTCGGCAAGACGGTGTGGACCAAGGAAGTCGACGGCAAGACCTACGCTTTCCCGGACACGCTGGTCGGCACCGACTCCCACACCACCATGATCAACGGCCTGGGCATTCTCGGCTGGGGCGTCGGCGGTATCGAAGCCGAAGCGGCAATGCTCGGCCAACCCGTCTCGATGCTGATCCCGGAAGTGGTCGGCTTCAAGCTGACCGGCAAGCTCAACGAAGGCATCACCGCCACCGACCTGGTACTCACCGTCACCCAGATGCTGCGCAAGAAAGGCGTCGTGGGCAAATTCGTCGAATTCTACGGTGATGGCCTCGATGACCTGCCGCTGGCGGACCGCGCCACCATCGCCAACATGGCGCCCGAATACGGCGCGACCTGCGGCTTCTTCCCGGTCGACGACGAGACGCTCAACTACCTGCGCCTGACCGGCCGCGACGAAGACCAGATCGAACTGGTCAAGGCTTACACCCAGGCTCAGGGCCTGTGGCGCCAGCCGGGTGCCGAGCCGACTTTCACCGATGCGCTCCATCTCGACATGGGCGAGGTCGAAGCCTCTCTGGCCGGTCCCAAGCGCCCGCAGGATCGCGTCGCCCTCACCGACCTGAAAGCCACGTTCGAAAGCTTGATGAACGGCGACAATCCGGATGCTTCCAAGGAAGAGCAAGGCAAGTGGATGTCCGAAGGCGGCGATACCGCGGTGGGCGCCCCGCCTGCCGACGGCGAAGCCTACCGGACCGGCCACGACTATCGCACCGGCGACAGCCAGGAAGTCGAGTACGAGGGCGAGACGTTCTCTCTCAACCATGGCGCCGTGGTGATCGCCGCGATTACCTCCTGCACCAACACCTCCAACCCCAGCGTGATGATGGCGGCCGGCCTGCTGGCGCGCAAAGCCCATGAAAAGGGCCTGACCACCAAACCCTGGGTCAAGACTTCGCTCGCCCCCGGCTCCAAGGTGGTGACCGACTACCTGGCCGCCGGTGGCGTCCAGGATGATCTCGACGCGCTGGGCTTCAACCTGGTCGGCTACGGCTGCACGACCTGTATCGGCAACTCCGGCCCGCTGCCGGAACCCATCGAGAAAGCCGTCAACTCTGGCGATCTCACCGTTGCCTCGGTGCTCTCCGGCAACCGCAACTTTGAAGGCCGCGTCCATCCGCTGGTGAAGACCAACTGGCTGGCATCGCCGCCCCTGGTCGTCGCCTATGCCCTGGCCGGCAACGTGCGCAAGGATCTTTCGAAGGAGCCGCTGGGCAAGGATCAGCAGGGTAACGACGTCTACCTGAAGGATATCTGGCCCTCCCAGGCGGAAATCGCCGAGGCGGTCGAGAAGGTCAAGACCGAGATGTACCGCAAGGAGTATGCCGAGGTCTTCGACGGCGACGAGATCTGGCAGTCGATCGAGTTCCCCGAGAGCGAGGTCTATGCCTGGTCCAAGGACTCCACCTATATCCAGCATCCGCCGTTCTTCGAAGGCATGGACAAGGAGCCGAAGCCGGTCGAGGACATCACAAACGCCCGCGTTCTGGCCAAGCTTGGCGACTCCGTCACCACCGACCACATCTCGCCGGCCGGCTCGATCAAGCCGGACAGCCCCGCAGGCAAGTATTTGCAGGAGCACGGCGTGGCGGTTAAGGATTTCAACTCCTATGGCTCCCGTCGCGGCAACCACGAAGTGATGATGCGCGGCACCTTCGCCAACGTGCGGATCCGTAACGAGATGCTGGAAAATGTCGAAGGCGGCTACACCCGTCACGTGCCCAGCGGCGAGCAGATGTCGATCTACGATGCGGCGATGAAGTACGCCGAGGACGACACGCCGCTGGTGGTGATTGCGGGCAAGGAGTACGGCACCGGTTCCTCCCGCGACTGGGCAGCCAAGGGTACGCGTCTGCTCGGCGTTCGCGCCGTACTGACCGAGTCCTACGAGCGCATCCACCGCTCCAACCTGATCGGCATGGGCGTGCTGCCGTTGCAGTTCCCCGAAGGCGAGAGCCGCGAGACGCTGGGCCTGACCGGCGACGAAACCATCTCCATCGAGGGCCTGAAGGATCTCGCGCCGGGCAGCACGGTCAAGGTGACCATAGCCAGCGACAAGGGCGAGAAGAAGATCGACGCGCTCTGCCGCATCGATACCGCCAACGAGCTGGAGTACTACCGCCACGGCGGCATTCTCCACTACGTGCTGCGTAGCATGCTGTAAACCCGCCTTACGCGGTCAAGAAAGTCGCGAACGAAGCCCCACCGATCGGTGGGGCTTTTTCGTGGATTCTGTGCCAAACGGACGAGGCGACTCATTTCATCTCCTCGTATTTACCACTGACCTGGCACCAACCTCCCGTCTGCTCATGGTCGTGAGGGGCAAGCCCCTCACGCTCCCCTTCTTGACGCCGCGCAATAGCGAAACCCTGAACGCAGTCACATCGAATTCGGGTCGGCGCAAAAGGGCATCCTGCCCAACGCGCCTCTTGCGACATCCATGTCGCAAGACCCGATTCATCGCTCCCGCGTTCAGCGCTATTGCGGAGGCGTCGAAGGCTGCCACCTCTCGAGCGTGGAGAGAAATATCCATCAACGAACAAGCCCCGCGATTGGCGGGGCTTGCTCTTGGCTCTTGGCTCTTGGCTCTTGGCTCTTGGCTCGTAGCTCGTAGCTCGTAGCTCGTAGCTCGTAGCTCGTAGCTCGTAGCTCGTAGCTCGTAGCTCGTAGCTCGTAGCTCGTAGCTCGTAGCTCGTAGCTCGTAGCTCGTAGCTCGTAGCTCGTAGCTCGTAGCTCGTAGCTCGTAGCTCGTAGCTCGTAGCTCGTAGCTCGTAGCTCGTAGCTCGTAGCTCGTAGCTCGTAGCTCGTAGCTCGTAGCTCGTAGCTCGTAGCTCGTAGCTCGTAGCTCGTAGCTCGTAGCTCGTAGCTCGTAGCTCGTAGCTCGTAGCTCGTAGCTCGTAGCTCGTAGCTCGTAGCTCGTAGCTCGTAGCTCGTAGCTCGTAGCTCGTAGCTCGTAGCTCGTAGCTCGTAGCTCGTAGCTCGTAGCTCGTAGCTCGTAGCTCGTAGCTCGTAGCTCGTAGCTCGTAGCTCGTAGCTCGTAGCTCGTAGCTCGTAGCTCGTAGCTCGTAGCTCGTAGCTCGTAGCTCACGCGATCAGATCGAGCGACGACGATACTGGCGATAGCGCGGGTACCAGAAGTGGCCATGAATCGCGTCCCACAGGACTTCGTCGCTGGAAGAAAGCGCGACGCCATCCGCCTGGGCCTGCTTGCCGACGGCGAAGGCGATCGCCTGGCTGATCTCGCGGATATCGCCCAGCGCCGGCAGCAGTGCGCCTTCGCCGGTCTTGACGATCGGCGCGCTATCGGCGAGCGCATTGGATGCCGCCATCAGCATATTGTCGGTGACGCGTGTCGCATTGGCAGCAATCACGCCGAGGCCGATGCCCGGGAAGATATAGGAGTTGTTGCACTGGGCGATGGGGATCGTGCGACCGTTGATCTCCACCGGCGGGAACGGACTGCCCGTCGCTACCATCGCCTGGCCGTCGGTCCATTCCAGCACGTCCTGCGGGACCGCCTCGACCTTGGAGGTGGGGTTGGAGAGCGGCATGACCAGAGGATTCTCGCAGTTGGTGTTGAGGGTCTTGATCACCTCTTCGGTGAACAGCCCGCGCTGGCCGGAGACGCCGATCAGGATCGTCGGCTTGACGTTGCGAATCACGTCGATCAACTGACGCGCAACGCCATCGAAGCCCAGCTCGGCAGGATCATGTGCCAGACGCTGCTGGAAACTGTGCAGCCCTGCCATGTCGGTGGTCAGCAGGCCGTCCTTGTCGACCATGAAGATCCGCTTGCGCGCTTCGGCTTCCGAGAGCCCTTCGCGGGTCATCGCGACCACGATCTGCTCGGCGATCCCGCAGCCGGCGGAGCCCGCGCCGGCAAAGGTGATCGTCTGCTCGCTGAGCTTGGCGTTCCTGGCCTTGCACGACGCCAGCAGCGTCGCCACGCAGACCGAGGCGGTGCCCTGGATATCATCGTTGAAGCAGCACAGCTCGTCGCGATAACGCTCCAGCAACGGCATGGCATTGGTCAGCGCGAAGTCCTCGAACTGCAGCAGCACGTTCGGCCAGCGGCGCTTGAGCGCCTCCATGAACAGCGTGATGAACTCCGCATATTCGTCCGGCGATACACGCTTGTGGCGCCAGCCCATGTACATCGGGTCATCGAGCAGCTTCTGATTGTTGGTCCCCACATCCAGCGTAATCGGCAGCGTATAGGCCGGGCTGATACCGCCACAGGCGGTGTAGAGCGACAGCTTGCCGATCGGAATGCCCATGCCGCCGATGCCCTGGTCGCCCAGGCCGAGGATGCGCTCGCCATCGGTCACGACGATCACCCGCACCTTGTCCTTGGTCGCGCTACGCAGGATGTCGTCCATGCGATGACGATCGGGATAGGAGATGAACAGGCCACGGTGGTTGCGATAGATGTTGGAAAACTCCTCGCACGCCTCCCCCACCGTCGGGGTGTAGATGATCGGCAGCATCTCTTCGAGATGTTCTTCCAGCAGGCGGAAGAACAGCGTCTCGTTGTCGTCCTGAATCGCCCGCAGATAGATGTGCTTGTCGAGGTTGTTCTGACATAGCGTGTACTGATGGTAGGCGCGCTCGAGCTGCTCTTCGATGCTCTCGACGTTCTGCGGCAACAGCCCCACCAGATTGAACTCGATACGTTCTTCGTTGGTGAAGGCACTGCCCTTGTTGAGCAGCGGCGTTTCCAGCAGCGAAGGTCCAGCGTAAGGGATGTAAAGCGGGCGCTTGGCGTGATCGGACATGAATCGACTCTCGCGGTAACCAACGAATGAAACGCGCCTGTCGGACGGGCGAGCTCACCGGTCGTTGGTGCAGGCCCGATGGCGCATTGTCGTTATCGCCCATACGGCTGCCACGCAACCGTATGAACGCCGAGCCAGCTCGCGGCTGGTCAAGGGTCGACCAGTATGCCATCTGCCGCCGCCGATGGCATGTCCGCCAGGGAACCCCTGACCAAAAGACTACCCGCCAATGAAAAAGCCCCGCGCTGGCGGGGCTTTCGTCACGGCATCCGTGGACCGTCAGCAACTGGCCGCGACGGGCCTGGCCGGGCCGGGAAAGAACAGCGGGCGCAGCTTGACGCCGAACATGTTGCCGGCGAAAGCTGCCACCAGCCACAACCAGCCATGCAGGCTGCCGGACGCAATGCCGCTGAAGTAGGCGCCGATATTGCAGCCGAAGGCCAGGCGAGCACCGTAACCGAGGAATAGACCGCCGATCACCGCCGCCGCCACGGAACGCAGCGGAATGCGGAAATTGGGAGCAAAGCGGCCCGCCAGTGTCGCCGCCAACCCGGCGCCCAGAATGACGCCGACATTCATGACGGTAGTCACGTCGCTGAAGATACTGCTATCGAGAGACGCCGCACGCCCCGGATTCTGCCAGTATCCCCAGCCAGTGACGTCGCCGCCGACAGCCTGAAACACCTTGGCGCCCCACAGGGCGAACGCCGACGTGATTCCCCACGGGCGCCCGGCCAGCGACAGCGTCAGGAAGTTGAGCAACGCCAGGCCGATTGCCCCGGCCAGGATCGGCCACGGCCCGGTCAGCCAGCGTCCGGGCCCCGCGGATACCGACGGCGCCTGCTCCAGTTGGCCGTGACGCCGCTTCTCCATGGTGATGGTCAGCGCGGCAATGGCGGCAAACAGCACCAGGCTTGCAGTGATACCGCCCCCCGTACCGAAGAGATCGATCATCGAGGTCGGCTGGAAGGCCGGCAGACTCTGCCACCAGGCAAAATGCGCCGTGCCGATGACAGAACCGACGATGAAGAATAGCAGCGTGATGATCATCCGAGCGTTGCCGCCACCCACGGTGAACAGCGTTCCCGAGGCACAGCCACCGCCCAGTTGCATACCCACACCAAACAGAAAGGCGCCGACGATCACCGAAATACCGATCGGCGAGATGAACCCTTCGACTGGATGGCCAAACAACGTACCGGCTCCCAGCGCTGGAAAGAACAGCACCACGGCCAGCGCCAGCATCACCATCTGTGCTCTCAACCCACGGCCACGACGCTCGGTAATGAAGACCCGCCAGGCGGAAGTGAAGCCGAAGGATGCATGGTAGAGCACGATACCCAACGCGCCGCCAACCAGCATCAGCCAGCCCTGATTACCACCGTATGCCAGGCCAACGACCAGTGAACCCGCCACGAGCAATACCGCCGCGATCCACGCCTTGGGCGATAGCCGTCCAATCCCCGGAGGCGACGTACGCATTAGAGTCGTCATAAGCGAAGCCCCTTTTTAGACTAAAATCGAATGGGCAATACTTTAGTCTTTTAGTCGGGAATACGAAAACGACAAAAAAAGCTTTATCTAGACATGCTGGTTATATGAATGAAGGCAATCCATAGTCAAAAAAAGCCGGCCACTGAAGAATGGGCCGGCCTTGACCAATGGACGTCTGCTTACTGGAAACGTCCCAGTCCTACCGCGATCCGCAGCTTTTCCATTAACGCATTGGCTTCGGCTCTGGCACGCTCGGCGCCGTTCACCAGCACTTGCTCGATATAGCCTGGATCGTTCATCAAGGCCTCGTAGCGCTCCCGCGGTTCGCGCAGATGAGCATTCAAGTACTCGAAAACCTCGTTCTTGGCGTCGCCCCAACCGATGCCTTCCCCATAGCGCCGCCGCATGTCCAGGCTCTCTTCTTCCGTAGCGAAGGCAGAGTAGATCTGGAACAGCGTGCAGGTATCCGGATCCTTGGGTTCGCCCGGCTCCAGCGAGTTGGTCTTGATCTTGCGCACCAGCTTGAGCAGCTTCTTCTCGCTGGCGAACAGCGGGATGGTGTTGTCGTAACTCTTCGACATCTTGCGGCCGTCGAGACCACGCAGCACTTCGACCTTCTCGTCGACGATCGCCTCGGGCAGGGTGAAGTAATCGCCCTTGTAGATATGATTGAAGCGCCCCGCCATGTCGCGGGCCATCTCGATATGCTGGATCTGGTCGCGTCCCACCGGCACCTTGTGGGCGTTGAACATCAGGATATCGGCGGCCATCAGCACCGGATAGCCAAACAGTCCCATTGTGATACCGCGATCGGCATCGCTCTGGCCATCGGCCTCGTTGTCGGCCACCGCTGCCTTGTAGGCGTGTGCCCGGTTCATCAAGCCCTTGGCGCAGACGCAGGAGAGCAGCCAGGTCAGCTCGGGGATCTCGTGGATATCGGACTGGCGATAGAAGATCGCGTTGTCGGTATCCAGCCCCAGCGCGAGCCACGTGGCGGCGATCTCTAGACGCGACTGCTGCACCCGCTGCGGATCCTGCGCCTTGATCAGCGCATGCAGGTCGGCAAGAAAGTAGTAGGACTGGACGTCGGGATTCTGGCTCTCGGCGATGGCCGGCTTGATCGCGCCGACATAGTTGCCCAGATGCGGCGTACCCGTGGTGGTGATACCGGTAAGAACGCGTCGCTTGCTCATGAACTCTTCGAATCGCTAGGGGAAAGTGGCAGTGCGGGCAGTTTACCTTGCCACCCTCCCCATAGCGAACACCCCGATCCGACGGTGAGCCCGTTCTCAGCCTTTCAGGATCTGCTCCGGCGACACCACCTCGAGTCCGAAAGCCTCGCCCACGGCGGCGTAGGTCACCTGGCCGGCATGGACATTGAGTCCACCCCGGAAATGGGCGTCGTCGGCGAGCGCCTGCTTCCAGCCCTTGTCGGCCAGTGCGATCACGAACGGCAGCGTCGCATTGGTCAGCGCCTGGGTCGACGTTCGTGCGACCGCACCGGGCATGTTGGCGACACAGTAGTGGACGATACCATCGACCACGTAGCTGGGCTCGGCATGGGTGGTCGGCTTGCTGGTCTCGAAGCAGCCGCCCTGGTCGATCGCCACGTCCACCAGTACGCTTCCCGGCTTCATGTCGGCGAGCATCGCGCGGGTGATCAGCTTGGGCGCGGCGGCACCGGGCACCAGCACTGCGCCGATGATCATGTCCGACTCGCGCACGGCCGTTTCCAGCGTCTCGGTGGTCGAATAGACCGTGCGGATCTGTCCCTGATAGCGATGATCGAGCACTTCCAGCCGCGGCAGGGACTTGTCGAGAATCGTCACCTCGGCACCCAGCCCCAGCGCCATCCGTGCAGCGTTTTCGCCGACCACGCCGCCGCCGATCACGGTCACCTTGGCCGGCGCCACGCCCGGTACGCCCGGCAGCAGAATACCGGCACCGCCCTGCGCTTTCTCCAGGCTGTGCGCACCCGCCTGTACGGCCATACGGCCGGCCACGCGACTCATCGGGGCCAGCAACGGCAAGCCACCCAGGCCGTCGGTGATGGTCTCGTAGGCAATGCAGGTCGCACCGCTGTCGATCAGACCGCGAGTCAGCCGCTCCTCGGCAGCCAGATGAAGATAGGTGAACAGCGTCTGCTCCGGGCGCAGCCGAGCGACCTCTTCCGCCTGGGGCTCCTTGACCTTGAGGATCAGATCGGTGGAAGCCCACAGCGCCTCGACGTCACCCAACATTTCGGCGCCCGCTTCCTGATAGGCCGAGTCCGGATAACCGGCCCCGATGCCCGCCTCCTTCTGAACCGAGACACGGTGCCCTCGTGCCACCAGTTCGCGTACGCCGCCCGGAGTCAGGGCGACGCGATATTCATGGTTCTTGATTTCCTTGGGAACGCCGATGTGCATGGTCATCTCCTCGATCGCTGGTTGTCATTGAAGGGATCGAGCGAATTACAGCACAACAGCAATAAAGGCGGGATAGGGGCAGAAAAAAGACGAACAAGACCTGAATGACGAACTCGTTTTGAAAGAAAATCTGGATTCACACCGATAGGCAGGAATATTTTCTACTCCGGCGCCACAGCCCCGCCATAGACCTCGACGAATCGCGGCGGCATCCGCTTGGGCCGCCCGCTGGAGAGTTGAATGCAGGCGAAACGCGTCTGTGCGCGAAGCAGCGTCCGTGCGCTGGCGACATGACATAGCTGAAACCGTCGCGTCAGCGTCAAGCGGCCGTCGCAAGCGACGAGCCAGGTGGCGAGCTGGAGCGGGTCGCCTTCGAAGGCAGGCGCCAGATAATCCAGTTCGTGACGATGGACGACCATGCCGCGATCGAGCGCTCGATAGTCGTCGAGACTCAGCCCGAGCTGGCGGGAGTGGGTCCAGCTGGCGCGCTCGATCCAGCGCAGATATTCGGCGTTGTTGACGTGACCGTAATGATCGATGCTCGATGCCTCGACCTGGATGTCGATCACGAACGGGCCGGGCAGATCCCATGTCATATGGACCTCCGAATTGTCAGCGGTAATTTCGACAATGCCTGGCGAGACGGCCACGGCCGACCGGGAGTGACCCTGAACGTCTCATCCTCTGAACGTCATGCCTGGCCTTCGGCCGGGCGAGCCCGACCACACTGCCAGCAGCGATCGAAAACCCCTTCCAGCCGCTCACCGCAGCCAGGGCAATGCCACGGCGGCGCGACCACGGCCGGTCCGTCGAGTGCTTCCCTGACCAGTCGGCTCGCCTGCGCTTCGGCCTCGGCGGCCACCCAGACCTCCGCCTCGCACTGATCGGGCGGCAACTCTCCCGCCCCGCCAGCCAGGGTCATGTTGCGCAACGTGGCAGAGATACCGGCGCTCTCGATCACGTTACGAACATGACTGACCAACAAGACATTGGGATGACGGAATATACGGATCCAGTCGGCAGACATGTCAGCGGTATCGCTCCATTGCGATCCTCAATTGCGGAAGACCCGCACGCCTAGCGCTTTCAGGTAAGCCGTCTCGGGAATGGACGGGTGGATCGGGTGATCGCCCGCCTGACCGCCACGGTAGATGATCTGGCCGTGACGATCCTGATGACGCACCGCGCCACGCACGCACTCCACCAGGCGCTCCTCGTACAGATGCATGGAGCAGGACGCCGACATCAACAGTCCGTCACGCCCCAGCAGGCGCATAGCCTCGCGATTGAGGCGCGCGTAGGCGCGTTCGCCATTGGCCAGATCCTTGCGCTTCTTGATGAATGCCGGCGGATCGAGCACCACGACATCGAACTTCTCGCCCTCGGCACGCAGCGCGGTCATGGCTTCGAACACATCGCCGTGGCCGACCGCCACCTGTTCGTGCAGTCCGTTGAGCGCGGCGTTCTCGGCAACCCGGTCCAGCGCGACCTCGGAAGCGTCCACGCACAGTACCTCGCTGGCGCCATGCGCCGCGGCCTGCACGCCCCAACCGCCGATATAGCTGAACAGATCCAGCACTCGCTTGCCGGCGACCAGGCCGTTGAGCCAGGCGCGATTGGCGCGGTGATCGTAGAACCAGCCGGTCTTCTGGCCATCCAGCACCGGGGCGACGAAGCGCACGCCGTTCTCTTCCAGCAGCACCTCGTCGGGCAGTTCGCCGTGGACCACCGCGACTTCGGATTCGAGCTGCTCCAGACGCCGCCCGCTGGAATCGTTCTTGAACACGATGGCGCGGGGCGACAGCACCTTGTCCAGCGCCGCGATCACCTCGTCGCGTACCGTTTCCATGCCGAGCGTATTGAGCTGAACCACGAGCACGTCATCGAACCGATCGACGATCAGCCCCGGCAGCAGATCGCCCTCGCCATGGATCAGCCGGTAGAACGGCTTGGCGAACAGGCGATCGCGCAGCGCCAGCGCCTGATTGAAGCGGTGCACCAGCAGCGAACGGTCCAGCCGGACATCGGCATCGCGGGAGACGACGCGGGCACAGATCAGCGAATGCGGATTGACGTAGGCGACACCCAGCGCCTTGCCATTGGCGGCCTCGATGGTCACCTGCGCGCCTGGCTCGAGCCCCTTGAGCGGCGTCGCCTGGATATCGATCTCGTTGGAGTAGAGCCACAGATGGCCCGCCTTCAGACGTCGATCAGCGTTCTTCTTGAGGCGCAGGGTCTGGGTCACGGTTGACTCCATGTGCAAGGCTCCATCGGCAAGGGAAATCAGGAAAAGCGTATTGAAGAAACGTTTCGAACGAGCGTCGCCGAACAGCAATCTCGGCGCATTCTAACCCGCATGCAGCCATCCATTGACCCGTCGGGACAAAATCGTGCCTCGCCCCGGCCGGATCTCGCGTCCGATCGGGCAACGACCGTTCAGGTCTGGCAAAAGGTGCAGTAAACCGTGGCGCGCTGGCCGAGCACGATATGGCGCAACGCTATGCCGCAGTGACGACAGGGCTCGCCGGCTCGACCATAGACGTTGAGCCGCTGGGCAAAGTACCCCGGCTCGCCAGTGCCGCTGACGAAGTCCCGCAGTGTGGTGCCGCCCTGGGTAATCGCCGCCGCCAGCACCGTCTTGATCGCTTCGGCGAGACGCTCGAAACGCTCGAGCGAGACACGACCCGCCGCGCGACGCGGATCGATGCCGGCCATGAACAGCGCCTCCGTGGCGTAGATATTGCCCACCCCCACGACCACGGCATTGTCCATGATGAAGGTCTTCATCGCCGCACGGCGGCCGCGAGACAGCCGGTAGAGTCGCTGACCATCGAAATCCGGCGACAGCGGCTCCGGGCCCAGGCGGGAAAGCCGGGTGTCCGTCGCGGCATCCCCTTTCAGCCAATCGACGAACCCGAAGCGGCGCGGATCGTGATAGCGCAGGATCTGGCCGCTCTCGAAGACGAGATCGACATGATCGTGCTTCTTGGGCGGATCGCCGATACGCGCGATGCGCAGACTGCCGGACATCCCCAGATGCCACAGCAAGGTACGCTCGCCCAATGGCAGCAGCAGATACTTGGCGCGACGGGAGAGCTCACCGAACCTTGCACCGATCAACGTGGACTCCAGGTCGTCGGGCACCGGCACGCGCATGCGGCGCTGACGCACGATGACCTCGACGATCTCTCGGCCTTCGACGTGAGGCGCGATACCGCGGCGGGTCGTTTCGACTTCGGGAAGCTCGGGCATGCGTCGGACTCTCGCGATTCTTCCATCACAAACGAGAAAACCCGGTCGAGGACCGGGTTTTCCGTACTGTCATTCCAGCGCTGGCATTTCAGCACTATCAGAAAGCTAGATCACTTGATCTTGGCTTCTTTGTACATGACGTGCTTGCGAACGACCGGATCGTACTTCTTGAATTCGAGCTTGTCCGGAGTGTTACGCTTGTTCTTTGCCGTGGTGTAGAAGTGGCCGGTACCGGCGCTGGACACCAACTTGATCTTGTCACGCATCTCTCGACTCCTTAAAGGCTAACGCCGCGCTTGCGAATGTCGCTGAGCACCGCTTCGATGCCCTTCTTGTCAATGATGCGCATACCCTTGGAGGACAGGCGCAGCTTGACGAAACGCTTCTCGGACTCGACCCAGAAACGATGCGTATGCAGGTTCGGGACGAAACGACGACGTGTCTTGCGCTGTGAGTGCGAGACGTTATTACCAGTCACCGGACGCTTACCGGTAACCTGACAAACTTGGGACATGGAAGCCTCCGACCACTGGCGGGTTGGGTTGTTCGGTTTATCTCGGACACGCAGTTAGGGAAGAGCCCGTCCATTTCGATCCCATCATGGAAATGGCGGGTATTCATTCGCTCGACTGCCATGGTCCAACGCTTTGATTCACTGGATCAATGCGCCGACTCAAAGGTGCCCCGATTCAAAGGGCGTACTTTATACCAGACACCTCCGTTCTTCGCAACAATCGACGACAACTGCCGCCGTGCCAGCGAAGCGTTGGCCAATCGTTTCCGACAGGCCATCGAAGGGCGTCACCCCAGAACATGGCGCGGTATGTTACCCGAATCCGACACGCATTCCCATCCGAATCTCGAAACACTGTCCATTTACTACTGCCCATTCACTGCCCATTCCGCCAATCTGGCGCCGCGTCGCCTGCTCATAACCAGCCGCGCTCGGCGAACGAGATTACCTCCCCGTCGCCGATCACGAAATGATCCAGCACCCGAATATCGAACAGCCCCAGCGCCTCGCGCAGGCGTTCGGTGATCCGACGATCGGCATCGCTCGGCTCGGCCACGCCGGAAGGGTGATTGTGCGCAAAGATGACGGCACCGGCATTGTGCGCCAGCGCGCGCCGCGCGACTTCACGCGGGTAGACGGAGGCGCTATCCAGCGTGCCTTCGGACAGAATCTCGAAGCGGATCACGCGATGCTGCGTGTCCAGAAACAGGGCCGCGAACGCTTCATGATCGAGATGGCGCAGCTGTGCGCTCAGGAATCGACGCACCAGTGTCGGGGAAGTCAACGCCGCATCGCGCTCGAGCAGGCTGCCGAGATGACGACGCGACAGCTCCAGCGTCGCCTGAAGCTGCACGAACGTAGCCTCGCCCAGGCCATGCTCGGCACAGAATCGCTGGCGATCCGCTTCCAGCAGCTGACGCAGCCCGCCGAAGCTGCTCAACAGGTCACGCGCCAGATCCACCGCCGAGCGCCCCTTGACCCCGACCCGCAGGAAGATTGCCAGCAGCTCGGCATCGGAAAGTGCTGCGGACCCTAGCGTTAGAAGTTTCTCCCGTGGCCGCTCCCCTTCCGGCCAGTCGCGTATTGCCATGCCCCTTCCCGTCCATTCGCCGTGAATTATCAGAACCTCTGAATCAGGACATCGGCCAGCTCCGCCAAAACCTGACCGATTTTAACCAGCGATGAAACTCTACTCCCAAAGTCGAATCGTCAATTTCGGCAACTTGCTGCCCACATGAGTAGAACGTTTGACGCAGAACCCGGGCTATCCGCTGATCGGTCGGCTCAAGGGGCTGGCCGAGCTGCGCGGCGTGGAGCTCGCCGTCCAGCGTCTGTTGCCGCTGGATCCCGCCCACACCGGCAAGTCGTAAGCTACGCAATCTCTGGCGCCGGTGGTAAGGTGAGTACCTGCTTTTTCAGGACGTCGACCATGGCTTTACCACTCGGGCCGGGACTGGCCGGAACCCGCATTCTGCTCGGCATCAGCGCCGGTATCGCCGCCTACAAGAGCGCGCATCTCGCCCGTCTGTTGAAGAAAACGGGAGCCGAGGTGCGCGTGGTGATGACCGAAGGCGCCCAGGCCTTCATCACGCCGTTGACCCTGCAGGCGCTCACTGGTGAGCCGGTGCGGACCTCGCTGCTGGATCCGGAAGCGGAGGCCGGCATGGGCCACATCGAGCTGGCGAAATGGGCGGACATCATCCTGATCGCGCCGGCCACCGCCGACCTGATGGCGCGCCTGGCCCACGGTCACGCCGACGACCTGCTGACGACGCTGTGCCTCGCCACCGAAGCCCGCTGCCTGATGGCGCCCGCCATGAACCAGGCGATGTGGCGCCACCCGGCGACGCTGGCCAATGCCGATCGACTTGGCGAGCTGGGCTGGACGCTGCTGGGTCCGGATGCCGGCGATCAGGCCTGCGGCGATGTCGGCCTGGGTCGCATGCTGGAGCCGGAAGCCATTCTCGCCCAGTTGCTGAGCGAGTTCGAACCCACCCGCGACGAGTCGCCCGAGGCGATGCCCCTGCATCGGGATCTGGCCGGCAAGCGCGTTGTGATCACCGCCGGCCCCACTCGCGAGGCGCTGGACCCGGTGCGTTATCTCTCCAACCACAGCTCCGGCAAGATGGGCTATGCGCTGGCCGCGGCCTGCGCCGAGCGCGGCGCCAGCGTCAGCCTGGTCAGCGGCCCGGTGACGCTCACGACGCCTCCCGGCGTCGAGCGGATCGATGTGACCTCGGCCACGGAGATGCTCGCCGCCGTCGAGTCCCGGCTGCCTTGCGACCTGTTCATCGGCTGTGCTGCCGTGGCGGACTATCGCGCTGCGTCCATCAGCGAACACAAGTTGAAGAAAGCGAACGACGACAGTGGCCTGACCCTCGAACTGGTGCGCAACCCGGACATCGTCGCCACGGTCGCCGGCCGTGACGACCGCCCGTTCACGGTCGGTTTCGCCGCCGAGACGCAGACGCTGGAGACCCACGCCGGCAGCAAGCTCGAGCGCAAGCGGCTGGATCTGATCGTCGCTAACGATGTCTCCCAAGAGGGCATCGGCTTCGGCAGCGACGACAACGCCGTCACACTGCTCTGGAAGGCGCAGGACCAGACGCAGCGTCATTCGCTGCCGGTTCAGCCCAAGGCCGCGCTGGCAGGCGCGATCATCGACCATATCGTCTCCCGACTGCCCTGACGGGCGTCGGCATCCGGTTCGCGCTCGAGCAATGGTAAGCTAGGCCGCTCTCTGGCCTTTCATTTCATGCTCTTTCAGGAAGTCACTTTCATGTCATCCAGCACTCCGTCCGCGGCGCCCTCATCGACAACGACAATCAGGCCGAAGCTTTCGGTCAAGGTTCTCGATGAACGCGTGCACGACTATCCGCTGCCGCACTACGCCACCACCGGCAGTGCCGGCATGGATCTGCGCGCGCTGCTCGACGAAGCGCTGACCCTCGCGCCCGGCGACAGCGCGCTGGTACGCACCGGCCTGGCCATCCACATCGGCGATCCGGGGCTGGCCGGCGTAGTGCTGCCTCGCTCCGGGCTCGGTCACAAGCACGGCATCGTGCTGGGTAACCTGGTCGGACTGATCGATTCCGACTATCAGGGCGAACTGATGATCTCGGTGTGGAATCGTGGCCAGGATACCTTCGTGCTCGAGCCGGGCGAACGACTGGCGCAGTACGTGCTGGTGCCGGTGGTCCAGGCCGAGCTCGAGATCGTCGAAGATTTCGTCGCTACCGAACGGGCGGGCGGCGGATTCGGCCACTCTGGTCGAAAATGAAGGGCCGAAATGCAGGATCGAGAATAAAGAGTCGACAACAACGCGCCGGCAATGATCGCCGAACGCCCACTGGTCTCGGTCAATCGAGCTCTCTTCAAGGAAATGTCGCGTGGCGCTAAGCGCAACCATCTATAAAGCGAAACTCAACGTCAGCGATCTGGATCGCCATTACTATGGCGATCACGCGTTGACCGTGGCCTGCCACCCTTCCGAGACGGCGACGCGACTGATGGTGCGGCTGCTGGCGTTCATCGCCAATGCACATGCCACCAGCGCCGACAACGATCTCGCCATGACTCGCGGACTGAGTACCGACGACGAGCCGGATCTGTGGCTCAAGGCGCCGGACGGCCGCATCCTTTCGTGGATAGAATTGGGTGAACCGTCGCTGAAGCGCATCAAGCAGGGGCTCTCCCGAGCCGAACGCGTGCTGGTCTATCCCTACGCCCCACGCAGCGCGACACAGTGGTGGAAAAAGCTGGAGAGCGATATCCGGGCACAGCCGCGGGTCGAGGTCTGGAATCTGCCGGCAGAGCCGCTGGCGGCGCTGACCGCCCTCGTCGACCGCAACCTGAGCCTGGGCGCCACGCTGATGGAAGGCCAGTGGCTGATCACCGACGGACAGGCGTCGGTGGAACTCGAATTCGAACGGTGGGCGTGACGCCGACCGGATGTGAGCAATGACAAGGACATGCCGATGAACGACCAATCCGGTGCCAACGTACCCGCCTCGATCTTTCGGGCCTACGATATTCGCGGCGTCGTCGACGACACGCTGACCGAGGAAACGGTCGAGTGGATCGGCCGTGCGGTAGGCAGCGAAGCCGCTGCCCGCGGCCAGCAGTGCGTGATCGTTGCCCGTGACGGCCGCCATTCCGGCCCCCGCCTGCAAGCGGCGCTGATCCGCGGCCTGCGCGCGTCCGGTCGCGACGTGATCGATATCGGCCGCGTACCGACGCCGGTGCTCTACTTCGCCACCGCCACGCTCGATGAAAGCCGCAGCGGCGTGATGGTGACCGGCAGTCACAATCCGCCGGACTACAACGGTTTCAAGATCGTGCTGGACGGCGTCGCGATCTCCGGAGACGCGATTACCGGGCTGCTCGAGCGCATCCGCAGCGGCGACCTCAGCGAAGGCGAAGGTACGCTGACTCAGATCGATGTCGGCGAAGCCTATCTTCAGCGCATTCTGGGTGACGTGACCCTCGACCAGAGCCAGCGCGGGCGCCCGCTCAAGGTAGTGGTGGATTGCGGCAACGGCGTCGCCGGCGAACTGGGACCCAAGCTGATCGAAGCGCTGGGAGCGGAAACCATTCCTCTGTTTGCCGAGATCGACGGAGACTTCCCCAACCATCATCCCGATCCCGGCAAGCCGGAGAACCTGGTCGACCTGATCGCCAAGGTCAAGGAGACCGGCGCCGATATCGGGCTGGCCTTCGACGGCGACGGCGATCGCCTGGGCGTGGTCACGCCCTCGGGGGAGATGATCTACCCGGACCGGTTGCTGATGGCGTTCGCCACCGACCTGCTCGAGCGCGATCCTGGCGCCCGTGTCATCTTCGACATCAAGTGCACCGGCAATCTGGCCCAGATCATCGAACGGGCCGGCGGCGAGCCCGAGATGTGGCGCACCGGTCACTCGCTGATCAAGGCGCGGATGAAGGAAACCGGCGCACAGCTGGGCGGCGAGATGAGTGGCCATATCTTCTTCGCCGAGCGCTGGTACGGCTTCGACGACGGGCTCTACTCGGCCGCCCGGCTGCTGGAGATCCTGTCGCGCCAGTCGGTCGACGCCGATCGCTATTTCAGCACGTTCCCGCAGGATGTCAGCACGCCGGAACTGAACGCGGCAGTCACCGACGAGGAGAAGTTCGCGATCGTCGAGCGGCTGGCCGAGAGCGGCGACTTCGGTCAGGATGGCATCAAGACGATGCTGGACGGCATCCGGGTCGATTATCCCGATGGCTGGGGCCTGTGCCGCGCCTCCAACACCACGCCGATGCTGGTGCTGCGCTTCGAGGGCAAGAACCAGGCGGCGTTGACACGCATCCAGCAACGGTTCGGTGCCGCGCTGCACGCGGTGGCGCCGGAAGTGGAACTGCCGTTTTAACCCTGCGTCACGACGTCTTCGTGTCGCTGGCGGCACGTGTCATCGATAACGCAGCAGACAAGACCGTCCCGTGTACGGGCCATCGCCTCGGCGGGAAAGCGCCATCAGCGGCGCGCAGATAGTGGAGACATGACGCCTCATGAATGAAAGCCCACGCGACCCACGCCAGGTGGTCGAGATCCTGTCCGAGGCGCTGCCTTACATCCAGCGCTATTCCGGCAAGACCGTCGTGGTCAAGTATGGCGGCAACGCCATGACCGAAGACAAGCTGATCGACTCCTTCGCTCGCGACATGGTGCTGATGAAGGAAGTCGGCATCAATCCGGTCGTGGTCCACGGCGGCGGCCCGCAAATCGGTCAGCTACTGGCGCGGCTAAACATCGAGTCTCGCTTCGTCAACGGCATGCGCGTCACCGATGCGGAAACCATGGACGTGGTGGAAATGGTGCTGGGCGGGCTGGTCAACAAGAACATCGTGACCCAGATCAACCAGTGCGGCGGCAAGGCGATCGGCCTGACCGGCAAGGACAACGCGCAGATTCTGGCTCGTCAGCTCAAGGTGGAGCATCGCACGCCGGAGATGACGGCGTCCGAGATCATCGATATCGGTCACGTCGGCGAAGTGGAGCACATCTCCACCGACCTGATCGAGATGCTGGCCGAACGCGACTTCATCCCCGTCATCGCGCCGATCGGCGTCGATCGTGAAGGAAACAGCTACAACATCAATGCCGACCTGGTGGCAGGCAAGGTCGCCGAAGCGCTGAAAGCCGAGAAGCTGATGCTGTTGACCAACGTCGCCGGCCTGCAGGACGCCGAAGGCAAGGTGATGACCGGACTCTCCACCGAGCAGGTCGATGCGCTGATCGCCGACGGCACGATCTACGGCGGCATGTTGCCAAAGATTCGTTGCGCGCTGGACGCCGTCAAGGGCGGTGTCGGCAGCGCCGTCATCGTCGATGGCCGCGTGGTGCACTCCACGCTGCTGGAGATCTTTACCGATGCCGGGGTCGGCACCCAGATCACCGACCATCGTGACTGATTCGCGCTACTCTGATTTCAATCACTGCGGGCCTGGAAGGCCCGCCCCGACCGCCGAACGGAAGACAGGCCGTCCGGGCCGCTCCAGGAGGGAGCTTCGACAACACGACCGATAAGAACCGTCATGACGCAGGCAACCCCACAGCTTTCCCGCCGTGAACAGATCCTTCAGGCACTCGCGTTGATGCTCGAGGAGGACAGCGGCAAACGCATCACCACCGCCGCGCTGGCCCGCCAGGTCGGCGTCAGCGAAGCGGCGCTCTATCGCCATTTTCCCAGCAAGGCGCGCATGTTCGAAGGGCTGATCGAATTCATCGAAGCCAGCCTGTTCGAACGCATCCGGCGCATCCTGGACGACGAGCCCTCGGCGCTCGCTCGCTGCGAGACGATCGTCCAGCTCGTGCTGGCCTTCGCCGAGAAGAACCCCGGCCTCAGCCGGCTGATGGACGGCGATGTGCTCACGGGCGAGACAGCGCGTCTGCGCACTCGCATGTCCCAGCTGTTCGAGCGTCTGGAGACCCAGTTCAAGCAGGTTCTGCGCGAGGCGGAGCTGCGCGAGGGCTTGCGTCCCCAGTTGCCGGTGCCGGCGGCGGCCAACCTGTTGTCGGCCTTCGTGGAGGGCCGGATCAGTCAGTACGTGCGCAGCGACTTCCGCCACCGCCCCACGTCACACTGGAACGATCAGTGGCGACTGCTGGGCGACGGATTGCTGACCGTATCGCCACAGGCCGCCTCGATCTAACCCCTGCGGCAAGCCATTTCGCCCCAACGCAAAAAGCCCGGCTGATGCCGGGCTTTTCGTATCGTCCTTTCGTATCGTTCATCGGTCATCGGTCATCGCCGACCGCCTCGCGCCATGAGCGAGTATCTTCAGCCAGCCATCACGCGGCGATCGCGTCACCCAGCTGCTGCTTGATCTTCTTCATCGCGTTCTTCTCGAGCTGGCGAATGCGCTCGGCCGACACGCCGTAGACATCGGCCAGCTCATGGAGCGTGGACTTGTGCTCGGAAAGCCAGCGACGCTGCAGAATGTCGCGAGAACGCTCGTCCAGCTCGCCAAGCGCCTCTCGCAGACGTCGCGTGTAGTCGGCTTCCCAGTCATCCGCTTCGAGCTGCGCGGCAGGATCGAAGCTGTGATCCTCCAGGTACTGCGCCGGCGCCTGATAGCCCTGCTCTTCCTCTTCACCGGGGCTGGCATCGTAGCCCGCGTCGTAGGAAGACAGACGACCTTCCATCTCGCGCACGACCTTCGGCTTGACGTCGAGATCCTTGGCGATCGCATCGACCTCGTCGTTGCTCAACCACGCCAGCCGCTTCTTGGCACTGCGCAGGTTGAAGAACAGCTTACGCTGCGCCTTGGTCGTGGCGATCTTGACGATGCGCCAGTTGCGCAGCACATATTCGTGGATCTCGGCCTTGATCCAGTGAACTGCGAAAGAGACCAGACGAACGCCCTGGTACGGGTCGAAACGCTTGACCGCCTTCATCAGCCCGACGTTGCCTTCCTGGATCAGGTCGGCCTGGGGCAATCCATAACCGGAGTAGCTTCGCGCGATATGCACGACGAAACGCAGGTGCGACATGATCAGCCGGCGGGCCGATTCGAGGTCGTCCTCTTCGTAAAGACGCACGCCCAGGTCATGCTCTTCTTCCGCCGTCAGAACGGGGATGCCGTTGACGGCCTGAATGTAACCGTTGAGATCGTGACCCGGGGAAAGGTTCCCAATGGATTGAAGACTGGTGCTCATGTGCGTTGTCTCCATGCTAGGCGGCGTGTCGGAGCGAAGAGCCGGTATTGGCTCGATCCGCCTGGAACACGTCGCGACAGGTTGTTCTGCCTGTCTACGAGAGTGCCTGATGAGACTCTCAGTGTAGACAAAAGTTCAATAACCACGCCAACTTCAACGGGCCTGAAATCGGCCATTCGCTGGGCTGACCGATAATACGATGAATGGCGGCGAATGGCATCATGGCCGCATCTCGACACCGTTGACGACTTTTCGAAACCGCTGGTTAGCCTAGCGTGGCTTGATGTCCGATAGATGACGCCCCACGGCAAGCCATGCTCCCAACCAGCCCAACAGTGTACTAAAAAGCAGCAGAAAAACCGAATTCCTGCCACCCAGCGACGGCAGCGCGAAGTGGGCGCCGTAGCTTTCCGCCAGCGCCGCGACCGGCGACGCCAGCCAGTTCCCGCCAAGCATGAGAATCACCAGCGCCAGAACACCTCCGCCCAGCCCATACCAGGCGCCACTGTAGAGAAACGGGCGCCTCACGAAAGCATGCGTCGCACCGATCAGCGTCACGACCTCGATTTCCTGACGCCGACTCTCCACGGCCAGCCGTATCGTGTTGCCGACCACCAGCAGCACGCCCAGGCCAAACAGCAGCGCCAGCGCCAGCGCGACGCGCTGCCCCAAGTCCGCCAGCTGTTGCAGCCGGTCCAGCCAGGCCAGATCCAGCCGGACTTCATCGACTCCCTCGATCGTCTGCAGACGCTGGCTCAGCGACTGTACGGCAGCGGGCGCGGTATCGTCCGGTGTGACCACGACGCTGGCCGGCAGCGGGTTGGCGTCGAGCTGGGAGAGCGCATCGTCGACGCCCAGTGTCTGCTGGAACGCCGCCAGCCCCTCGGCCGCCGTCACCAAGCGCGCGCCGGCCACGCCGGGCTGCCCGCCGACCTCGGCGGCCAGATCCATCGCCTCGGACTCATCGATATCCGCCTGGAAGTAGACCGTCAGCGTGGCGCTTTCGTCGAGCTCGGCATCGAGCAGCCGGGCGCTGTCCAGCACCAGCCACAGACCGGCCGGCAGAATCAGTGCAATGGCGATCGCCAGCATGGTCAACAGCGTCGAGATCGGGCGCCTGATCAACCGTAACGCGCTGTCGCCCATCATCGCGCGGTGATGGCGCATCCAGGCGCGACCGCCGCCCCCAGCTCGGCGTTGCGGCTTCTGCGCTCCGCGCCGCCCTTCGACACGACGCTCGGCGGAGGGTCGACGCTCGCTCATGCCGCCTCCTCGTCGCCGATGAGCCTGCCATCCCGCAGCTTCAGCACCCGATGGCGCAGGCGAGCGATCAAGGCCAGATCGTGGCTCGCCACCAGGACCGTGGTGCCGATACGGTTGAAGTCTTCGAACAGCCGCATGATGTCGGCGGAGAGCTGGGGGTCGAGATTACCGGTCGGCTCGTCGGCCAGCAGCAGCGCCGGCTTGTTGACCACGGCTCGTGCGATGCCCACGCGCTGCTGCTCGCCGGTGGAAAGCTCGATCGGCAGGGCCCGCTCACGATGCAGAAGCCCGACCTTGTCGAGCGCGGCGCGCACGCGTCGCGCGGCATCGCCTGGCTCGACGCCCTGTATCGTCAACGGTAATGCCACGTTGGCGAAGATGTCCCGATCGAACAGCAGCTGGTGATCCTGGAAGACCACGCCGATCTGGCGGCGATAGTAGGGAACCTGACTGATATGCAGTTGATCGAGGTCGTGACCGGCGACCAGCACCCGGCCACGTGAAGGGCGTTCGAGACGCATGATCAAGCGCAGCAGCGAGCTCTTGCCGGCACCGGAGTGGCCGGTCAGGAACAGCATCTCGCCCCGCTCGACGCGAAAGTTGATATCGGCGAGTGCCTCGAAGCGTCCGCCGTAGCGCTTACCAACGTGCTCGAAGGCAATCATGAATCGGCATCGCCGTCCCGACCGAACAGCGCCTTGACGAAGGTCTGCGCATCGAACGGGCGCAAGTCCTCAAGCGACTCCCCGACCCCGATAAAGCGGATCGGTGTCCCCATCTTCTTGGCCAGAGCAAAGATGATGCCCCCCTTGGCGGTGCCATCGAGCTTGGTCAAGGTGATCCCGGTGATCGGAAT
Organism: Salinicola salarius; assembly: GCF_002179555.1. Taxonomy (GTDB): domain Bacteria; phylum Pseudomonadota; class Gammaproteobacteria; order Pseudomonadales; family Halomonadaceae; genus Salinicola; species Salinicola salarius_A. The sequence continues at coordinate 100,080 of NZ_NHOU01000001.1, read as the reverse complement.
GGCTTCATCGAAGGTGGTCGCCTGGGAGATCGCGTTCTGCCCCGTCCCCGCATCGAGTACCAGCATCACCTCATGCGGCGCGCTGGCGTCGAGCTTGGCCATGACGCGCTGCACCTTCTTGAGCTCTTCCATCAGATGGCTCTTGTTGTGCAGCCGGCCAGCAGTGTCGGCGATCAGCACGTCGACCTTGCGCGCCCGGGCCGCGGCGACGGCATCGTAGATGACCGAGGCGCTGTCGGCACCGGTGTGCTGGGCGATCACCGGAACCCGGTTGCGATCACCCCAGACCTTGAGCTGCTCGACTGCGGCAGCACGGAAGGTGTCGCCGGCCGCCAGCATCACGCTACGGCCTTCGTTCTGGAAACGCTGGGTGAGCTTGCCGATGGTCGTGGTCTTGCCGACCCCGTTGACGCCCACCATCAGGATCACGAACGGGCCTTCCCCCTTCGGCGGCAACTGCAACGGCTGGGAGACCGGTTCGAGCAGCGCTGCCAGCTCTTCCTGAAGCGCACGATAGAGCGCATCGGCGTCGGCCAGTTCCTTGCGCGAGACTCGCCCGGTCAGTCGCTCGATGATCTCGGTGGTCGCCTCGATCCCCACGTCGGCCAGCAGCAGTTGGGTCTCGAGGTCCTCCATCAGCTCGTCGTCGATCTGCTTCTTGCCCAGCAACAGATCGGCGATGCCGTCGGTCAGGTTCGCGCGAGTGCGCCCCAGGCCGGCACGAACGCGCGCCAGCCAGCCGCCCTTGGGCTTCTCTTTGGGGGCCGGTGCGGATGCCGATGATACGGCTGCAGGCGGCTCGGGTTCGGGTTCGGGCTCGGGCTCGGGCTCGGGCTCGGGCTCGGGCATCGAAGCGGGCTCCGGCGCCGGCGTCACGTCCCTCGCCAGATCGGTCGCGCGCGTTCCCTCGGCCTGGTCTTCCTGCAAGGCCGACTGCGGCGACTCCTGCGACAGCGGCTCGCTGAGCGCTTCCCTGGCGGCCGTTTCCTCGAGCGAAGAGGGCTCGTAATCCACGGTGGCCGGACGCTCGGGATCCTCGGCCTGGACGGAAGGCTCATCGGGCGTGACGGTGCCCGACACCGAGGCACGCTCGCCATCCTCGTCGACAGCCGTTTCATCCCGGTCGGCACTTACCTCGCCAGAGGCCTCGTCACCCTGCGTGGTCGCCGGGTTCGGCTCCTCCCGAGGCGTGTCGTCGCCCGGCTCGTCCTCGCCGCGCTCCGCTGCCGCCCTGGCCTCGGCTTCCTCGGCCTCACGCCGGCGGGCTTCCTCTTCCTGCTGCTGCTTTTTACGACTCTTGAATAGTCCGAACATGGATGGCTTCACTGATGAAAAAGCCGTGCTTGCGTCGCTGAATCAGCGCCGATCATCACGGCTTCGGAGAATATCGATAACCAGGGTCTGTCGCCGCTTCAGCGCGAACCGCGTTGCTGCGCCAAATGGTGTCAGGCCAGGCGCGGGATGCAGAGAAGGATGGTTCCCTTGTCCAGTCCCGCAACGCCGCATGACGCCATTTGCCGCGCAACCCGAAGGGCCGGGCCAGTTTTGCACGGTGCTGCGTTATTCGTCATTCATTTGGAATGACCAAACTACGCTCCTCACGCCTTGCCCCGCACAAAAACTGGCTCCGGCGCGGCCGTGCATGAAACGGCGACAGACCCTGCGCCTCATCCTATCACCGCGAGGGTTGCGGGGGTACAATTGCCCGCCATGAATCGACGTCGTTCCCGTCGGGCCGCCAACGGCGCTCGCAATCACGCTCACAGCCCTCGAGGCCACGCCAATGACGCCCGCGCTCCCCAGGGCGCCCGGCAGTCCACGCATCGTGGCAGCGGCCAGTTGCGTCTGATCGGTGGCGATTTCCGCCGCCGCAAGTTGCCGATCCCCGAGAGTCCGGGCCTGCGCCCGACACCGGACCGGGTTCGCGAAACCCTGTTCAACTGGCTGGCCTTCGACATCGCCGGCCGGCGCGTGCTGGATCTCTATGCCGGCACCGGTGCGCTGGGGCTGGAAGCGCTGTCGCGCGGCGCGGCGCAGGCCATGTTCGTCGAGTCGACCGCTCACGTGGCCGCTGCGCTGGAGGCAAACATCGCCATGCTGGGAGCCGCGGGCCAGGTGCATCGAACTGATGTGGAACGGTTTCTGGCGGGCACGCCTGCCGCGTTCGATATCGTCTTTCTCGACCCGCCGTTTCGCCAAGGGCTCGCGCAGCCTACGTGCCAAGCGCTCGATTCGGGGGGCTGGCTCGCGCCCGGGGCCACAATCTACGTCGAGACGGAGCACGAGCTTGACTGGCAAGCACCGGGGCACTGGCAACTGCACCGCGACATCGTCGCCGGAGACAGCCATGGCCGGCTGTTCAGACGTCAGCCAACGGCCAAATAACGTCGCCGCTTCGAGACGCTTGTCGTCGGCCCTGACGCCACGTACGCTGGCGCCCATCAGGTCACCAGTGTTTTTACGGTCATCGACGTTCGAGACCACAGCCACGAACTTTCAAGGCCCAAAACTTTCAAGGAGAGAGTGCAGATGAACGGGGAAATCTTCGCCAAGCTGGAACAGAAGATCCAGGATGCCGTCGACAGCATCGAAATGCTGAAAATGGAGAACGAAGAGCTCAAGGCAGAGAATGCTCGCTTCCAGCAGGAGCGCGAAGAGTGGGAACAGCGTCTCGGCGGCCTGCTGGACAAGCTGCAGCCACTGGATAGCGCTGGCGCCAGCGACAGCGCCAACCAGAACGGCTGAAGCGAATCGATGGGGCGGGGCATCACCGCCTGCCCCGTCGAGCCACCTGCCCCGCCGCACAGCCTGAGTTTCCCGCCTATCCAGCCTCCGATCCTGCTCTCGCCTCTGAAGCTGCCACAACGGTAACGCGCTACCGGCGAGACTTCACACGAGCTCCCGTGACATCAGCACTGCATCCTCACTGCCGCCGTCATCGCGACGATAGTAGCCACGCCGCTGGCCGTCGACCGCGAATCCGGCACTCTCGTAGAGCCGCCGGGCCGCGACATTGGACGCGCGAAGCTCCAGCAGCAGGCGTTCGACTCCCCGTTCGATGGCACACTGCGTGATCCACCCCAGCAGTTCACGCGCCAGCCCGTGGCGTCTGTCACTCGGCCGAACACAGATCGACTGCAGCTCGGCATCGAAAGGCAGATAAGCCAGGACGGCAGCCGCTCGCAGTTCGACACCTTCCACTGCCCAGATTCCCCAGACGTCGAAGTCGTCGTCGACCAGCGCCGCGCTCAGCAGCGCTTCCGACCAGGCATCATCGTTGGCCTGACGCTCGAATGCCATCAATGCCGGCAGGTTCTCGATCCCGAGCCGAACCGGGGCCGTGCCGACCGGTGAACTCCTGGTTTTGCAAACGTTGATCGACATGGAAAGCGCTACTCGAGGAAAGCATTTGACGTCGACGCGTCGGCCATCGGTAGACGCCGATCACTTCGGCGCGGCAGGGCCTTGCCGCCAGGCTTGCCCCATCGACTGCAACAGCGGCCAGCATTCTCGCTTGGCCTTGGCGGAGGTCAGCAAATCGTCGGGGTGAGGCAGCGCGTGGCAGACCCAGCCGACCTCGTTCGCCGGATCGCTCAGCAGCGGCGACCAGACCTCGTCGCCGACGACGATGGCGCCATCGATGTGCATACCATGGCGCCGCGCCTGCCCGGCGCAGAATACCTGAATGCCCTCGCGGGCCTCGTCGACCGGGTCACTGGCCGGCGCATCCATCAGCGGCCAGGTCAGGTTCGATAATGGCGCGCCGTTGGCGGGAATGCCGACGCTTTTCAACATCTGCCCGAGCAGCGTCTGCCCGGCGGCAGAAAGTGGCCGTTCGCCGGGCAGCAACAGCCACCAGCGTTCGTCAATGACGGACAACGACAGCGTGAAACGCAGCGGTTCGGTCGGCACCTGATCGGCGGACTGGACAGCATCGTCCGTCCGGGCCTCTTCCGCCGGCCGGGAGGCAGGCGCCTGGCGAGATGTGGACTCGGAGTTCGACGCTGGCGAGCGGGACTCCTTGACGCCTTCGCCCGTGGCGCCGTCGAGCAGGGCTCGGGCTCGCGACAGCGGCGCGACGGTCGGCTGTGCAGGCGCCGATTCTGCCGCGGGGCGATCACGCTCGACCTCGACCGGCCGAGCCGGCGTTTCCAGCAGTGCCTGCAGCCGTTGCCCCGGCGCGGGCTTCTCCGGTGAGGGAGCAGTTTCCCACTCGACCTGCTCGGTCGGCCTGGCATTGACGAAGCGGTACCGCGAGGTCCAGGTGGTGATACCCATGGCTTCGAGGTACTGAAGGCGTTGAGGATCGCCGATCACCGCCCGCCACCACCACGACAGTTGGGCGAGTCAGGACTCGCTTCACCGCGCGCCGACCACTGCTGCGGCGTGTAGAGATGCAGCGCCAGCGCGTGCACGGGCCCCGCGAGCTCGTCCGCCAGCAAGCTGTAGATCAGCTGATGCCGCTTGACGGGCATCAGCCCCGCGAACCGATCGGAGACCAGCGTCACCTTGAAGTGAGTTTCCGAATCCGGTGGCACATGGTGCATGTGGCTCTCGTTCTCGACCGCCATCTGGACCGGCTCGAGCGTCGCGAGTTTCTCTTCGATACGTGCCTGAACACTCATGACAGTTCCTCCTGTGCCAACCGAATCATTGTAACGTCTCACCGGCCCATCGAGCGACGACCGGGAAATGGGCTCGGCCACCAGAGGCGAAGCTCAGCGCCGTCGTCCCTTGGCGGCCATCGGCGTGCGATAGAGGCTCAGTGCCAGCGCAATCATGACAGATACGCTCCCCACCCACAGCGATAGCGTCAACGATCCGAACGAAAGGCCGAGAATCAGCCCGACCAGCGCCGTTCCCAGCGACTGCCCGAAGGTACGCACCGAGGCCAGCACGCCGGAGGCGTTGGCGCTCAGCTCCACCGATACGCTGCCGATCATCTCGCGATTGTTCGGCGCCTGGAACAGCCCGTACCCCACGCCGCACAGCGCGGTTCGCCAGATCACGTCGAGGTAGCTCGAGTCGGCGTCCAGCCCGGTCAGTGCCAGCATGCCCAGCAGGAAAAGGCCCAGCCCGGTCGAACTGATCAGTGCCGGGTTACCCTTGTCCGCCAGACGCCCCGCCAGCGGCCCGATGACCATGATCACCAGCGGCCAGGGCGTGAACAGTACCGCCGACATGATCGGCGACACGCCCATGACGGTCTGGTAGAGGAACGGCAGCCCCACGAAAGCCACGCCTTGGGCCAGAAACGCAAACATCGACACGACCGCGGCAAACGAGAAGCGCGGTTCGGCGAACAGTGCCAACGGCACCAGCGGCCTGACGGCGTGACGTTGGCGGTAGACGAACCCCAGCAGACAGGCCACGCTGAGCGCCAGCGTCGATAGCGCCAGCACGCCGCCATTGCCATGGCCGAACTGATCCAGAGCAAAAACGCTGCCACTGAGCATGACGATCGACATCAACGCGCCCCAGATATCGATCCGTCCGGGGATGGGCGCTTCCCTCGGCAGCGCGCGCACACCCAGCGTCAGCGCCAGCAGCCCGATCGGCACGTTGATGGCGAACAGCCACGGCCAGCTCGCCACGTGCAGGATCACACCACCCAGCGACGGCCCCGCGGCGATGCCGAACGCCACCGTCAGCGCGCTCAGGCCTATTGCCGACCCCAACAGCCGGGTGGGAAAGATGATGCGATAGAGCGACGGCCCGATGCTCAGCATCGCGGCGGCACCGACCGCCTGCAGGCCTCGCATCGCGAGCAGGAACTCGAACGAGCGCGCCAGCGCACAGCCCAGCGACGCCACGGTGAAGACCAGCAGGCCACCGATATAGAGCCGGTGGCGCCCCACCCGACGGCTCACCGCGGCAAAGGTCAGCAGCAAGGCGGCGGTCACCAGTTGGTAGACGTTGGCGATCCAGATCGACTCGGAACCGCTGATCGACAGTTCCTGGGCCAGGGTGGGAAGGGCGATATTGACGATGCCGTTGTCCAGCACCGCCATCTGGGTACCGGTAATCATCGCCAGTAGCGCCAGCTTGCGTTCGCGCCCGGGTAGGCCGTCGTCCCCCGGGCGCTCCTCGAACAGGCGCTTCAGCATGTCTTCGGGTAGCGGCAGGCACCGCCGTCAGGCAACATCCGACCCATCACTCCTCGTCGGTCTCCATCAGCAGTTCGTCGTCGACCTCGGACGTTTCCAGCGCGGCCTCGTCATCGAGATCCACCGCCAGATAGCTGTGTTCGAGGGTGAGGAACGCCTGGAACAGCGACCAGTCGAGATTCTCCGGCCACTGGCGCTCATCCTCTTCCCACGCCCGCAGCTCGGTTTCGAGAATGTCGTAATAGCGCTCCCCGACATAGGCATGCAACGCCTCCGGCGTATCCATCTCGGGGATCAGGTAAACGGTGTTTTCGCCAGCGATATCGTCGAGCGTCAGGTCGTCTTCACCGACGGTCGGCTCCAACGAGTTGACCCAGTCGACGAACGCCTGGGTCGGCTTGACGCTCAGCGCGGAACGATTGAGCAGCTTCATCGGTGTCACCTCTTCTTGGGAACCGCACGGGGTCGGCGGAATTCGAACCGCAGCCATTATGGGCGCTAGACACGCCCCTGACCAACAAACTCATGAACACAGAGCGAGAATAGCACCGAGACAATCTGCGAGCCTGTTCAAGCGCAAGGCGCACGGAACACAGGCGCCCGAGCCTATGGGGTATAGGTGAGGCGCGCCGAGTACCGCGCAACGCCGCGATTGGACGGCGCAGCTATTGTATTCGGGGTTATTCCGGGCGCATCGCCGGGAACAGCAGCACATCCCTGATCGATGGACTATCGGTCAACAGCATCACCAGCCGGTCGATACCGATGCCTTCGCCGGCGGTCGGCGGCATGCCGTATTCCAGCGCGCGCACGTAGTCGGCATCGTAGTACATCGCCTCCAGATCGCCGGCGTCCTTCTCCGCCACCTGGGCGGCAAAACGCTCGGCCTGGTCCTCGGCGTCGTTGAGCTCGGAGAAGCCGTTGGCGATCTCGCGCCCGCCGACGAAGAACTCGAAGCGGTCGGTAACGTGAGGGTTGGTATCGTTGCGTCGCGCCAGCGGGCTGACTTCGGCCGGATACTCGGTGATGAAGGTCGGCTGATCGAGCCGATGCTCGGCGACGGCTTCGAATATCTCGGTCTGCAGCTTGCCCAGGCCCCAGGTCGGCTTGACCGGAATGTTCAGGCGCTCGCAGGTCGCCTTGGCCGCCTCGAACGTATCGATGTCGGCTTCGCCGATGGCATCGCCCTCGATCTCGGCGCCGTATTCGATGATCGACTGGCGCAGGGTCAGACGACGGAACGGCTGGCCCAGGTCGTAGTCGGTGCCCTGATAGGTGACGGTCGTGGTGCCCAGTACCTGCTCGGCGGCGTCACGGACCATCGCTTCGGTCAGGTCTAGCAGATCCCGGTAATCGGCATAGGCCCAGTAGAACTCGAGCATGGTGAATTCCGGGTTGTGCCGCGTCGACAGACCTTCGTTACGGAAGTTGCGGTTGATTTCGAACACCCGCTCGAACCCGCCCACCACCAGGCGCTTGAGGTAGAGCTCCGGGGCGATGCGCAGATACATGTCGATATCCAGCGCGTTGTGGTGCGTGGTGAACGGCCGCGCGGTGGCGCCGCCGGGGATCGGCTGCAGCATCGGCGTCTCGACTTCCATGAAGCCGCGCTCGACCATGAACCGGCGGATCGCGGCGATGACGCCGGAACGCACCTCGAACACGCGCCGAGACTGCGGATTCATGATCAGGTCGACGTAGCGCTGACGATAACGTGCCTCGAGGTCGGTCAGGCCGTGGAACTTGTCCGGCAGCGGGCGCAGGCTCTTGGTCAAGAGCTTGGCCTCGACCAGCATGACGTAGAGATCGCCCTTGCCGGACTTGTGGACCGGGCCGCGGCCGGCGACGATGTCACCGATGTCCCAGCTCTGGATATCTTCCAGCAGCTCGGCGGGCAACCCTTTCTTGTCGACGTAAAACTGGATCTGGCCGGACACGTCCTGGATCACCACGAACGGGCCGCGCTTGCGCATGACGCGTCCGGCGACGGCCGCCTGACGATCGAGCGACTCGAGCTCGGGCTTGTCCTTGTCGCCCAGTTCCGCTTGCAGATCCGCCGCCAGACTGTCGCGGCGGAAGTCGTTAGGAAATGCGCTGCCACCCTGCTCCGCCGCCTGCTCGCGACGCGCCGCCAGCTTGGCACGGCGCTCCGCGATCAGCCGGTTTTCTTCATGCGCGTCATTCTGCGCATCGGAAGGAGATTGCGGGTTGTCCTGGTTCGCCATGTCGTCGCCTGTCGAAAAATAAAGTAAAGCCGCGAGCCGCGAGCCGCGAGCCGCGACTACCAGAATGCGGTCGTAATGAGATTCGCAAGCCCTTTTCTCGTAGCTCGTAGCTCGTAGCTCGTAGCTCGTAGCTCACGATTAAAGCCCTTGCTTGAGACTCGCCTCGATAAACTGATCCAGATCGCCGTCGAGCACCTTGTCGCAATTGCTGCTCTGCACGCCGGTTCGCAGATCCTTGATGCGCTGATCGTCGAGCACGTAGGAGCGAATCTGGCTGCCCCAGCCGATGTCGGCCTTGCTCTCTTCGGCCTGCTGCTTGGCAGCATTGCGCTTCTGCATCTCGTGCTCCCACAGCTTCGCCTTCAACTGCTTCATGGCGAAGTCGCGGTTGGCGTGCTGGCTGCGCTGGCTCTGGCAGGCCACCACGATCCCCGTCGGCTCGTGGGTGATACGCACCGCCGAATCGGTGGTGTTGACGTGCTGACCGCCAGCGCCGCTTGAGCGGTAGGTGTCGGTTCGCAGATCGGCCGGGTTGATCTCCACCTCGAAGCTGTCGTCCACCTCGGGGGAAAGGAACACGGACGCGAACGAGGTGTGGCGACGCCCGCCGGAATCGAACGGGCTCTTGCGCACCAGACGGTGAACGCCGGTCTCGGTACGCAGCCAGCCGAAGGCGTACTCGCCCTGGACATGGATCGTGGCGGACTTGATGCCGGCTACCTCGCCCGCGGAGACTTCGGTCAGTTCCGCCTTGAAGCCGTGATGCTCGGCCCAACGCAGATACATGCGCAGCAGCATGTTGGCCCAGTCCTGAGCCTCGGTGCCGCCTGAGCCGGCCTGGATATCGAGATAGGCGTTGTTCTCGTCCATTTCGCCGGAGAACATGCGCCGGAATTCCAGCTTGTCGAGCTGGCCTTCGAGATACGCAAGCTCCTTGCGAACCTCGTCGATGGTCGCATCGTCCTCTTCCATCACCGCCAGCTCGAGCAGCTCGCGATTGTCGGTGAGGCCACTATCGAGGGTATCGATGGTCTCGACCACGGCTTCCAGCGACGCCCGCTCCTTGCCCAGCTTCTGGGCATAGTCGGGATCGTTCCAGACGTCCGGGTTTTCCAGCTCGCGGGAGACTTCTTCTAGCCGGTCTTTCTTCTCGGCATAGTCAAAGATACCCCCTCAGGACGTCTGTCCTTTCGGACAGGTCCTTGATGAGGTTGTTGATCGGGTTGATCTCTTGCATGGGATTCCTGCCAACGTAGCCGCGGGCGCTCCCTCGGCTCGACGAATGCGTGAACCGGAAAAACGAATCGAGAGAACGCCCAAAAGGGCGCCTATTGTAGCCAACTGCCGGCATAGCGTCATCCCGCCAGGCGCGGACAAGCGCAAAGCGCTGTGCGGCCGGGCTCGATGCGCTAAGGTTGGAAAACCACGAGTCATCTACCAATAATCATCCGGTCACCGACCGTCATTCAGGGATAGCATTTCCATGTCACCGACCCGCCTTGCTGCCGCCATCGGTTTCGCTGCCACACTGACTGCCCTGCCGCTCCAGGCCGCGACGCTGCAGGTAGGTATTTCCGGCGATCCTGCCTCGCTCAGCCCGGCCAAGATCACCGGCGGCGTGTGGGAAGAGGACGTCCTGCGGGACATCTTCGAAGGCCCGATCGCCATCGACGCCGACGGCCAGATCATCCCCGGCGCCGCTGAAAGCTGGGAGATCTCCGACGATGGCAAGACCTACACTTTTCATCTGCGCGACGGCCTCGAATGGTCCGACGGCGAGCCGTTGACTGCCGACGACTTCGTCTACGCCTATCGCCACCAGGTCGATCCCGAGACCGCCTCCAACTACGCCCACCGCCTCTACCCGGTGGTCAACGCCCAGGCGATAAATGCCAGCGAAAAGCCGCTCGATGCGCTGGGCGTCGAATCCCTGGACGACGGCAAGACGCTCAAGATTACCTTGAACACGCCTACCGTCTATTTCCTCAAGACGCTGGTCCTGCCATTCGCCTATCCGATCCCCAGGCATGTCGTGGATGAATTCGGCGACGACTGGAGCGATCCGTCCCACATTGCGGTGAATGGCGCGTTCAAGCCGGTGAAATGGGTCTCCAACACCGAGCTGGAGACGGTCAAGAACGCGAACTTCCATGATGCCGACAATGTCAGCCTGGACGGTGTCGACTACTACCCGCTGGAGGACAAGAACGCCGGCATCCAGCGCTTCCGCGCCGGCGAGCTCGACATCCTGCGCGACTATCCGGCGGCGCAGTATCCGCGCCTGTCGGAGAACCTGCCGGACGCTACGCACCTGTTTCCGTCGCTGGGCACCTACTACTACGTGTTCAACCTGCGCGAAGGCTCGCCGGTGGCGGACAAGCGCGTGCGCGAAGCGCTGAGCCTGGCGATTCGTCGCGACGTGATCGCCAAGCAGCTGCTGAAGGGCGGCGTCGAACCGGCCACCTCGCTGGTACCGCCGGGAACCAGCGACTACGAGGCCCAGTCCCAGCCGGGGCTCGATGACGACATGGACACACGTCTGGCCGAGGCCAGGTCGCTGATGCAGGAAGCCGGCTACGGCCCGGACAATCCGCTCGAACTGACGCTGCGCTTCAACAGCGGCGACGAGCATCGCCAGATTGCCGTGGCGGTCGCCGCGATGTGGAAGCCGCTGGGGGTCGACGTCGAGCTGCGCAACACCGAAGCCAACGTCCACTACGCCGATCTGATGGAAGGCGATTTCCAGGTCGCCCGCGCCGCCTGGATCTCGAGCTACGACGATCCCCAGAACTTCCTGCAATTGCTGTCGGCGGAAACCAACAACTATGGCGGCTACCAGGACGAGGACTACAACGGCCTGATCAGCCAGTCGGACGCCGAGCAGGACCCGGCGAAGCGCGCGCAGCTGATGCAGCAGGCCGAAGCCCTGGCACTGGCCGACTATCCTCTGACCCCAATCTATACCTACAGCTCACGCAATCTGGTCAATGCCGAGATCGAAGGCTGGAACGACAATGCACTGGATATGCACGCCTCGCGCTGGGTGCAGCTTCCAGAGTCACGAGACGAACGTCCAGAGTCGTTCGATTAACGTCTAACCGGGGCTGAAATCACGACCAGGGCGGCGACGTCGCCGCCTCTGCGCGCCCATATGCGTGAAATGAAATGGTTCATCGAGCATTTGAATTAGACGAGCCATCAGGTTCGCGCGAAGGTACCGCATCGATTCTTCGGACGTGTCGTGCGCCGATCAACCTTTGAACGCATTTGGCGCGTGAGCCTCATCGCGAATGTTCCACGACCCATGCGCCACAACAACAAGTCGGAGTTTTCCATAGATGTCGAAGCTGTCTCTCCCCCGCGCGCTGTTCCCGCTTAGTGCCCTGGCTCTGGCCACCTCGCTGATAGCGACGCCGGCGCTGGCCGAAACCCTCAGTATCGGCGTTCAGGGCGAGCTCGCCTCGTTCGACACCTCGCAGGTTTCCGGCGGGGTATGGGAATCCCAGGTACTGATGGACGTCTACGAAGGCCTGCTCAAGCAATCTCCCGATGGTGAGCTACTGCCGGGCATGGCAACCGAGTGGGAAGTCTCCGACGATGGCAAGACCTATACCTTCCACATGAGGGAAGGGGCAAAATGGTCCGACGGCGAGCCGGTGACCGCCGAGGACTTCGTGTTCGGCTGGCAACACCTGCTGGCACCGGAGAACGCCTCCAAGTACGCCTACATGCTCTATCCGATCGTCAACGCCGAGGCAGTCAATACCGGCGACAAATCGGCCGACACTCTCGGTGCCGAGTCTCTGGATGGCGGCAAGACGCTCAAGGTCACGCTCAACCATCCCACGCCCTACTTCCTGCAGTTGCTGACCCACTACACCGCCTACCCGGTGCCCAAGCATCTGGTCGACGAATACGGCAAGGATTGGGTCAAGCTCGACCACATCGCCTCCAACGGCGCCTTCAAGCCGGTGGACTGGGTCTCTCAGTCGCGCATCAGCGTCGAGAAGAGCCCGACCTACTACGACGCCGACGATGTCTCGCTGGATGGCGTCAACTACTACACCGTCGAGGACCGCAATGCCGGCATCTCCCGTTTCCGTGCCGGCGAGCTCGACGTACTGACCGACTATCCTTCCAGCCGTTATCAGTGGCTGACCGACAACCTGCCTGATGCCACGCACATGAGCCCGATGCTCGGCTCCTACTACTACGTGCTCAACAATCGCGACGGCAACCCCACCGCCGACAAGCGCGTGCGTGAAGCGCTCAACCTGGCCATTCGTCGCAACGTGCTCTCCGAGCAGATCATGGCCGGCAGCTTCAAGGCTTCCACCGCCATGGTCCCGCCGGGCACCAGCCACTACGACGCCCAGCAGATGGACCTCGGCAGCGACGACATGAACGATCGCATGGCCCGTGCCAAGGACCTGTTGAAGGAAGCCGGTTACGGTCCGGATCATCCGCTCGAACTGCGCCTGCGCTACAACACCAGTGACGAGCACAAGAAGATCGCCATCGCCGTGGCCGCCATGTGGAAGCCGCTGGGCATCAACGTACAGATGATCAATTCCGAAGCGACCGTCCATTACCAGACCATCCAGCAAGGCGATTTCGATGTCGCGCGCGCCGGCTGGATCGCCGACTACAACGACGCCGAGAATTTCCTCACGCTGCTGCATACCGGTGTCGGCAACAATTACGGCACCTACTCCAATCCCGAGTACGACAAGCTGATGGACCAGGCCGCGCAGACACAGGATCTCGACGCCCGGGAAAAAATTCTCGAGAAAGCCGAGAACGTGGCCCTGGACGACTATGCGTTCATTCCCATGCTGACCTACGTCACGCGCAACCTGGTCAATCCGAAACTCGAAGGCTGGGAAGACAACGTCGAGGACGACCATCCGTCACGTTGGGTTCACTTCACCGAGTAACGACTTGAGCGGTCTTCCGGAAGCACTGGCATGAGTCATCAGGGGACATCGACATGAGCTGCGTCGCCGTCGCCGTGGCGGGATTGTGGGCCTCCCCCGACGCACCCCGGGCCATCGATGCCTCGGCGCTGGGCAACCCGGCTCTGCTGGAACACTGGCTGGCCGCGCTGGATGACGATACCCGGCTCGCGCTGTGCAAGGAGAAACGGCTCGCCACCCAGGTGCTGCTGGATACGCCGGTCGGGATCCTCGAACGCCGTCGGGACAGCCAGGGCAACGACTGGTGTCGCGTGGTGGTCCCGAACCAGCGCTCGTCGCTCGATCCTCGCGGCTATCCCGGCTGGATTCCGGCCACGCAGCTCGCCGAAGGGGAAGGCTGCCTCGCCGTCGGCACCGAAGCGGCAACGGTGGTCACGCCTGTCGCCTGGATGCAGGGCCTGCCCCAGGGTCGCTCGCTGAAACTGAGCTTTCTGACACGACTGTCTGTGGCCACGCCATCCAGCGATGAAGATCTCTCTCGCATCTGGGTGGAAACGTCGCTGGGGCGGGGCTGGCTGCCACGGGGCAGCGTCCATCTGCCGGATGAAAGCTTCCCAGCAGTCGCCGCCACGCTGGAAACGCTAGGGCGACGCTTCGACGGTCTGCGCTACCTGTGGGCCGGCAACTCAAGCTTCGGCTACGACTGCTCGGGGCTGGTGCACAGTCTGTTCGCCGCCATAGGCATCGCACTGCCCCGCGACGCCTCCGATCAGGTCGAGACGGGGCAGCCGGTCGAACTCGGCGAGCGCCGCCCCGGCGACCTATTGTTCTTCGAGAAGCCCGACGACACAGGCCGGTTAGTGGTCGATCACGTCGCGCTCTATCTCGGCGAGGACCGTATGCTGCACTCGCCGACGAACAATGCGCGCATCGAATGTCGCCGGCTCGGTGGCAGTCGCTATGCCGAACAGCTCTGCGCGGTGCGCCGCTACCTATCCACGCCGGAAGCGTCCTGAGTCGAGACGCTGGCGATAGCAAGACAGCGATGCAGAAAAGCGCCGTTACCGGCGCCGAATGGAATACGATCGAGATGGGTTCCCGTCCCCGGCACACAGCCCGGCGACAAGCCCGGCGACAAGCCCGGCAACTAGACCAGTAACAACAATTGTCTAATAACGGATGGACTCGATCATGCACCAACCGCGTAAACAACGACTTCATCGTCGGCCAGGCCGCTTTGGCCTGCTGCTGGGGCTGGGTCTACTGACCAGCAGCGTGCAGGCCGCCACGCTGAGCATCGGTATTCAAGGCGAGCCCGCCTCGCTGGATACCGCTCGGATCGGTGGCAGTACCTGGGAGAACGACGTCCTGGGCGATCTGTTCGAAGGCCTGGTCACGCTGGATCCTTCCGGTAAATACATCCCCGGCGCAGCCAGCGATTGGTCACTCAGCGACGACGGCAAGGTCTATACCTTCAAGCTGCGCGACGACGCCAACTGGTCGGATGGCGAACCCGTGGTCGCCGAGGATTTCGTGCTCGCCTTCCAGCGCCTGTTCGACCCGGCCAATGGCGCCGTCTATGCCAGCCTGTTCTATCCGATTCGCGGCGCCGAAGCGCATACCAAGGGCGAGAAGGACGCCCCCGAACTCGGCGTCGAAGCCGTCGACGCCAAGACCTTGAAGATCACGCTCGATCAGCCGACGCCCTACTTCCCGACGCTGCTGGCTCATATCGCCGCGTCTCCCGTGCCATCGCATCTGGTCGAGAAATTCGGCAACGACTGGACGCAGATGGATCACATCGCGACCAACGGTGCCTTCACGCCGACCGGCTGGATCTCCCACGATCATATCGCGGCGCGCAAGAACGCCGAGTTTCATGCAGCCGCAGACGTCGCGCTCGATGGCGTCGACTACTATCCGGTCGAGGACCGCAGCGCCGGCCTGCAGCGCTTCCGCGCCGGCGGCCTGGACATCGTCCGCGACTTCTCGCCGGATCGTTACCAGTGGCTGCAGCAGAACCTGCCCGACGCCGTCCACCTCGCGCCGCAGCTGGCCAACTACTACTTCGCGCTCAACCAGCGCGACGGCCACCCGACCGCCGACAAGCGGGTGCGGGAAGCACTTAACCTGGCGATCCGCCGCGACGTCATCGCCGATCAGATCATGGACGGCGTCGTCTCCCCGGCCAGCGGCTTCGTTCCGGAAGGGGTCAGCCACTACGACGCCCAAGCCATGCCCGGCCTCGATCAGGCAAGGGACGAGCGAGTCGCCGAGGCCCAGGCGCTGCTGAAAGACGCCGGCTACGGCCCCGATCACCCGCTCGAGCTGACGCTGCGCTACTCCACCACCGAGGCCAACAAGCGCATCGCCGTGGCGCTGGCCGCCATGTGGAAGCCGCTCGGCGTCGAGACGCAGCTGGTCAACGCCGAGGGCGCAGTTCACTACGCCGAGCTCGCCGCCGGCAACTTCGACGTCGGCCGCGGCAGTTGGGTCGCGGACTTCGACGACGCCAGCAACTTCCTCGGCATCCTGCAGAGCGACTCGCCCAAAAATTACGGCGGCTATCGCAGTCAGGCGTTCGACGAGCTGATGGCCAGGGCCAGCCGCGAAACCGACATGGCCGCCCGCCAGCAACTGCTACAGCAGGCCGAGCGGCAGGCGCTTTCCGACTATGCCGTGGCGCCGATCTACGTCGATGTCTCGCGCAACCTGGTCAACCCGAAGCTGGAAGGCTGGGAAGACAACGCGCTCAACCGGCATCTGTCGCGATGGTTCTCGCTAGACGCGGATTGACGACAAGACACTCGATCACCAATGCCGCCGAGTCGCGCGATCACTGCGACCGGTGGCCGAGGGACGCAGGACAAGATGATTTCGAAGCACCACAAGATGATGTCGCGTTACCTGCTTGCCGCGCTGGGCGGCATCGCGCTGGGCGCAATGGCCGTCCCGGCACAGGCTTTCACCGTCGATATCGCCAATGGCGCCGAGCCGGGCTCTCTCGATCCGCAGAAGACCAGCGGCGTCTGGGAAACCCGGATCACGCGGGCGCTGTTCGAGCGGCTGGTCACCTACGCCGCCGACGGCAGCCTGGTCCCCGGGCTCGCCGAGCACTGGGAGATCAGCGACGACGGCAAGCAGTACACCTTCCATCTGCGTGACGCCGAGTGGTCGGACGGCGAGCCGATCACCGCCGATGACGCCGTGTTCGCCCTGCGCCGCGTGCTGGAACCAGCGATCGCCAACCAGAACGCCAATCTCTATTACCCTATCGTCAACGCCCGGGCGATCAATGCTGGCGAGAAAAGCCCCGACACACTCGGGGTCGAGGCCGTCGACGCGCATACGCTGCGCATCCGGTTGACGCAGCCCACCGCCTGGTTTCTGCAGGCGCTGGCGATGACCGAAGCCTCGCCGCTGCCGGAACACGTGCTGGCCAACGCTGACGATGGCTGGATCAAACCCGGCGACACCGTCTCCAGCGGCGTCTTCACGCTCAGCCAGTGGCAGCCCCAGTCCCGGATCGTGGTGACCAGAAATCCGCACTACTACGATGCCGACCAGGTCTCGGTCGATGAGGCCGTGTTCTACCCGATCGATGATGCCAACGCCGCGCTGAATCGCTTTCGCACCGGCGAGATGGACATCGCCTACTCGAGCGTTCCCTCCTCGCGCTTCGCCTGGGCCAGGGAGAACCTCGGCGACGCGCTGAGAGTCGGTCCGCTGACGGCGGAATATTTCTACATGTTCAATCTTCACGACGGGCAGCCGCTGGCGGATCGCCGCGTGCGCGAAGCCCTCAACCTGGCCGTCCGACGCGATGTCATTACCGACCAGATTCTGGGCCAGGGCCAGACGCCCTCGTTCTGGTACGTGCCGCGCAATACCGCTAACGCCCCGCGTGGCGATCTCGATTTCGCCGACATGACGATGGACGAGCGCATGGCCCGCGCCAAAGCGCTGATGCAGGAAGCGGGCTATGGCCCCGACCATCCGCTACGCCTGCGGCTCAACTACAACACGCTGGAAGATCACAAGAAGATTGCGGTGGCCGTGGCCGCGATGTGGAAGCCGCTGGGCGTGGAAGTCGAACTGATCAATTCCGAAGCGGCCGTGCACTACGCCACCATCCGCGAAGGCAATTTCGAAGTGGCCCGTTACGGCATGGTGGCGACCATCAACGATCCGTTCGACTTTCTCAATGCCTACGCCGACAGCGGCTCGGCCAGCCGGAGTAGCGGTTATCACGATGCCGAATACGACGCGCTGGTGGCCAAGAGCACGCGGGAGCTCGATCCGCAGAAACGCCGCCAGTTGATGACCCGTGCCCAGCAACGGCTGCTGGACGACTACGCCCTGCTGCCACTCTACGACTATGTCTCCGTCCATCTCGTCTCGCCCGCCATTCAGGGCTGGGAAATCAATCCGATGGACGTCCACCCGCTGCGCTATCTCCAGGAGAGCGAGCAATGATTCTCTCGAAGACACCGCTATGTTCAGGCTCAGGTGATCCGGCATGCTGATCTATACCCTCAAGCGCCTGCTGCAGGCGATCCCCACGCTATTGATCGTGATCACGATCTCGTTCTTTTTGATGCGCGTGGCGCCGGGCGGGCCGTTCGACGGCGAACGCCAGCTGCCGCCGGAGATCGAAGCCAACCTGATGGCGGCCTATCATCTCGACGAGCCGCTGCCGATGCAGTATCTGCGCTACATGGGCAACCTGCTCCAGGGTGATTTCGGGCCGTCATTCAAGTACAAGGATTTCTCGGTCACCGAGCTGATCATGCAGGGCTTTCCGGTCAGCCTGGAAATCGGGGGGCTGGCGATACTGCTGGCACTGATTGTCGGGCTGCCGCTGGGCATCGCGGCGGCGCTGAAGCGCAACTCGACGGTCGACTATATGGTCATGGGCACGGCGCTGACCGGCATCGCGGTTCCCAACTTCGTGATCGCGCCGATCTTCGCGCTGGTGTTCGGCGTGCTGCTGGGCTGGCTGCCGGCGGGCGGCTGGAACGGCGGCGCACTGCCCAATCTGGTGCTGCCGGTGGTGGCGCTGTCGATCCAGCAGATCGCCTACATCGCGCGGATGATGCGCGCCAGCATGATCGAGGTGCTGGGCAGCCACTTCATCCGTACCGCCCGCGCCAAGGGGCTCAACGAGGGCGAAGTGATCTGGCGCCATGCCATTCGCCCCGCGCTGCTGCCGGTGATGTCCTATCTCGGCCCGGCCATCGCCGGGATCATCACGGGTTCCGTGGTCATCGAGCAGATCTTCGGTATTCCCGGCATCGGCCGCTACTTCGTCCAGGGCGCGCTCAACCGCGACTACACCCTGGTCATGGGCACCGTGGTCTTCTACGGCGTGCTGATCGTGTTGATGAACCTGATCGTCGACCTGCTCTATTCGGCACTCGACCCCCAGATCCGCTATGACGACTAATCCCCGACAACGACTCGACCGTGACGACGATCCGATCATGACAGCAATGACGATCATGACAATGACGATCATGACAATGACGATCATGACAATGACGATCACAAAGAACAGGGAGGCCGCTGATGACATCCGAATCCAAGCCCTATAGCGGCAAACAGCCGGATGGCACCCCGCTACCCGCTGGTGGCCCCAATCCGCCCCGCTCTCCTGACCCGGAAACCCCGGGCACGAAAGAGGGCGCGCCGGTGGGTGAAAGCCTGGCTCGCGACGCCTGGCGTCGTCTCAGCCAGAACCGCGCCGCCATGGCCAGCCTGGGCCTGCTGCTTGCGATCATCGTGGTGTGCATCGTCGGCCCGTGGCTGCTGCCGTGGGGGCTTGCCGAGGTCGACTGGAACGCTTTCGGCACCGGTCCGACGCTGGAAGGCGCGCACTATCTCGGCACCGACGCCAACGGCCGCGACCTGCTCACCCGCGTGCTCTATGGCGGGCGCGTGTCACTGTCGGTGGCGCTGGTCGCTTCTTTCGTCAGTCTGGTGATCGGCGTGCTCTACGGCGCCATCTCGGGGTATCTGGGCGGTCGCGTCGACAACTACATGATGCGTTTCGTCGACATCATGTATTCGCTGCCGTTCATGTTCCTGGTGATCCTGTTGATGGTGGTGTTCGGGCGCAACATCTTCCTGATCTACGCCGCCATCGGTGCGGTGGAGTGGCTCGACATGGCACGTATCGTGCGCGGCCAGACGCTGGCACTGAAGCGGCGGGAATTCATCGAGGCCGCCCATGCGCTGGGCGTGCGCGATACCAAGATCGTCACCCGCCATCTGATTCCCAACGCCATCGGCCCGGTGATCATCTACGTCACCCTGACCGTGCCCAAGGTGATCCTGCTGGAGAGCTTCCTGTCGTTCCTGGGCCTCGGCGTGCAGGAACCGCTGACCAGTTGGGGCGTACTGATCTCTGAAGGCGTCGACATGATGGAAAGCGCACCATGGATGCTGCTGGTGCCGTCGTTCTTCCTGGCAGCGACGCTGTTCTGTCTCAACTTCCTGGGCGATGGGCTACGCGATGCCCTCGATCCGCGCACGCGCTAAGGAGCCGTTTCATGAGTACTTTGCTCGAAATCGACAAGCTCAGCGTGACCTTCCAGTTGCCTACCGGCCCGGTGACCGCGGTCAAGGACGTGAGCTTCACCATCGCCGAGGGCGAGACGCTGGCCCTGGTGGGCGAATCCGGCTCCGGCAAATCGGTGACCTCCACCGCCGCCATGCGCCTGCTGCCCGAGCTCGCCGAGACCACCGGCGCCATCCGTTTCAATGGCGAAAACCTGCTCGAAGTGACGCCCAAGCGCATGCGCCGGGTACGCGGCAACGACATCTCGATGATCTTCCAGGAGCCGATGACCTCGCTCAATCCGCTCCACCGCATCGGCCGCCAGATTGGCGAGGTGCTGGTCAAGCACAAGCAGCTCACGGGCCAGGCCAATCGCCAGCGGGTGCTGGAGCTGCTGAACCAGGTCGGCATCCCCGAGCCGGAGCGGCGCATCGACAGCTATCCGTACGAGCTCTCCGGCGGTCAGCGTCAACGGGTGATGATCGCGATGGCACTGGCCTGCGAACCCAAGCTGCTGATCGCCGATGAACCGACCACGGCGCTCGACGTCACGGTCCAGGCGCAGATCCTCGAGTTGCTCAAGTCGCTGCAGGCCGAGTACGGCATGGCGATTCTGTTCATCACCCATGACCTGAGCATCGTTCGCCATTTCGCCGATCACGTCGCGGTAATGCGCTATGGCGAAGTGGTCGAGAGCGGCCGCACGCTCGAGGTGTTCGACAACCCGCGCCACGACTACACCCGCATGCTTCTGGACGCGATTCCGCGAGGCCGCAAGGAACCCGCACCGGCAGATTCGCCGGTACTGCTCAGCGGGCACGATATCAAGGTGCGTTTCCCGCTCAAGAAGCGCCTGTTCGGCAAGAGCGAGTACTTCGAGGCCGTGCGTGGCATCGACCTGTCGATTCGCCGCGGGCAGACCTTGGGCATCGTTGGCGAATCCGGTTCCGGCAAGTCGACCCTCGGCCGCGCCCTGCTGCGGCTGCTGAAGTCCGAAGGCGACATCCGCTTCGAAGACGCCGACATCTCCGGGCTCGACAAATCGGGAATGCGTCCGCTGCGCTCGCGTCTGCAGGTGGTGTTCCAGGACCCCTTCGGTTCGCTCTCCCCGCGCATGACGGTGGGCGACATCATCAGCGAAGGTCTCAAGGTACATCATCCGGAAATGAACCGACGCCAGCGCGAGGCGGAAGTCATCGCCGCGCTGGAAGAGGTCGCCCTCGATCCCGCCATGCGCAACCGCTATCCGCATGAATTTTCCGGCGGCCAGCGCCAGCGTATCGCCATCGCCCGTGCGCTGATTCTCAAGCCGGAACTGCTGCTGCTCGACGAACCGACCTCGGCGCTCGACCGCTCGGTCCAGGTTCGTGTCATCGACCTGCTCCGCGACCTGCAGAAGAAGCACGGCCTGACGTATCTCTTCATCAGCCACGACCTCTCAGTGGTGCGCGCGCTCTCCGACGACGTGATGGTGATGAAAGAGGGCCGCGTCATCGAACACGGCTCGGTGGATGCCATCTTCAACCACCCGCGCGAGGCGTATACCCAGGCACTGCTCAAGGCGGCCTTTATCGAATCCGGGGCCGCCTGACGAACCGGTCGAGAGTCAGAAGCGGTAGGTCAACTGTGCGCCGATGCCGTGTGCCTCGTTCTTGTAGTCAGCCTCGTAGGTAGCCCCCCCCGCACCATTGAGCAGATCGGCACGCTCCTGCGAAATCTCGGTTCGGCGCTCGGTCAAGTAGGAGTAGGCAACATCGACCGTCAGTTCCGGAATCGGAGTCCAGCCAGCTCCGAGAGAGAAGATGCGGCGATCATCGGAAGGGATGCGCACGCTACGGTAGGTATCGTTGGTCGGCGTCTCGTCCAGTGTCAGTCCCGCACGCAATACCCATTGTGGATTCACGGTATACTCGCCGCCGACCGCAAAGGCCCAAGCATTACGATAGCTTTGCTGCTCCTGAGTGATCGTGCTTCCTCCTGCGCCGGTCACTCGAATCTCGTTGAAGCGGTCCCAGCGTACCCAAGAAGCACCGAACATCAGCTTGAGATCCGGCGTCATCTGCTGGGTGATAGAAAAGTTGATAGTCTCGGGCGTCGTGAGATCCAGCCTTGCATCATTGTCGGCACGTACGACATTGCCAAGCGGGTCGGTTGCCTCGAAATCCCCTTCCAGGGTGTAATCGACTTTCGAACGATAGGTCAATCCCAGCGTCGTGGACTCAACAGGCCGATAGATTAAACCGATGTTATAACCCCACGCCTCGTCATCCCCTTCGACCCGAGAGTCGATATCCGTGCCTGAATTAAAACCGGCTTCCGAGGGCAACTGACGACGAAGCTCACCATCGACACGGTTATAGGTCACCCCAACGCCGAGCGAAAGCTGATCATTGAAACGATAAGCCAATGTCGGCTGCACCGTGGTTACCACTACCTCGGTATAGTCGCCGAAATAGCGCCCCTGGAAATCAGATTCATAGTCGGTCTTGGATCCGAAGGGAGCATAAACGCCGAGCCCAAAAGACCAACGATCATTGATCGGCTGCGCATAAAAGCCGAATGGTATGACCTTGCTGCCCACCATGTCTCCTTCATTACCGCCGGGCACATCGCCCAACGGCACCTGAACGCCCGATGGTGCACCGCCTGAGGCAACACCGGAGTCGATGGTGCGGGTCGCCGTCACGTTATCGATATCGTTTTGAACATCGAGATAGGTTGCACCGGCAGTGACCTGGGCGCGATCCAGAAACGACATGCCGGCGGGATTGCCGAAAACAATCGTGGCATCGTGAACATTGGAGCTACGCCCGGCATGACCGTAGCCTTGGCTGCTGACACTCTGTTCATTGAGTTGATAGCCACCGGCGAAAGCGGGCCCGGAGGCAGCCGTTCCCAATGCGGCGACGGCAATGGCGAACGACAGACGGTGGTAGCGATATGGCATGGTGGTATCCCCTGGCACGAGTCCGCTGTCGGTCGAGTCACCCTTTCGCCTACAGCGGCATGTCTCTGTTTTACGAGCCCCGTCACGCATGAATCATGGCCCGACTTTTCGCCTTCCGTTGTGACGGAACGGGGGATTAGCGTCAATTGGCAAACGGTCGTTTCAATCGCTTTTTGGGTCTCTCTTTGGTCGTAATACCAAACGCTATGCATCTTAGGTGGAACAACGTCATGCCGGCTTCCCGCGAGCTTGACCTAGGTGTTACACATAGGTTCTAGGCTAATCACACGATAGCGCGAGGAGGCATCCATGAAGGTGTCCGAACTGGCCAAGGCGGCCGGCGTCACGGCAGAAACCGTACGCCATTACACGCGGCAGGGGCTGCTGACGCCGCAGCGGGATCCGGATAACGGTTACCAGCTGTTCGGCGCGCGCGACCTGGAACGGCTGCGCTTCATTCAGCGCGCCAGGACTCTCGGTTTCAGCCTCAAGGAGATCGCCGACATTCTCGAGCAGGCCGATCAGGGCGACTCACCCTGCCCGCTGGTTCGCGACCTGCTGGCCGCTCGCCTGCCGCAGATCCATGCCCGGATCCGCGAACTCCAGGCGCTGGCGGATCGCATGGAGCGAGCGATGAACGACTGGTCACGACTGCCGGATGGCACGCCCGATGGCCACAGCATCTGCCGATTGATCGAGCAGACGCCCGATACTCCCGATGAGTGCTGCGCTCCGGCAAGGAGGAACGCATGAACCGCTACCAATATCGCGTCGATGCCATGCATTGCCAGGGCTGCGTGAAGCGCATGCGCGAGGCCATTCAGGCCGAGGACGCCCAGGCCGAAGTCAGCGGCGAACCAGCCGATCATCGACTTCAGGTCGATAGCACGCTGCCACGGGATCGGATCGCTCAGCTACTGACCGAGGCCGGCTATCCCCCGGACGCCGAGCATGAGTCCTGCGATTTCACCATCCCGGCGATGAGCTGCCAGGGCTGCGTCAAGCGCATGCGCGAGGCCATTCAGGCCGAGGACGCCCAGGCCGAAGTCAGCGGCGAACCGGCCGATCATCGACTTCAGGTCGATAGCGCGCTGCCACGGGATCGGATCGCTCAGCTACTGACCGAGGCCGGCTATCCCCCGGACGCCGAGCATGAGTCCTGCGATTTCACCATCCCGGCGATGAGCTGCCAGGGCTGCGTCAAGCGCATGCGCGAGGCCATTCAGGCCGAGGACGCCCAGGCCGAAGTCAGCGGCGAACCGGCCGATCATCGACTTCAGGTCGATAGCGCGCTGCCACGGGATCGGATCGCTCAGCTACTGACCGAGGCCGGCTATCCCCCGGCCGCCGAGCATGAGTCCTGCGATTTCACCATCCCGGCGATGAGCTGCCAGGGCTGCGTCAAGCGCATGCGCGAAGCCGTTCAGGCCGAGGACGCCCAGGCCGAAGTCAGCGGCGAACCGGCCGATCATCGACTTCAAGTCGACAGCACGCTGCCACGGGATCGGATCGCCCGACTGCTGACCGAGGCCGGCTATCCGCCCGAAGACGAGGCGGCTGCCGAGGCCGAATCGCGTGAGGCCGAGGTGCGTGAGACCGAGTCGCGTGAGAGCGAGCCCGACCGGGCCGACGATACCCGGCCATCCAACGACGCCGCTC
The DNA here is from genome assembly GCF_002179555.1 of Salinicola salarius. Lineage (GTDB taxonomy): Bacteria > Pseudomonadota > Gammaproteobacteria > Pseudomonadales > Halomonadaceae > Salinicola > Salinicola salarius_A. The sequence goes on along the minus strand of NZ_NHOU01000001.1, from coordinate 75,667 downwards.
CATCCGATAGCCGGGCGGAAGAGCCGACGGAGGCCGGCGAGCTGCAACGACTATCAATCAGCGGCATGACCTGCGCCGGTTGCGTCAACGCGGTGCAGAAAGCGCTCTCGAAAACCCCCGGCGTCCAGCATGCCCAGGTCAACTTCGCCAGCGAGACGGCCCAGGTCAGCGGCCAGGCCAGCATCGCCGATCTGATCGCGGCGGTCGAGAACGTCGGCTATGGCGCCTCGCCGATCGAGGATCTGCGCGAGGCATCCGCCAAGCGCCAGCAGAACGCCGCCCGGCAGGCCCGTCGCCATGCGATCGAATCGGCGGTCAGCCTGACGCTGGGCGTACCGATGATGCTGGCGATGTTCTTCCATATGCCGCAGCTCGAGGGCGGCGAGCGCTGGATCTGGCTGCTCCTGGGGCTGGCCACGCTGGGCGTGCTGGCCACCGCAGGTCGTCGCTTCTTCGACGGCGCCTGGAAAGCGTTCCGTCATCATCAGGCCAACATGGATACCCTGATCGCCCTGGGCAGTGCCGCCGCCTGGCTCTATTCGATGGCCGTGGTGCTGTTCCCGACGGTGATTCCCGAGGGATCCCGGCATCTCTATTTCGAGGCGTCGTTGATGATCATCGGTCTGATCGGCATCGGCCAGACGCTGGAACTCAAGGCTAGGGGACGTACCAGCCAGGCGCTGTCCCGTCTGCTCGACCTGCAAAGCAAGACGGCCCGAGTGATCCGTGACGGACAAGAGCGCGATATCGAGATCGAGCAGGTTCAGGTGAACGATCGAATCCGGGTGCGCCCGGGCGAACGCCTGCCGGTCGATGGCGACGTCGAGGAGGGAGAGAGCTTCATCGACGAGTCGATGCTCACCGGGGAACCGGAACCGGTACGCAAGGCGGCCGGAGATCGGGTCAGCGCCGGCACCGTCAACGGCAAGGGAACCCTCGTCTATCGCACGAGCCATGTCGGCGACGACACTCGGCTGGGACGCATCGTCGACCAGGTCTCCCGCGCCCAGGAATCACGGCCGCCCATCGGCGCGCTGGCAGACAAGGTCTCGGCGATCTTCGTGCCCAGCGTAATGATCGCCGCTGTCGTCACCGCACTGCTCTGGTTCGACTTCGGCCCGGCGCCGCAGCTGGTGCACATGCTGGTGGCGGCGACCACCGTTCTGATCATCGCCTGCCCCTGCGCCCTGGGCCTGGCGACCCCGATCTCGACCATGATCGGCATCGGCAAGGCAGCCGAGTACGGCATTCTGATTCGCGACGGCGAAGCGCTACAGACCGCAAGCCAGTTGACCACCCTGGTGGTCGACAAGACCGGCACCCTGACCGAGGGCAAGCCGCGGGTCACCGACAGCCGCTATTGGCTGGAGCAAACGCGCGTCGATGCCGTGGTGGCCGCCCTGGAGCGCGGCTCGGAGCACCCGCTGGCCGACGCCTTGCTGACGCACGTCGGCGATACGGCGGACGAGGTGGCGATCCGTGATTTCCAGAGCCTGACCGGCCGGGGCGTCAGCGCGGCTCTGGATGACGGCAGTCAGGTGTTCCTGGGCAACGCCGCGCTGATGCACGAGCACGGCATCGATGTGGCCACTGCCGCCTCCGATGCCGAGAAGTGGCAGGCACAGGCGACCAGCGTGATCTACCTCGCCATCGGCGGCGAACTGGCAGCCCTTTATGGTATTCGCGATGCGCTGAGGGCGGACAGCCGCGCCGCGATCTCGCGCCTGAAGGCCGAGGGTCTGACAGTGGTGATGCTGAGCGGAGACAATCGCGCCACGGCCGAGGCCATCGCCCGGGAAGCGGGCATCGACGAGGTTCGCGCCGAACTGATGCCCGGCGACAAGCAACAGGCCATTGTCGAGCTGCAGCAACGCGGTGAACGCGTCGGCATGGTCGGTGACGGCATCAACGATGCCCCGGCGCTGGCACAGGCCGAGGTCGGCTTCGCCATCGGCCAGGGCACCGATATCGCCATCGAGAGCGCCGGCATGACGCTGATGCGAAACTCGCTGCACGGCGTCGGTGACGCCATCGCCATCAGCCGCGCCACGCTCTCCAACATCAAGCAGAACCTGTGGGGCGCCTTCGGCTACAACGCGTTGGGCATCCCGATTGCCGCCGGTATACTCTACCCTTTCACCGGCATGCTGCTGTCGCCGATGATCGCGGCTCTGGCGATGTCGCTCTCCTCGGTCACGGTAGTCAGCAATGCCAACCGGCTACGGCTGTTCCGGCCCGATGGCGGCCAAGGTTCGACAACCCAGACCAACGCAAACGCAAAGGAAGCGACGGCATGACACTTCTGCTCAATACCCTGGGCATCGCCGTGATTCTGTTCATCGTCTGGTGGTTCTGGCTGCGAGGCTGATCGCAGCCAGCCAGGGACGCAGCTAGCAAAGGGACGAAGCCAGCAAGGAGAAAACGATGACTTCACCACACCACGCCCCACCGCTGGGCGGCGTCATCGAAAGCGTTCTCTACACGGCCGACATGCAGCAGGCTCGGGACTTCTTCACGCGCGTGCTCGGGCTCGAACCTCATCTCGAGGACGAGCGCTTCACCGCCTACCCCACCGGCAACACCATGCTGCTGGTGTTCCAGCAGGGCCAGACCGACGAGACGGTCCACCTGCCGGCTGACATGGGGACCATCCCGCCCCACGACGGCGAGGGTCGCCAGCACCTGGCGCTGGCGATTCCGGCCGAAAGTCTCGACGACTGGGAGGCGCATCTCGCCGATCAGGGCATCGAGATCGAAGGCCGGACCCGCTGGCCGAAAGGGAGCGAGAGCCTCTATTTTCGCGACCCGGACGACCACCTGCTCGAGCTGGTCACGCCGGGGCTGTGGCCCAACTATTGAACGGCAGCGCTGGGCCGATCCAGACTTAGCCTCAGCCTCAGCTCTTCAACTCTGGCTGATGCCGGCGTAGAGCCCCGGGCGGTGATTGATGGTGAGAATCGCGCCCAGTACCACGGTGCCGACGATTGAATAGAGCACGTTGGTCACCGGCAGCACGAAGAACGCAGCCAGCATGATCAGGCCATCCAGTCCCATCTGCACCTTGCCCGCCGGCCAACCGTAACGGTCCTGCAGATAGACCGCGAGAATGTTGAACCCGCCGAGGCTGCCACGGTGGCGTAGCAGAAACAGCACGCCCAGGCCGATCAGACTTCCCCCCGCCAGCGCCGCGAACAGCGGATCGACCTCGCCGATCTCCAGCCAGCTCGGCAGCATCCAGGAGATCCACGACAGCAGCGCTACCGCCCCGAAGGTCTTGAAGGTGAACTGATGGCCGATCCGCCGCCAGGCCAGCCAGTAGAACGGCAGGTTGATGACGAAGAAGACGAGTCCGAAACTCCAGCCGGTCACGTAGGTCACCAACAGCGCCAGGCCCGCTGTGCTGCCGATCAGGATCTCGGCATGGTGATAGAGCGCCAACCCTAGCGCCGCGCAGGAAGACCCCAGCAGAATGGCCAGCACGTCTTCATAGGAACGGTGACGGTACGTCGTTTCCATCGAGCAATCCTTGTTGTCTTGTCTCTGCCGGGTAGGCAGTGGGTCAATGAGTCGGCGCTTTTGGCGCCTGTCCGGTCACGCCCCGAGAACGGGGCCACCGGCGATCCGGCGATTATATCGTCAAGACGTCCGCTCGAGGCGACCCCGAACCCGCCCGATTCCGACAGTTCGGGACGACAGGCGTCGTGGCGGCAGGTGTCGTGGCAGCCAATGAAGCGTGTGAAAGGATGGGGAAATGAGGCGGGAAACGTCAGGCCGTCAGGCGCTCGGCGTGCTCGACCATCAACTGCAGGGACTCGCGCCCTTTCCAGCGATTGCGGGAAAGCTTGAAGGCGCATCGTATCCGGTCGCCAAGTGAAACCGGCGCGGCCTCGCCCGGATTGAGCGCGCGGAACCAGATCGCCCGGCTGACCACCGCGTCGCAGGAGAGCTCGAGCATCAGGTGATTGCCCTCGGCACCGACCGGGCGCAGTTGCTCGACGAAGAACTCGGCTTCGAACAGCGGCGCGTCGAATTCGCGGCCATAGGGCGCCAGCGCTTCGAGCTCGTCCAGCGTCGCCAGGGTCAATTGCGATGCACTCAGGCTGCCATCGGTCCATACGATCGGGAACAGCTCCCGTTCGCCGAGCTGTTCCCGCACGGCCTGCAGGAAAGCATGGCGGAACGACTCCAGCTCGGCGAGCGGCACGCCGACGCCGGCCGCCCCCCGGTGCCCCCCGAAACGCGGCAGGCTCGACGGCGACAGCTCGTGGGCCCGCTGCAGCGCATCGCGCAGATGCAATGCCTCGATGGAGCGCCCGGAGCCGGTCAACATGTCCGGCGCGGTAGCGGGCGTCAACACCAGTGCCGGGCGCCCGTAGGACTGGACCAGCCGGGAAGCGACGATGCCCTGCACCCCGGCGTGCCCCTCGGGCAGATGGATCACCAGCGCCGGCAGGTCGTCCGCCAGCTGCGGCTTGGCCAGCGCGCGGGCGCTTTCGACCATGTCGGCCTCGAGCGCCTTGCGGGCCTGATTGTCATCATCCAGCACCTGGAGATGCTGGCGGGCGACACCATCCTCCGCAGCCAGCATGTAGTGCAGCGCAGCGTAGGGGTCGTCCAGCCGCGAGCGGGCATTGATTCGCGGCCCCATCTGGAAGGCCAGCGTCTCGGCGTCGAACGGCATGCTGTCGGCACCCAGGCGCTCCGCCATGACCCGCCAGCAGGCGGCCTCCATCCGATTGATCAGCCGCAGGCCGTAGGTCACGACCGCGCGATTGGCGGCGCTCGCCCCCAGCGACACGCAGTCCGCCACCGTCCCCAAGGCCACGTAGGAGAGCCAGGGCGAAAGCTTGGGCGTCGACGACGACAGCACGCCCTGCTCGATCAGGACCGAGCGGGTCAGCGACATCATCAGCCACGCCACCATGCAACCGGCGATGGTCTTGTCCGGATACCCGCAGTCCGAGCGCGTGGGATTGATCGTGGCGTAGGCGGAAGCCGGAGGCCCTTCGATCGGCAACGCATGGTGATCGGTGACGACGACGTCGATCCCCGCTTCGCGCAGGCGCGCGATCCGCGGTTCGTCGGAGGAGCCGCAATCGGCGGTGATCACCAGGCTGGGGCGCGGCTTCAGCGCCAGCGTGCGCTCGACCAGCGGCAGGCTGATGCCGTAGCCGTCGTTGATACGGTGACCGATCAGGCTGTGCAGCTTCGCGGACGGCACGCCGAACAGCTCGGTCATCGAGCGCAGCATCACCACATGCGAGGTGATGCCGTCGACATCGTAGTCGGTCAGGATGCCGATATGCTCGCCCTCGCTCACCGCCCGCGCGATGCGCTCGGCGCCACGGCGGGCATCGCACAGCTGCTCGGGGTGGCTGAGATAGCGCAGTGCCGGCGCGGTCAACGCTTCCAGCGGGCCGTCGTGTCCCGGCAGCCGCCCGGCGAGAATCCGTGCCTGCAGCTCGCTCAGCCCGGCGGCCAGTCCGCGCCGATAGACGTTCTCGTCGCGCGGGCGTGGCTGGATGCGACAGCGGGCGTAATCGTGGGAAGTCTGGTCGGCCAAGGTCGTAGCGGGAACAGTAGACATCCAGAACTCAAGTGAGCGGGGTCATGACGTGCTGGCGGAATGCCGGACGCGTCTCGAGCCGTGCATGCCAGTCGGCCAGGTGTGGCAGCGTGGGGCGCTCGATGTCCATCGCGAACCAGGTATGGACGAAACATCCCATGGGGATGTCACCCATGCCGAAGGCGTCTCCCGACAACCATGCCTGGCTTGCAAGCGCCCTGTCGACGATTGCCAACCGTTCGGCCACGAGCAACTGGCCTCGTGCCATCGCGTCCGCGTCGAACTGCTCGGGGGTGGCACGCACGCGGTTGAAGAACAAGTCGCGGAAGGGCGCGGCCAGCATCGACAGCACCCAGTCCATCCATTGATCGCATATGGCTCGCTGGAGGGGAGAGCCGCTCTGCAGCGCACCATTGCCATAGGCAGCGACCAGGTAGCGAACGATGGCGTTGGACTCCCACACGCTTCTTTCCCCGTCGATCAGACACGGAATGAGGCCGTTGGGATTGAGCTTGCGATACTCGTCGCTATCCAGACCACCATGCACGCCGCCGTAATCGACACGTTCGAACTCGAGCTCCAGTTCGGCCGCGCACCAAAGCACTTTCTTGACGTTGTTCGAGTTGTCTCTTCCCAGTACTTTCAACATGGCGTCTCTCCCGTTAACGCAGCAATGCGCGATCCCGTCTCAGCGACGGTTATCGGCGACGAATGCCTGGACCGCTTTCAACTCGGCGGGCAGCACGCTGTAGCGCTCTTCGCGCTCGAGCAGATCGTCCATGTGGGGCGGCAGCGGCACGCCGGAGAAGCCGGCCCTGACCACGGCTTCGGCAAACTTGGCCGGATGCGCCGTCGCCAGCGTGATCATCGGCGTCACCGTATCGGCGCGCGCCTGCTCCGCCGCCCGGTAACCGGTGGCGGTATGCGGGTCGAGCAGCTCCTTGGTGCGATGATGCGCGTCGCGAATGGTCTCGAGGATGGCATCGTCGTCGACGCTGAAACTGGAGAACTTCTCGCGCAGCCTGGCGAGCGGCGCCTCGGCCAGCACGGCCGGCTCCTGCTGGAAGCGCTCGAGCAGCTCGCGAACTGCATCGCCGTCGCGGTCGTAGGCGTCGAACAGCAACCGCTCGAAGTTCGACGACACGACGATGTCCATCGAGGGGGCCAGCGTTGCCGCCAGGTCGCGCTTGGAGAAGTCGTTGTCGGCCAGCGTGCGGTGCAGGATGTCGTTGGCGTTGGTGGCGATGATGAACTGCTTGACCGGCAGGCCCATCTTGTAGGCCATGTAGCCCGCGAAGAGGTTACCGAAGTTGGCCGACGGCACGCAGAAGCTGACTTCGCGATGCGGCGCGCCCAGCGCCACGCCGGCAGCGACGTAGTAGACGATCTGGGCCATGATGCGCGCCCAGTTGATCGAGTTGACCGCCACCAGCCGTGCGCCCTCGAGGAACGCCTGGTCGGCGAAGCTCGCCTTGACCATCGCCTGGGCATCGTCGAAGTTGCCCTCGATGGCGATGTTGAAGACATTGTCCGCCAGCACTGTGGTCATCTGGCGCCGCTGCACTTCGGAAACCCGGTTGTGCGGATGGAGGATGAAGATATCCAGATGATCGCAGTGGCGGCAGCCTTCGATCGCCGCCGAGCCGGTGTCACCGGAGGTGGCGCCCATGATCACCGCTCGCTCGCCGCGCTTGGCGAGGAAATGATCGAGAATGCGCCCCAGCAGCTGTAGCGCGACATCCTTGAATGCCAGCGTCGGGCCGTGGAACAGCTCGAGCAGGAAGTGGTTGGCATCGAGCTGGTTGAGCGGGACGACGGCATCGTGGCTGAAGGTCGCGTAGGCATCATGCACCAGCCCACGGAACGTCTCGTCGTCGATCTCGCCGCCGACGAAGGGCTTCATCACCCGAAAAGCGATGTCGGCGTAGGAGAGCCCCGCCATCGAGGCGAGCTCCTCCCGCGACAGCTGCGGCATCGTCTCCGGCACGTAGAGGCCACCGTCGACCGCCATGCCGGTCAGTACCACTTCCTCGAAATTCAGCGCCGGCGCCTGGCCGCGCGTACTGATATAACGCATATTTCACTCCGTGAGTGACGAGCTTCGAGCTGCGGGCTTCGAGCACAACCCGCTCGCGGCTCGCGGCTTACGGCTCGGAACTGAAGTTATTACTGCTCGTCCAGCGACTCGACACGAATCCGCGTGACCGGCCCGGCGATATCGGCCAGCGATTCCAGCTGGCGAATCGCATCGTTCATGTGCTGCTCGCGGGTGCGATGCGTCAGCAGGATGATCGGCACCAGCTCGCCTTCGGTGGCTTCCTTCTGGATGATCGCCTCGATCGAGATGGTCTGCTCGGACAGGATCGTCGCGACTCGCGCCAGCACGCCAGGGCGGTCCACCGCCAGCAGGCGCAGGTAGTAGGCCGTGACGATCTCTTCCATCGGCAGGATCGGCAGCGCGTTGGCTTCGTCGTTGATGCCGCTGAAAGCAAGATAGGGCACACGGTAACGATGCGCGGTGGCAATGTTGCGCGCGACGTCCAGCAGGTCGGCGACCACTGCCGAGGCCGTGGGTTCAGCGCCGGCACCGGCACCATAGTAGAGCGTCGGGCCGACGGCGTCGCCCATCACGGCAATGGCATTCTTGACGCCATGCACGTTGGCCAGCAGCCGTTCCTTCGGAATCAGGGTCGGGTGGACGCGCAGCTCGACGCCGTTGTCGCCCCGCCGGGTAATGCCCAGATGCTTGATGGTGTAGCCCAGGTTATCGGCCTGCTCGACGTCCTCGGCAGTGATCCGCGCGATACCCTCGGTATAGGCGCGATCGAACTGCAGCGGGACGCCATAGGCGATGGAGGCCAGAATCGTCAGCTTGTGGGCGGCATCGATGCCCTCGACGTCGAAGGTCGGGTCGGCCTCGGCATAGCCCAGCGCCTGGGCTTCGGCGAGGACGTCCTCGAACGCCCGGCCCTCGTCGCGCATGTGGGTCAGGATGTAGTTGCCGGTGCCGTTGATGATGCCGGCCAGCCACTGGATGCGATTGGCGCCGAGGCCTTCGCGCAGCGACTTGATCACCGGGATGCCACCGGCCACGGCAGCCTCGAAGGCGACGATGACGCCCTTCTTGTGGGCTGCCTGGAAGATTTCGTTGCCGTGAACGGCGATCAGCGCCTTGTTGGCGGTCACGACGTGCTTGCCATGTTCGATCGCGGTCATGACCAGCTCGCGAGCGACGTCGTAGCCGCCGATCAGCTCGACCAGCACGTCGATGTCGGGATTGCGCGCGACTTCGAAAATGTCGCGTGTCACCTTGACCCCGGAAGTGTCGCAGTCAGGATTGTCGCGCCGCGCACCCACCTGCTCGATGACGATGGGGCGACCCGCCCGACGAGCGATCTCGTCGGCGTTGCGCGTCAGAACGTCGAAGGTGCCACCGCCCACGGTGCCCAGCCCGCAGATACCCACTCTCACCGGATCCAAGATGTCGCTCTCCCCTGCTGATATTGACTCGCCGCATCGCCCTCCGGAGCGGAAGCCGCTGTCACGGCTTTCCATTCTTTGCTGTACGGATTCCCGGCACAAAGCGCCCTGAAGGGCGGTCACGGTAGAAAGCCCAGCCCCCCTTGTCAAGCGGACTCGCGGGTATCCTGCCGGGTATCAGCTATCGCCGCTGGCATCGATGCCGAGCATGGCCGCCAACCGCTTCGCCGGCAGGTATCCCGGCACCATCTTGCCATCGGGGAAAATGATCGCGGGCGTGCCCTGAATTCCCGATTCGACGCCCAGTTGATACTGCGACGCGATGGGAGCCTGGCAACTTTTCGACGCTTCCACGCTGTCACCGCGGAATGCCGCGCTCATCGCTTCCGAGCGATTGTCGGCACACCACACCTCGGCGAGCTGTCGCGCCGCATCCGAATTGGGCCCCATCCGGGGGAAGGCCAGATAGTCGACCTGAATGCCCATGTCGTTGAGCTGGGACATCTCGGCGTGCAGCTTGTGGCAGTACGGGCAGGTGGGATCGGTGAACACGGTGAGCCTGGCCTTGACCTCGCCGGCCGGCTTGTAGATCACTCGCTGCTCCTCGGGCACGGCGTCGACCAGGGCCTTGCGTCGCTGGTTGGCCGCCTGTTCGGTCAGGTTGACCATGCCGTCCTCGGCATTCTGGTAAAGATCGCCGACGATCAGATACTGGCCTTCGGCATCCGAGTAGAGCGTGTTGCCGCCACGCAGGCGGACTTCATAGAGCCCGGGTACCGGAGAGTCGTCGATGGCTTCGATCGGCAGAGGCTGCCCCCCGTGCGCGTTGAGCTTGTCGGCAAGATCGGCCGGCGGCTCGGCCGATACGGCCGGTGCCAGAACGGCAGCCAGCAAGGCGACGGTGGACAACAGTAGACGACTTCTCATGTTCAACCTCTCGGGTGGTGTTGAGCGTGCAGCGCTTCCAGACGCGCCTGGGCCACGTGGGTGTAGATCTGCGTGGTCGACAGGTCGCTGTGACCCAGCAGCATCTGTACGACACGCAAATTGGCCCCATGATTCAATAGATGGGTCGCAAAGGCATGGCGAAGGGTATGCGGCGACAGCGGCTTGTCGATGGCCGCGAGCTGCGCATAGTGCTTGAGCCGGTGCCAGAAGGTCTGGCGAGTCATGAAGCCATCACGGCGCCCGGGAAACAGCGGCGGCTGGCGGATGTCGTTCATCAGCTCGTTGCGGCCCTGGCGCAGATAACGCTCGACCCAGGCCATGGCTTCTTCGCCCAGCGGCACGAGTCGTTCCTTGTCACCCTTGCCGCGGATCAGCACCACGCCCTGGCGCAGATTGACCGCCGATACGGTCAATCCCACCAGCTCGGAGACGCGCAGACCGCAGGCGTAGAGCACTTCCAGCATGGCGCGATCGCGCAGGCCCAGCGCGGTCTCCACGTCCGGCGCCATCAGCAGCCGATCCACGTCGTGCTCCTCGAGGGTCGAGGGCAACCCGGGCCGCACTCGCGGCGAGTGAACCTCCGCCAGCGGGTCGTGACTCATCAGCCCTTCGGCCAGCGCCCAGCGGTAGAAGCGTCGCAGGCAGGAGAGCTGCCGTGCGATGGAACGGGTGTGATAGCGCTCACGACAGGACTCGACGAAATCGGCCAGGGTAGTCTCGCCGGGCGCCAGCAGCCGCTCGTCCTGTGCCTCGAGATAGACGATCCACGCCGTCAGATCGCGGCGGTAGGCGCTCAGCGTATGCTCGCTGACGCCCCGCTCCAGCCATAGCGCATCGAGAAAGGCATCGCGTCGGTCGTGATCGTTCATGCAGCTCCGAGACGAAAACGGCTGTGGAAAGAAAGAGTTCCATCATAACGCGGAAACCCCGCGAGCCGAACGACTCGCGGGGTTTCCGTTGCTCCTGCCGGGCACGCTCCCGAGGATGACCGGGGGCGTGTAAGTCAGCGGCTTGCGCCGACTCAGCCCAGCTTTTCCTTGATGCGGGCAGACTTGCCGCTGCGCTCGCGGAGGTAGTAGAGCTTGGCCTGACGCACGTCACCGCGACGCTTGACTTCGATACCGGCCACCAGCGGGCTGTAGGTCTGGAAGGTACGCTCGACGCCGACACCGTGAGAGATCTTGCGCACGGTGAAAGCGGAGTTCAGACCGCGGTTACGCTTGCCGATGACGACGCCTTCGAAAGCCTGGAGACGCTCGCGGCTGCCTTCCACGACCTTGACCTGGACGACGATGGTGTCACCGGGCGCGAACGCCGGGACTTCCTTGCTCATCTGCTCGTCTTCGAGCGCCTGGATCACTTTACTCTTGCTGCTCATGTCTTGCTCCTCGTTGAAGAAACGTCTTCGAAAGACGTTTCGTGATCCCGACGCCCGTCCGACAAGCGGTCGGGGCGGAATCGGACTCGTGGATGACGCATGTCGACGACTATTGCATTCGAACATCACGCTATTCGCAGGTCTGTTCGAAGGTCTGTCGCCTCATGCACCGCCGTCGCCGGAAGATGTGCTTCCCGCGACGTGTTCGTCGATGAATTCGTCGAGCAGCTTGCGCTGTTCACGATCCAACGTTCGGCTCTCCAGCAGATCCGGGCGCCTGAGCCAGGTGCGCCCGAGGGATTGCTTCAGTCGCCAGCGGCGGATCAATTCGTGATTGCCGCTGAGCAGGACGTCCGGTACCCGGTGGCCGTCGATCACTTCGGGCCGCGTATAGTGCGGGCAGTCCAGCAGGCCATCGGCAAACGAATCCTCGCTGGCCGAATCACTGTGCCCCAGCACACCGGGCACTTCGCGCGCCAGCGCATCGATCATCACCATCGCGGGCAGCTCGCCACCGCTGAGGACGTAGTCGCCGATCGACCACTCTTCATCGATGTCGGCTTCGACCACGCGCTCGTCGATGCCTTCATAGCGGCCCGCCACGACGATCAGGCCATCACGCGAAGCCAACTCGCGAGCTCCGGCCTGATCCAGCCTGCGCCCCTGAGGCGACAGGTAGATCACGCTGGGACGATGGCCTGCAGCTTCCGCCCCGGCACGCGCATCCGTCAATGCGCCGCGCAAGGTATCGACCTTCATCAGCATGCCGGGGCCGCCCCCGTAAGGACGATCGTCGACCGTGCGATGTCTGTCCGTGGCGTAATCCCGGGGATTCCAGAAAGCCATTTCCAGCAAGCGACGCTCGACGGCGCGACCGGTAACGCCATGCCGGGTAATGGCCTCGAACATCTCCGGGAACAGGGAGACGACACCAATCCACACGGTACGCTTCTCCTTCCCGCCGCCGACTATCGGCCGTTCGCCGTTTCCCGAAATCGCCGCGTCATGTCGACGTGCAGCGTTTCAGAAAGCGGGGTCCCAGTCGACGATCATGAATCGTCCGGCCAGATCGACCTGAACGATCACGTCGTCAGGCAGAAACGGCAGCAATCGCTCGCGATCGTCGAGACTACCCTCGGAGGGCTTGACCACCAGCACATCGTTGGCACCCGTCTCGAAGAGATGGCCGACTCGACCCAGCTTGACGCCATCGCGAGTCTCGACCTCGAGCCCTTCCAGCTGATGCCAGTAATATTCGCCGCTATCCAGTTCGGGTAGCGCCGTTTTCTCGATCGACACCTCGGCACCGGCCCACTGCTCTGCCAGCTCCCGCGTGTCGATACCTTCCAGTCGTACCACCAGACTCTTGCCTTGCGGCCGCGCGTCGAGCAGACGTCGCGACTGGCGCTGCCCCTGCATCGACAACACCCAGACCGGGTAGTCGAAGATGCCCTGGGCCGGACTGGTGTACGAATAGACCTTGAGCCAACCCTTCACACCGTGCGGGCTGGTCAGACGCCCCAGCACCACGTGCTGCGTCTCGTCATTCTGCATGGGCTTGTCCTGCTCGGCTTTCGGCAAGGGGTCACCCGACAGCGTTTCGCGAGCCGCTTGCGGCATGATGATCGAACTCAGGCCTGAGCTTTGCGAGCTTCTTTGACCAGCTCGGCCACGCGATCGGAAACCTGCGCACCCTGGGACTGCCAGTGGGTGATGCGGTCCAGATCGACACGCAGGCGTTCTTCCTGGCCGCGAGCGACCGGGTTGAAGAAGCCGACGCGCTCGATGAAGCGGCCATCGCGGGAAACGCGAGAATCGCTAACGGTCAGGTGATAGAAGGGACGCTTCTTGGCGCCACCACGTGCCAGACGAATGGTTACCATTGCGTTGATAATCCTTCGGTTAAGTTAATCGTTACGCCACGGATTCGAGTCTTCTCGGACACTCGCCCGAGACGAAGACGCAGCATTCTACGGAAAACACCCTGTCTTGGGAACCTTTTGTTGCGACGCACGGGCGAATCAGCGCCGGGGAAAGCCGCCGCCCATTCCCCCCATACCACCCATGCCACCGGGACCACCAGGGCCGCCAGGGCCTCCGCCGCCCATCATGCCGGACATGCCGCGCATCATCTTCTGCATGCCGCCCTTCTGGCCGGCCTTTTTCATCATCTTCTGCATCTGCTTGTGCTGCTTGAGCAGACGATTGAGATCCGGCACCTGCAGACCGGCACCGGCGGCAATGCGGCGCTTGCGCGAGCCGTTGATGATTTCGGGCTTGCGTCGCTCCTGGGGCGTCATCGAGTTGATCAGCGACTCGAGCTTGCCGAATTCCTGCTCGGCTCCCTTGTTCTGGGCCATTTCCGCCATCTGCCCCATGCCCGGCAGCTTGGACATCAGCCCGCCCATACCGCCCATCTTCTTGAGCTGCTGGAGCTGGTCGCGAAAATCCTCGAGATCGAAGCCCTGCCCTTTCTTGACCTTCTTGGCGAGTCGCTCGGCCTTGCCCTTGTCGACATTGCGCTCCGCCTCCTCGATCAGCGACAGCACGTCGCCCATGCCGAGAATGCGCGACGCCACGCGATCGGGGTGGAACGGTTCCAGGGCATCGACCTTTTCGCCCATCCCCATGAACTTGATCGGCTTGCCGGTGATGTGACGCACAGAAAGCGCCGCACCGCCGCGCGCGTCACCATCGGCCTTGGTCAGGATGACGCCGGTCAGCGGCAGCGCGTCATGGAACGCCTTGGCGGTGTTGGCGGCATCCTGGCCGGTCATGGCATCGACGACGAACAGCGTCTCCTGCGGCTGAATCGCCTGGTTCAGAGCCTGGATCTCCGCCATCATCGCTTCGTCCACCGCCAGCCGGCCGGCGGTATCGACGATCACCACGTCATGGAACTGGATCTTGGCGTGCTTGATCGCTGCTTCGGCGATCGCCACCGGCTGCTGGGCGCTGGTCGACGGGAAGAAGTCGACCTCGACTTCCCGGGCCAGGGTCTCGAGCTGATCGATGGCCGCCGGGCGGTAGATGTCGGCGGAAACCACCAGCACCTTCTTGTTCTCGCGTTCGCGCAGGAACTTCGCCAGCTTGGCCACGGAGGTGGTCTTGCCCGCGCCCTGCAGGCCGGCCATTAGCACGACCGCGGGCGAGCCCTTGAGCGTCAGCGCTTCGTTGGCCTGCCCCATGATCGCCTCCAGCTCCTGCTGGACGATCTTGACGAACTGCTGCCCTGGCGAGAGGCTCTTGGAGACCTCCTGGCCCACGGCACGCTCGCGTACGCGATCGACGAAGTCCTTGACCACGGGCAAGGCAACGTCGGCTTCGAGCAAGGCCCGGCGCACTTCACGCAGGGTATCCTTGATGTTGTCTTCGGTCAGACGCGCCTGGCCGGTAATCGACTTGAGCGTCTGCGACAGGCGATTGGAGAGGCTTTCGAACATGAAACGCTCCGGGCAACGATGCCTGGCGCCACCGATGCTCGAACTCAAGCTCGCGGCGCCGCTAGAAGGAATGTGGCCAGCATTATACGCATGGATAGGGCTTGGCTCCATGCGGCCTGATTCACACAGTTCGGCTGCATGCGGCTATGGCTGGGCGAGTTGGCAGTGATTGGGTATAGTAACCGCGAAACGCGATTGCCTATCATCTAGCACATCCGCATCCCGTACTCTTTTCATCGTCATGGCGGTCGTCAGTCACCGCTCACGAGGCCAAAACACCGATGCCGGCGCTTCCTTTCGCCCTTGTCGCTATTGTCTGCTATCTTGCCGCCGGGCTGTGGCAAAGCCTGAGCCTCGCCCGACGCGTCGGCGAACGTCCGAACTGGGTCCGTGGTGCCGGGCTGATCGCCCTGGCATGCCACACCCTCATCGTCGCACTGGCGATCGTCGGCCCCCACGGACTGCACCTGGGGCTGACCCAGAGCGCGGCGCTGGTGGGCTGGCTGGTCGTGGCACTACTGCTGATTGCCAGTCTGTTCAAGCCCGTGCTCAACGCGGGCGTCTGCGTCTTTCCGCTGGCCGCCATCACCGTTGTCGGTGTCGTTGGCATGCCCAGCCGGATGATCGAGTCCGGAGTATCGCCGGGGCTCTACTTCCACATTCTGAGTTCGGTCGCCGCCTTCTCCTTCCTGGCCATTGCCGCCGTTCAAGCAGCGCTGCTGGGCTTCCAGCATCACGCTCTCAAACGCCGCCAGACGGGTGGCATCGTTCAGGTGCTGCCACCGCTGACCCGCATGGAACAGCTGCTGTTCGAACTGATCTGGTGCGGCATGCTGCTGCTGACGCTCGCCATCATCAGCGGCTTCCTGTTCGTGGACAACCTGTTCGCCCAGCACCTGGCCCACAAGACCATCCTGTCGCTGCTGGCATGGCTGATCTTCGCCGGCCTGCTGGCCGGGCACCACTATCTGGGCTGGCGTGGCCAGAAGGCGGTACGCTGGACGCTGACCGGCGTCGGCGTGCTGATACTGGCCTTCTTCGGCACCAAGTTCGTGCTGGAATACGTCTTCCACTACAACGCCTGAGACGTGCCCCGAGTCGACAGCCGTGCCGGGTGCGGCTGTCGGCGGCGTTGACAGGGTTCGGCTAACGCCCTACAACAACCTGACAACTCCTGAGGAATTCCCCGCCTTGAGCGATGACATACCCTTGGGCCTCATGCTGGGCCTGCTGTTCATTCTGGTTTGCCTGTCAGCCTTCTTCTCCAGTTCCGAAACCGGCATGATGTCGATCAACCGCTACCGGTTGAATCATCAGGCCAATGCCGGATCCCGCTCGGCCAAGCGTGTCGTCGAGCTGCTCAAGCGCCCCGATCGCCTGCTGGGCGTGATACTGATCGGCAACAATCTGGTCAACAATCTCGCCGCCTCGATCGCCACTATCGTCGCCATCCATTTCTTCGGCGATGTGTCGGGGCCCGCCATCGCCACGCTGGCATTGACGATCGTGGTGCTGATTTTCGGCGAAGTGACCCCCAAGACCTATGCCGCCATCAAGCCCGACCGCATCGCCCTACCCGCCTCGCTGATCCTTGCGCCATTGCTGAGACTTTTCTATCCCGTGGTCTGGCTGGTCAACGTCATCTCCAACGGGCTTCTGCGCCTCATCGGCGTTCGTCACCTGGACGCCGGTGCCGACAGCCTCACCCGTGACGAGCTTCGCAGCGTGGTTCACGAGGCGGGGCCGATGATCCCCAGCCGTCACCAGGCGATGCTGCTGTCGATCCTCGATCTGGAAAACGTCACCGTCAACGACATCATGGTCCCGCGTCACGAGATCGTCGGTCTCAATCTCGACGACGATCTGGAAACGCTGCTGGCCCAGATTCGCCAGAGTCAGCACACCCGCCTGCCGATCTTCAAGGGCGACATCAACAACATCATCGGCATTCTGCACCTGCGCAACGCTTCGCGGTTTCTCTCCAAACCGGATCTTCAGAAAGCCGCGATCGTACAGGAAGCCCGTGAACCCTATTTCATTCCGGAGTCGACCCCGCTGCATACGCAACTGCTCAATTTCCAGCAGCAGAAGCGTCGGATCGGGGTGGTGGTTGACGAGTACGGAGACGTGCAAGGATTGGCGACGCTGGAGGACATTCTGGAAGAGATCGTGGGCGAGTTCACCACCGATGTCGCCGGCACTTATCGGGACATCCACCCGCAGCCCGACGGCAGCTACGTGATCGAAGGTACGGCCAATATCCGCGAAGTCAACAAGGCACTGGGCTGGCAGCTGCCGACGGATGGCCCCAAGACCTTGAACGGCCTGATCCTCGAGGAGCTGGAATCCTTTCCCGACGCTCAGGTCTGCCTGCAGATCGGCACGAGCCGCCTGGAGATTCTGGAGATCGGCGACAACCTGATCACCTCGGCACGCTGCTGGCAGCAAGGCGTCCGGCGCCGTGCTACCGAATAGCCCCGAATAGACCCGAATAGACCGGGGCTCAAGGCGCGCCGACTTCCCTCGTGGAGCTGGCGGCCGATGACCCGCCAGGGAGTGATTCGCTACGCTAGATCGGGCCGCCCAGCCTCCTGGCCAGGCTTTGATCGGCAGCGCGCTTGAGACCTCGGACCCGTCGCTCCAGGGTTCTGCGCGGCGAATAGCCTGCCGGTATCGGCTCGCCGAAGACCAGCAGGACCCGCGCCCGCAAACGGCGCGGCCATTTGGTCAGCGCCTTGCCATCCTTGTTGGAAGTCCAGGATCCCCACAGACCCGACAGCGCCGCCGGCACCACCGGCACCGGATCTCGCGCCAGCACCAGGTCCAGCCCTCGCCGGAAGGCCTGTACCTCGCCATCCGGCGTCAGTCGCCCTTCCGGAAAGATCATCACCACCTCGCCGTTGCGCAATGCCCGGCTGACCTCTTCCAGCGCGCGCCGCACGCCGCCCGGATCGCGTCGGTCGGAGTCCACGGGAATCGCCCCGGCAATCCGGAAGAACCAGTTGATCCAGGGGTTCTCGTAGATCGGCCGATCCATCATGAAGCGTAATGGACGCGGGCAGGCGCCGCCGAGTACCAGCGCATCCATGAAGCTGACGTGATTGCAGACCACCAGCGCCGGGCCAGTGGCCGGCACATGATGACGACCGCAACAGCGAAGCCGGTAGAGCACCTGAGTCAGGGCGAAGATCAACAACCGCAGCGCCGGTCTCGGGTTACGCATCAGCAGCGCGACGCCGACCAGCAGAGCGGCCCAGCCGAGACAGGCGAACAGCACGAAAAGCGACAGCTTCATCACGCTGAGCACCAGGATCCCGAACACGGCGGAGAGGATCATGAACAGGGCGTTGAGGATATTGTTGGCAGCGATCATGCGCGCCCTTCGCTCTTCGCGACTGGCCAGCTGCATCAGGGTGTAGAGCGGCACGCTATAAAGACCGCCGCCCAGCCCCACCAGCGCCAGCAGCGTGCTCATCTGCCAGAAGTCGGTCATCGTCAGCAGTTCACCCAGCGCCAGCTGTTCACCGGCAAAGCCCGACTGTGATGCCAGCTCGATGCCCGATACCCCGATGACCAGCGCCCCGAGCGGAACCAGCCCCAGTTCCAGGCGGCCTGCCGACAACCGCGAGCAGAGCAGCGCGCCGAGCCCGACGCCGACCGCGAAAGCCCCCAGCAGAAAGCTGACCGCCCCTTCGCTGCCGTGGACCACGTCACGCACCCAGGCGGGCAGTTGGGTGAGATAACAGGCCCCGAGAAACCAGAAGAAACTGATGCCGATCAGCGCGGGACGCACGCGCTTTTCACTCAGGCCGTCCCGCATCACCCGCCATGTTCCCGAGAACGGGCGCCATGACACACGGCCGGTCGCGCTCGGTGGCGCCTCGGGAATACCCAGGCTGGCAACGACGCCGACCAGCGCGATGACGACCAGGCTGGCCGCGATCGCCGCCCGCTCCAGGGCGCCGTCCAGCGAAGCCAGCACACCGGCCAGCAGCGTTCCCAGCAGGATCGACACGAAGGTGCCCAGATTGACCCAGGCATTGCCCTTGACCAGTTCGGTGGCGGCGAGATGTTGCGGCAGGATGGCGTACTTGACCGGCCCGAACAGCGCCGACTGCGTGCCCATCATGAACAGCAGCGCCAGCAGCAGGCCAAAGAGCTCGAACCAGACCGCCACCGCCGCCGCGATCATCGTCACCAGCTCCAGCAGCTTGAGGCGGCGCACCAGCCGCTGCTTGTCGAGGTGGTCGGCAAGCGTGCCGCCCCAGGCGGAGAACAGAAAGAAAGGCAGGATGAACAGTCCCGCTGCCAGATTGTTGAGCAGTCCCGTATCCCAGCCGTAGCGAGGCACGGCGACGAAGGTCAGCAGCAGCAGTAGAATGTTCTTGAACAGGTTATCGTTGAACGCCCCCAACGCCTGAGTCCAGAAGAACGGGGCAAAACGGCGTTGAGTCAATAATCCCGAGATCACGTGGCGTCCGGCTGGTAACGCAGGCCATTCAGGGTCATCGTCAGCAACTGATCGAGCAGGTCGCCGACTTCCATCGGCTGCTCCTGCCAATAGCCGAGACGATCGTTCAGCCCCAGTTGGACCAGACCGTGGACGCTACCCCAGAGGGTTCTCGCCATGCGGCGGGCGCCGGCATCGTCGAGCGCCGGCTGATGCGCCTTGAGCGCACTTTCGACACGAAGGAACAGCGCTTCGATGATATGGCTCTGGCGCTCGTCCAGCTCCCCCTCGTCCGCCAGCGGATATTCGAACAGCATCTGCCAACGGTAGGGTTCATGCTGGGCAAACTGCCAGTATGCGTTCGCCAGCGCCTTGAGCTGCGGCTCCGGGTCGGCATCCTCGAGCCAGGAGACCGCGGCCCCCATGCGATCGAGCGTCTCGATGTTGACGTACTGCAGCAGGTTGCTGAAGCTGCCGTAGAGCTTGAGCAGCGTACTCGGTGCGCAGCCCACATCGCGAGCCAGGGAGCGCAGCGACAGCGTGTGCACGGGATTGTCTCGCAGCCAGGCATCACAGGCCGCCATGACCTGAGCATGGAGCGCCTCGGGAGCGTGCTGTCGCGGTCGAGCCATGAAGTTCCTCGCTCGGAATAGTGTCGAATCGCTGTCGATGGTCCGGGGGCCGGAAAATCTTGTTGTCGACTTAAAATCGAACAGCGTTTCTCAGCATATCGCCATACCGCGCAAACGCAAGCACCTGGGGCATTAACGTAACGATTTCGTGAGAGTTTTACGCCGACCGGCTGCCATCGTCGATGGAGCGGTCGCGTCCGTTTCGATGCAATAACATCTTGGCCCTGCCTTTCCGGTGGCATAGGCTGTGGCCCCTGCCATCAGAATGCCCACGAGGAGAGACCATGGCTGGTCGACTGCACGTCGACGACTGGACGCGCCATCCACGAAGCCCGGCCTTTCGTGGCATCGACCCGCCAGTGTTCGGGCCCAACCTGGCGCCTCGCCGCTGGCTGTCGATCCTGCGCCGGGAAGCCAACGACATCGTGCTGCGCGACGCCTTCTGGGGGCTCACGCCCACCTGGCTGAAGGTCCTCGACCAGGCGCCTCACTGTGCCCGCGCCGAGTCCCTCGACGAGCGACCGATGTTTCGCGAAGCGCTGGCCGAGCGCCGTTGCCTGGTCCCCGTGACCGGTATCTACGTCTGGCAGGCCGGGCTACGCGGCAAGCAGCCATTTCTGGTCACGCATACCGATCGCTCGCCGCTGATGCTGGCCGGCATCTGGAGCCGCTACGCCCCGGATATCGGAACCTCGCGTGACTCGTTCGCGCTGATCACGGTGCCGACCACGGAAGTCATCGCCCCCATGAGCGGTCGCCTGCCCGCCGTCATCGCGCCCTCCCGGATCGAGGATTGGCTCTCTTCGAAGACCTCGCCGACAGCCGCTCATGACCTCATCGGACCAGCCGACAGGGAACTGTTGGGCGCTTTTCCGGTATCAAGACAGGTGAACGATCCCGCGCACCAGGAGTGGGCCTGTGGCTATCCGGTCGGGCCCATGCGGGTGTGGACGGCCTGAGAGCCGAACCACGTTCTGTCCCGGCATTCACGATCAAGCCCTGTTCATCGTCGAGCTCCGTTCATCCTCGAGCCGATTCATTACCAAGCCGATTCATTACCAAGCCGATTCATTACCAAGCCGATTCATCATCACCGAGAGAATCCGTATGCAGGAACCCCATTCACGACCTTCATCGCATCGCGCTCATCCCTCCGGCATCGCGATGACCAGGCGTTTCGGGCTTCGTGCCTGGTTCGCCGCCGGCTACCTGACCCTCGGTCTGGCGTTGGCATTCAGTTCGCTACCCAGCGAAGCCATCGCCGCCGCCAAACCTGTCTCGCCGGATCCCGTCCAGCCGATCCAGAGCTCTCCGGCCCAAAGCCCTCTGATCCAAAGCCCTCTAATTCAAAGCCCTAATGACGACCGCCAGTATCGTGCCATCACGCTGGATAACGGCCTGCAGGCGCTGCTGGTCAGCGATCCCGATGCCGACAAGGCCGCGGCGGCGATGGATGTCTCGGTAGGCAGCGACAACGACCCGTCGGACATGCCCGGGCTGGCGCATTTCCTCGAACACATGCTGTTTCTGGGCACCGAGGGCTATCCCGATCCCGACGGCTACCAGCGCTTCATCAACCGCAACGGCGGGTCTCATAACGCCTTCACCGCGGACCAGGACACCAACTACTTCTTCGATGTCGATCCCGAGGCCTTTCCCGAAGCACTGGACCGTTTCTCGCAGTTCTTCGTCTCCCCGCAGTTCAACCCGGAGTACGTCGACCGCGAACGCCATGCGGTGAACTCCGAGTATCAGGCACGGCGCGAAGACGACGCCCGTCGTATCAACGAAGCGCTGGGCAAGGCGCTCAATCCCGATCATCCGATCAACCACTTCTCCGTCGGCAGTCTGGACACGCTCAACAGCGACAAACGTCCGCTGCGCCAGGCGCTTCTCGATTTCTATCATCGCCATTACGGCGCCAACGTGATGCAACTTGCCGTGCTCGCGCCGGAACCCCTGGACGCCATCGAGCAACAGGTACGCCAGCGCTTCGACGCCGTGCCCGATCGCGACCTGAAAAAGCCGATCGTCGAGCAACCGCTGGCGAGAGACGGCGACCTGCCGGCCTCGCTGCGCATCCAGACCAACGAAGCCCGGCGCCAGCTGGAGTTCCTGTTTCCCGTCGACGACCCGATCCTCGAGTACGCCAACAAGCCCGACGATTATCTCGCCAACCTGCTCGGCCACGAAGGCGAAGGCAGTCTGCTGGCCGCCCTGCGCCAGGCCGGCTGGGCCGACGGTCTGTCCGCCGGCACGAGCCATGGCGATGGCCGGCATGCGCTGTTCGACATCTCGATCAGCCTGACCCCCGAAGGCGAAAACCACCTCGACGACATCCAGGCGAGCCTGTTCGAACAGATCCGGCGTATCCGGGATCACGGCGTCAACGCCTGGCGTTACGAAGAACAGGCCAAACTGGCCGAGCAGAGCTTCCGCTTTCAGCAGCGCAGCGAGCCGATCGATACCGTCAGCGGCATGGCGATGAGTCTCGCCCATTATCCGCTCAAGGATGTGCAGTACGCCCCCTACCGCATGGACCAGTTCGATGCGGCGGCGATCGATGACATCCTCGAACGGCTGACGCCCGACAACCTGCTGCGGGTCTACAGCGGCCCGGACGTCGCGGGGGAAAAGACGACCGAGTACTTCTCGACCCCCTACACCCTGACGCGCCGCGACGACTGGCCTCGCGGGACGCCCCTCGACGGCCTGGCGCTTCCCGAGGCCAACCCCTACATCGCCGAAGACCTGAGCGTACAACCGTTCGATAGCGCCGAACCGGCGCGCCTCGTCGACTCCCCCAGCGTCGAGATCTGGCATCAGGCCGACAGCGACTTTGGCGCCCCGCGGGTCGAATGGCGCTTCAGCCTGCAGAACCCCGATGCCACGCGGGATGCCCGCCATGCGGTACTGACACGGCTGCTGGCCGGCTGGTTGAACGATGGACTCAACGAGCGCTTCTACCCCGCCTCGCTGGCCGGCCAGAGCTTCACCGCCTACGCCCACGGTCGCGGCATCACGCTGGCCTTCTCCGGCTGGCGCGATCATCAGGATCGCCTGATGCAGACGGTCGTCGAGCAACTGCGGCAAGGCGAGATCACCGATGCCAGCATCGCCCGAGTCAAGCAGGGGCTGGAACGCAGCTGGGAGAACGCGCCACAGGACGCGCTCTATCAGCAGATGCAGCGCACCCTGGGCGAAGCTCTGATGCGGCCGCAGATCAGCACCCCCAACATGCTGGCGGCGATCGGTGACATCGATGCCCAGGACGTGCGCGACTATCGCCGACAATTCCTCGACGAGCTCTACGTGCAGGCGCTGGCGGTGGGCAATCTCGACGCTACCCTGGCCAGGCGCGAGGGGCTGCTGGTCGCCAACGCCCTGTCGCCCAGGCTTCACGCCAGCGACATTCCGCCGCTGCGCGTGCTCGACGTGCCGGCAGATGCGCCGGCCCTGCATCCCTCGACGACCCGGGACGACGCCGCAGTCCTGCGCTATCTCCAGGGCCCCGATCGCGCACTGCAGAGCCAGGCCAGCCTGGCCGTTATCGGGCAACTGATCGGCCCGCCGTTCTTTGCCAAACTGCGCACCGACGAACAGCTCGGCTATATCGTCAGCGCCGGTTACGCGCCCTTCATGAACGCCCCGGGCCTGATGATGCTGGTGCAGTCGCCAAGCGTTTCCAGCGAGACCATCGGACAGCGCATGAACGCTTTCCTGAAGACGTTCGATCAGCGCATCGAGGCGTTGAGCGATGCCGATCTGGCACCCTATCGTCAGGCCGTGCGCCAGCAACTACTGCAGCGCGACCAGTCACTCTCGGCGCGCGCCGATCGGCTGTGGCAGACGCTGGCCTACCCCCAGGCCGACTTCGATCGTCGCCAACAACTGGCAGCCCAGGTCGACGAACTGAGCGCAGCGGATGTCCGCAGCGCCTGGCAGACGCTGCGCCAGAGCCCGACGCTCAATGTCACCTCCGATGCCGGCGACCAGCCCAGCGATGTCGATGCCCTGACTCGCGACTACGCCACGCTGGCGCGATAGCGGCTCATCCGGCAAGAACGCCACCCACCAACGCAAGCCGCCCCGGACGCATCGTCCGGGGCGGCTGTCTGCTTTCTGGCATTCTGGTTCGGGAAGTCGGTTTTCGTCACCCGCCCGTCGCTCTTAGCTCATGGCTCGTAGCCCGTGGCCCGTGGCTCGTAGCTCGTAGCTCGTAGCTCGTAGCTCAATAAGCGTCGAACGCCTGTTCCGGCATGATCGACTCGACGTACATCACCAGCTCCTCGAGCACCTGACGTTCGCGGTCCTCCAACGGCGTCTGGTTGAGACGTTCGATCTCCCGGGCAAAATCCTTGAGCGTCATGCCGCCACTGTTGGCGTCGTTCATGCGTGCCCAGCGGAAGGCGTCCCACTGCGCCTTTTCCTCGCTGTCGAGCGTATCGGGGTAGCTGCGCGCGCGCATCCGGAACAGCATCTCCTCGAGCCGCGGATCCTGGAAGGCAAACCCCGTCGTGCCCAGCTCGTCGGGCGGTGTCGCATGCACGCGCTCCATCGCCTGACGATCGTGCGGCGAGAAGAAGCCGCCGGAGTAGAGCATCAGGTCGGGATCCTGCGGCGGATCGGCCGGTGAGTCGGCAAAGGCCAGTGCCGCCTTGCTGGCAGACTCCGGGTTCTGCACCAGCGCCTGCCAGTGTCGCTCGCACAAGGCGCGGTCGAGCCCCAGGCGCCTGGCGACGGCATCGTCGGCCGTGACGATCGGCAACAGCACCGGGCTACGATTGAGATGGACCACTTTCAGCGGAATCCGCGTTTCGCCCTCGGCCAGCTCGCTTTCGCTGACGAAAATGCGCGCCCGGATCTCCTCGGGCGTCAGCGAGAACAACGGCGCAGGATCGACGGCCAGGTCGTAGACGATGATCCCGTTGGGGTTCGAAGGATGCGCGGCCAGCGGTACGACCAGGGCGCTGCAGCCGCGACTGGCGGGATAACGCCGCGAGATATGCAGCATCGGCTTGCGGGCATCGACATCGAGCAGCTCGGCCACTCGCCGCTTCTGGCGCAACGACAGCAGGTAATCGAAGAACTTGGCATTCCGGGCGCGCAGCAGCCGAGCCATGCCGATCGTGGCACGCACGTCCGCCAGTGCGTCGTGGGCTCCTTCATGCGGGATACCATTGGCTGCCGTCAGGTGCTCGAGCTTGAAGCTCGGGGCGCCATCTTCTCGCTTCGGCCATTCGATACCCTCGGGGCGCACGGCGTAGAAGGCGCGTACGGCATCGATCAGGTCCCAGCGGGAATTGCCGTTCTGCCACTCTCGGGCATAAGGGTCGAACAGGTTGCGGTAGAACAGATGGCGGCTGACTTCATCGTCGAAGCGCAGGCTGTTGTAGCCCAGCGAACAGGTGCCCGGTACGCTCATCTCCGCCTGGATGCGCGCGGCGAACTCCGCCTCCGGCACGCCACGACGCAGCGCGGCCTGGGGCGTGATACCGGTAATCAGACAGGCATGGGGATTGGGCAGATCGTCGTCCGCCGGGCGGGCATACAGGGTCAGCGGCTCGCCGATTTCGTTGAATTCGGCATCGGTACGAATCGCGGCGAACTGGGAAGCCCGGTGCCGACGCGGATCGGCACCGAAGGTTTCATAGTCGTGCCAGAGAAATGTGAGCTCTGCCTGGGACCGGGCCTTCTTGCCATGGACTGCCTTGCCATTGACCCTTCCACTCGTGGCCATTCCGCTCTCCGCCTGCGCAAAAGGCCAAGCCTAGCATAGCCGGCAGCACGACTCATGTGTCGCTGGCCGTGGCACTGGCCGCTTCTTCAGGTCTTGGCCGCTTCGCTTTCGTTGGGCAGTGTCACGTTGAGTTCGAGCACCGAGCAGTCATTGTCGCTGTCGAGGCTGATATTGATGGCATCCTGGTCGACCTTGACGTACCGCCGGATGACCTCGAGTAGCTCCTGCTCCAGCATCGGCATGTAGTCGGGCTGGCCCCGATGCCCGCGTTGATGGGCAACGATGATCTGCAGCCGCTCCTTGGCAACGGATGCGGATTTCTTGCGTTCACCCTTGAGAAAATCGAGTAGCCTCACCGGCGGCCTCCTCCTCCGAACATGCGTGCGATCAGACCGCGCTTCTGCACCGATTGAAAACGCAGCGGCACGTCTTCGCCCATCAGGCGCGATACGGTATCGACATACGCTTGTCCAGCGTCGCTCTTGTCGTCATGAATGACAGGCACCCCCTGGTTGGAGGCGCGCAGCACGGCTTCCGATTCGGGAATCAGGCCGACCAGATCGATCGCCAGTATCTCCCGGATGTCTTCCAGATTGAGCATATCGCCGTCATCGACCCGGCTCGGGTTGTAGCGGGTCACCAGCAGGTGTTCCTTGATCGGGTCACGGTTCTGTTCGGCGCGACGCGACTTGGACGACAGCAGCCCGAGAATACGGTCCGAATCCCGCACCGAGGAGACCTCGGGGTTGGTCACGACGATGGCCTCGTCGGCGAAGTAAAGGGCCAGCTGGGCGCCACGTTCGATACCGGCGGGAGAGTCGCAGATGATGTAATCGAACTCCTCGGAGAGATCCATCAGGACCTTCTCGACGCCTTCCAGCGTCAGCGCATCCTTGTCGCGCGTCTGGGACGCGGGAAGGATATGCAGGTTCTCCGAGCGCTTGTCGCGGATCATGGCCTGCTTGAGCCCGGCCTCGCCCTGGATGACGTTGACCAGGTCGTAAACGACCCGGCGTTCACACCCCATGATCAAGTCCAGATTCCGCAGACCCACGTCGAAGTCGATGACGACGGTCTTGTTGCCGCGAAGGGCCAATCCCGTGGCAATGGCTGCCGCGCTGGTCGTCTTGCCGACGCCACCTTTACCGGATGTTACAACGATGATCTTGGCCAAGATGAACTTCCTGTTACCCGATAACTGTTGATCACTCTCGCGCCATTCAGGTCAGCGCCGAGATCCTTAACTGGTCTTCCTTGAGCTGCACTTGCACCGAACATCCCAGCATCTTGGGGTCGATATCCTCAAGACGCTTGTAGGTCCCTGCCACGGAAAGCAATTCGGCCTTCAGATCGTGACAGAAGATACCGGCTTCGCGATCACCGTGGATACCAGCCAGCGCCCGCCCGCGTAGTGGCCCGTAGACATGCACGCTGCCCGCTGCCAGCACCTCGGCGCCGGGATTGACGGCGCCGATCACCACCAGGTCGCCTTCCGAGGCGGAAACCTGCTGGCCCGAACGCACCGTCCCCCGATGAATACGTCCGCCGGCCTGTATCGACACCTCCGGTGGCGGTACCGGCAGCTCCGCTTCGACCGGCGTCTCGACGGGCCGGCTCTCGACCGCTCGCGGACGGTTCTCCTGCGGCGGGAACCACCCCAGCCCCAGCGCCCATGCTGACTGCTTGACCGGGTCCGAACCGCCGCGCACGGCCACCGGCAGCAGCTTGTGTGCCCGACACACCGCACAGATCCGCTCGAGGGCAAGGTGTGGCTCGTCGACCTGCTCGACACTCAGCACCACCGGCGTATGCTGAAAGAATGCCGGGGCCTGGCTCACCTTGCCGGCCAGTTGTGCACGGATACGCTCGGGGTCGCCACTGGCCAACTCCATGACTGTCATCGGCAGCATGCCACCTTTGAATGTAAAGGCAGTATCTGCCCGATCCCTGTTGAGACTCATGACCGAACTCCGCAGCGGGGGAATGGGGTTAAGCTAGGCGAGGGCGGACATCGCTGCAACCGATCATAAGGCCCCTCAGACCTTTTGTCAGGTGTCGCCACGAACCGACGCAACCCGCGAATCGGGCTTTTACCGCCGGCCTTCAAATGGTTAGATAGACAGTTGCCGTCGGCGCCGCGAATTTGCGGGGTCGATCTCTGCCAGCCCCGTCGTTTTCAGGATGCCACACCGGCCATGCCAGGACTCTTTCAACGTCTGTTTTCCCCTCGCTGGCGGCACAAGGATCCCGCTGTCCGCGCCCAAGCCGCCTCTCAACTGAGCTCGGACGAGCTCGACACGCTTCGTCAGCTCGCCCAGGACGATTCCCCCCAGGTCCGCCAGGCGGCACTGGCGCGGGTACAGGATCTCGATTCGCTGCTCCAGTGGCATCGCCAGTCGCCGAGCGAAGAGTCGTTCCAGCGTCTCGTCGACCTTCTCGGCGGGCGCGTTTCGCCCAGCCCCGATCTCAATACGCGGCTGGCAAAGATCGAGCAGCTCGAGGATCTGGCACTGATCGACGCCCTGATCGGCCAGAGTGACAACCAGTCCCTGCGTCTGGCCGCGCTGGCTCGCATCGACGACGAAGCGCGCCTGATTCACCACGCCAGCGAGAACAGCATCACCGCCGTGCGCCACGCCGCCGCGGAACGTGTCACCTCCCCCGACGGCCTGGCGCAACTGGCCAAGCAGGCACGCCGGGACAAGCAGGTGGCCCGCCTGGCGCGTGAACGACTGGCGCGCCTGCGTGCCGACGCCGAACAGCAGAGCCGCGAAGCAGCGGAGCGCGAGCAGCTGCTGGCAACCCTGGAAGCCCAGGCCAACCGCCCCTGGGAGCCGACCTTCGAGGCGCGCCTGAAGCACTGGGTCAAACAATGGGACGCGTTGACCAGCAACGCAGACCCAACCCAGCACGCCCGCTTCGATGCCGCAGTGACTCGCTGCCGCCAGCGCATCGCCGAACACGAGCATCAGCATCGCGAGCTCGAACGCATCCAGCGCGAAAAGTCCGAGGCGCAATCGACGCGCGAAGGCATCCTCGATGCCCTGAACCAGGCACTGAACATCGTCGCTGAAACCGAACGACTGACCCCGGAGGTCATGCAGGCGCTGCAAGGCAAGTGGCGGCTGCAGGAAGAGCGCTGGCAGGAGGTCTCGGATCGCTACGGGGTCAGCGAGTCCTTCCAGCAGCGGTACGCGGCGCTCGACCAGCAGGCCCAGACCATCTGGCAGGCCTGGGAGCGACTGCAGGCCGAAGCCCCCGCCCTGCGCGAAGCGCTCGAGAAGGACGAGCCGCTGGCGCCGGTCCTTGATCGCCTGGCATGGCCGCGCACGCTGCCGCCGACCGAGCTGGTGCTCGATGCCCAGCGCCAGGCAGCAGCCAGCAGGCGACAGCAAGACACAGCAGCCGCCGCCAAGACCGAAAACCATTGGTCGGACGAAGAGATCGGCGCACAGCTCGAGGCTCTGTCCGAGGAGCTCGACCAGGGCCGTTACCGCCCCGCCTCGCAGTTGCATCGCCGTCTGCGCCAGCATCTGGATTCCAGCGGGCAGTCGTTGTCGCCGGCCCAGGAGCAGGCCTACAAGCAGCAGACCGCCCGCCTGGCCGAATTGAAGGACTGGCGCGGTTTCGCCGCCGCGCCCAAGCGCGAAGCCCTGCTGGCGAACATCGAAGCGCTGGTCGAGGCCCGCGAGCAGCCGGATGCAGAGCGTCATCGCCGGCATCAGCAGCTGATTCGCGACTGGCGCCAGCTCGGCGACGCCGCGGCGACCCGCGAGCTGGCCCAGCGCTTCCGCGCCGCCTCCGACGCTCTGCATGAGCAGCTGGCCGAGTGGGAGACCGAGCTCGAATCGCGGGAGCAGGACAACCTCGCAGCCCGGCAGGCACTCTGCGAACAGCTCGAAGCGCTGCTGGCCCACCCTTCCGAGGATGCCGACCCGGACGGCCTGCGCCGGATTCGCGATGCCGCCCAGGAACAGTGGGATCGACACTGGCCGGTTCCGCGGCGGCAGGCCGCCTCGACCGGCCGGCATTACGCCCGCCTGCGTCGTCAGTTGCAATCGCTGATCGACGAACGCGCCGGTGATGTCGCGGACCACAAGCGCGAACTGGTCGAACAGGCCCGACAACTGGCGGAAGATACCGCGCCCGCCGCGCAGCGTGCCGAGCAGGCCAAGTCGCTGCAACAGCGCTGGCGCGAGCTGGGCCGGGCGCCGAAAGGCATCGAACAGACGCTGTGGCGCCAGTTCCGCAACCACTGCGACACCATTTTCGCAGCCCGCGACACCGTGCGTGGCGAACAGCAGGCACGGCAGCAGCAGCGCTTCGATGACATGCAGGCACTGATCGACCGCCTGGACGCCTGGCAACCTGCATCCGCCAGGGAGCGCCATGTACTCGACTCGGCGCTGACGGAAGCACAACGCCTGGTGCCTCTGCCCCGCAGCCGTCGCAGCGACGGTATGGAAAAGCGCTGGCAAGGCATCGTTCACGCGCGGGAAGTCACACTGGATCGGCTTGCGCTGGTGGAAGAAGCCAAGCAGTGGCCCGACTATCGGGCATGGATGCGTCAGGCCGACGGCGAAGCGCTCGACACGGCCCGGCTCGACAGCGATGTACGACGAGCGCTCGAAGCCCGCGAGACTCAGCGCCAAACGTCGTCGCCGCAGCAAGCCGAAGAGAATTTGCAACGCTGCCTGGTCCAACTGGCGCTGCTGGCCGGCGACGCCATCCCTGAAGCGCTGGAACCGCTGCGCCTCGAGGTTCAGGTCGCGCGGCTCAACGACGGGCTGGGCCGGCCGCCCACCCCGCCCGAGGAACTGCACCAGACGCTGCTAAGGCTGTTGTCGATTGCCCCGCTTTCGGCCGAGACCTGGGAGCGCTACGAGCCCGCTTTCGATAGCGTAATGGCGCATTTGAGCCGATCAGGACATCATCACAGCGATGAAGGCATTGACTTCATCTAATCCGTACGTATAATACGCCACAAGTTGATGCGGGGTGGAGCAGTCTGGTAGCTCGTCGGGCTCATAACCCGAAGGTCATCGGTTCAAATCCGGTCCCCGCTACCAAATTATTTGACCGGTGCCTTCCCCAGGCGCCGGTTTTTTTTGGCCTCTATTTTTCCGTCAAACGCTATCCGCCTTTCCTCTTTCCCTTTTGCTCTATCCGCTTCTCTCACGACCCGTTTTTGCGTTATCCATTTTGCCCCATTCATTACCCTCGGGCAGATACCGGTTCCGCCACGTTATGCATGTGGGCTATCCCAGGTCTCTGGGTCCTGTTTCGTTTTATCGCCAGATCCTCAAGGAATTTCCTGCTCCACCTCTCTTTCCCCGTGGCTACCGGTCGGTTGCGCCATGCCGACTCGGCCGATGCCGGGCAGCTTGAGCGCGGGAGACTGCCAGTCGACTCCGACCGTCAATCCCAGCACGTCGAGTTCGAATCCTTCGTCCCAGGCCAGCATGACGCCGAACAGGCCGCCCAGCGACAGTTGATAGCCGGTCTGCGTCGGCGTTCTGGCGACGAACTCTCCCGGCAGGTAGTTCTTGCCGATCGCATTGGGCGGGAAGTCCACCGAGAGTTCCGGCACCTGTCGCACCACCCAGGCAATGAACGTATTGCTGTTGGGACCGGGCCAGATCCGGTATTGGTCGGGAAACGGGTAGTCGGGCACGACGCGCTCGATCTCGTCGATCGCCCGCGCCGCCTTGTCGCCCCGGAGTTCGGCCAGTAGCGTCGGCGAATTGCCATACCACTGGCGATCCGGCGGCGCAAAGCCGGTCTCCACCGTGGGCCGACGCCAGCTCATCACCTGATAGACGCGATAACGGCTGGCATCTTCGGCCTTGGTTGCGATCCAGGTATGCACGCCGAACGCCCCGCGCCACTCGAAGGTTCGCGCCGCGTAGACCTGAACGACGGCCTCGCGCACCTCCGCCGGATCCGGCGCCAGCCCACTGGAAGAACGATCCGCATCCTGCCAGTTGGCGGACATCGGCACCTGCTGGGAAGCGAGCATATAAGCCGGCCCCAGCAGCAGTACGATAATCAGCGTGACGGCAGCCAGCACGAACTTGAACGTGCGAGTCAGCATCCGGGACAGGTTCATCGGCAGAGAATTCCGGCGTTCGGGTCGGGGGACGGGTTGAATCGGCGTACGATGGCCCACATAACACTCATCAATCTCGAATCGAACATCAAGGGTTTTTACATGGCTATCGTCGATCCTCGCACCGGACAACCGCTGACCGGCCCGGAAGAAAGCGGCCAGAATGGCGCCGGCAACAACGTTGCTCCGGAGGACGTCATCGTCGACGTCACGCTGGAGAACTTCCAGCAGGTCGTGCTCGAGGGCTCGATGCAGCATCCGGTGCTGCTGCAGAGCTGGGCATCCTGGTGCGAGCCGTGCAAGAACTTGAAACCGGTGCTGGAGAAGCTGGCGCAGGAATACGCTGGCGCCTTCGTGCTGGCGCGGCTCGACATCGAAGCCTTCCCGCAGATCGCCTCCCAGCTCGGGGTACGCTCGGTGCCGGACGTCAAGCTGATTTCCCAGGGCCAGCTCTACGACCAGTTCCAGGGCGCGCTACCGGAAAAGCAGGTTCGCGAGTGGCTGGGCAAGTATCTCGAGGCACCGGCGAACGCCTCGCAGAGCCCGGAAGAGATGGCCGAGACGGCACTTGCCTCCGGAGACACCGAGACGGCCGAAGCGATCTATCAGGAACTGATCCAGCAGTATCCGGAGCACTACGATTACCAGATCGAGCTGGCCGGGGTGCAGGTCGCCGCCGGTCGCACCGCTGACGCCAAGCAGATCCTCGACAATCTGCCGCCGGAACACCGCGATGCGGCCAAGGCTCGCGGCGTGCGGGCACGCATCGAGTTCGGCGAGGAAGCCTTGAGCCAGGCCGATATCGACGCCCTGGGCGAGCGTGACGACAGCGAGGCGCAGTATCAGCGTGCCATGCGCCAGATCGCCGACGGCCAGTACGAAGCCGGACTCGAAGCGCTACTGGCTGTCATGAAACGGGATCGCGCCTACGGCGAGGACGCGGCACGCAAGACGCTGCTGCGCGTTTTCGATGCGCTGGGCGCCGAACACCCGCTGACCGTCACCTACCGCCGTCGCCTGTTCGCCATGCTCTACTGATCGACGTCGATCCACGTAATACCCGGAACGCCCGGCTCGAGTGAAAGCTCGCCCGGGCGTTTTCGTCAGGCTGGCTCGGCAAGCAACCGATCCAGCCTCATCAATGCCTCTTCGAGCCAGCTTCGCGGCATGCCGAAGTTGAGCCTGACGAAACCGGGCCAGCCGAAGTCGGCGCCATCGGAGAGCGCCACGCGTGCTTCTTCCAACAAGCGCTGCTGCGGCGACTCGGCCAACGCGCTATGGCGTAGATCCAGCCAGGCCAGGTAGGTCGCTTCCGGTGCTGTCATGGCCACGTTCGGCCAGCGCGAGACATGCGCTCCCACCAGGGCCAGATTGTCCCGCAGCTCACTCAGCAGCGCCTGGCGCCACTCCTCGCACTCGGCGTAGGCGGCTTGCGACGCGCTCAGGCCGAGCACGTTGACGCTCGGCAGCAAGCCGGCAGCCGCAGACTGGAATCTCTGGCGCAGATCGTCGTCGGCGATGATGGCGCAGGCGGAGGAGAGTCCCGCGATATTGAACGTCTTGGAGGGTGCCCACAGCGTGATCAGACGATCCTTCAGCTCCGGGCACAGCTGACCCAGCGGCCGATGAGAGACCGAAGGATCGAGAATCAGATCGCAGTGCAGCTCGTCGGAAATCACGATCAGGTCGTGACGCACCGCCAGCTCGGCCAGCCCCTTCATCTCCTCGGCGTTCCACACGCGCCCGGTGGGGTTGTGCGGGTGGCACCACAGCAATACGCGCGTGTTGGGCTGGATCGCCGCTTCCAGCGCCTCGAGATCGAGCCGCCAGGGTTCGCCAGGCGCAACGGGGTCGGCCAGCGCGAACGTCTGTGCTTCACGTCCGATATTCCTGGCGATACTCAGAAACGGCGGATAGATCGGGGTCGCGGTGAGCACGCCCTGCCCCGGTTCGCTGAGTGCCATCGCCGCCAGATTGAGCGCCGGCACTACGCCGGGCACCCATAGCTGCCACGCTTTCTCGATCTGCCAGTCGTAGTGGTCACGGCTCCAGTCGCAAAGGGTTTGCTTCAGTGCCGCGGACACGTCACCGTAGCCGAAGACACCGTGCGCGACGCGTGACTCGAGCGCCGATATGACCGCCGGCGGCGAGCGAAAATCCATATCGGCGACCCAGAGGGGTAGGACGTCCTCGTCGTACTGCAGCCACTTCTTGGTGGCGTGCTGGCGGCGATCGATACGCGTGGCAAAATCGAAGTTCACGATAGTGATCTCATCATCGAAATGGATGGACAAATATGTGCGAGCGACCTGACGTGCCTGACAACGCTTCTCCCCGACCGTTCTACGCTCGGGTGCTGGCCGGCAATTCGAAACTGGTCGGCCACTGGCTGATGCTGGGGCAGGCCGATCCCGACCGTCTGGCCCTGATTCTGGCCGATACGGCGCGCATCGCCAAACTGGGAGAGCCGGAGTCGACACCGGACGGCGCCACGCTGACCCACTGGAGCGGTGACGCTACGCCACCGCGCTGGGCCGCCAGAACGGCGCTGTTCCTGCTGGTGCAGATGCCGGCCAGGCCCCTGCCCCGCGATGACGACGAGGCGTGCGCCTGGGCTTACTGCTGGCTGCACAATCGAGACTTCGACGCCTTCGAGACGGCGCGCGACGCGCTGCCCGATCACTTGCGCGAGCGCCTCGCGGCACCGCTGGCCGAAGCGTGGCACGACTATCGTGGGCTGCGCCTGGTCTGACCCGTCCGGCGCGAGCCATGCCAAGGCCCGAGCCGTTTGCGTACCAGCCTGTGTCAGGCCGCAGCGCACGCTGACACGAGCAGGCGGAGGATCAGAGGTTGTACTTGACGAGAAGACTCGCGGTATTTTGATCGGTATCGAAAGCCGTGCTGTTCTCGATGCCGTACTTGTTGCTCCAGTAGTCGTACTCGAAGCCGACGTAGAGTTTCTTCTCCCCCCACTGCATGGCCTTGCCGAGATCGTACTTGATCTGTGGATTGACATGCAGGTTGGCGTGATAGCTATCGTCGTTATCTACTACCCAGTCGATATAGCCATCGATCAGGAAGTCCGACTCTCCCGCCGGGATCGTCACCGACCATACCGGCGTGATCTGCCAGGTATCGCCATCACGATCTCCATCCGGGTCGCGGTGATAGACATT
This sequence comes from Salinicola salarius, assembly GCF_002179555.1. GTDB lineage: Bacteria > Pseudomonadota > Gammaproteobacteria > Pseudomonadales > Halomonadaceae > Salinicola > Salinicola salarius_A. Next base: position 40,745 of record NZ_NHOU01000001.1, on the reverse strand, counting down.
GATCTGAGCGTAGTCGAAACCGGGGATCGCCAGGTCGACCCCCATGCCCAGTAACGTCGTTTCCACATCTCCTTCGCCAAACTCGCGGGTGCCTGCCAGCAGCACGTCGCTGATCGGCCCCAGCTTGAAGGACTGGTCGAAGATCTTGTTGAACGAAAACCGGGGCGTGAACTCGCCGTAAAGAGTATTGCTGCCATTGGTGGCGGATTCTTCGCCGTTGTAGAAAATCTTGTCGACGAAAATGAACAGATCCCCTACCGTCCAGCTACTGGCATGCTCGAAAGTTACCGTCTGCTGCGTCGACGGATCGACTTCGAAATTCTGCCCGTACAAGTAGGTCAGGCTATTGCCCTGCCACAGAATCGGACTAGCGGCCGCTGCCTCGCCAGCCACACCGAGGGCCGCTCCTGCAATCACGCCGATGGCGACCGTGCTCTGTCTCAAACCTTTCATCCCACCCTGCTCCTATGTCATGGGTCGCTCTCTGGCGCTTGAACTCGAGATCCTGAAGACCCGGAACCAGAAGGAGCAAAAGGCGTGCCAGTCGACTATTTTTGTGTACAAAACAATGGACGCGCGACGAAACATAGACGCCGGTATATCGAGGCGTTTTCATAACGCACTGTTTCAACTCAGATCTCTCTCAAAACCTGACCGATTGCACAAGTTTGAGGCAGGCTTCAGGAACGACGACGCCTGGCCTGACGCTTGGGAACGAAGCCGTCCGGCTTGGTTGCCAGCCACTCGGCAAAGGCGCGAATATCGGGATGCGACAGCAGCGCTTCGCGACTTGCATAATGATCGGCCAGCTCGCGCTCGCTCAATGTCCGGTGAAGGTGGGAATGACACGGTCGGCAGACCCAGAGAATGGCCATCTGCATCAGATCGCGCCCAAGGCGCTTGCGATAGCGCGGTTTGCGGTGCAACGTTCTAGGGATGAGATGATGACGCGTCAACGGCGCGGCACGTTCGCACAGCGCGCAACGCTCGGTCACCTCGCAGCCCGCCATGTCATCGTCAGTCACCATCGGCAAGGAGTCTCCATCGCGTGGTCAGCTTAGAAACACCTTCGGGTTTTCCGCAACCCGTCTCGACCGGAACGGGAATCGCACCATGACGCCCGCGATCCGCCTGCTAGAATCACGCGGTGTGGCCCACGAGGTCACCAGCTACGAACTGGGTAGTGAATCGGAGGCGGCCTCCCACAACTCCTATGGTCTCGATGCCGCCCAGGCGCTGTCGTTGCCGCCTGCCAGCGTGTTCAAGACACTGCTCGCCCAGCTCGACGACGGGCGCCTGGTGGTCGCCCTGGTGCCCGTCGACGCCACGCTGGATCTCAAGGCGCTGGCCAAGGCCGCCGGCTCACGCAAGGCGCGCATGGCGGAGGCCCCGGTGGCCGAGCGCACCACCGGCTATCTGGTCGGCGGCATCAGCCCGTTGGGTCAGAAGAAACGTCTGCCGACCTTCATCGACGAGAGCGCCACGGCCATGGAGACGATGCACGTCAGCGGGGGCCGGCGCGGCCTCGAACTGTCGCTGGCGCCGAGCGACCTGATCGCCCTGACCGCAGCTCGCACTGCGGCCCTGGCCCGGCGCGGTTGACCTTTCGCATGTCGATAGACTTCGACCTGTGGATCGATCCTGACGATCTCGATCGCCATCGTGCCATCGAGCGAGTGCTGGAGCACTACTTCATGGAGCGCCTGGCCGACTATCCGCATCTGCGTTTGCCGGGTCCCGATCCCTACGACTATGATGCGCCGTTCAATCGACTGCACGCCGTGCTGGTCGAACGCGCCCGCGACTACCTGCTGCGCGACTATCTCTACTCGCCCACGCCGATGCAGCTGAGCCAGGCCTTCTATCGCGCCGTGGCTCGTTCCAACAAAGTCATACTGGATTCCTCCCATGGTGATTCACACCAATCAGATACCGACTGACGCCCAACTGGCGATCATCACCGAACAGCTGGGCCGCCCGCCCCGAGGTCTCGAAGCGGTTGCCGCCACCGACAGTCACGGCCGGCCGCTGGTCCTGCGCATGGCGCCGATCGTCGACGACGCGCCCTTCCCGACGCTCTACTGGCTCTCTTGCGAGCGTCTCAAGGTGGTGCTGTCACGACTCGAGGCCAGTGGCGTGATCAAGGAACTGGAAGCCCGACTGCAGCAGGACTCCGAATGGCTGGCAAGCTATCACCAGAGCCACGCCGATTACGTGAGACAGCGCTGGGATTTCATGACCGATGAGCAGCGTGAAGCGGTAGAAAAACGCGGCTATTCGCAATTGATGCGCGAGCGCGGCGTCGGCGGAATCACCAACTGGGATCAGGTGCGCTGCCTGCATACGCAGTACGCTCACCATCTCTGCGGCGACAACGCCATCGGCCGCTGGCTCGACGCAGAGCATGACGTCGCAGCCAGCATTCCGTGATCACAGGGAATTCTCCGTTCTCTCTTTCATCATTCGTTTTCCAGGAGCGATAGCGTGCAAATCTGTGTTTATCTGGGCTCGCGTGAAGGCAAAGATCCCCGTTTCGCCGAAGCGACGGACGCACTCGGCGCGGCGATCGCCAGACGCGGCTGGGGCCTGGTCTATGGCGGCGCCCGTAACGGATTGATGGGCCGGCTGGCCAACGCCTGCCTAGCCGAAGGCGGTGAAGTGATCGGCGTGATGCCAGAACATCTCGTGCAGCGCGAAGTCTCGCACCATGGCCTGACCCGGCTGATCCGGGTCGACAACATGCACGAACGCAAGGCGGCCATGGCCGCGCATGCCGATGCCTTCATCGCCCTGCCCGGCGGTATCGGTACGCTGGAGGAGCTGTTCGAGATCTGGACCTGGCGCTACCTCGACCTGCACGACAAACCGATCGGCGTGCTCAATGTCGCCGACTTCTACTCGCCGCTGCTGACCTTCCTCGACACTACCGTCGAACACGGCTTTCTCGATGTCGCCACCCGCCGCACGCTGTTCGCCGAGGCCGATATCGAAACCCTGCTGGATCGCCTTGGCCGAAGATGCCAGACTGAGAAATCACGACGCTTGAACGACGCGGTTCGAGCACCGGTAACGTATCCGTCAAGGAGGATTGGGAATGCATGCCATCGCCATCGAAGACAAACGGATGATCTGGCGCGAACACGACGACCTCGGCCCGCTGGGCGCCAGCGACGTGCGGATCGATGTGGCCTGGGCGGGAATGAACCGCGCCGACCTGATGCAGCGTGGCGGCAACTATCCACCGCCGCCGGGCGAATCCGAGATTCCGGGGCTGGAAGTCAGCGGCACGATCAGCGAAGTCGGCCGGGGTGTCGAGCGCTTTCGCAAGGGCGACCGCGTCTGCGCCCTGCTGGCCGGCGGCGGCTATGCCGAGCAGGTCGTGGTCAACGAAGCGCAGGTTCTGCCCATCCCCCAGGGCCTGGGGCTACGTGAAGCCGCCGCGCTGCCGGAAGTCTTCGCGACCGCCTGGCTCAATCTCTACATGGAAGGGGCGGTTCAGACCGGCCAGCGCGTCCTGCTGCACGCTGCCGCCAGCGGCGTGGGCACGGCGGCGATCCAGCTCTGCCGCGTGTTCGGCAACCCCTGTTTCGTGACCGCCGGCAGCGCCGACAAGCTGGAAACCTGTTACCGGCTTGGCGCCGATGCCGGCTGGAATCGGCACGATGGCAGCTTCGTCGAAGCGGTCAAGGAGTGGGGCGGCGCCGACATGATTCTCGATCCGGTAGGCGGCGACTACATCGCCCAGGATCTCGCGGTCCTGAATCCTGACGGGCGTCTGGTGCTGATCGGGCTGATGGGTGGGCTGGAAGCACAGGTCAATCTGGGCCGCATGCTGATGAAGCGTCAACGCCTGATCGGCTCGACACTTCGCTCGCGCTCGGCGAAAGCCAAGGGCGGGATTCTCGACGCGCTTCACGCGCATGTGTGGCCCAAACTGAGCAGTGGCGAGATCAAGCCGCTGATTGCCAGCACCTGGTCGATTCAGGAAGCCGAAACCGCCATGCAGCATCTTTCCGACAACGCCAATATCGGCAAGCTGCTGCTGAGCGTCAGCGGTGAAGGCTAGATCCGGAAGTCGAGCGGGGGGCTACTTGGCGTTTAGCGTCTCGGCATAGGTCAGCTGCAGCAGGCGGGCATCGTCGCCGGCGCGATGCCGGCGGATTTCATGCGCTTCGGCGAGTCGCGCCTTGGTGTCGGCCCAGCATTCGGTCTGCGCCTCGCTCAGCAGACGCCGCAGCGCCTCCAGTCGAAATCGCGGCAGCATCCCCGCCTGATCGAACAGCAGCGACAACCAGGTGTTGTCGTAGCCCCAGCTGTCGCTGTAGGCGATCCCCGCCGATGCCAATTCGTCGTTGAGCCAGCGGGCGATCTCGATGGGAGGATGCCCCTCGCGAATCAGACGAGCGCGGGATATCCCGTGCAGCAGTTCCGCCTTGGGATCCCAGTGCGTCCACTCCCGTACCGGCTGAATCAGGAATGCACAGCGGCTGCCATCGGCACGGGCCAGGCCGATCTCGATGGGATAACTGCCACGGCCAAAGCCGGATGCTTCGATGTCTAGCAGGGTGGGCAGCAACACGTTGCGGGCTCCCTCTCCATGATGCCGTCTCATCTTGCGACGCCGATGAGGCATCATCATGACAGCGTTGGGGCGTAACTTCACCCCGACACCGTGACGATGGCGGGGTACGCAGGATGCGCCGACGGTTGCGGGCTCTCAGTGCGTGGCGAGCGCGACGGGCGTCTCGCCGTTGGGACCATCTTCAGCCAGATTGCGCGCCCAGCGCTGCCATTCATCCGCGCGGGCGGGGTCGTGCGGCAAGCCGAGCTCGCCGCGACGATACGCATCGGCCAGGCGCTCCGCGGCCCGAACATGACCATTCTCGCCGGCGCGAGCGTACCAGGTCACCGCATGGTGAACGCTGGGCTGATACTGCGAGCAACCCAGCTCGTAGATGCGGCCGGCCTGGTACTGGGCGTGACGGTCGCCCTGCTGTGCCGCCTGCAGCACGTAGCGCGCGCCGGTCGACTTGTCCCTCGGGGATATCCCGCGGTGCATCAGCACTCGGCCGTAGAGCGAGCGAGCCGGCACATGACCAGCATCGGCACAGCGCTTGAACCAGCGCAACATCAGGCGCTGCTTGCTCGGCGAGCGTGTCATCCAGCGCGTATGGCTAAGCTGCGTCGCCAGATGAAACTCGAAACGCGTAAAGAAAGAAAACGTCTGTGGCATAACTGACAGTGACCCTGGAAACTGGGACCCATTGACGGTCCGAACTACCGTGTCGATCTGGACGCTCTTGTTCTCTATTGCCGCAACACCTACTACATTGCCGCAACACCTACTACCGCAACGTCAGGCAACGCTCTATGGCGCGTCGGAATCGACCTTTCACAGGCGCACTCGGCCGGGGGGCCGGGCGGCGAAAGGCCGCAAGAATACGCCTGCCCGGGCGGCGACTCAACCCCCGGCTTCCAGGCCCGGTTTGCCGCCTCACGACGGCGCCAGTAACATACGATTTTCAGCCCGTTTTTCGTCCCCATGGTTTGTCTCGATCGGGCCATTTCAACCTGGAGTGCAACATGCAGCGACGCCCCTTAGGCAAGACCGACATGCAGGTTTCTCGCCTGTGTCTCGGCACGATGACGTTCGGCGAGCAGAACACCGAAGCCGAAGCGCACGAACAGCTCGACCGTGCCATTGCCGCCGACATCAATTTCATCGACGCCGCCGAGATGTATCCGGTGCCGCCGAAGCCCGAGACGCAGGGCCGCACCGAAGCCTATATCGGCAGCTGGCTGCAAAAGCGTGGCAAGCGTGACGACCTGATCATCGCCAGCAAGGCGGCGGGCGCCGGCCGTGGCATGGAGCACCTGCGCGGCGGGCCGCGGCATACCCGCGAGCAGATCCATCAGGCTCTGGACGCGAGCCTGAAGCGCCTGCAGACCGACTATCTCGACCTCTATCAGCTCCACTGGCCCGATCGCCACGTCAACTGCTTTGGTCAGTTGGGCTACCTGCCGGGCGACGACAGCGATGCCACGCCGCTGGAAGAGACCCTCGGCGCGCTGAAGGACGCCGTCGATGCCGGCAAGATCCGCGCCATCGGGCTTTCCAACGACACCCCTTGGGGCGTCATGCGCTGCCTGCACCTGGCCGAGACCCAGGGTCTGCCGCGCGTCGCCAGCGTCCAGAACCCCTACAACCTGCTCAACCGCAGCTTCGAAGTGGGCCTTTCCGAAATCGCCCATCGCGAAGACGTCGGCCTGCTGGCCTACTCGCCGCTGGCGTTCGGCGTGCTCTCGGGGAAATATCTCGACGGCCAGAAGCCGCCCAAGGGCCGCCTGACCCTGTTCGAGCGCTTCTCCCGCTATACCTCCGAGCTGGCCGAGGAAGCGACCCGAGCCTACGTCGACATCGCCCGCGAGCACGGCCTGGACCCGGCCCAGATGGCACTGGCCTACGTGACCTCACGACCGTTCGTGACCAGCAACATCATCGGTGCGACCACCCTCGAACAGCTCGATGCCAACATCGCCAGCGACTCGCTCGAACTCTCCGACGACGTGCTCGACGCGATCGAAGCGGTGCACCGAAGAATCTCCAACCCCTGCCCCTGACGCCCGCCAGCGACGGCAGTCGATAACGCAACGTTTCCCATACGGATAAGCGCGCCATGCTCAGCATCATCTCTCCGGCCAAGACGCTGGACTTCGAAACGCCCTCGTCGACACGGGACGTCACCCAACCCGACTATCTCGATCAGAGTCGGGCACTGATCGAGATCCTGCGCGGCTACTCACCCCAGCAGCTGTCGGAACTGATGGGCATTAGCGACAAGCTGGCCGGACTCAACGCGGCGCGCTATGCCGAGTGGCAGACGCCGTTCTCGATGGACAACGCCAAGCCCGCGGCACAGGCCTTCCAGGGCGACGTCTACGTCGGTCTGGAAGCCGCCACCTTCAGCGACGCCGACAACGCCTTCGCGCAGGATCACCTGCGGATTCTGTCCGGCCTCTACGGCATGCTGCGACCGCTGGATCTGATCCAGCCCTATCGCCTGGAAATGGGCATCCGGCTGGAGAACGCCGCAGGCAAGGACCTGTACGCCTACTGGCAGGACCGGCTGACCCGGGATCTGGACGCGGCGGTCGCCGCCAGCGGCAGTTCGACTCTGGTCAACCTCGCCTCCAACGAGTACAGCAAGGCCATCGATTTCAAGCAGCTCGAGGCCGATGTCGTCTCCCCGGTGTTCAGAGACGAGAAGAACGGCCAGTTCAAGATCATCAGCTTCTATGCCAAGAAGGCCCGGGGGCTGATGGCGGCCTGGCTGATACGCGAACGGGTCGAGAAGCCTTCAGCTCTGACCGAATTCGACGTGGCCGGCTACCGATACTCGCCGGAAGAGTCGAAGCCGGACAAGCCGGTTTTCCGCCGTCGCGAGCAGGATCGTGACTAGACCAGGCGGCCAGACTCGATAGACGCGACTAAAGAAGCAGCCCGGGCCTCCCGGCATTCAGCTTCCATTCATGACGATCTGCGATAATGCTCGCAGCAACGAGTGCGCCCGAACGGTGCCATGCAGGTCCGTCACTCGTCCAGGACAACGATTTCAGGAGAAAGCCATGCGACATCTGCTCGTCATGATTATGGTCGGCCTGCTCGGTTTCAGCGCCGCAGTCGACCACGCCGAGGCGCGCCGTCTCGGCGGCGGCAAGAGTTTCGGTTCCTACTCGCGCTCGGTTCAACAGCCGACGCCGACCACCACGCGCAGCAACGCCTCGGCACCGCCACGCCAGCCGAGCGCCGGACTCTCCCGCTTCGCCGGCCCGCTGGCCGGGATGCTGGCCGGCGGCCTGCTGGCATCGCTGTTCTTCGGCGGCGCCTTCGACGGCTTCCGGATGCTCGACATGCTGCTGATCGCGCTGGTGGCGTTCATCGCCTTCCGGCTCATTGCGGGCCGTCGGCGGCATGCGACGGCCGGCCATCGCGACGGCGGCCAGCCCAACGACACGATGCGGGAAGACAACAGCGCCCAGCCGACGCCGTTCATAGGCGGCAACGCCGCGGGAACACACACCGGCGGCATCGCCACCGAACCAGCCTGGTTCGATCGCGAACGCTTCCTGACCGGTGCCAAGGAGCATTTCACCACGCTCCAGCGCGCCTGGGACAACAATGACCTCAGCCAGATCCAGGAGTACGTCACGCCCGAGCTCTACAACCTGCTGAAAGCGGAACGCATGGCGCAGCCGGCCAACAACCGCACCGAGATCGTGCGCCTGTTCGCCGAACTGGGCAGCGTGCAGGAGATCAAGGACGAGGCCGAAGCGACGGTCCTGTTCCATGGCGTGCTCGACGAAAACGGCGAAGAGACCGAATTCAACGAAACCTGGCACCTCAAGCGCTCCCTGCGCGACGGCGCACCCTGGTACATTCAGGGGATCGAGCAGAACCCCACGGCCTGAGTTGGCACCCGGCGTCTCGGCACGACTGACGCCAAGGCACCGGGACCAGCGCTGACAAAAGCCGCTTGAAAGGAAAGGCCCGAGCCTGTCGTCGACAGGCTCGAGCCTTTTCATGCCGCCACCGCTATCGCTGCGGGGCTCGGACGGCCATCAATCGTCGCGATCGATCGCGAAGGCCGACCAGGCCTGGCGCGTGGGCATCACTTCCAGGCGGTTGAAGTTGATGTGCGGCGGCAATGTCGAGATGTAGAACATCTGCTCGGCGATGTCCTCGGCGGTCAGCGCCGTGGTACCACGATAGAGATTGTCGGATGCCGTCTGATCGCCGCCGGTGCGCACCAGGGTGAACTCGGTTTCGGCAATGCCCGGCGCCAGATCGGTCACCCGCACGCCGGTCCCCAGCAGGTCGCAGCGCAGGTTGTAGCTGAACTGCTTGACGAACGACTTGGAAGCCCCGTAGACGTGGCTGCCCGGATAGGGCCACTGACCGGCGATGGAGCCCACATTGATGATCGTGGCACCCTCACCGACTTCGATCAGCGTCGGCAGCAGCGCGTGGGTCACGTTGACCAGACCGGTCACGTTGGTGTCGATCATGGTGTGCCAGTCCTTGAGCGCGACTTTCTGTGCCGGCTGCGGCGCCAGCGCCAGGCCAGCGTTGTTGACCAGCGTGCGCACGCGTTTGAAACTCTCCGGCAGCGTATCGACGGCCTGCTGCACGGCCGCATCGTCGCGCACGTCGAGCACGATGGTGTGAACTGCCACCTTGTCAGCCAGTTCGGCCTTCAGCGCCTCCAGGCGCTCGCCACGACGGCCGGACAGCACCAGCGACCAGCCGGCTTCGGCGAAACGATGGGCAGCCGCACGGCCGAACCCGGAAGTGGCCCCGGTGATGAAAACGACATCGCTCACAGTATTTCTCCTCGTCAGACTTCGATGGCCGAGCGACAGTCAGCGCTCGACGCTGTGTACCCGTTGGCGGAACGGGGCCTAACCATAGCCGGCTTCACGGGCCAGCACCCACACCGACAGCGCGATCAGCAGCGGCGCCACGGTGACTTTCATCGAACGTGGCTTCGAGCGTTCGAAAGCCCACTGTCCCAGCGCATTGCCGATCAGGGCAGGCACCAGCAGCCAGGCTCCGCGGAGCAGCGTCTCCCGTCCGAGTTCGCCCGCCAGCCCCAATCCGACCAGAGAGGCCATGCTGCTGGCCGCGAAGAACACGATCGCCGTGGCCCGCAGCGTCGTCGGCCCTAGTCGCCGGTGAAGCAGATAGAGCATCAGCGGCGGCCCGCCGGACGAGGCCAGCGTCATGCACAGCCCGGAAACGCCGCCGGCCATCACGCTCGGCCAGCCGCCTCCCTTCGCGTCGCGCCCGGTCGGGTCCGGCTCGAGCTCGTCACTCACGGAGCGCGGATCACGCCGCAACAGCAACGCCATGGCGCCGGCCAGCGCCAGCAGGGCCACCGCGATCCGCATCGGCGTGGCCGGCAGCGTCGCCATCACGCTCACGCCGACGACGGTCGCCACCACCATGCCACACAGTAGCCGCCGAAGGCGGGGCCAGTCGGCCAGCCGTCCGGCACGCCGCCAGAGGCCGATACTGGTGACCAGATCGAGCAGCAGCGCCAGCGGCACCGCCTCCACCGGCGGCAGGAACAGCATCAGCCCCAACGCGAGCAACATGGCAAAGCCGAACCCGCAGTAGCCTCGGACCACGCCAGCAAAACAGGCCAGTCCCACGGCCGGCCACAGCATCGGCATCGACGACATCACGCTGGCCAGCCCTCCCCTTTTCAGATCTACTCGTATCGGCTCATCCGGCGCCTCCAACTCTGGCACCGACCGGTCGACATCGAGCGAGCACCATACCCAGCCTCCCGGCCGCCGGGTAGGGCCAGTTCGGCCTCCGTATCGGGACATCTCCCACTGCTGTCACGAGCGCCGCCGAATTCTGGCTCTACGCGATCCGCCCATCGCCCCCTAGTCTTGAATCGAGACAGTGAACGCCATCGTTCGAACTGCCGTCCGGATGCGCCAGCCATCATCTCGTCAGCGTCGACGTCGATATCGATGCCGGCCAGCCACCGTGGACGCTCGTCAGCAACGCCAAACAACAGGAACCCTGCCATGACCGATACCCTCATCAACGACGTTGTTTCCAACGCGTATGTCCACCAGCTCGACCGCCAGCATGTATTCCACTCCTGGTCGTCGCAGGGCAACCTGTCGCCGATGGTGATCGCCGGTGGCAAGGGATGCCGGCTTTGGGACTACGCTGGCAAGGAGTATCTGGACTTCAGCAGTCAGCTGGTCAACACCAACATCGGCCACCAGCATCCCAAGGTGATCGCCGCCATCCAGGCACAGGCGGAGCAGCTGACCACCATCGCGCCAGCCCATGCCAACCTGGCACGCGGCGAGGCGGCCAAGCGGATTCTCGAACGGGCGCCCTCCGGCTTCGGCAAGGTGTTCTTCACCAACGCCGGCGCCGATGCCAACGAAAACGCCATGCGCATGGCGCGCAGCGTGACCGGCCGCGACAAGATCCTGTCGGCCTACCGCTCCTATCACGGCAATACCGGCTCGGCCATCGTCGCCACCGGCGATCCGCGACGCGTGCCCAACGAGTTCGCCCGCGGCCACGCCCACTTCTTCAACCCCTTTCTCTACCGCAGCGATTTCTGGGCCGGCAACGAGGAAGAAGAGTGCCAGCGTGCGCTGCAGCACCTGAAGCGCGTGATCGAATGCGAAGGGCCGAACGCCATCGCCGCGATTCTGCTGGAGTCGATTCCCGGTACCGCCGGCGTGCTGATTCCCCCTAAGGGCTACATGGAGGGTGTCCGCCGGCTGGCCGACCAGTACGGCATCCTGCTGATCTTCGACGAAGTCATGGCCGGCTTCGGCCGCACCGGGCGCTGGTTCGCCCTCGAGCACTTCGACGCCAGGCCGGACCTGATCGTATTCGCCAAGGGCGTCAATTCCGGCTACGTGCCGGCCGGGGGCGTGATCATCTCCGACGAGATCAGCCGCCATTTCGATGATCACATGTTCTTTGGCGGCCTGACCTATTCCGGTCATCCGCTGGCCATGGCCGCCATCGTCGCCACGCTGGATGCGATGGCCGAGGAAGGCGTAGTGGAAAACGCCGAGCGCGTCGGCAATGGCCCGCTGGCTGCGGGGCTGCAGCAGCTGGCACGGGATCATGCCATCGTCGGTGAAACCCGCGGTCTCGGCGTCTTCCACGCGCTGGAACTGGTTAGCGATCGCCAGACCCGGGCGCCGCTGCCGGCGGACCGGATGGGCGCGATCAAGAACGCGCTGATCGCCAAGGGCCTGCTGCCGTTCGTGGTCGAGAACCGCATTCACGTCGTGCCGCCGTGCATTGTCAGCGAAGCGGAAGTCGCCGAGGGTCTAGGCATCCTCGACCAGGTGCTGGGCGAGTTTTCGGCTGGCTGAGCAGCTTCGCAAGGCAGGATGAGCGACCGGCTCTGGCCGGTCGCTGTCGTCTGGACGCGTACAAGGGGTTGGCGTAGAAACCTAGCCGAACGCGCGGGCCAGCCGGGCGATCCCCGGCGCGATGCGCTCGGCGTCGATGGCACCGAATCCCAGCCGCATGTAGTTGCGCGGCGGTGCCTGATCGAAGAAGTGCTGGAAGCCGGGCTCGATCAGCACGCCATGCTGCGCGGCCTGCCAGGCCAGTCGCTGGGTATCCACCGATTTAGGCGCTTCCAGCCAGAACACGCTGGCATGATCTCCACCAACCCGGCGGCAGTCGGGCAGATCCCGGCCGATGGCGGCATCCATGATCTCCCAGCGATGGCGCATCTCGTCGGCGAAGAGCCGCAGATAGCGATCGTAATGGCCCTGGGAGAGAAACTGCGCCAACTGCTGCTGCAGGCCGGAAGGCGGGTGGCGGTACATCAGCCGGCGCAACGCCCGCAGCTCCTCGATCAGTTCGGCATCGGCCACCACGTAGCCCAGTCGCAGCCCCGGCGACAGCGGCTTCGACAGACTGCTCATGTAGATCACGCGGGAGCCGGCCCGGCTCGCCTTCAGTGCCGGCTGGGCATGGCGATCGAAATTGACCTCGGCATCGTAGTCGTCTTCCAGCACGATCTGATCGCGGCGCTGGATCTGCTCGATCAGCGCCTCGCGCCGACGGCGGCTCATGGTCACCCCGGTCGGCCCCTGGTGGCTGGGCGTCACGTAGAGGTAGTCGCTCTTCGCCGCCGCCGCGTCCAGGCACATGCCCTCGCCATCGATAGACTGGTAGCTCAGCCGGGCGCCCTGGCGCAGGAAGACGTTGGCCGCTTCCCGGTAGCCAGGGTTTTCCATCGCCACTCGTGTCCGCGCGTCGAACAGCAGCTGGGCGATCAGAAACAGGGCATTCTGCGAGCCGAGGGTAATCAGGATTTCGTCGCTACGGGCATGAATGCCGCGCTTGGGCAGCACCCGGGTACGCAGCTGTTCGACCAGCATCGGATCGTCCTGGTCGTAGCGGTCGCTCAGCCAATGGCGCTCGCGCCGTCCGCCCAGCAGCCGGCGCGACGTCTCGCGCCACTGCTCCAGAGGAAACAGCCGGGTATCCAGTTGACCGTAGACGAAGGGAAATTCGTAGTTCATCCAGTTGCTGGGGCGCAGGACACCCTGCAGATGGCTCGGCCGATGGGTGAATCGACTGCCCCAGGATGGTGCATCCACCACCTCGTCGCGCATGCCGCGGCCCGTTTCCAGTGCATCGGGTTCATGGTAGGCATCGTGCAGGTAGTAGCCGCTGCGCGGTCGGCTGACCAGATAACCGTCTTCCACCAACCCTTCGTAGACCAGCGCTACCGTATTGCGCGAGATGCCCAGTTGCAGAGACAGCTTGCGACACGAGGGCAACGCCTCCTCGGTCGGAATCGTCCCGGTATGAATGGCATCCAGCAGCGCCTCGCGCAGCTGTTCCTGCAAACCGCGCCGGGCATCGAAGTCGAGATGAAAATAGTGATCGAGCATGCCGAGTTCCCGCCTCATGGCTGAACTCTGTACGCTGCAAGATTTGCGCCAGTTCCCCTGGCGCTTGACGCTCGCGCCGGCCGTCGTACCCTCGCCACCTGGGCGCGACCGCGGCGCCGGCCCGCACGACCCGCACGACCCAATCGACAAGAGCATCGGTGACCGACCGGCCGGATTCGGAAACTGTCTCGAGCACGACGGGCATCTGTCCTGTAGCGCCGTCCATTCCCAACTTTAGTATGACCCGACGGTTTCGCACGACCCGGCGCCAGGGCATGCCCCCGTCGCACGGCGCCGGCGCGACTCGCCCCGACCATAACAACGTCAATCACGAGGACTACAACATGGGCAGCACCTTCCATGGCGTCATCGCCTTCGCGCTGATCGCCGCCCTGCTGGTTGTCGGCAGCCTGCTGCGCAGCCGCCTTCCCTGGCTACGGGCCAGCCTGATTCCCGGCAGTATCGTCGCCGGCATCATCGGCTTCGTCGGGCTCTCCTCGGGACTGATTCCCGGCTATGGCCCTTCCGACTTCACCGCACTCGCCTTCCACTTCTTCACCCTGAGCTTCATGTCGCTGTGTCTGACCGGCAGCCCCAAACCGGCCGCCGGAGAGCAGCGCCAGGGCATCGTCGGCGGCGGGCTGTGGCTGACGCTGATCTGGACCGCCAGCCTCGGCGCCCAGGCCGTGATCGGCTACGGTCTGATGGCGGGCTACGACCTGATCACCGGCAGCGACCTCAGCCCGCTGCTCGGCGCCATCGTCACCCACGGATTCACCCAGGGGCCGGGCCAGGCGCTGACCTACGGCACGATCTGGGAGAACGATTACGGCATCGCCAACGCCGCGCAGGTCGGCGTCATCTTCGCCTCGCTGGGCTTCGTGGCCGCCTTCGTCGTCGGCGTGCCGGCCGCGCGCCATTTCCTCAAGCGAGGGCTCAACACCAACCGCAATTCGACGCTGGACGACGACTTCGTTCGCGGCTTCCACACCGTCGAGACACAGCCTTCGGCCGGCAGACAGGTCTCGCATTCCGGCACCGTCGACTCGCTGGCCTGGCATCTGGGCCTGCTGGGCGTGGCCTATGTCATCACCTACGTATGGCTGAGCGCGATGCAACCGCTGGTGGCCGGCAATCAGGTGCTGTCGGTGTTCTTCAGCTACAACCTGTTCTTCATCCACGGGCTGACGGTCTGCGTGCTGATGCGAATGGCGATCGACCGGTTCGGCTGGGCCGACAAGGTCGATGACGACACGCTCAAGCGCATCACCAGCGGGTCCGTCGACTTCATGGTCGTGGCCACCCTGATGAGCATCCAGATTGCCGTGCTGTCGGCGCTGCTGGTGCCGATCCTGCTCATCGCGGTCGCCGTGACGCTGGTCACCTTTCTCGGCGCGATGGCGATCGGCAAGCTCAGCGGCCGGCTCGGGCCGGAACGTGCCGTCACCGCCTTCGGCTGCTGCTGCGGCTCCACCGGCACGGGGCTGCTGCTGTTGCGCATGCTGGATGCCGACTTCAGCACCTCCGTTCCCAAGGAGCTGGCGTTCTTCAACATCGCGATCATCGTGGTCAACATTCCGACGCTGTTCTTCGTCGCCCCGATCGCGCCCTCCCTCGGCACCGGGAGCTACCTGGCGATCTTCGGCGGCTACGTGGTACTGATGCTGGTCTGCATCCCGCTGCTGCTGAAATGGCAGCGTGGCCGGGGCAACCGGACCGCCTCGATTCAGGAGCCCAATCCCTCATGAACCATCGCATCTTCGCCGCACGGCGCATTCTGACCATGAACCCCTCACAGCCTGAGGCCACCCACATCGCGGTGCGCGACGGCCGGATTCTCGGCGTCGGCTCGCTGGAAACGCTGTCGGATCTGGGAGACTTCGAACTCGACGAGCGTTTCGCCGACAAGGTCATTCTGCCCGGCTTCGTCGAGGGTCACAGCCACGCGCTGGAAGGCGTGCTGTGGGAATATCCCTACGCCGGCTTCTTCCCGCGCCAGGACCCCGACGGTCATACCTGGCCGGGACTGACCGAGATCGCCTCGCTGCAGCGCCATCTCGGCGAGCAGGTGGCCAGGCTGCCGGCAGACACGCCGCTGATCGCCTGGGGCTTCGATCCGATCTACTTCCCCCAGCGCCGACTCGACCGCGACGATCTCGATGCCGTCGACGCCGAGCGTCCGATCGTGGTCATCCATGCCAACCTGCACATGATGACCGTCAACAGCGCCATGTTGCGCGCCTCCGGGCTCGAATCGCAGGCCGACATCGAAGGCGTGATGACCTTCGACGACGGCCGTCCCAACGGCGAACTGCGCGAAATGGCGGCGATGTTCGCGATCTTCGACACCCTCGACCTCGATCTCTTCGATCGCGGCAGCGAGGAAGCGACGCTGGAACGCTACGCGCGCATCGGCCAGCGCCACGGCGTGACCACGTTGACCGATCTCTACAACCCGCTGAGCGAGACCGGCGTCGAAAGCATGCGACGCACCTGCGGAAAGCCTGACGTACCCATGCGCCTGGCGCCGGCAATGAGCGCGCTGACCTATACGCCGGAAGCCGGCATCGAGCGGTTGTTGAATTGCCGCGAACTGGGCAGCGACAAGCTGCACTTCGGACTGGTCAAGCTGATGACCGACGGCTCGATCCAGGGCTACACCGCACGTCTCATGTGGCCGGGCTATCACGACGGCTCGCCCAACGGCATGTGGAACGCCGAGCCGGAACGTCTGACCGAGATCGTTCACCGTTATCACCAGGCCGGGCTGCAGTTGCATATCCACACCAACGGCGACGAGGCCGTCGAGCTGATGCTGGACGCCATCGAATCGGCGCTGGAGCTGTGGCCGCGGGCCGATCATCGCCACACCCTGCAGCATTGCCAGATCATCAGCCACGCCCAACTGAAACGCGCGGCGCGGCTCGGAGTGTGCCTCAACATGTTCGCCAACCACCTCTACTACTGGGGCGACATTCATCGCACCCGCACGCTGGGATTCGAACGCTGCCAGCGTCTCGAACCGCTGGCCTCGGCGGATCGCCTGGGCATACCGATCGCGGCGCACTGCGATGCCCCGGTCACGCCGCTGGCACCGCTGTTCACCGCGTGGTGTGCCGTCGCCCGCCAGACCGCCAGCGGCGAGGTGCTGGGGTCCAACGAGGCGCTGAGCGTGGAGCGGGCGCTGCGCCTGATCACGCTGGACGCGGCCTACACCCTCAAGCTGGACGATCGCGTCGGCAGCCTGGAGGTGGGCAAGTTCGCCGACATGGCGGTGCTCGACGAAGACCCGCGCGAGGTGCCGCTGGAGCGGCTGGCATCGATCGGCGTCGCCGCGACGGTCGTCGGTGGCCGGGTGTTCGACAATGTCTGAGCCGGACGCCGGCCCGATCCCGGTGATCGTGGTGGCCGGCTACCTCGGCGCCGGCAAGACCACCTGGCTCAACGCGCACCTGCGGGACGGCGTGACGCCCGGCACCCTGGTACTGGTCAACGACTTCGGCACCATCAATGTCGATGCGGAGCTGATCGACTACGCCGGAGAGCGCCTGCTCAAGCTCAGCAGCGGTTGCCTCTGCTGCTCGCTGAGCGACGAGCTGGGCACTCAGCTCTCACGTATCGGCCGCTGGCCGGAGCCGCCTGCCGCGTTGATCATCGAGACCAGCGGCGTGGCCCGCCCGCGACGGATTGCCGACATGATTCGCGTGGCGCGACGCTTCCGCCTGGAGCGCATCGTCACCCTGGTCGACCTGGCGAGTCTCGCGCAGCGGCTGGACGACGGCCGCGTCGCCTCGCTGGTGGAAGAGCAGATCGCCAGCGCCGATACGCTCTCGCTCAACCGCGGCGACGCCCTCGACAGCGACGCACGGGATCGCCTGATGGCCCGGATCCAGGCGCTCAACCCTGTGGCGACCGTTACCGGCGGCGCTTCCCGCCCCGGCGCGCGCCCGCAACCCACGACAGCGCAACCGGTGACAGTCCGCCGCACGGATGAACGCGACCCGGACTGGCAGCGCTTTGCCATCGATCTCCCTCCTTCGGTCACGCGACGCTCGCTGGAAACCCTGCTGACCCGCCACGCCGAGGGGCTGGCGCGGGCCAAAGGCATCCTCCGCGCCGACGGGCGACACTACGTCTTCCAATGGAGCGGCGGGCGGGCCGAATGGACGCCCACCGCGCCGCGTCCGAGCACCGGCCAGTTGGTGGGTATCGGCTTCGTCGGCGAGCCCTTCGATGCGCTGATTGCGGCGCTGAAGGCGCTCGACTGACTGGCCGGCGGCAACGGCGATCTGGCCAGCCAATGTCCGGCAACTGGCTCTATAGCAACCGCTTCGGGATTCTTTAGGGTGGGGTCACGGTACGCAATCACCATCGCCAACAACAACGAGAGGGTGTATTCCATGATGCGCTTCCCGACCCGTAAACCGAACGCCTTCCACCTGCCCAGCCTCGCTGCCAAGGCCATGGCCGGTACGCTGGTGGCGCTGTCGTTGTCGACCCTGTCGCTGACGGCCTTCGCCGCCGACCTGCCCGAGATCGAAAGCCGCGGCTACCTGAGCGTGGCGACGGAGGACAACTACGCGCCGTTCAACTTCATAGAGGACGGCAACGCCAAGGGCTTCAACACCGACATGCTCGAGGAGTTGCGCAACTACGCCGACTTCGAGGTCCGCCAGGACATCCTGCCCTGGACCGGCCTGCTGGCCGCCGTCTCTACCGGCCAGTACGACATGGCGCTGACCGGCGCGTCGGTCTCCGATGAGCGCCTGCGGGTGTTCAACTACACCGCGCCCTACGCCTCCGCCCAGCACTTTGCGATCAAGCGTGTCGGCGACGACAGTATCGAGAGCGTTGCCGATCTGAGCGGCAAGACGCTCGGCGTACAGGCAGGCAGCGTGCTGCTGTCGCGGTTGCCGGAACTGAAGAAGATGCTCGAGGACAACGACGGCGAGCTGGGCGAGGTGGTGCAGTACGAATCCTACCCCGAAGCCTTCGCCGATCTGGCCAATGGCCGTCTCGACTTCGTCATCGATTCCGCCGTGCCGGTCAACACCCTGGTCGCCTCCAAGCCGGACGTCTTCGCCAAGGGCCCGGCGGTTTCCGGTGCCGGCTACGTCTCCTGGCCGATTCCGAAGAACAGCCCGGAACTGCTCGAGTACATGAACGGCTTCCTCGATCACATGCGCGAGACCGGACGCCTGGCCGAACTGCAGGAAAAATGGTTCGGCGAGAGCTTCCCCGACCTGCCCACCGAGCCGCTGACCAGCGTCGATCAGTTCCACGAACTGGCCGGCCTGGACGACTGATCCCGGCTGCCTGACCCGTCACATCGCATGACGCGCCACATCGGTAGCGGCGCCGCGGACTCCACGCGGCGCCATTCCCATTCTCAGGCTTTCGGGAGCCGCCCATGAACGCCAGTGCCTGGCAAATGCTGCTGGAAGGCGCCTGGACGACCGTCTGGATCTCCGGCGTATCGATCGCCCTGGGGGTGACGGCCGGCCTGATCCTGGCCCTGATCCGCATTGCCCGCATTCCTGTCGTCGACCAGATCCTGGTCCTCTACATCAGCCTCGCCCGCGCCACGCCGCTGGTCACCCTGGCGCTGTTCATCTTCCTCAGCGCCCCGACCTTCGGACTCAACCTCGACCGCAACGTTGCCGGCATTCTGGCGCTGACGCTCAACACCACGGCGTTCAACGCCGAGATCTGGCGCAGCGCCTTCCGCAACTTCTCCCGCGAACAGCGCGAAGCGGCCATGGCCGCCGGCATGACGCCGTGGGTCACCTTCCGGCGCATCATGCTGCCGCAGATGATGATCACGAGCCTCCCCGGCCTGATCAACGAGATGTCGTTTCTGATCAAGGGCAGCCCGGCGATCGCGGTGATCGGCATCGTCGACCTGACCCGCGTCACCAACCGCATCTCCGCGGTGACCTACGAACCCCTGCCACCGATCCTCGTCGCCTGCGCGCTCTACATGGCAGCGATCGGTTGTCTGGTCTGGCTGCAGCGGCTGGCCGAACGCCGCGCCAACCGGCTGGCCACGTGAGAAAAGGACGGTGAGGAAGCGTCATGAGTAACTGGGAAATTCTGTGGAGCGCCCGCGATCAGTTCTGGAGCGGATTCCTGAGCACGATGGAGATCTTCGGCCTGTCGGTCAGCGCCGCGTTCGTGATCGGCTGCGGGATGCTCTATCTGCTGGAGGGCAGCCGACCCCGCCTGACCGTGCCGCTGCGGGTGTTCATCGACGGCATGCGGATGCTGCCGTTTCTGATCCTGGCCTATCTGCTCTACTACGGCCTGCCGGCGTTCGATATTCGTCTCGATGCCTGGTGGTCCGGCGTCGGGGCACTGGCGGTCTACCACGGCTGCTACTTCGCCGAGATATTCCGCGGCGCGCGACTGACCTTTCCGCCCGGTCAGGTCGAAGCCGCCAAGGCCCACGGCTTCACCAAGGGCAAGATGTTCTTCCGCCTGATTCTGCCCCAGATCGTGATGCAGACCCGGCCGCTGCTGGGCAATCAGTTGATCTATGCACTCAAGGACACCGCCTTCCTGGTGATCATCACCGTGCGCGAGCTGACCGCCGCCGCCAACAGCCTGTCGGGCACCTATTTCATTCCCACCGAGGCCTTCATCGTGGTCATCGGCTTCTATTGGGCGGTCAGCGTGGTCATGGAAATCATCATCAAGCAATGTGGCCGCTTCAGCGCCAAACGGGGATTCGACCATGTTTGAGAAAAACACGTCCGAGAAAGCCGTGTCCGAGACGACCACCACCGATAAGACCGATTCCGAGAAAGCCGGGGCCGAGAAAGCCATGCCTGAAATCTCCGCCTCCCGGATGACCGCCCCCGAGCAGATCGCGGTGTCGATCCGCCATCTCTCGAAAAGCTTCGATGGCGTCGAGGTCCTGCGCGACGTGGATCTGGAGGTGCGCGAGGGCGACGTGGTGACGATCCTGGGCTCGTCCGGCTCCGGCAAGTCGACACTGCTGCGTTGCATCAACTGGCTGGAGCAGCCCGACCGCGGCAGCATCCATATCGGCGGCCAGCGCATCGGCGTCAACGATGCCGGTCGGCCGATGCCGGTGCGCGAGCTGGCCAGGGTACGCGCTCGCACCGGCATGGTGTTCCAGAGCTTCAACCTGTGGCCGCATCTCAACGTGCTGCACAACGTCACCGAAGCGCCGATCCACGTGCTCGGCAAATCGAAGGCCGAGGCCGAAGCCCACGCGCGGGAGCTGCTGGAGAAGGTGGGCATGTCGCCCAAGGCCGATGCCTACCCCAATACGCTCTCCGGCGGCCAGAAGCAGCGCGTGGCGATCGCCCGGGCGCTGGCCATGCAACCGCAGGTGATGCTGTTCGACGAGCCGACATCGGCGCTGGACCCGGAGCTCGTCGGCGAGGTGCTGTCGGTGATCAAGGATCTCTCCGCCGAGGGCTACACCATGGTCATCGTCACCCACGAGATGGCCTTCGCCCGCGCCGTCTCCGATCAGGTGGTGTTTCTGGAGAAGGGGTTGATCATCGAAAAGGCCGATCCGGAGACCTTCTTCACCAACCCCAGTACCGAGCGGGTACGCAAGTTCCTGGAACGGGAAGAGAGTTGAACCGGAGACCGGCAACCGAAGACGGTGAAAGCGACTCGACAGCCGATGGCGAAAGTGCCAACAATGCGACAACGCCATCATTTCGAGGGAGCTGTCATGTCGATAACGGTTACGGTCTTGGACGACTATCAGGGATGCTGTGCCTTTCTCGACGCCGCCCACGAACTCGACGGCAGCGACGTGCGCCTGGACATCGAACATCGACATCTCGACGACCAGGCACTGCCCGCCCGCCTGTTGGACAGCGACGCCATCATCCTGATCCGCGAACGCACCTCGTTGACCCGCGAACTGCTTGAGCAGTTGCCTAACCTCAAGCTGGTGGTCCAGACCGGGCGACTCTCCTCGGCCATCGATGTCGAGGCCTGCAAGGAACTGGGCATCGCCGTTCGTGATGGCGGCGGCTCGCCGATCGCGCCGGCGGAGCTCACCTGGCTGCTGATCATGGCGGGCTGTCGGCGTCTGGGCGGCTATCTCGCCCGACAGGCCGAGTGCGACTGGCAGCGCACCAACGAGCGCCTGGAAGCGGAGTCGCTGGGCCATGCCGTTCACGGGCGCACGCTGGGGATCTGGGGACTGGGCAAGATCGGCAGCCGGGTCGCCGGCTACGCCCAGGCCTTCGGCATGAACGTCATCGCCCACGGAAGAGAGGGCAGCGCCGGTCGCGCCTTCGAGCTGGGCGTGGCGTTCGAACCCGATCGTCACGCCTTTCTCGCCCGCTGCGACGTGGTCAGCCTGCATCTCAAGCTCAACCGCGACACCCGCGGCATGATCACCCCGGAGGATCTGGCGGCGATGCGCGCCGATGCCCTGCTGGTCAACACCAGCCGTGCCGAGCTGATCCGCCCCGGCGCCCTGCTCGACGCGCTGGATGCCGGCCGTCCCGGCGCGGCGGCGCTGGACGTGTTCGAGAACGAGCCCGAGGGTGCCAGCGCTTACCAGACGCACCCTCGCGTACTGGCGACACCGCATATCGGCTTCGTCGAGAAGGACACCTACGAACTCTACTTTTCCACCGCCTTCCGTCAGGTTCGGGAGTTTTTCGCCGCCTAGAACGCAAAACGACAACCCCGGCCGAAGCCGGCGTTGTCGTAGACGTAGACATAGACGTAAACGTTGCCAAACCTGGCGTTACGGCCCTGGCGCTACTGCTGCCCGAACAGGTGCTTGCGCGCCTCGTCGGTCATTTCCACGTTGTTCTGCGGGTTGATCTCCTCGGCCTTCTCGTAGGCGCGAATGACCGCTTCGCGCGCGCCGACCCGCTCGAACCAGCGCTGCAGGCTAGGATAATCCTCCAGATCCTGGCCCTGCTTCTCGTAGGGCTTGATCCACGGCCAGATCGCCATGTCGGCGATGGAGTAGTCGTCGCCGGCGACGAAGTCGTTGTCATCGAGCTGCTTGTCGAGCACGCGATAGAGCCGCGAGGTCTCGTTGATATAGCGCTCGATGGCGTAATCGATTTTCTTCGGCGCGTAGTTGCGGAAATGATGGTTCTGACCCGCCATCGGCCCCAGCCCGCCCATCTGCCAATAGAGCCACTGCAGTACGCGATAGCGCTGGCGCCCGCTCTTGGGCAGAAACTTGCCGCTCTTGTCGGCGAGATATTCGAGAATCGCACCGGACTCGAACAGCGACAGCGGCTGGCCGCCGTCGGCCGGGGCGCGATCGACGATCGCGGGGATGCGGTTGTTGGGGGCGATCTCGAGAAACTCGGGCGTGAACTGCTCGCCCTTGCCGATATTGACCGGATGAATCCGGTAGTCGAGCCCCGCTTCCTCGAGAAAAAGCGTGATCTTGTGACCGTTGGGGGTCGTCCAGTAGTAGAGATCGATCATCACAGGCTCCTGTCGTGACGACCGGCGGTAAGCCGGATGCTGTCAGGATAGGCCTTGCGCCGGGCGACGTCTCGCTCGACATCGCCCGGCACTCGACAAAAGCGGCGCTCAGTCGGCGAACGCCCCTTCGATATCGACGATCCGCGTCGCCTCGCGACCGACACCGCCATGCAGGTCCAGCATGCGCTGGAACCAGGCGTAGACCGGGTCGGCGTTGGAAATCAGATCGGCAGCGGAGGTGACCCGCGCCCACATGAATGCGCCCACGACCAGGTAATCGGAAGCTCCGGCCTCGTCGCCTTCCAGGAACGGCGACTCTTCCAGCCGCCCGCGCATCGGCTCCAGTGCCTTGTCGAGCATCGACAGCCCCTGGCTCGGCGAATGCATCTCCTCGAGGGTGCGGCCGAACGCCTTTTCGCGGGTCGTGCGGAAATACTCGCGGTCATCGGGATGCACGGCGTTGAACACGTCCATCAGGATGGTGCGCATGATGCCCGGCGCCAACGAACGCTCGGCGTAGAACTTGAAGAAGCGCGCCCGCGCCTCGGCCACGCCGTCCCCCAGCAGCGGCTTGTCCGGATAGACGCGATCGAGATAGCGGAAGATCTCGTAGCTATCGACCACCGTCTCGTCGCCGTCCACCAGCACTGGCACTTTCGATTGGTCGGAGAAGGCGAGCGCCTCCTTGTCGGTGAACTTCCACGGGACGAATTCGCAATCGAGCCCTTTATGCGCCAGCGCAAACTTGACCCGCCAGCAGTAGGGAGAGAATCGCAGACGCTCGTCGCGCCCGCACAGATCGAACATCTTGCGGCCCATGTCACACTCCTCGTCAGATTCGGTTGTCACTGCCCAGGTCCGAGCAGCATGTCCAAGGGAAGATAAGCCGTCAAACCCGATGAATGCGCGCCCCCTTCGTTTTCTCCTCCTTCCACACCACTATCGCCGCTCGCCTCCGGGCAGGCGGCGATGTCCATTAGTCGCAGCGCAACGCCGCCCGTCCGCCGATTTCATCCTGCCAACGACTGGATAAGCCCTTTGCATTCAGCAACTTGAAATACAGTTTCGATCCTCTGCCTGCAATGGTAATACCAATTAACCACGATTGGCAGTGACACGTTCTATGGTTATCTTCCGATTCAATCGCCGCGGGCCGGGTATCGGAGGAGGCCGATATCCCGTTGGACAGGCGATAGACAGGCGCCATCGCCACCCAGCGACGGCCACCCTGGCGACAACCGACGCTGATAATAATGACTCAGGGGCTTTCGATATGGATCAAACGCTTCTTTCGTTGCTTGCCTTCCTGCCACTGGTGCTGGCGGGGGTTCTGCTGATCGGCTTCCGCATGGCGGCGCGCACGGCGATGCCGATCGTATTCGTCGTCGCGGTACTGATCGCACTGCTGGCCTGGGACATGACCGGCACCCGCGTGCTGGCTTCCACGCTGCAGGGGTTGATCATGACCGTCTCGCTGCTGTGGATCATCTTCGGTGCCATCCTGCTGCTCAACACGCTGAAGCACTCGGGCGGCATCATGGCGATCCGCAACGGCTTCTCCGGCATCAGCCCGGACCGCCGCGTCCAGGCACTGATCGTCGCCTGGCTGTTCGGCTGCTTCATCGAAGGTGCCTCGGGCTTCGGCACCCCCGCCGCCGTGGCCGCGCCGCTGATGGTGGCGCTGGGCTTCCCGGCGCTGGCCGCCGTGGTGGTCGGGATGATGCTGCAGTCGACGCCGGTCTCGTTCGGCGCCGTGGGCACGCCGATCGTGGTCGGTGTCACCGGCGGCGTGAACCAGTCGGCGATCACCGATCAGCTCACCGCCAACGGCTCGACCTGGGAAACCTACTTCCGCCTGATCACCTCCGAAGTCGTCATCACCCACGGCATCATCGGCGTGTTCATGCCGCTGATCCTGGTCATCGTGATGGTGCGCTTCTTCGGCGAGAACCGCTCCTGGAGCGAAGGACTGTCGATCACGCCGTTCGCGCTGTTCGTCGGTGTCAGCTTCGTGGTGCCCTCGATGCTGGTCGGCGTCTTCCTGGGGCCGGAATTCCCGTCGCTGCTGGGCGGCCTGATCGGGCTGGCGATCGTGGTGCCGGCGGCGCGCAAGGGCTTCCTGCTGCCCAAGGACACCTGGGATTTCCCGGAACGTTCGAAATGGCCGGAAGAGTGGCTGGGCAAGATCGAAATCAAGGTCGACGACGTGGCCGGCCGCGCGCCGATGTCCACCCTGCGTGGCTGGATGCCCTACGTCATCGTCGCCATCCTGCTGGTAATCTCGCGCACCGTGCCTTCGGTCAAGGCGGCGCTGTCATCGATCAGCACCGGCTGGAGCAACATTCTCGGCGAGGCGGGTGTCTCCGGTAGCGTCGAATGGCTCTATCTACCCGGCGGCATCATCCTGATCGCGGTGATCTGCACGATCTTCCTGCATCGTATGCGCGCCCCGCAGGTGAAGGCTGCCTTCGTAGAGTCCTCCAAGACCATCTTCGGTGCTGGCTTCGTGCTGCTGTTCACGATCCCGATGGTGCGAATCCTCATCAACTCCGGCGTCAACGAGTCCGATCTGGTCTCGATGCCAGTCGCCATGGCGCAACTGGTCGCCGACGGCGTGGGCCAGATCTACCCGCTGTTCGCCCCGGCGGTCGGTGCGCTCGGCGCCTTCATCGCCGGCTCCAACACCGTCTCCAACCTGATGCTGTCGGCCTTCCAGTTCAACGTGGCCGAAGTGCTGGGCGTCTCCACCGCGATGATGGTTGCGCTGCAGGCCGTGGGCGCTGCCGCAGGCAACATGATCGCGATCCACAACGTGGTGGCGGCCTCGGCTACCGTCGGCCTGCTCGGCCGGGAAGGCACGACGCTGCGCAAGACGATCCTGCCGACGCTCTACTACTGCCTGTTCGCCGGCATCATCGGCCTGCTGGCGTTCTACGTCTTCGGCTTCACCGACCCGCTCATGGGCGGATGACGAAACAGACGACAGAACGATCGCGACGCCCGGCCATGGCCGGGCGTCGCGTTACCGCACCACTTTGGTCTGACCATTTGCCAACTCGTTGGGCTTTTGGCTAATAGCCGACGCCGACGACCTTCCACAGAATGACCCATCGGTAATCGTGGAAAGCGCTTCCACAA
This sequence comes from Salinicola salarius, assembly GCF_002179555.1. Taxonomy (GTDB): domain Bacteria; phylum Pseudomonadota; class Gammaproteobacteria; order Pseudomonadales; family Halomonadaceae; genus Salinicola; species Salinicola salarius_A. The sequence goes on along the minus strand of NZ_NHOU01000001.1, from coordinate 14,687 downwards.
ATCGATTCCTGAACCGTACCTGACCGGCCGGCGCCGAGGAGATGCCATGGAACTGCTTTACGACGAGCGCATCGACGGCGAGATCGCCGATGTCGACAAGTCGGCGCTGATGGCGGCGATCCTGGCGGTCGCCCCCCAGTTGACCCTGCTCGATCGCGAAGAGGACCTGCGACCGTTCGAATGCGACGGGCTGTCAGCCTATCGCGTGCTGCCGATGCTGGTCGCCATGCCCGCGACGCTGGCCGAGGTCGAGGCGCTGATGCGGGTCTGCTACGAGCATGCCGTGCCCGTGGTGACGCGTGGCGCCGGCACCGGCCTCTCCGGCGGCGCGCTGCCGCTGGAAAAAGGCGTGCTGCTGGTGATGTCGCGCTTCAACAAGATCCTGAGCGTCGATGCCGACGCACGCATCGCCCGCGTCCAGCCCGGCGTCCGTAATCTGGCGATCAGCGAGGCGGCAGCCCCTTATGGTCTTTACTACGCGCCAGACCCGTCGTCGCAGATCGCCTGCTCGATCGGCGGCAACGTGGCCGAGAACGCCGGCGGCGTCCACTGCCTGAAATACGGTCTCACCGTCCACAACGTGCTGAGCGTGGATATCGTCACCATCGAGGGCGAGCGCATGACGCTGGGTGGCGAGTCGCTGGACACGCCGGGCTACGACCTGCTGGCGCTGTTCATGGGCTCGGAGGGCATGCTGGGCGTGATCACCGAAGTCACGGTGCGACTGCTGCCGAAGCCGGAAGTCGCCAAGGTACTGATGGCCTGCTTCGACGACGTCGAGCTGGCCGGCAAGGCGGTGGGCGACATCATCGCTGCCGGCTGCATTCCCGGCGGCCTCGAGATGATGGACAACCTGGCGATTCGTGCCGCCGAAGATTTCATTCACGCCGGCTACCCGGTCGAGGCCCAGGCGATCCTGCTGTGCGAGCTCGATGGTGTCGAAGCCGACGTGCAGGCCGACTGCGAACGGGTTCGCGATCTGCTGGAAGCGGCCGGCGCCACGCAGATCCAGCTCGCCCGCGACGACGCCGAGCGCCAGCTGTTCTGGGCCGGACGCAAGGCCGCCTTCCCCGCCGTGGGCCGCATGTCGCCGGACTACTACTGCATCGACGGCACCATCCCGCGGCGTGAACTGCCACGCGTGCTCAAGGGCATCAACGACCTTTCCGCGCATTATGGGCTGCGGGTGGCCAACGTCTTTCACGCCGGCGATGGCAACCTGCATCCGCTGATCCTGTTCGACGCCAATCAGCCGGGCGAACTCGAGGCCACGGAGGCGCTCGGCGGCAAGATCCTCGAGCTGTGCGTCGAAGCGGGCGGCAGCATCACCGGCGAGCACGGCGTCGGCCGCGAGAAGCTCAACCAGATGTGTACCCAGTTCGCCGCCGACGAGATCACCCTGTTCCACGCGGTGAAGTCCGCCTTCGACGAGCGCCGGCTACTCAACCCCGGCAAGAACATCCCGACGCTGGCGCGATGCGCGGAGTTCGGCGCCATGCATGTCCACCACGGTGAGCTGCCGCACCCAGAGCTGCCCCGGTTCTAACGATCAAGGGCGAGGAGACATTTATGACCCACCTGCAGGACCAGCAGCCGGCCTATACCGCGCCGGGCGAAGCCGGGCCCGATGCCCCCGTCGCACCGGCCACCGGCAGCGACGACAGCGAAGCGCTCTGCGAACAGGTCACACGGGCCCACGCCGAGCGGGCCACGCTGCGTATCGTCGGCGGCGACACCAAGGCGTTCTACGGCCGCCGTGTCGATACTACCCAATCGCTTTCCACCACCGGCCATCACGGTATCGTCCACTACGATCCGGTGGAGCTGGTCGCCACCGCGCGCGCCGGCACCCGGCTGCGCGATCTCGAACGGGCGCTCGCCGACAACGGCCAGCGCCTCGCCTTCGAACCGCCCTACTTCGGCGACGATGCCACCGTCGGCGGCATGGTTGCCGCCGGGCTTTCCGGCCCCCGGCGCCCGTGGGTGGGCGCGGTACGCGATTTCGTGCTTGGCGTGCGCGTCATCACTTCCGAGGGCAAGCTGCTGCGCTTCGGCGGCGAGGTGATGAAGAACGTCGCCGGCTACGACCTTTCCCGCTTGATGGTCGGCGCCCAGGGCACGCTCGGCGTGCTGACCGAGGTCTCGTTCAAGGTCCTCCCACTGCCTCAGGCAAGCGCCTGCCTGCGACTCGAACTGCCACTGCCCGACGCGCTCGACCGGCTGGCAGCGTGGGGGCGCGAGCCGCTGCCGATCACTGGCGCCGCCCACGATGGCGAGGCGCTGCACATACGCCTCGAAGGCGGCGAAGGCTCGGTGTCGGCCACGCGCCAACGCCTCGGCGGCGAATTGGACGAGCCCCTGTTCTGGTCGCAGCTGCGAGAGCTGCGCCTGCCCTTCTTCGACGGCGCTTTCGCCAACGCGGCCGACAGGACGCTATGGCGTCTGTCGTTGCCGGCGCTCGCCCGCACGCCGGCACTCGACGGCGACTGGCTCATCGACTGGGGCGGTGCCCAACGCTGGCTGCAAAGCCCGACGGGAAGCGGCGCGGAGGGGCACCACGACATCGCCATCCGCGAGGCAGCCATCGCGGCCGGCGGCCATGCCACGCGCATCACGCCGGTCGACGACGAGAATTCGCCTTTCACCCCGTTGCCGCCGGTGCTGGCCAAGTATCACCGCCAGCTCAAGCAGCGGCTCGACCCGCAGGGGATCTTCAATCCCGGCCGGCTCTACGCCGACTGGTAGGCCGTTTTACGCCAACTGGCGAGTCCGTTCCACGCCAGGATCGGGCCGTTCATGCGCCAACGTGGCAAGGAGTCATCATGCAGACCCATTTTTCCGAAGCCGCCCGCACCAAGCCGCATATTCTCGAGGCCGACCGCATTCTGCGCACCTGCGTGCATTGCGGCTTCTGCAACGCCACCTGCCCGACCTATCAGCTACTGGGCGACGAGCGCGATGGCCCTCGCGGGCGCATCTACCTGATGAAGGAATTGCTGGAGAGCGACGATGGCGACGAGCAGATCACCCAGGAGACCCAGCTGCACCTCGACCGCTGCCTGAGCTGCCGCAGTTGCGAAACGACCTGCCCTTCCGGCGTCGAATATCACAAGCTGCTGGATATCGGCCGCGCCGAAGTCGACCGCCGGGTCGGGCGCCGCCCCAGCGAGCGCGCCATGCGCCTGGGGTTGCGCACGGCCCTGGTCGAGCCCGGACGCTTCAAGGCGCTGCTGGCCCTGGGCCAGACGTTCCGCCCGCTGGCCCCGCACGACCTGCGCGACAAGATCCCCGCGCGCGTGCCGCATCGCCAGCGCCGCCCGGACCCCGCCCGACACACGCGCCAGATGCTGATTCTGGAAGGCTGCGTGCAGCCCGGCCTGGCGCCCAACACCAACGATGCCGCCGCGCGGGTGCTAGACCGGCTGGGGATTGGTATCAGGTCGGCCCGGGAAGCAGGCTGCTGCGGCGCCATCGATTTTCATCTCAATGCCCAGCAAGCCGGCCGCGAGCGCATGCGCGCCAACATCGATGCCTGGTGGCCGCTGATCGAAAACGGAGGCGAGAGCGGGGAAGCCGGCGTGGAAGCGATCGTCCAGACCGCCAGCGGCTGTGGCGCCTTCGTCAAGGAGTATGGCGAGATGCTGGCCGACGATCCCGAGTACGCCGTCAAGGCCAAGCGCGTCAGCGAGCTCGCCAGGGATCTGGTCGAGATCCTGCGGGAGGAGGATCTGGAAGCGCTGGGCGCGAACCATCCATCGGCGCGGCTGGCGTTTCACTGCCCCTGCACGCTGCAGCATGCGCAGAAGCTGGGGGGCGCCGTCGAAAGCGTGCTCACGCGGCTGGGATTTTCGCTCGCCCCGGTTCAGGATGCGCACCTCTGCTGCGGCTCCGCCGGCACCTACTCCATCACCCAACCGACGCTGGCCAAGCGCCTGCGCGACAACAAGATGGATTCGCTGGAAGCCCAGTCGCCGGATACCATCGTCACTGCCAATATCGGCTGTCAGAGCCACCTCAACGGTGCCGGCCGCACGCCGGTACGCCACTGGATCGAACTGGTGGACGAGCTTCTGGCAACCGCGGAAACCGACCAGAGCGCCATCCCGCCACGGCAGGCCAGCGCAGCGGTTTGAAACACCCTTAGCCACAAAACACAGCCATCATCTTCCCGACAGGAACCCGACCATGCAGACCAAAGCCGCACTCGAACTCAACGACGTCAACGCCATTCTGGATGCCGCGCAGACCGAAGCCGAAGCTCAGGGCTGGGCGGTCACCATTGCCGTCGCCGACGATGGCGGTCATCTGCTCGGCCTGCGCCGGATGGACGGCGCCGCACCGTTCAGCGCCGGCGTCGCCACCGAGAAGGCGCGCAACGCAGCGATCGGCCGCAAGGAGACCCAGGTCTTCGAGGAGATGATCAACAATGGCCGCATCGCCTTCGTGACCGCGCCGATGACCGCACTGCTCTCCGGCGGCGTGCCAGTCATCCACGACGGTCACGTGATCGGCAGCGTCGGCGTCTCCGGCGTCAAGCCGGATCAGGACGTGCAGGTAGCCAAGGCCGGCGTGAAGGCGATCGGCTGATACCTAGTCTTGGCACCGCCCGCTTCGACGCCGTGGGACGATACGCCGAGGCGGGCAATGAACGAAGAGACGATGAGGGCGTCAGCGCTCCTGACGATATTTGTCGAGCGCCCGTGACAGTACCGCTTCCGCTTCGTCGATCGGTGCAAAGCCATCGAGTTCGATCGTCTTGCCACCATCCGGCAGCTGCTTGTAGACGCGGAAAAAGCTCTGCAGGCGCTCACGTTCCATGGCCGGCAGGTCGTCGACGGTTTCGATCTCGTCCCAGGTCGGGTCAACGTCGTGTGTCGGTACCGCGATGATCTTGTCATCCTGCTCGCCACCATCAACCATGCGCAGCATACCGATCGGACGCACTTCCATGATCGTGCCGGGGAAGATGGGTGTGCGGGTGTACGCGAGCACATCCAGCGGATCTCCATCGCCGCCCAGAGAACTCGGAATCGACCCGTAATTGGTGGGATAGGCCATCGGCATGGAAAGGAAGCGGTCCGCGAATACACGACCCTGGTCGTCCAGCTCATACTTGATCGCGCTACCGGCCGGGATCTCGTTGACCATCAGGAACGTCTCGGGCGCGCCCTCGGGCTGTGGAACGTCTCCCAGCCCACTCGCCGCCTGAGCCGCTGAACTCGTGCCCAGCATCAGAATCCCGCCCGCCACTATCGATTGCCACTGTTTCACTACGCTTGCCCTCGAATGAGTGATGAATCAGCAACGCAGAATGGCGAGGATCGATGTCATTATCGTGACAAGGGCGGGCTCGCATTCGGGCGCCCCAAGGCAGGCGCTCAACCCTGATCAACGCTAGCGCTTCCTGGGCGGGCCGCCCTTTCCCCGGCTCGCGGGCTTGCCGCCACGGCCCTTGCCCGCAGGCTTGGCGCCCGCCTTTCCCCTGGCGTCGGGCTTGCCGCCGTTGGCCGCCCGCGCCTTGGATCGAGGCTTCCCGCCGGTACTGTTTTTCGGGCCGGTCTTCGGGCCGGAAGACGCCTTCCCGCCGGCTGCCTTCCTGCCGTTCGAAGCCGGCTTGGGCGTCGACTTGCCCGCCTTGGTCTTGGCTCCGGACCGGGTCGACGGCTGGCTTTTGCCGGCGGATGGCGCCCGTGCCTTGCCGGCGTTCGAACGCGAGCGGGGCTTGGCGGCCGGCTTCTCCGGCGCGCCGTCGGACTGCGCCGTCATAGCGACGATGGTATCGATCTCTTTCGGCGTCAGATCCCGCCAGTCGCCCAGCGCCAGGCCCTTGAGCGAAACGTTCATGATCCGGGTACGAATCAGTTGGGTGACTTCGTAGCCGAAGTATTCGCACATGCGCCGTATCTGGCGATTGAGCCCCTGCACCAGTGTGATGGTGAACACGAACGTCGATTCTCTTCGCACCTGGCAGCGCTTGGTCATCTGGCCAAGGATCGGCACGCCGTTCTGCATACCCTCGACGAATTCGTCGGTGATCGGCTTGTCGACCGTCACCCGGTACTCTTTCTCGTGCTGGTTGTTGGCGCGCAGAATCTTGTTGACCAGATCGCCGTTGTTGGTCAGGAAGATCAGCCCCTGCGAATCCTTGTCGAGCCGGCCGATAGGGAAGATACGCGCGCCGTGTTTCACGAACTCGACGATGTTGTCCTTCTCGCTGGATTCGGTCGTGCTGACGATCCCCACCGGCTTGTTGAGCGCGATCAGGATCAGGTCTTCCTCTTCCTGAGGCTCGATCTCCTGGCCGTTGACCTTGACCCGATCCCCCGCCACCACCTGATCGCCCGTGGTGGCCCGGCGGCCGTTGATCCACACGTTGCCCTGCTCCACGAAGCGATCGGCTTCGCGGCGAGAACACATCCCGCTTTCGCTGATGTACTTGTTGATGCGGGTAGATTTGCGTAACGACATAAAAGACCGTCTAGCCAAAGAAGGATGGGCCGGCATCTCGCCAGCACTGTCGAGCGGCACCGGCCCGAGATACCGGAAACGACGCGTTCGGGTAGTTTGACGCCTCCTCCCCGGGGTGGAAACCGGTCATTCCCGAAAAGTGCCGGGCAGGCGGGGATAGTCAGGGCGATAGCCAACCGAATCTTGCTCCCTGTCTTGCGATTCCTGTCTTGCCCTCATGTCTTGCCAACCCTGCCGCACCACCTGGAAGTTCTACCAGGGAGAACTTCGTAATCTCTGTCAATATCCTTTAGTCGCAATTCAGCGTCTGGCGATTGACCCCGACGCGCGGACGGTTTTAATTTCCACCATCGAAACAGGTTCTACAAAAGAGAATAACGGAGACGCCATGACATTGCTGTCCTTGAAACCATCCGCCCTCTGTGTCGCGCTCACGTTGGCAACACTGTCCCTGTCGGTACAAGCGGCCGGCCCGAGGGGAAAGATCGACTGCATTGCCCCCGCCAACCCCGGCGGCGGCTGGGATTTCACCTGCCGCAGCGTGGGCAAGGTATTGAGCGACATCGGTGCCATCGACGGCAGCGTCCAGACCACCAACATGCCGGGCGCCAGCGGTGGCGTCGCGTTCTCCCACGTCGTCACCAAGCGGGCCGGTCAGAATGACGTCATCGTCTCGGCGTCGACGTCGACCACCACTCGCCTGGCCCAGCACCAGTTTCCCGGCCTGAACGCCGACATGGTCAACTGGGCGGGTACGGTCGGTGCGGATTACGGCGTGATCGCGGTGAGCAAGGACTCGCCCTATCAGAGCCTCGAGGAACTCCTCGACGCGATGGAGGAAAGCCCCAATAGCGTGAGCTTCGCCGGTGGCAGTGCCAGCGGTGGCTGGGACCATCTCAAGGTGCTGATGATGGCGCGGGCCGACGGCATCAAGCCACTGAACAAGATAAAGTATCTGCCGTTCGACGGCGGTGGCGAGGCGATGACCCAGGTCGTCGGCGGCCATATCGACGCCTTCTCCGGCGACGCCTCCGAGACGCTGGGCTTCGTCGAATCCGGTGACCTGCGAGTCCTCGCCGTTCTCGCCGAGGGACGCCTACCCGGCGCGCTCAGCGACTTCCCCACCGCCAAGGAGCAGGGCGTGGATGTCGAAGGGATCAACTGGCGTGGTTTCTACCTGCCGCCGAAGCTTTCCGATGAGGACGTGGTCTGGTGGGAAGACGCCCTGCACCAGGTTTACGAAAGCCAGGAGTGGAAGGACGTCATGCAGCAGAACGGGCTGATCCCGTTCGATCGCAGCGGAGCAGAATTCAAGGCATACGTGGAGCAGCAGATCGACGATATCGAGGACATTTCCAAGGAAGTGGGTCTGATCCAGTAGGCTTGTTGGCCGCCAAGAAAGCCAACCGCGCCGGACGACTCGCCCAAGAGCCGCCCGGCGCGTTCGTTCCGTTTTGACGTTCGCTCCGTTTTGACGTTCGTTCTGTTTTGGCGACTGGGCTCGATGATCTCAGGCGGTGCGCAGCGAGCGTGGCCACTGCCGCTCGAGACGCGGCGCGTACTGCGCCAGCAGAGGCACATGGCGATCCCTGACCGCCTGGTTGAATCTCTCGCTGGGCCCGGACAGCGCCAGCGCCCCCATCAACTCGCCCTCGCCGTTGTAGATGCCGATGGCCGCCGCCGACAGACCAGCCTGTCGCTCTCCGCTCGATACCGCCACCTGGCCTCGAGGCGTCTCGTAATTGAGCACCCGGCCAGCCGCGCCGCGACCCAGAGGAAGCCTGACGCCCTCCTCCAGGTGATGGCGCACTTCCAGCCGCCCATTCTCGCGCAGGCGGCAGATCCGGTGGTCACCGTCGCGCACGTAGAAGGAGGCGGTCTCCTCGCTGGCATCGCGCAGGGACTCTAGGATCGGCCGCACCAGGTTCTCGAGCTGCGGCCCTTCGCCCGCCAGCGGCGCTAAGCGCGATACCGCCGGGCCGACGCGATAAATGCCTCGCTCGTCACGGGTGACATACCCGAAGTGTTCCAGCGAGGCCATCAGCCGCAGGATGGTGCTCTTGTAATACCCGGTCGCATTGGCCAGTTCGGTCAACGAAAACTCGCGCCGCTCCTGGGAGAACGCCTCGAGTAGGGTCAGCGCTCGCTCGACGGCTTCGACACGCCGCTGGGCCATATGACGCTCCTTTGTTTCTGGTGATCGTAGTTTGGATGACTGGCTAGTCTGGATGACTGATGCAGCTTGAACTAATGGCGAATGTTGCGACAGGCAAAACGGTATTGCAACTCACCCCGGCGAACAATATTCTCTCTAAAAGAATCGGTTTCACCAGGAGGAATAATGTCATCGCCATTGACCGGTTACCGGGTACTCGATCTGACCAACGTGCTGGCCGGGCCATTCTGCTGCCACCAGCTCGCCCATCTCGGCGCCGAGGTAATCAAGGTCGAGCGTCCCCAGGGTGGCGATCTGGCTCGCCAGCTCGGCGCGGATCCCGCTCTCAACCAGGACCTGATGGGGGTATCCTTTCTCGCCCAGAATGCCGGCAAGCGCTCGGTGGCGCTGGATCTCAAGCAGCCGGACGATCGCGACGCCTTTCTCGAACTGGTGGCGACCGCCGATGTCGTGGTGGAGAACTTCCGCCCCGGCGTCATGCAGCGTCTCGGGCTCGGCTTCGAGACGTTGCGCCAGGCCAATCCCGAGCTGGTCTACTGCGCGATTTCCGGCTTCGGCCAGGACGGCCCGCTGGCGAACTATCCGGCCTACGACCAGATCATCCAGGGCATGGCGGGTGTGATGAGCATTACCGGCGCACCGGAAAACGCGCCCTATCGGGTCGGCTATCCACTGGCCGACACCGTCGGCGGGCTGACCGCGGCGATGGCGATCAACGCGGCTCTGGCCGAACGGCCGCGCAAGGCGCATTTCGTCGACATCTCGATGCTCGAATCCGTGCTCGCCACCATGGGCTGGGCGGTATCCAACCTGCTCGTCGCCGGCAAGCCGCCGCAGCCGCTGGGCAACGACAACGTCACCGCCAGCCCGTCCGGCACCTTCACGACCGCCGATGGCCTGATCAACATCGCCGCCAACAAGCAGGAGCAGTTCGAGGCGATCTGCCATCTGCTCGAGCATCCGGAATGGCTGACCGATGCCCGCTTCGCCCAGCGCCAGGCGCGCCTGGACAATCGCAAGGCGCTGAGCGACTGCATCGAAGCGGTGCTGAAACAGGAAACGACCGAATACTGGTGGCCAAGGCTGGTCGACGCCGGCATTCCCGCCGGCCCTGTCTATAGCGTCGCCGAAGCGCTGGCACACCCGCAGGTTCGTGATCGTGGTCTGATCGAGCGTTTCGACAACTCCCCTATCGGCCGGCCGCTGGAAGTGGTCAGCGGCGGCTATCGCTTCGATGGACAGGCACCCCGCGTCGCCTCCCCCCCGCCGCGCCTGGGTCAGGACAACGCCACCTTGCTACCGGCGCACGCCGCCAACGACGAATAAAACCGGAGATATCCCATGACCGATACTCACACGCCCGAATACCAGGCCCAGCAGTGGTGGAAGACCGACATCATCGACATGCGCCCCGGCGAGATCCGTTATCGCGGCTATCCCATCGAGGAGCTGGTCGGCAACGTCGGCTTCGCCGACATGGTGTGGCTGATGACCTGCGGCGAGCTGCCCACCCGGCCGCAATCCAACCTACTGGAAGCGGCGCTGATGAGTGCCGTCGACCACGGCCCCCAGGCACCGAGCATCGCCATCGCGCGGATGGCGGTAACCTGCGGCAGCAGTCTCAACAACGCCATGGCCTCCGCCGTCAACGTGCTCGATGACGTTCACGGCGGCGCTGGCGAACAGGCCGTCGAACTGTATCGGTCGATTCAGGAGCACCAGGCCGGCGGAGCGGATCTGGCGACCGCCGTTCAGGAAGGCATCGCCGAATGGCAACGAAGCCGGACGAAGATCATCCCCGGCTTCGGCCATCGCTTCCATCCCGTCGATCCTCGCGGACCGCGACTGCTGCAACTGGTGGAAGAAGCCGCCGGACGCGGCGAGGTCGAAGGCGGCTTCGTCGCCATCGCCCGCGAGGTCGAGCGTCAGCTGATCGCCATGAAGGGCAAGCCGATCCCGCTCAACATCGACGGCGCAACCGCCGTGATCTACGCCGAACTGGGCTTCCCCGCCCCGCTGGCACGCGGCCTGTTCTGTCTCTCGCGCTCGGTCGGCATTCTCGCCCACGCCTGGGAGCAGCAGTGCCAGGGCGGCCGCAACAAGGGCCCGATGCCCAAGGGCTGGCTATGGCCCTACGGCGGCCCGGCCAAGCGTCCGGTACCGGAGCGGGCGTAGCCACACGTAGCCATATTACCCACTCCCCGCTCGGGAGCGCTCAGACCTCGTGAAACTCGCGTCCGGCCTTGGTCTCTGCAATGACTCCCGTGCGAATCACGAAGTCGCCGAAGGGCTCGCCCTCCTCGCGCTCGGCGGCGTAGCGCTGGATCAGCGGCGTCAGTGCCTCGAGGATGGTCGCTTCATTGATGTTCTCGCGATAGAGCTTGTTCAGCCGTTGGCCACTGAAGCCGCCGCCGAGGTAGAGGTTGTAATGCCCCGGCGCCTTGCCAACGAAGCCGATCTCGGCGAGATACGGCCGCGCGCAGCCGTTGGGGCAACCGGTCATGCGGACGATGATCGCATCGTCGGCCAGCCCCGCTTCGCGCATCACGGCTTCGAGCTTGTCGATCAGCGAGGGCAGGTAACGCTCGCTTTCCGCCATCGCCAGCCCGCAGGTCGGGAATGCCACGCAGGCCATGGCGTTGCGCCGTAGTGGTGAGGTTTCCGCGACCAGCCGATGGCGATCCAGCAGCGCGTCGATGGCTTCGCGGCGGGACTCGTCGACCTGGGTGATGATCACGTTCTGATTGGTGGTGAGCACCAGATCGCCGTCATGCTGCTCGGCGATCTCCCGCAGACCGGTGCGTAGCTGCGGCCCATCCGGGAAGTCGGCGATGCGTCCGTTCTGGACGAACAGGCCATAGTGCCAGCGGCCGTCGTCGCCCTGCACCCAGCCCAGCCGATCGCCGTTATCGTCGAAGTGATAATCGCGCGCCGGTGCCAGTGCCTCGCCCAGGTGCTGTTCCACCTCGGCCTTGAACGCCTCGAGTCCCATCTCTTCGACGGTATATTTCAAGCGTGCCTGCTTGCGGTCGCGGCGATTGCCGTTGTCGCGCTGCACCAGCATGATCGCCTCGGCCACGGCGGGCACCGCTTCCGGCGTGCAGTAGCCGATGGGATCGGAAAGACGCGGGAAGGTCGTCGGCTCGCCATGGGTCATGCCCATGCCGCCGCCGATACAGACGGTAAAGCCGTGAAGCTCTCCGTCGACCACGTCGGCGATGAAACCAACGTCGTGGGCGAACAGATCGACGTCGTTCTCCGGCGGGATCGCCAGCGCCACCTTGAACTTGCGCGGCAGGTAATGGCGGGTGTAGAGCGGCTCCTTGGGATCGAGCGTCGGCGATTCACTCTCTGCCGCCGCATCCGTGCGCTCCTCGGCGCCGCCGGCCACGCGCTCCTCACCCAGAAAGATCTCGTGATAGGCCCGGGTGCGAGGCAGCAGGCGAGTGCTGATCTCGTGACTCAGCTCGTAGACCCGGCGATGCACCGCCGAGCGATACGGGTTGGCGGTGCAGATCACGTTGCGATTGACGTCGCCACAGGCGGCGATGGTGTCCACCATGGCCTGATGGATCGTCTGCAAGTGTGGGCGCAGGTTCTCCTTGAGCACGCCGTGATACTGGAACGTCTGGCGGGTCGTGATCCGCAGCGTGCCGTTGGCGTAGCGTGAAGCGACGTCATCGAGAGTCCGCCACTGCTCGGGCGTGACCAACCCGCCGGGCAGGCGCAACCGCACCATGAAGCTGTAGAGCGGTTCGAGCTTCTGATGCCGGCGCTCGTCGCGCAGGTCGCGGTCGTCCTGCTGGTAGAAGCCGTGAAACTTGGTCAGCTGGGTATCGTCCTCGGCAACGGCGCCAGTGGCGCGATCCGCCAGCCCTTCCTCGAGCGTGCCCCGCAGGTAATCGCTTTCCACCTTGAGCCGCTCGTTGGGATGCAGCTCATCCCAGTGTACGTCACGCAGTTTGGCGATGATGTCCATGTCGGCCTCCTCTACTGGAGCTAGATGTCGTATCTATTTGGTCGTCGTACCGCAATCGCCAGAAAACTGATCGAACGAAGGCCAGACTAGGCAAAAATCGGCACTCATGCGGAGTTAACGTGGTTGTCAATGAGCATCGAGGGCCGATTTTTAACGACGTATGGGCGAGTGCAGACAGTTTTCTAATAGATGTCGCGCTGATAACGCTTCTCCTGCTGCATCTGACGCAAATAATCATCGGCGCCGGCTTCGCCATGCCCGCCCTGCTCGCGGATGACATCGCGCAGTGCCTGATGCACGTCCGGCGCCATGAATTCGGCATCGCCGCAGACGTAGACATACGCGCCCGCTTCCAGCCAGGCGTAGAGCGTTTCCGCCTGCTCGCGCAGCCGGTCCTGAACGTAGACTTTCTCGGGCTGATCGCGGGAAAAGGCGACGTCGAGCCGCGTGAGCAGCCCATGCTGGCGCCATTTGAGCCACTCCGCCTGATACAGGAAATCGCTGCGGAAATGACGGTCGCCGAAGAACAGCCAGTTATCGCCGCTGGCGCCACGCTCCTCCCGCTCCTGCAGGAAGGCGCGAAACGGGGCGACGCCGGTGCCGGGGCCGATCATGATCAGCGGCGCGTCGTCATCGTCGGGCAGCTTGAACTGCTTGTTGCGGTCGATGTAGATCGGCACACGGTCGCCGGGCTCGATTTGGTCCGCCAGGTAATTCGTGGTCACGCCGTTGCGGGATCGCCCGTGGGTGGCGTAGCGCACCACGGCAACGGTGAGATGCACTTCGTCCGGAGCCGCGGCCTGGCTCGAGGCGATGGAGTAGAGGCGTGGCGGCAACTTGCGCAGCGCTGCCGAGAACTGGGCGGCATCGATGCCATCCACCGGGAACTGTTCGATCACGTCGATGATATGGCGCCCCTGCAGCCAGTCGCGCAACTCGTCGCGGGCCTCTTCACTCAGCAACCGGCGCAGTTCCGGCGCCTGCGACCATTCGGCCCACTGCTGCAGGAACGGCCGCGTGAGCGTGGTCACCTCGAAGTCCGTCAGCAGCGCGTCGCGCAGCACACGCCCTTCCTCCAGCGGCGATTCGGCATCGAGCTTGAGCATCTCGATCAGCTCGTCGACGTGGGCGGGATCGTTCTGCGGCACCACACCGACGGCATCGCCCGGCAGGTATTCGAGCCCGGAGTCTTCCAGCGACAGCTCGAGATGCAGCGTCTGCTTGTCCGAGCCGCGGCCGTTGAGCGGCTGGCTGGTCAGCACCTCGGCCATGAACGGATGCTTCTTGGAATAGCGCGGCTGGGCACTCTGCGACATGCCGGCGTCAGCGGCCTGGGCCGGGGGCGGCGTGGCGAGATCGCCGGCCAGCGACTCGAGCACCTGGTCGATCCAGGCCTCGGCCTTCTCTTCGTAGTCCACGTCGCAATCGGTCCGCTCGAGGATCGCCTCGCCCCCGAGTTCGGCAAGCCGGGCGTCAAACTCCTTCGCCGTGTGACAGAAGTGTTCATAACTGGCATCACCCAGCCCCAGCACGGCGAAACGCAGCCCCGCCAGTTTCGGCGCCTTGCGGCCCATCATCAGCTCGTGGAATTCGAGCGCCGGATCGGGCGGGTCGCCGTCGCCCTGGGTACTGACGACGACCAGCAGCCGCTCGACCGCCTTCAAGGTCTTCTTGCCGGCGTCCGCCATGCTCGCCAGCGTGACGTCGAATCCCTGGGCGCGGGCACGCTCGGCGGCCAGTTCGGCCACTCCTTCGGCATTGCCGGTCTGGCTGCCGTAGAGCACGGTCAGCGCTGCGGAAGGCGTTGGCGCCGTCTGCGCATTGCCGGCCTGGGGCGCCCCTGCGGACTGGGCGTTGAGGCCGGCCAGATATCCGCTCAACCACTGGCGCTGGGCGGCATCCAGATCCGCCAGCGCCTGCTGCACGCGTCTGGCCTGATCGGCATTCAGGGGGCTGTTGGTGTCGGTCAGCAAGTTCGGAGCCATCCACGACCTCTCGGCACTCGGTATCGATATATCGATGGTCAAAAAAGAAAGTAACTATTCAGGTGGCTGCGGATGGCAT